>NZ_JBIFFR010000009.1:0-151908 GCF_043557275.1 Sulfitobacter sp. 1A13368 | reverse complement strand
TCTTCTTCCTTCTCTCAATTGCTAAGCGTTCAACTAAGTCATCCGCATTTGGTTTCAATTTCCAGCGCTGGAAGGTTGGAGGCCGCGGTTGCGATTGAAATGTTCAATGAAGAAAAAAGCTTCTATTGGCCTTCCTGCTACGAACGCGGACTTCGTCGCGTTATTCTCGCAGCGGGATGGCTTCACAAACGACATTGTATCCGTTTGTAAAGTTGACCAACCGGGAGATGCAGCCATAGAGGTGCTTCGGATTTCGATCTCGGGACAAGGGTGGAAGCGAGCCAAAAGATGATGCGAACCACGTTGCGCCTATTCTTCCTTCTCATGGCTTGCCTTTGGGCCTCCATGGGCTTTGCTGCATCGAGCGATACCTACGAGAATTCAACAATCACGGCCCGGCTCATCTCCGTTGAAAATGGGGTCGTGGAAACCTCCAGAACCCTTTCCCTTGGCCTGGATGTCGAGCTGGCCGAGGGCTGGAAAGCCTATTGGCGTTCGCCCGGCGAGGTGGGTCTGCCGCCTGAAATTTCATGGGATGGATCGGAAAATCTGGTGAGCGCACAGATGCTCTGGCCCGCGCCTGAGCGCTTCACGGCATTCGGCATCGAGAATTTTGGCTACAAGACCCGTGTCGTCCTGCCCATTCAGGCAGTTCTCGAAACTGCGGGCCAGTCCGCAACATTGCAGGCGCGTGTTTCATTGCTGGCGTGCTCGACTGTCTGTGTGCCGCATGATTTCGATCTCGCACTGACAATTCCGGCGGGCACCGGGATTGACGCGAAGGCGGCGGGCCTGATTTCGGAGTATGCCCAGCGGGTGCCGCTTGGTCCCGAAGAGAGCGACATCATTGTCGAAACGGCGGTGATCGCGGATGATGCGCTTTATGTGACGGCGCGCAGTGCGAATGCCTTTGTGAAGCCGGATATCTTTCCGGAACTGGGGCCGGAATTCACCTTTGGCAAACCGGACATCCGAACCGATGATGCGGGAACAGCCCTTTGGGCCAAGCTGCCTCTTCTCGCGCAAGGGGAGGATCCGCCGCCCCTGCAACTGACTTTGACCGATGGATCACGCGCGGTGACAGCGCAGCCCGCTTGGTCAGACCGCATCCCGGGTGCACCATTCGAGGTTATGGCGAACCTGCCGGATCTGACGCAAATCCTGGCGATTGCGGCCTTTGCCTTTCTTGGCGGTCTGATCCTGAATGTCATGCCCTGTGTTCTGCCTGTCCTGTCCATCAAGCTGACATCGGTTCTCAATCATGGAAACAAGCCAGCGCACGAGGTCCGGAATGGGTTCCTGATGTCGGCGCTTGGCGTTCTGGTGTTCATGTGGGCCCTCGCCGCAATCATTCTGGTTCTGCAATCCGTCGGCGTCACCGTTGGGTGGGGCCTGCAATTCCAAAGCCCTGTTTTCCTGACCGTCATGTTTCTGGTGCTTGCCGTGTTCTCTGCCAATCTGTTCGGGGTGTTCGAAGTTTCATTGCCCTCCGGGTTGCAGTCACGGCTGGCCAGATCAAGCGGTCGCGACGGGTATGGCGGAGATTTTGCAACAGGCGCCTTCGCGGCGGTGCTGGCCACGCCCTGCTCGGCCCCGTTTTTGGGGACAGCGGTTGCCTTTGCCCTGTCCGGGCGCCCGATTGATGTCATTCTCGTTTTCACGGCTCTGGGGCTTGGGCTCTCCCTGCCCTATCTGGTTCTGGCGGGGAAGCCTGGTCTGGTCCGGTTGTTGCCCAGGCCGGGACGTTGGATGGTTGTCGTCAAATGGGTGCTTGCCGGTCTTCTGGCCGGGACCGCGATCTGGCTGCTCTGGGTACTGATAGGGGTGGCGGGTGGCCGGGTGGCCATGACCGTGCTGCTTATGACGAGCCTTTTCATTCTTCTCGCAACAATACGTTTGCCGGGCAGATTGACGCGCCCGACAGCGCTGGTGGTGGTTGCTGTTCTCAGCCTTCTGGTGCCGACGGCGCTGACAATCCCGCCGCAGACGAGAGCGGTGGGCCAGGACTGGGTCGCGTTCGATCGCTCCGAGATACCGAAACTGGTGTCGCAGGGAAAAACCGTCTTTGTCGACGTGACCGCAGACTGGTGCCTGACGTGCAAGGCCAACAAGACGCTGGTGCTGGACCGTGCGCCCGTGGTCGACCAACTGCGGGGTGATAATGTCGTTGCGATGCGGGCAGACTGGACTAGGTCCAGCACTGACATTTCCCGGTATCTGGAAAGCCACAACAGGTTTGGCATCCCGTTCAACATCGTCTACGGGCCAAACGCGCCAGACGGGATCATCCTGTCCGAGGTTCTGACGTCCGAAGCCGTTCTCGACGCGCTGAGCAGGGCTGCACTTGGCGACCCTGTGACCGCTTTGAAAACGGATGGTTAGGCCTAAAAGAGGCCCATCGCACGCGCCGACATCCAGACGCCCATGAATATCATCATCAGGTTTTCGGTCAGGGACACGAAACCCAGCGGCACGTTTGAACCGCCGCCCACGCAGGCGCACTTGATCTCGCGCTTATCGATGTAGACGGCCTTGAAAACTGAAGCCGCTCCGACCGTACCGATGAACAGTGCAACAGGCGCGCTGATCCAGACCAAGGCACCGGCGACCATGAGAATACCGGCAAGTGCTTCGCCGAAGGGATAGACATAGCCATAGCGCACCCATTTCTGGGCAAGCAGATCGTAGTTCAGAAACATCGTGGAAAACGTCTCGACGTCCTGCAGTTTTTGAACAGCAAGAAAGCTCATCGAGATCGCGATGAACCACTCGAATGCCCGCAGCGTCAGGATCGAACCGTAAAACGCCCAACTGAGACCAAGCGCCATAAGGAATGCGACCGCGAATATCGCAATGACGGGTTGATAAGTCGTCTCGTCGTCATCCTTTACGTCCTGGCCGAAAAATTCCCTCAGCGCGTCATAGCCACCAATTCTTTCATTGCCGATAAAGGTCTGCGGAGTCGTTTCGACACCGTGTTCTTCCATGAAAGCATCCGTTTCCTCGCGGGTGTTCAGAGGCCGGTCCTCAATCGAATACCCCTCCCGCTCAAGCAGGTCCTTCGATTTTCAGCCCATAGGGACAAACATGCTCCTCCATCACCATTCGGTACAAAACCGCCGTCTTCGGGGTGGATTTTGCCTCTCTCGTCATGACGCGTTCCTTTAAATCCTTTAACCGTTGCAGGTCCAATACCCGGTAAATCCGACAGTCAGAGGCGTCTCTCCCGTCAATTCAAACAGCAGGGTGGCGTCTTCACCGTCCGCGTCACCCGGCGCCAGCGTGAATTGGCCACCATCGGCAGACAGGACGCCACCGGACGTCACTGTGTCTTGCGACGTGAAGTTGACCAGCGATCCGGATATCTTGGCGACGCCGTTCCCCGCCCCGTCCGTGACCAGAATGGGATCGGCGTTCACGGCGCGAATGAAACGGCATTGTCCGTCGGACCCCAGTGCGCGTGTTATTTCTTCGGCTTTGAGCGGTGCAGGACGGATTCCGGCAATCACCGGGGTTGCAATCGCTTCTTGAAGCCCCTCCATTTCAGCCGGACCGTCCGCTTCACCAAGTGGCCATTCAGGACCGGCTTCGCCATTTGCCTCAATGTCATCTATGAGGAAACGCATTTCGGAAATTTCGCGGTTTTGCGCCGTCACAATTTCCGAAGCCAGCGCCTCGACCCTTGGATCTGTCAGCTCGGCCCGTTCGCTTGTCATGATCGCAATGGAGTGGTGCGGAATCATCGCGCTCATCCAGCTTTCGTCCTGAATGGTCTCCTGGCTTCTCACGAGCCAGAGCGCGCCGGCGAACATCACGACAGACCCGAGAATGATCGCGGCGTTGACGCCCTTGTTCTTGTACATGTTCAACATGAAAAGGAGCATCACGGTCGCCATCGTCGCGCCCATGATGAACGTCATGTAAAATCGGGTTTCGCTCCAGTAGACATGTTCGAAGGAGTACGAGTTGATGTACATCAGGCCGAACATGATCGCAGTCGATGTGCCGACCATCGCCAGAAACCGGCCATAGGATGAACCTGAATGGCCTCCCGAATGTGCTGCACCTTCACTTGAACGGGTATCGGACCCGCCACGAGATTTCCCGATCGCATCTTCAGACATCTGATCTCTCCATCATGGATTCTATTTGTGGAGGAACAACATTCCAGCGCTGGAGGGTTTCAAGACGATATATCGAAACGGCATGAAACCCCATAAATGTCTGGCCCAGGCATCGTGCGTTACGGGTCTTTGGCCAGATCTTTCAGGATTGGACAATCGGGGCGGTGATCGCCCTGGCAGGCGTCAACGAGGTGAGCCAGGGTCTCTCGCATCGACTTGAGCTGGGCGATTTTTTCGTCAACGGCGGCCAGATGCTCTTGAGCGACAGCCTTGACCTGTGCACTTTCCCGCGTCTCATCTTCATAGAGATCAAGCAGCGTGCGGCAGTCTTCGATCGAGAACCCGAACGTCCTGGCGCGACCGAGAAATGCGAGCTTGTGGATGTCGCTGTCGCGAAAGGCGCGATAGCCGTTGTCGCTGCGCAAAGGCCGGACAAGGCCGATGTCTTCGTAGTAGCGGATTGTCTTCGCTGGCAAACCCGCGCGTTCTGATACTTCTCCGATGTTCACACCTGTCTCCTATTCTGCGGGCTGCGTTGCGAATTTCGTCTCCGCGTCGTGGGGCGGATCCTGTTCCGACATCGTCGCCTTGATCCGTCGCAGCCGCAGCGCGTTGGTCAGAACCGACACGGAGGACAGCGCCATGGCCCCGGCGGCAAACACCGGCGACAGGAGCAATCCAAAGGCCGGGTAAAGCGCGCCCGCCGCCACAGGGATCAGCGCGACGTTATAGCCAAAGGCCCAGATAAGGTTCTGCCGTATGTTGCGCATGGTCTTGCGCGACACGTCGATGGCATTCACCACGCCGCGCAGGTCGCCCGACATCAACACCACGTCGGCGCTTTCGATTGCGACATCCGTGCCGGTTCCGATGGCGATGCCGACATCGGCATGGGCCAGCGCTGGCGCGTCGTTGATGCCGTCTCCGACAAAGGCGATCTTGCTGTTCCCTTGCCGCAATTCGTCCAGGGCGGCGACTTTTCCATCCGGCAACACCCCTGCAATGACATGGTCGATCCCGACCTCGCGGGCGATGGCATCTGCCGTGGCCTTCTTGTCTCCGGTGATCATCGCGACCTTGATCCCTCGATCATGCAGAGCTGCGATCACTTCGGCGCTGGAGGATTTGACCGGGTCTGCCACGGCAATCACGGCCGCCAGGGATCCGTCCACCGCAGCATAAAGCGCGGTGCGTCCCTTTTCGGCCAAGGCCCTTTCGCGGTCTTCCAGCGGGCTGGTGTCAATGCCCTGCTGCACCATGAAGCGATCCGCACCGACATGAACCTTGCGGCCCTGGACAAGCGCCTCGACACCGTAGCCGGTCACGGACCGGAATTCCGTCGCATCGGGCCAGGACAGGCCTTCGCTCTTTGCGGACTGCACAATGGCCTCTGCCACCGGGTGCTCAGACTGCGCCTCGACAGATGCGATGAGGGCGAGTGTCTCTGCCCGGTCAAAGCCGTCGGCCGTGATGAGGTCTGTCAAACTGGGTTGCCCTTGCGTGACCGTCCCGGTCTTGTCCAATGCGACAACGCCAACTTCATCCAGATGTTGCAGCGCATCTCCCTTGCGGAAGAACACCCCCATCTCAGCCGCGCGTCCTGTCCCCACCATGATCGAGGTGGGCGTGGCCAACCCCATGGCGCAGGGGCACGCAATGATCAGAACGGAGACACCCGCCACAAGCGCAAAGGTCAGAGCCGGATCGGGACCGACCAGCAGCCAGACAACCACAGTCGCAAGCGCCAGAACCAGAACGGCAGGCACGAACCACATGGTCACGCGATCCACTAGGCCTTGGATCGGCAGCTTGGCCCCCTGAGCATCTTCGACCATGCGGATAATCTGCGCCAGCGTGGTATCCGCCCCGACTCGCGTCGCCGTTATGGTCAGGCTCCCGGTGCCGTTCACCGTGCCGCCGGTCACCGGTTCGCCAGCAGCCTTTGGCACGGCGAGGGGTTCACCGGTGATCATGCTTTCATCGACGTTGCTTGATCCTTCTGTGACCTCGCCATCGACAGGCAGCCTTTCACCGGGACGCACGAGGATCTGATCGCCGATCCGCAGTTCCTTGATGTCAACCTCGGTCGCCTGCCCGTCACGCAGGACCCTGGCTGTCTTTGCCTGCAGACCAAGAAGGGCCTGAATGGCTGCACCGGTCTTGCCCTTGGCCCGCGCTTCAAGCCAGCGACCCAACAAGATCAGAACGACAATAACCGCCGCTGCTTCGAAATAGACGGCGCGCACACCGTCAGGCAGCACCTGAGGCAGGAAGGTCGCGACTACGGAATAAGTCCACGCCGCCCCGGTTCCCAGTGCGACAAGGCTGTTCATATCCGGGGCACGCTTGATCAACGCCGGAATGCCCTTCGCAAAGAACCCCCAACCCGGTCCGAAAAGAACCACCGTGGCAAGCGCGAATTGGATCAGCCATGACGTTTGAATGCCGATTGTGCTCTCAATCAGGCCCTCAAAGCCGGGTATGGTATGTTTTCCCATTTCCAGAACGAACACCGGCACGGTCAGGATCGCGGCAAGGATGACACGGCGCGCCAGCGCGTCGGCTTCTTCTGCCTTGCGGTCCGATCGGTCCTCGTGCGCATCGCTCTGCGCAATCTCGGCCGGGTACCCCGCCTCCGTACTGATCCGGGCAATCTTTTCCGGGGTGATGGCATCTGGCAGATACTCTACCACAGCCGTTTCGGTTGCCAGATTGACCGCCGCATTCAATACGCCGGGTGTCCGTACAAGCGCCTTTTCAACCCGACCGACACAGGACGCGCAGGACATGGCGTCTACGTTCAATGTTACGCGCCCCGTCCGTGCCGGGTATCCGGCGTTCGAGAGGGCCGTGACCGCCACGCCCGTGGTGGCCGGATTATCCATCTGAAATTGAGCCGTTTCGTTCACAAGGTTGACACTGACGTTCGAAAGGCCCGGAACCTCGTTCAAAGCCTTCTCAACCCTGCCCACACAAGACGCACAGTTCATGCCGGAAACGGATAGACGTATCGTATTGGGGTCGGTCATGAGGGCCTCCTCGGTTGAACTTACCCTGATATAGGGCTTCCAGTTGCTGGAAGCTCAAGAGAGTATCTAATTTTTTTTGATATTTGCTTGACCTTCCTCCCGATGGAACGACCAAGTCTGAGGTTGTACCAAAAATGGAGGCCTTCATGATTTTTTCCGTCCCGAAAATGAGCTGTGGACACTGCACATCCGCTATAGAAAGCGGCATCAAGGCAAAGGATCCATCAGCCGTTGTCACGGCCGATCTGGACCTTCGCCTTGTCACTGTCCAAAGCACATTGGAACAGGCGACCGTGCGGCAAGCCATCGCTGACGCTGGCTACGACGCTTCAGCCGCGTAGGATTGTCCTTATTCGGCGGCCCGTGCCTGATCGACAAGCTCGATCATCTGGTCCGCCTGGATCAGGCCCGGCGCAAGACTGTCGCCGATCACAAATGAAGGTGTGCCACTGAACCCCAGAGATTGCGCAAGCCGCATGGAAGTCTGTATGTGTTCTTCGATTTCCGGTCCGTTCATGTCGCGACGCAACTGTGCAACATCGAGGCCGATGTCTTCCGCAGTGCGGAGAATCGATGCTTCCTCTGCGCGTTCCTTCAGTTGCATCATGGCCCAATGAAACTCTTCATATTTGCCCTGGTTTCGGGACGCCAGCGCCGCGCGGGCGGCAAAAACCGACCCGTCCCCCAGAATGGGCCATTCCCGGTAAACGACCCTGACGTTGGGATCAGCAGCGAGCAGGGCCTCCATTTCAGGTTTAACCCGGCGGCAATAGGGGCAGTTGTAGTCGAAGAATTCGACAACCGTGATATCGCCATCCGGATTGCCCAGAACGGGCGCATTGGGATCATTTTCAAGCGTGGCTTTTTCCGTATCGAAAACCTGCGCTGCGGCTTGCGCCTGCAACGCCTGCTGTTGCTGTTCGAACAACTGCGCGGCCTCGAACACGATGCCCGGATTCTCGCGGATGGCTTCCAGCACCAGTTCCTTGATCCGGTCTTCGTCCATGCCGTCTGCAATCGCAGCGATCGGAAGCATTAACAGTGCGGTGGTAGCCAAGAATCTTTTCATTATCCGTCTCCTTGTGAGGCAATATCCTGGGCCGTGCGCTCGGCTTGCGTGGCGCGTTCACGCTCCGGCCATGTTGACTTGATGTATGCGAGGATGTCCCAGATTTCCCCGTCGCTCAGTTGGTCGCCGAAACCGGGCATGCCGCTGTTGAAGTCAACGCCTTGCGCCGCGAGAACCTCGGCGCCCCCCAGCTTGGTGTAGGCGAACAGCATGCTGTCCGCGTGGTGCCAAGTGTGGCCGCTTGCATCATGCGGCGGTGCGGGCAGGCTTCCGTCATCACGCGGACTGCGCCAGTTTTCTTCACCTTCCAGATTTGCGCCATGGCACGCGGCGCAATTTTCGGCATAGAGGACTTCGCCCGCGGCCACATCGGCTGAGGAGTTGATGAGGTTTTCCGCCGTATGGTCGGTTCCGCCGGACCGGGTCCACAGGAATATGGTAGCCACCGCAACGGTAACTACGCCCAACGCAAGATAGACGGATCGCGGGGTCATCCAACGACGATCTTGGTCATCATGCCCGAAGCCGCATGCGACAGCATGTGGCAATGTAGCAGCCATTGGCCCGGGTTGTCCGCCACAAAGGCAATCTCGCGCGTCTGACCCCGTTCAAGAAGGGTCGTGTCACGCAGCGGTCCGAGGGTGCCGTTTTCGGCGACCTCGTGGAAGTGAATGCCATGCAGGTGCATCGCGTGCGGAAACGCCGTGTCGTTCACGATCTTCAATCGTACATTCTGGCCGCGGTCCAGCCGCGCAAGGGGATCACCGTTGATCCCGTCCACTTTGCCGTTGAACGACCAGAAATACCCGGCCTCGACGATCTCGCCGATCGGCTTGAGTTCGCCCCCAAGGGAAGCGGACCTCATCCGCCCCATGGCACCGCCTTCCATACTCAGGCTGAGCATCGTGGCTTCACTCAAGTCGACCATCCTGTGGTCGTTCGGCGGCAAGGCCAAAGGCGCGTCTCGACGATTTTTCGAGCCCCACTCAACGACCTCGAATGTAACCTGGCTGAAGGCCTCTTCCCGGCCGAACTGAAGAATATGAGCCGTTTCACCAACATCCGCGACCACATCGACGATCAGGTCGATCCGTTGAGCCGGAGCGAGGATCATCGGCTCCGTCACCTTAATGGGTGCAGCCAGGGGCATGCCGTCCAAAGCAACCGCCCAACCGTCAAGGCCTTCCAGCCCCAGTTGGAAATTGCGCGCATTGGCAGCATTGATCAGCCGCAAGCGCAGTCTTTCGTTCTTGCGTGCACTCAGGCCCAGATTGAAGGTTCCATTGGTCGTCAGCAGGTTGCCGATGCGCCCTGCGTGGCTGAGATCATGAGGCGCTCCGAAGTCGTCTTTGATCTGCGCGGTTTCGGGGTCAATAAGCCAATCATCCAGGATCAGGACTTCCTCGCGATCAATGTCGAGAGGCTCGGCCTCTTCCACGATCAGTGCACCGTAAAGCCCTCTGCCCACCTGCTCAAACGACCTATTATGGGCATGGTACCAATAGGTCCCGGCATCCGGGACAGTAAAGTCATAGTCGAATGTTTCCTCCGGCTGGACCACATCCTGTGTCAGGCCGGAAACGCCATCCATCGCATTGTCGATGCGGATGCCGTGCCAATGCGTCGACGTTCCCTGAGAAAACCGGTTGACCAATCTGCGCTGGACACGCCCCCCCTGCGCCACGCGAATCTCCGGACCGGGTGAGCCGCCGTCAAAGCACCAAAGCGATGTCTTGCCATAGTTGCCGGGCAGCAGCTGCACGTCGCTTTGCTGGGCTGTCAGGGTCGCGAATGGCGTGCCCGCAAATCCAGTGCTGGCCGACAGACCACTGAACGCAGCAGATGTTGCCAGAAATTGGCGGCGATTGAGCGTGATCATTCGTGGGTTCCCAAGATTATGATTTGTTGTCCAGCAGGTAGGTGGCCATCGCATTCAGGTCTGCGTCGCTCAGAAAGCCCGTGCCATAGCGCACGACTTCGGCCATTGATCCACCAAATACGTCGCCAGACGGCGTTATGCCAGATCGCAATGCATAAGCCATATCGTCTGTTGTCCAGCCTTCGGACACAAGATCGCGCGTCCGGATCGAAGGTGCTTTGCCACCTCCCGGCAAGGCGTCGTTGCCGGAAAACCTCTTCGATACTATGCGTGCGCCTGCAAAGTTCCGCGTTGTGTGGCAGGCAGCACAATGTGCCGCCCCGTTGACCAGCAGCTTGCCCCTGTTCCAAGCATCGCTTCGGTCCGCCTCTGGTGCGGTGTCAGGCTTTGTCAGAAAAGCCGCCCGCCAAAGTTTCATCCCCCATCGCTGATCGAACGGAAAAGGCACCTCATGGGACGGGGTCGGCACATTCACGGCTGGCACGGTCTGGAACGCGGCCCACAGATCGGCAATGTCCTGATCCGTGTAATTTGCATAAAACGGGTAGGTGAAGGTGGGATAATAGGGGTCTCCGTCCGGGGAAATTCCCTGCCTTACCGCTTTTGCAAACTCTTCTACTGTCCAGCCGCCAATCCCGAATTCGACATCGGTGGTCAGATTTGGCGGATAGAATGTCCCGAAATCGGTCCGGAGTGGCGCTCCTCCTGCCAATGGCGCCCCGCCAGCTTCAAAGTTGGTGTGGCACGCAATGCATCCACTGGCGCGCGCCAGATACGACCCCCGCTGGGCATCGCCTTGCAGGGTCAGGTCCGAGACTGGCGCACCGATCGGCCAGGCTATCGTTGCCGCGACAACGCCGATGCCGCCGACGACCCCCGCACCGATGATCCAACGCCACCACCGCATCTGATCACTTGTCCTCTTTGCGGAACTTCTGGTGGCAGGCCGAACAGGTCTGGGCGACCATCGCGAACGCACGGTCGGTCGGCATGTCCGCAAACATCTCGGTCGTCATGGGAAGGTCCGATCCCATCATGCCCCCTCCCATTGCAGGCGCGGACCCGCCACCCATCATCCCGTCAGTGGCGCCGCCCATCATTGATTCGCTACCGTTGCCCTGTGCTGCGGCCAACCCATTGCCTGCGCTCAACTTCAATCCTTCGGCGGCTGTTCTCAACTCTTGCGCAAGGGCCGCGAACTCTTCGCTGTTTTCCCAGACCGACGGCAACGCCTTGGACACTCCGCCACCCGAGCCTTCAGGAAACAGTCGCGTCATTTGCTCACCGGCATGGCCGATCATCGCGCCAGCTTCCCTGCGGACGACATCGGCGTCATAAGGTACCTGACCCCGCATCATGGGTGATAGCGTCTTGAGTGTTTTGGCCATCGCGGACATGCCCTGCATCCGCTCCAGCACCACGCCGGTTGCTCCGGAATGCGCCAAGGCAGCAACGCCGGTCGTCCCGATCGCAATGGCAGTAATCCATATCTTCATGTTCAAGTTGGTCATTCCTGTCAATTGATCCCGTTGGCGCGCTGAAGTTCCCGCACATATGCAACAACCATCTTCACATCGCCGGGCGTGACGCCTTCAACTGGCGGCATATTGCCAAACTTCCAATGGTGCGCTCTGACACCTTGTTTCGCGGCAAGCAAAAAAGCGGCGTCACCGTGATGGCTCGGTTCATAGATCTTGTGGACAAGCGGCGGTGCCACGCCATTCTGTCCGGCAGCATTCGCACCGTGACAAGCGGCGCAAGCGCCATCGAAAACACGCTTTCCCAATTGGGCATTTGCTGAGAATTCAGCAGGCACAACCACGTCTGCAATCGGCGCGCCCTCTTCCGTCTGCGAAAGATCAGGCGTTGTCATTGTGTGGCCGGGCATCGAAGACGATGGCTTCAATTGCTGCCAGATCACAACCGCGCCACCGACGACAAAAAACGCCGCAATCAGGATGCCGGACTTCGACATCAGATTAATCGTACCTGCGTGCCGACCGGTGTCCTTTCGAACACCTCGATGATTTGCTCGTTGTAGAGACCGATACACCCGCTTGAAGAGCGTCTTCCGATCTTGCGCGTATCATGGGTGCCGTGAATCCTGTAGTACGTCCAACTCAGGTGCAGGGCACGGACGCCCAACGGGTTATCCGGCCCGGGCGGCATATAGGCTGGCAAAGACGGGTCACGTTCGCGCATGGAGGGTGTAGGGGTCCAGTCAGGTTCGGGGTCCTTGAACGTGACTGTCGTGTAGCCGCGCTTTGTCAGCTCGTCAGACAAGGGAACCGATGTCGGATAAATGCGCATTTCGCCATCGGCCGTCCAGTGTTGCATCACGCGGGTAACGGTGTCTGCGATGATGATACCCTTGTCCAAAGCGTCAAAGTGGTCTTGCCAAGCGTGTGTACGAAACGATGAGATATTCCTTCGGACACTGGTTTGATCCACCTGCGCACGCAGGATGGACGGGGCCGCGAAAGCTGCCGATGCGGCACCTGCCGTGAATGCTCGACGCGTTACACGTGTTTGCTTGCGGGTCATCATATGGCCTCATGTTGTTGTCTGCCTATCCACTAGACTACCCGCCTGGTCGCATTTCATGAACAGTCCGGGGCCTGATATTATGTAACGATATGTATCCCGGCCAACGGACACGTCTTCGCGCTGCTGCCTCAAACCTCGATGGGTTTCAGGACAACACGCGTGTCGAGCGGGACCTTCTCATAGAGTTCGATGATCTGATTATTGGTAAGCCTTGCACAGCCGTTTGAGACACGTCGACCAATCGTCTTCGGATCCGTTGTGCCGTGAATTCTCAGGTAGGTGTCCCCACGCCCTGGCTGGTAAAGATACAAGGCGCGGGCACCGAGTGGATTGTTCAGCCCACCGGGCACACCGCCCGCAAAACGAAGATATCGGTCAGGATCTCTGGCTATCATGGCGGGTGTGGGCGTCCACCGCGGCCACTTTTGCTTGCGCGCGACATAGAACTCGCCGGATTCATAGAGCCCCTCCCGGCCAATTCCGACGGTATACCTGATTGCCCGATTGTTCGGCAAAGTCCAAAATAAAGCGAACTGGTTCGGATCGACATGTATTTCTCCCGGTTTGTCTGCCTCGGTGAACGGAACCTGGCGCGGCAACTGCTCCGGGGGCACCACAGATGGCCCGACGCGCCGGTCGTGCTCTGCGTCACTATGCGCGAATGCTGTTTTTCCACTCACCGAAAGAGCTGCAACAGAAGTCAGGAAATATCTTCGTTTCATATACTTGCCTCACTAAACTAGTCGGGTTTGAGGTGACGAACAACCCGCGCCATATGTGGCGAGCCTTCCTCTTTCGGGGCTGACTCGGCGCTTTGTTTGACGGGCAGCGTGATTTCAGCGCGCAGACCCCCATCAGTGCGGTTTTTCAGTTCGATAGAACCACCGTGCTCAAGGATGATGCTGCGCGCAATCGACAGCCCCAGGCCATGACCGCCGGTATCCTGTGATCGCGACGTCTCGAGCCTGACATAGGGTCCGAAAACAGCCTCCAGCTGATTGTCGGGAATACCGGGCCCCTGATCGTCGATGGCGACCACTACCTCACTGCCCATGCGTTGCCACGAAACCCTGGCCTCACTCCCGTAGCGGATCGCGTTCTCAATCAGGTTTCTCAACGCGCGCCCCATCGCGCTTGGTTTCACGGATACGATGAGTGGACCTTGGCTGGTCACCTGAACCTTGTCCAAGCCCATACCAGTGATCAGATCGTGCAAATCAACCGATTGGACCTCTTCATGCTGTCCGACGCCCTTCGCGAAATCGAGGGTCGCATCGACCATCCGTTGCATCTCTTCACTTGACGCCACCAAGGACGTGCGCGTGTCTTCGTCGTCCACCATTTCGGCCCGCACCCTAAGCGCCGTCAAAGGCGAGCGCAGATCATGCGCAAGCGCTGCAAGCATCTGGGTCCGGTCACTGACAAATCGCGTCAGGCGATCCTGCATGATGTTGAATGATCGGGTCAGATCCCGAACTTCCTTCGGCCCTACGACCGGCAGATCGCCCTTGGCGGCGCCGCGACCCAGACGTTCGGACGCAGTCGCGAGATCGTTGAGTGGTCCGGTCAATCGGGACAGGAGAAACCAGAAACTTGCAACCAGCAGAAGTCCCGCAGTCAGTGCAAAGGATATGTTGGACGCCAGCGACCTTTGCAGAGGCGGCCGTTCGAACCGCGTCTCGATGTTGAGCCAATTCCCACCGGACAGCGCAATGGACAGCTCCATCTCGATGGCCGCAAGGCTGCCCTGCATCATTTCGGCGTGCATTTGCGCCATTTCCGGTGACAGGTTCGGAAGGGGCAGCAGACCTCCCTCGATTTCATGAACCTCAACCCGGATATCCCGGCTGTAGCTTTCCTGAAGCAGTGCCCGTATCCGCGCTTCGACCGCTCCACCGTCATCGTGTTGTCCGTGTGCAACCGACGGCTCGTCTGTAAGGTCGAACCGTACGAGCGGAGACGTTGCCGCGCGGACGATCTGGGCATGCAATTCCGGGGGTGCGCCTTCAATCAACTGTGCGACATTTGCGGCCCTTCCGGCGGCTTCGGCACCGATGGCGGCCTGAATGGCTAACGAGCGTTCATCAACGAAAAACCAAAGACTCAGAGCTTGCGCGAGGATCAAGACACCGAGGACCAGAAGGGCAATCTGTGCACGCAACGTCCGCGGAAGCAGCTTCATTCGCAAATCTCGACATCGCAGGAAAGACTATACCCCCCATGCCGGACAGTCGCGATGATCTTCGGGCGCAAAACGTCCTCTTCCATCTTCCGGCGCAACCGGCTCACCTGATTGTCGATGGTTCGGTCCAATGGACCGGCGACCCGGCCGGTGCTCAATTTGAGCAGCTCGTCGCGGCCAATGACCGTCCTTGGCCTTTGCAGGAACAGGGTCAGGAGTTTGAGTTCACCGGATGTAAGTTGCGTACGCGAACCGCCTTGGTCAATCAGTGTGCGGCCATCGAAATCCAGCTTTAGGTGTGCAAACTTCAACGTTTTCCCCGCAAAACCATTCGGTTTTGGGATCAGCTGCGTCCGACGCAATATCGCGTTGATCCGCGCCACCAGTTCCTTGGGATTAAACGGCTTGGCGAGATAATCGTCTGCCCCGCCATCCAGACCCGCGATGCGGTCTTCGTCGTCACCCAATGCGGTCAGCATCAGGATCGGAATATGCCCTTCCTTGCGCAATCGCCTGCACGCGGACAGCCCGTCTTCCCCCGGCATCATCACATCGAGGACAATCAGATCGAAATGCGCTTCCGCCAGCCTTGCGTCCATCTCAACTGCATTTTCCGCCGCTGAAGCACGCATGCCGTTGCGTTCCAGATAACTGGTGACGGATTTCCGAATCTCTGAATGGTCATCGACGACAAGGATGCGTGGCAGATCGCTCATGCCGCCAACATAGTCATTTTCACCAAGGGACGCCCATCCCGTGTTTGTAGCCAAATGTAACAGCGCGGGCAGTCGACTTCGGGATACCGAGCAACTATTTAAGGAAGAACATCGAGGAGTTTTAAGTGAACCGACGTGAATTTGGCCTTACGGCACTCAGCCTGGCCTTGGCCGGGCCTGCTTTGTCGCAAACCGCCGCACCCACGTTGCAGGTGACAAAGACACCGACCTGCGGCTGCTGCGGCGCTTGGGTAAATGAGATGATCGCTGCCGGTTTCAAGGCATCGGTCGAGGACGTGGATTACGACACGCTTCAGGTTCTGAAGCAGAAACACGGCATCGCGCCGGAACTGGCAGGATGTCACACTACGTCCGTGGGCGGATATTTCGTCGAGGGTCACGTGCCTGCGGCTGACATCGGGCGGTTGCTGAGCGAAAAACCTGTCGCGCGCGGACTGACAGCACCGGGAATGCCCATGGGTTCGCCCGGCATGGGCCCCCAAGGTGATCCCTATGATGTGCTGCTTGTACTGATGGATGGGTCGACGCAAGTCTTCGCAACCCACGGCTGACGTGTTTGCCCGCGATACGTTCCGACAAAGTTTTTCGCCGACCTTACCATTCGGCAGATTTTGTTGGAACGTATCCGTTCTGAGCTTGGCAAGCATATTGCCGTTCCTGCTTGTCTACATCCTCGCAACGCCTGGTTTTGCGACGCTGCTGCTGACGAATGGGACCGCGCTCTCGCGCTTCCTCCGGCAGGTCTTTACCAATGGGTTTGTGGTCGTTTTCCTCGTGAATTACTTGGGGTTCGTTTCCGCATCGGTCGCGCTGAAGCAGTACCAGCATCGGCCGATTGTTTACCTGGTTTTAGATGGCCTGCTGCGGAGTGTCGCATTCATTGGGGTTCACATTGCCGTCTATGTGATGTCGGCCGATCTGTTCGGCTCGTTCAACGGCAGCCGTGCAACAGCTTTGAGCGTGGTCGGACCAACGCTCGAGCGGTCGTTCATGTTTGGGAACATCTCGGGCGTATATCTCTATGCCCTGGCGCCCGGCACCTTCATCGCGCTTCTGGTGGTTCTGACAGAACCTTCTGGCGAGGCATCGAAGCCTACCATGTTCAGGACAATGAGCATGGCCTTGCTGTTCAGCCTGACCCCGATCCCCCTCGTCACATTCCTGTCCTATGCGTTGGATCTGGCAACCTGACGGGCCAACTTGGTCAACGACCCGCAGGCTGTCATCTGATCAAATTGTATCCGAATGTACCCTTGACCTTGCCTCACTGGAATGTCGCAGAAGAACACGAGCATATTCTGGAGAGCTACATGTCTGACAATCAAAGTCAAAAATCCACCGGTTCATCGAAACTGATGCAGTATGGTATGATGGCCTGTTGTGCCGTTATGTTGTTTCCAGTCGCCGCATTCTTTATTGCAGGCGGCACGATCGCGGGTCTGTGGGGCAACGTCGGCCTTTTTGCGCCGCTCGCACTTTGTCTTGGTGCGCATGTCGTCATGCACAGGATGATGGGAAAGTCGTGTCACGGGTCAAGAGTTGAACAGGCGAACGAGGCGACTGTGGATGCAGAATTTGAAGATGGCCAAGCTCCCGAACGAGAACTGGTACGCGCCCGCTAGAACGCGGCTGACAATCGGAATTCCGATTGCAGGTATTCTGGCCCTCGGCGGTTGTGCCCAGTCGGCCTCGGGCAAGCTTTGCCCACTTGAGCCCCCTTCCGTGACACGGGATGCGGCACACGACGTCATGCTTCCCGTAGGATGTCGCTTGGTCGGTCAGTCTGAAGGTACTACCCACGAAATAGTCTGTGACGACGGCCGGACCGGATGGGCTTTCGATTAAGCGCCAAACCTTGATCCTGCCTCACATTCACCTGCACAGCGACGGTCGCCCACGCCACTACGGGCGCAACCGTTCCAACGCGCTTTGCACGGCTTGACGGCGCGGGTCATCTCCCGGCACCTCCGACAACAGGATTTCAGCGTGTTCAAACGCCGCGATTGCCGGCGCGGTATCACCCAGAACCGAATAGGCATTGCCAAGCCGCATCCATCCATCAAGATCGTCAGGCTCATCTTCCAGCCGCGTGGCCAGCCGTTCGACCATCGAGCGGATGAAATCCTGTCGTTCCTCCACACTCATGTCCTGCGCGTTTTCGATGTCTTCCTGTGTCGGGCCGGACGCACTGGTCTTCGGGGCATAGTCGGCCAGCGAGATCGGAGCCTTGCCGATCTTCGCGCCAATCCGGTTGGCTTCGCCAACAAAGCTTTCCATCCACGGGAAAAACCTATCCGCATCGTCCAGCCGGGCCACCAGCGTTTCGTGAGCCCGAGCCTCATCGCCCTTCTGCTCGAGCGAGACTGCCTTGAAAAAGGCAGCACCGGGATTGGAAGGATCCAGTTCGTACGCCCGATCAATCGCGGTGTCCGCTTCAGGTGTCACCACACCTTGCTCTGCGTAGATCAGAACCTCGGCCAACATGGAGAAGACGGCGGAATCGGCCTCCGGTCGTTGTGCGACAACTCTATATGCATCGGCTGCATCCGCATACCGGCCCATTTTCGAATAGGTTTGCCCCAGCAGCATCCAGCCTTCCGAAGGCCCGCCTTCGGGGTCTGAACTGAGCCGGACGTACAGACGATCTGTCAATTCGGCGATTTCCGCCGCTTCCTGCCGTTCAGTGGCACGTTCGGCAAAGGCGACACCTGGGATCTCTGGCGAGCCCATTGCGGAGTAATATCCAAAAGCGAAGACCGGCACGAACACTGCGCTCAGAACGACCATCAAGCGGCCCCCTGCCGCCGGTTTCCCATCTGACAGAACGGACCGGCGCGACTGCACGAGGATCCGTCTCTTGATCTCCTGCTCCGCCGCCGTGGCCTCGGTGTCGGAAATGACACCGCGCTCAAGATCCCGCCGAACCTCATCCAACTGATCCATGAGGACCGCATCCGTGGCGTCAGCCGGGACGGGTGTCCGCGACGACCGATGGCGCAGCGGCAGGCCCATGAAAAGCAGACCTACAACGGATAACAGGGCGAAAACCAACCAGATCATGAACCGTCCTTTGAAGCGTTCTCTTCAATGAAACGCGCAATTTCCGCTTTTTCGTCATCGGAAAATCCCGTTGCGGCAGCCCTGCGCCGGCTTCTCGAAATGACGGTCCAGCCGACAAGCAGCGAAACAAGCGCAAACACGAAGGGCGCCATCCAGAGCGCGAGAGTGGCGCGATTCAGGGGCGGGCGCATCAGGACATAATCGCCATACCGGGCGTGGATGTACGCGATGACCTCCTTGTCGCTGTCACCGGCAACAAGCCTTTCGCGCACCAGTATGCGCAGGTCCCGCGCAACCCCGGCGTTGGAGCTGTCGATGTCCTGATTCTGGCAGACAACGCAGCGCAGTTCCCGTGATATTTCACGGGCGCGTTGCTCCAGTACAGGATCCTGCAACATCTCGTCTGGCTCGACCGCCAAGGCCGTCACCGGAAGCAGCAGGAGGAAAGCAAATGCGATATACCTCATCCGTTCTGGCCCCTTGCTAACGCGCCAGCCTGGATCAATGCTTCCCTGAATGTGGAAATCGCCGTTTCGCCCACGACGGGGCCGACATATCTGAACAACACCGTCCCGTCAGAGCCGACAATGAATGTTTCAGGTACGCCCGAAAGGCCCCATTCAATCCCCACTCTGCCGCTCAGATCAGACCCGATCCTTTCGTAGGGATTGCCAAGCTCAGCAAGCCATTTAGTCGCATCCTCCGGCTTGTCCTTGTAATTGATCCCGAACAACGTCAGCCCGTCCTTTTCGACCATCTGGGTCAGAACCCCGTGTTCGGCCCGGCAGGGCACGCACCACGAGGCAAACACGTTCACGATGACCGGTCGCGGGTTCCCGACCAGATCGGCGCGGGAAAGCCCTGGCGTCTCCAACCCGTCGACAGCGGCCAGATCGAATTCGGGTGCCGGCTGCGAGATCAGAACCGAAGGAATGTTGTTCGGGTCCCGGTCCGGGTTCAAGCCCCACAGAAAAAACCCCCCGAAAATGGCCGCGATTGCCAGCGGAATGAATGCCAGTATACGTCCCATGCCTACTCCGCAGGAAGTGCTGCGGGCGCTGTCGCCTTGCGACGGGGTGCCCCGACGCGCAACCGCCGGTCAGACAGCGAAAGACCCCCACCAAGCACAAGCATCGCCGATCCGATCCAGATAAAGTTGACCAGAGGTTCATACAGGATGCGCAGGGTCCAAGCCCCTTGCGTGCTCTCGTCCTCGGCGGCCGGATTTGCGATGGACGCATAGAGATCACCGGCCATTGTCGATCTGATGGCGCTCTCTGTGGTGGTGGTTTGCGCGACCGGATAGGTACGCCGCTCCGGGAAGAGATCGGTGACATAGTTCCCCTCCCGGGCCACACGAAGCGTGCCACGATCCGCGAAGTAATTTGGCCCACGCACACGTTCGGCCCCCTCAAAGGTGACATCGAACCCACCAATGCTGACCTCTGTACCGGGCCGGACAAAGATGATTTCCTCGGATTTCCAGACCGTCGAGCCGATAAATCCGAACATCGCCATCGCGAGCCCCGCATGAGCCAGTGTCATCCCATGAGAGGATCTGGGCAGGTTGCGTGCACGGCGCACCGATTCCGGGAACGGTGCCTCAAACAGCTTTATGCGCATCGCCCATTCCCGCAGGGTTGAGAAAAACAGCCAGAATGCAAGCATCAGCGACAGATACCCCAACACCGGACCGCCCTCGGCGAGATACCAGGTCACCAATGTCGCGAGCACGGCCAGAACGACCACGAAACGCAACCGCTGCAGAACGCCCGCCAGATCGGCACGTTTCCAGGACAGGTAAGGCCCCAGCCCCATCGCAAAGACGAGCGGCAGCATCACGGGAATAAAGGACGCATTGAAGAAGGGCGGCCCCACCGACAGTTTTTCACCGCCCGTCGCGGCTTCGTAGAAGAGCGGGTACAAGGTGCCGAACAGCACAATGCCGGTGGCCGTGGCCAGCAGCAGGTTGTTCACCAATAGCCCCGCTTCCCGGCTGATCGGCTTAAACAGGCCGCCGGGCTCCATTGTCGGCGCGCGCCAGGCAAACAGAGCAAGGGAACCGCCGATCGAAACGGCCAGCAATCCAAGGATATAAAGTCCCCTTTCCGGGTCGACCGCGAATGCATGCACAGAGGTCAGCAGGCCCGATCGGACAATGAACGTGCCCAAGAGCGATAGGGAAAAAGTCAGGATCGCCAGAAGGATTGTCCAGCTTTTGAACGCATCCCGTTTCTCCGTCACGATTGCGGAATGCAGCAGTGCCGTGCCCATCAGCCATGGCATGAAACTGACGTTCTCAACGGGATCCCAGAACCACCAGCCGCCCCAGCCAAGCTCATAA
Organism: Sulfitobacter sp. 1A13368; assembly: GCF_043557275.1. Taxonomy (NCBI): domain Bacteria; kingdom Pseudomonadati; phylum Pseudomonadota; class Alphaproteobacteria; order Rhodobacterales; family Roseobacteraceae; genus Sulfitobacter; species Sulfitobacter sp. 1A13368. The sequence continues at coordinate 130,937 of NZ_JBIFFR010000009.1, read as the reverse complement.
TAGGCCCACCAGGATCCCAGCGCGATGCCTGCGGTCAGGCTCATCCAGGCAGCCAGCGTCCACGGACGTACCCACCGTGCCCAGGCCGCGTCCACCCGCCCTTCGATCAGGGCGGCAACCGCGAACGAAAAGACAATCGAGAACCCGACATACCCGAAGTAGAGAAGCGGCGGGTGCATGGCGAGACCGACATCCTGCAATAATGGGTTGAGGTCCTGACCGTCGTCTGCCGGAGGGAAAACGCGGTCGAAGGGATTGGACGTCAGCAGCATGAAAGTCAGGAAACCGACACTGATCCAGGCCTGCACCGACAGCGTTCTTGCCTTCAGCGACAGAGGAATGTTCGATCCGAAGAGGGCGACCGCCGCACCAAACACCGTCAGGATAAGGGTCCACAGCAACAGGGATCCTTCGTGACTGCCCCAGGTGCCTGCCACCTTGAACAGCATCGGTTTGAGTGAATTGGAATTCTCCACCACGTTCTTGACCGTGAAGTCGCTTGTGACGAAGGCTTGCATCAGCGCCAGAAACGCGATGCCGACAAAGAAAACCTGACCGAACGAGGACCATCTGGCAGACTGCATCCACAGGATGTTTCCGCGCCCCGCACCGAGGATGGGCAGCACACTTTGAACAAGCGCCATGGCCAAGGCCAGTGCCAGCGCGAAATGACCGATTTCAGGTGTCAAAGGATCATCAGCCTCTTCAATGAATTCACTGGATCGACGTCTGTCTAGCAAATCGTCCGGCGAACTGTGAGTGGTTGCTTTGTCACCGTTTGTAACAGGATGCTGTGACAAATGATTACAAAACGGCCCGCGCTTGGCCTTTAATCAAAGCGCTATAACGCCAATGTATCTAGGGTAAGTCTGAAAGGAATGAGAAATGAAAAAACAAGAAATTATTGCGCTTGGCGTGGTGATCGCGGTTGGCATGGCGCAAACAGCATTTGCGGAATCCGACGGGGCTGCCGACAGCAAGCCTGACAGCGGGAATATGTCCGGCATGGCGATGGGCGATGGCGACAATCAGATGGGCATGATGGGCGGGGACATGATGCCGATGATGCGAAAAATGATGAAGATGCATGCCGCTATGATGGGTGGCCAGGGCAACATGATGGGAATGATGGATCGGGACATGATGTCGACAATGATGTCCGGTGGACAGCCTCATGAAATGGCCGCGCAGATGTCCGAAAAAATGCGGGAGTTCGATGCGAATTCCGATGGAGCGTTGACACTTGACGAGTTCGAAGCCTTGCATATGGACGCAATGCGCGCGCGCATGGTAGATCGCTTTCAGCATCTCGATGCGGACGGTAACGGCCAGATCTCTCAGGACGAGATGGAAGATGCCGGTACACGGATGAGCAAAATGAACGGTACTTCCACCGGAACGGACATGGAAGGTCATCATGACAGCGAATAAGGGTCAAGCCTGCGGCACTCAGCTTGATGGGGGCAAATTATGGCCTTCTTTCTGACGCGCCGCGGCGCAAGCCTTGCGATGTTGGCCAGTTCCGTTGCACCTTTCTCGGCTGTCGCCCAGACCGCCGAGGTCTGGTCGGCGGACATGGCAGCAGATGCGCTGCAACAGGACCTGATCCGGATGATCGACGTTCGGTCGCGACCGGAATGGACCGACACCGGCGTTGCCGACGGTACCTGGCCCATCAGCCTGCATGAGGACCGTTTCGCCGAGCGGCTTTTTGCCGCCCGGGAACGGGCCGAAGGGCGGCCTGTCGCGCTCATCTGTGCGACAGGCGGGCGGTCTGGCCGCGTCATGCGAAGTCTTCGGCAGGCTGGCTACAGCGGCTTTCTTGACGTATCCGAAGGCATGCTCGGTTCTGCCGCCGGACCGGGCTGGATCGCGGGCGGTTATCCGGTCGTCAGTGTCGATATGGCTCTGGCGGCGCTGCCAGAGGAATTGAGTTGAAGTGAAACTGTTGAACCGTCGAGAACTGTTGGGCCATGCCGCAGGCTTTGGGGCTGCATTTGCCCTGCCATCGGCTGCATTCGCGGCATCGGACAAGAGGCTCGCGTATCCTCCCCTTCTCGATGCGACGACATCCCGGCTTTTTCAGCTGGAAGCCCGCACGGGCGAGACCCGTTTTGACGACGGTGCCGCCAGCGAAACGTTCGGCTACAACCAGGGATACCTTGGCCCGACGATCCGGGTGCAGGCCGGGGTCGAGACACGGGCAGAGGTGCACAACACGCTTGGCGAGCCGATGTCGGCGCATTGGCACGGGTTGGTTGTTGCCGGTGAGTTCGATGGCGGACCACATCAGGCCATCGCACCGGGAGACACCTGGAAGCCGGTGCTGGACCTTGACCAGCCCCCGGCAACGGCCTGGTATCACAGCCACATTCACGGCGCGACGGCACGGCAGGTCATGCTGGGGCTGGCGGGTGTTCTGCAGGTGACGGATGACGCGGATGACGCCCGTGGATTGCCATCCGCCTACGGGGTCGATGATCTGACCCTTGTATTGCAGGACCGTCAGTTCAACTGGCGCGGACGCCTGAAATACGATCCCGGCATGCACCAGTCCATGAACGGGTTTCAGGGCGACACAATGGTTGTGAACGGTCAAATCGGCGCGTCGGCAGCGGTTCCGAAGGGGATCGTGCGGTGCCGTGTCGTCAACGGCTCGAATGCGCGGGTTTACCGCCTGTCCATGTCTGACAGCCGGTCGCTTCATCTCATCGCGACAGATGCCGGATTTCTGGATCGACCGATTGCGCTGAACCGCCTGACCCTTGCACCAGGAGAGCGCGCAGAAGTGCTTGTGGATTTCACAAGCGGGCGGGACAGTGTTTTGAAGTCCGACGATATCATTAATTCGGCCATGGGCGGAATGATGGGCGGCGGCGGTTCCGGCAGTCCATTCACCGTGCTGCCTTTCGCTGTCGACACAACCCTTCCGGTTCGCATCGACGCCCTGCCCGGCTCTCTGGACGGGCAGTTGCCTGATCTTGCGGTCAAGGACGCGCCAGTCCGACGTCTGTCACTGGATATGTCGATGGGCATGGGGATGATGTTCTCGCGGTCCGGTAACCGATTTTCGATCAACGGCGCGTCATACGATTCGGGAACGCTCAATTTTTCCACCAAACTCAACAGCATCGAGCGTTGGATTGTGCGTGGGGCCATGATGATGCACCCGTTCCATGTTCACGGCGTCCGGTTTCAGGTCCTGTCGGAAAACGGTACGGCACCGCGTGCAGAGAACAGGGGTTGGAAGGATACGGTACTGGTGGATGGTGAAGTGGAGCTTGCGATGAAATTCGAAAAACCTGCCTCAGCGGCTGCGCCCTACATGTATCACTGCCACATTCTGGAACACGAAGACGGCGGCATGATGGGGCAATTCAGTGTTGCTTAGCGCAGAAATCCCTTTACCCTCCGCTGACAGGAACCTTTAGGGGAATCCTATTCCTCGATAGAGGTTTGAGATGAAAACCGAATTGCACATCAAGCGGCTGACCCTCGCCGGCGGGCTGTTGATCGTCATCTCTGCGCCTATGCATTTCATCTTGCCCGAGCAAAGGCCAATTGTCTTCGCAGCTCTCTTTCTTTTGGTGCTCCATGCCGCTTAGCAAACCGCGCCTGCATCGGGTTGGGCTATGGTTGGTGGTTGCGCTTGGCGTACTTTTGATAGCCATATGGGCAATGGGATATGGCCCGGCGATAGCCCGCGAGACTATCGAGGTCTGGATAGAGCGGGCCGGCGCTTTGGGACCGTTGCTCATCATCGTGCTCATGATGGTTTCGATCGTGGCAAGCCCCATTCCAAGTGCACCGGTCGCACTGGTGGCAGGCGCGGCGTATGGTCATGTTGCCGGAGCTGTCTATGTCGCCATCGGGTCGGAACTGGGTGCACTCGTGGCATTCATCATCGCCCGCTATATCGGGCGCGACCACGTTGAGCGCTGGCTTGGGGATAAGGCCGGTTTCGGGTTATTGGGCTCTCAAAATCTGTTGATGTTGACGGTGTTCGCGTCTCGCCTCTTGCCCTTCATCTCGTTTGACGCAATGAGCTACGCTGCCGGTCTCAGCCGCCTGCGCCTTTGGCGGTTCCTGATCGCAACTCTGGCAGGCATTCTTCCAGCCAGTTTCCTGCTCGCGCATTTCGGAGCAGAGGCCATGTCGGGAGATTTCGGCACTGCTGAGTGGATCATCATCGGTCTTGGATTGATGACTGCCGCACCGTTGCTGGTCGCAGCGCTCTGGCGAACAAATCGGTCAACCAACGCTTCCTAAGTCTGAGTATGTCAGCAAAAATGAAAACCGTGATTGCCTACTTTACCATTGACCTTCCCCCACAGGAAGCTGCGACCGTGAATCGCTATGGATACACAAACACCACAACTCCGCCGGGATTTCCTGTACTACGCCACCGCCGGAACGGGCGCGGTTGCCGTAGGGGCTGCGGTCTGGCCATTGCTCAATCAGATGAACCCATCCGCCGATGTCCGCGCGCTGTCCCAGATCCGCGTCGATATCTCCGGTGTGGAACCCGGAACGCAATTGACTGTCAGTTTTCTCGGCAAGCCGGTGTTCATCCGGCACAGGACCGACGCGGAAATCGCGCAGGCCCGTTCGGAAGATGTGCTTTCCCTTCCTGATACCGTCGCCAGAAATCCCAACATATCCGGAGATGACCTGGCCACCGATGCAAACAGGGCAGTGGCGGGAAATGAGAATTTCTTGGTCATGATAGGCGTTTGCACGCATCTGGGATGTGTACCACTTGGTGACGGAGCCGGCGATTTTGGTGGTTGGTTCTGTCCCTGTCATGGCTCCCATTATGATACAGCAGGACGCATTCGAAAGGGTCCGGCACCGGAGAACCTGCATATTCCCACGATGTCCGTTTCGGAAGACATGATACTGACCCTGGGCTGACAGGAGCTTCGCGCATCGCGAAGGCCCATAAAATTCATACGCAGCGTTGTCGGAAGAGTCTTGACCCTCCAGTAACTGGAAGGGTTATGTGTTCAATTGTCTTGAAAACGGGAATTAGAAGATGGCCACGGACCAAGAACATCATCACGACATGACGCGCACCTCGACCGCATCAGACCCAGATACAGCGACCGACCCGGTGTGCGGCATGACCGTCGAGATAGACGAAGACACGCGCAGTGCCGAGTATGATGGAGAGGTCTTTCATTTCTGCTCGGAAAACTGCGAAACCAAGTTTGGCAAAGACCCATTTTACTATGCGTCGGGAAACGCCCAAAAGACACCAGCACATGGCGAGGCCGGTACGCAATGGACCTGCCCGATGCATCCGCAAATCCTGAAGGATGAGCCCGGGTCCTGTCCGATCTGCGGCATGGCGCTTGAACCGATGCTTCCATCGGACGAGCCGTCAGAAGAGTTGTCCGATTTCACAACACGCATGTGGATCAGCGCGGCAGCCGCCGTTCCGCTGGTTATCATGACGATGGGTGAACTGGTCGGCCTACCTGTGCGGGAATGGATCGGACATCAGACGGCTGTCTACATCGAATTCGTCCTCGCAACCCCGATCATTCTCTGGGCGGCTCTTCCCTTCTTCAAAAGGGGGTGGGAATCGATCAGGAATATATCGCCGAACATGTGGACCCTGATCGCGCTTGGCGTCGGGGCTGCCTATATCTATTCGCTTGCCGCAACATTCCTGCCCGGCATTTTCCCCGAAGCGTATCGAAACGGCCAAAGCGTCGGGACATATTACGAAGCTGCGGTTGTGATCGTTGCGCTGATCTTTGTCGGTCAGGTGCTCGAGTTGCGCGCCCGCGAACGGACGGGTGATGCCATCCGTGCATTGCTCGATCTCGCACCAAAAACGGCGCGGCGGATCCTGCCGGACGGGACGGAATATGACGCACCTCTCGAACACATTGTTGAGGGTGACAGGTTGCGGGTACGCCCCGGCGACAGCATACCCGTCGATGCCGAGGTCCTCGAAGGGCATTCATCTATCGACGAAAGTATGATCACCGGAGAGCCGTTGCCGGTCGAGAAAACACAAGGCGACCGGGTCACAGGCGGCACGATCAACAAGAACGGCACATTGGCGATCCGGGCCACACAGGTCGGTGCGGACACGGTCCTGTCCCAGATCGTGGACATGGTGGCAGGTGCAAAGCGGTCGCGCGCGCCGATTCAGGATCTGGCGGACCGGGTATCGTCCGTCTTTGTTCCGACGGTTGTCGTCATTGCGATCATATCCTTCGTTGTCTGGCTGTTCTTAGGGCCCGATCCCGCGCTCGCCTTCGCTGTTACTGCAGCCGTATCCGTTCTTATCATTGCTTGCCCCTGTGCCTTGGGCCTTGCGACGCCCATTTCGATCACAACGGCGGCGGGCCGCGGGGCACAGGCTGGCGTTCTGATCAAAGACGCCGAAGCACTGGAACGCATGGCGCGTGTCGATACCGTCATCGTTGACAAGACCGGAACACTCACCGAAGGGCGCCCCAAGCTGACAGACGTGGTGCCCACGGGGGACAAGGCTGAAAATGACCTGCTGACAATGGCTGCGGCCCTCGAACGGGGCTCCGAACATCCGCTGGCCGAAGCAATAGTCGAGGGTGCGCTGGCACGGGGGCTGACGCTTCCGAACGCAACGGAATTCGAAGCCGTGACTGGCAAGGGCGTGAAAGGCATGGTCGATGGCCAGGTCGTGGCACTTGGGAATCCCGCCATGATGGCAGAGATCAACGTTGACGCTTCGATTGCGGAATTTGCTGCGGACGACCTTCGTGAATCTGGAAAGACAGCAATGCTTGTGGCGATAGATGGCACTTTTGCCGGCATTGTCGCTGTTGCCGATCCCATCAAGGAGTCCACGGCAGACGCCATCGATGACCTTCATCGCCTCGGTCTCAGGGTCATAATGGCAACCGGTGACAATCAGAAAACCGCCGAAGCCGTCGCCGCAAAGCTGGGTATTGATGAAGTCCACGCAGGCGTCTTGCCCGAAGACAAGAAGGCATTGGTGGACTCCCTCAGACAAGAAGGGGCCCGGATCGCCATGGCAGGAGACGGCGTGAACGATGCCCCTGCCCTGGCGGCGGCTGATGTGGGCATTGCGATGGGCACCGGTGCCGACGTTGCCGTGGAAAGCGCAGGCATCACCCTTCTGGGTGGTGATCTTGTCGGCATCGTGCGTGCGCGCCGATTGGCAAAGGCAACGGTGCGAAACATCAAGCAGAACCTGTTTTTTGCCTTCGCCTACAATACCGCAGGTGTGCCCATCGCGGCTGGTATTCTCTACCCGTTTTTCGGCCTTCTTCTGTCGCCGATGATCGCCGCCGCCGCGATGAGCCTGTCTTCGGTCTCCGTCATTAGCAATGCACTGCGGCTGCGACGGGTACGGCTTTAGTCGCAAACTAAGGAGATAGATGATGGCAGGCGGACATCAGGGGCATATGCCGTCCGGCGGCAAGGGGCTGGCGATATCAGCCTAGTTGACCGGCATCTATTTTGTGATTGAACTGGCGATTGGCCTATGGACAGGGTCAATCGCGGTCATCTCCGACGCGTTCCATACCTTTTCGGCCGTGGGCGGTGTGCTGGTCGCCATTGTCGCGGCGCGTATGGCGTTGCGTCCGGCGGATGAAGAGCGGAGCTTTGGCTGGGCGCGCGCCGAAATCATCGGCGCCCTTGTGAATGGCGGCTTCTTGCTGGCCATGGCGGTTGTTGTCATCGCGATGGCTGCCATGCGCATGTCTGCGCCAATTGATCTTCCAACGGGTCCGATGCTGATTGCGGCTGCCGGGGGGCTCTTTACGGAGTTCATTTCGCTTGCGCTGATCTGGAAGCAAAGCAAGGAAGATCTGAACACGAAGGGAGCGTTCTGGCATATCATCCAGACCTTTGTTGGCAGTCTGTTGATCATCGTGACCGCCCTCGCAATCGAATTCACCGGGTTTCTGCTGATCGACCCGCTGCTTGGCATGGCGTTCGGGTTTGTCCTGCTATGGGCGAGCTGGGGATTGCTGAAAGAAGCGGCGCATCTTTTGATGGAAGGCACGCCTCCCGAAGTGAGTCTGCCTGAAATCAAACGTACCCTTGAAGAACTGCACGAGGTTTCCGATGTTCACCATATTCATGCCTGGGCGCTGACAAGTGGCAAGCATGTCTTCTCCGCGCATCTGCGTGTCACAGATCAAGAAGAGGTCCTGCAAACCGCCTACGACATGCTGCGTAAGGACTTCGGGTTCTTTTTCGCAACCCTGCAGATCGAAACACGGTGCTTCGACGAAAGCGGCGCTGAGGCAATCGACCTTTCAGCGGCGAGCAGTAAGACAGGGCATAACGGCGATCTTTGAAAACAGGTCATCGTCGCGGGCAGCAATTCTCATTGTTATCGGGCAAGCGAAATACCCGCCAAGCTTTGCTACCGCACCTTTTGTTATCTCGAACCGGGCATGGTCCGGCTGATCCATTCAGGGGCGCAAATGATACGTTCCCCGGGTCGGATTTGCGATCCGGCCATCATTCACAAGCTTTCGCAAGGCCCGATAGGTGGCCTCGTGCGAAAGGTGCAGCGCGCTGGCAAAATCGACAACGGAGCTTTCAAGCAGGCCCGCCACCATACCGGCATAGACCCGTTCTTCTGCGCGGCGGATGCCTACGATCTCAAGCGCCTGACGTTGCGCTTGTATCTGCTGTGCCGCTTGCCGCGCATAGGCGCGTGCAAAATCCGGATCTGCAAAGGCAGACAAGACCGCCGCTTTGTCGATCTGTACAAACGCCCCAGCCTCCGCCACGACCGCATCGCAGTGGTATCTATCCGAAAACACCGATGCTTCGGCAAGGCTCATCCCGGGCTCGGCACGGTAGATGATAAATCGTTCGCCATCCGGGCCGACACGCTCAAGATGAACGCGCCCGCACTTAACAACATAAAGGCCGCAGGTCCGCGCGCCCTGACGAAAGACCGTATCCCCTGCGGCCCTCGTCAGCGGACGCAAGGCGGAGGGCGGTATGAGATTATAGGGTTCAGGCATCATATGATCCAAATCATATTTCAGGGTCCGATCAGGTACTAGGCTGAATCCGAATACACTCAGGAAAGGCTGGTCCATGCGACTGATACCCGTTCTCTTCGCTGTCTTGCTTGCGACACCCGTTACGCCGCAACAAATGCATTCATCCATGGGTCACGCGTCCGACGCCCCAGGAAACCGGCCAGTCCGCCTTCGCCGCATTGGCCGAAATAGTTGTGCTGCTCCAGGCCGATCCCGAAACCGATTGGGGCGCCGTCAATATCGACAAACTGAGGGACCATCTGGTCGATATGGACCTTTTGACACGAAAGGCAGAGGTCACCCGCATTCTGCGGCCCGACGGGGCACGGTTCGAAGTGCGTGGCAGCCCGCGTGTCCTGTCGGCCATCAACACAATGGTTCCCGCCCATGCACCGTTCCTTGCCGGTGAAACAGGCTGGAGTGTTGCGTCAGAAGAAATGGAGGATGGTGTCGCACTGATCGTGGGTGGCGATGGTGAACAAATACAGGGCCTTGGTTTCTTTGGTCTGATGACAATCGGTGTACATCATCAAGAGCACCATCTGATGATTGCGAAAGGACGCAAGCCGCATCATTGAGCACGCGCCCAAGGCTCATATGCGGACCCAGGCCGCAATGGTCACTTCGCCAACACTACGCTCGGATATTCACAAAGAATCTGATGTCGACACCAGATCCGCAGAATTAACCGTCACACGCCTGCGGGACCATACGATCAGGGCCGCGCCAAGGATAATCATCGGCAACGACAGCAGTTGGCCCATTGTCAGCCCATAGCCCGCCCAATGAACCGCATGTCCAATCGGGTTGTCCTGCGTGACGAACTGCATATCAGGCTGCCGGAAGAACTCGACAAGGAACCTTGCGCTTCCGTATCCCGCCAGGAACAGGCCAGTAAGGCTTCCGGGAAAGCGCAGCCAACCGCGTTTCCAGGCCAGAAAGATCAGGACCGAGCCAAGCAGGATACCCTCCAGAAGAGCCTCATAAAGCTGGGACGGATGGCGGCCACACAGGCCCACGACGCCCGCACAGGACTGGGCCGCCTCGCCGGGGAATGCCACCGCCCAGGGCACATCGGTCGGACGGCCCCAAAGCTCGTTATTGGTGAAGTTGGCCAGCCGACCGAGGAAAAGACCCGGTGGTGTTGCAACAGCGAGCAGATCCGCCGTTGATAGAACGGGTGCGCCGTTGCGATAGCAAAAAAGCAAGGTGGCCACGACCACGCCGAAAAAGCCGCCATGAAATGACATACCACCCTGCCAGACCATGAAGATTTCGACGGGGTTCTGAAAATAGTACTGAGGTTGATAGAAAAGCACGAACCCCAGCCTGCCCCCCACGATCACGCCCAGAATGATCCATGTCAGCAGGTCTTCCAGTTGCTTGGGTTGCAGCGGCGGCGCCCCGGCCCCCCAGACTGACGAAGAGCGGACCAATGCGACACAGATGCGCCAGCCGATAAGGAGGCCAACAATATAGGCCAGCGCATACCAACGCAGGGCAAAGCGGAACGATCCGATATCAACGGCAAAAATCTCTGTTCCGATGTCAGGAAATTGGATAATCGAAGTCAGCATTCTTTGTTACCTTTGCCTGTTTCACACAAGGCCACATTTTGTTTCCCGCAACGGACGTTGGCGCGTTCAACCCTGTTGTCCCCAGCCCAAAGCGCTGTGGTGAATGTGCCATCCTTGCGTGCGGGAGTCGGTTCCGTTGAACCAGAGATGACGCACATCGGCACCCGCGTCCATGTGTTCAGGCGCTTGTATCCCATGAGTTTTGTACTTGTTTGTAACGGTTGGAAGCTCCGCCGCCTACTGGATCCGTCCGTCGCGGGAAATCAGCCGATCAAGGTCGCGCTCCATGATCTGAATTCGCTCCCGCGTCCTGCAACGACCATTGCGCAACCACATCTATGATCACGGATATGTTCATTGAAGTTGCGCGCGCCCGGCACAATTCAACGGATCATGACGGCACATAATGGTGATAACCGGGATCAAAGCAGGACCAGCGGCATCGCAAAAGGAGTTCAGATGTTTATACGGTCCCTCGCAGCGACACTTTTCATCGCTTTTGTTGCATTAGCTGCAAACGCCCCGCCCCTCTATGCGCAAGGAAAGACAATTCCATTCGATGGAAGCTGGAAAGAACAGGGCCTCTTGCGGCTCTTTTCGAACGAGTACGGCCTGCAAGGTCGGCGGCTGGACGTGATTTCCGATGGCACGGTTTCGGTTCTCTGGCGTCCGGTCAGCGCAGCCCTTGGCACCGCAAAGGCAGCAATGTGGGAATGGTCCGTCACGCAGGGTGTTAAGGGAACCGACCTCACACGGCGCGGCGGCGATGATCGCAATCTTGCTTTGTACTTCATATTCGTCGATCCGCAGACCGCAAGCACGCTTGGCCGAACAACGGCGCGCAAATTGCTGCGTGATCCCAATACGCGGGCGCTGGTTTATGTCTGGGGTGGCAATCATGCGAAAGGCGCATTGCTGAACAGCCCCTACTCGACGGGTCTCAAATCGAAAATTCTGCAAACGGCACAAACCGGCAACTTCACCGAGAATGTGAACCTGGATCGCGATTTCGTGCGTGCGTTCGGGGACATGCCAAAGGTTCTGGTCGGTCTTGCGGTGACAGCCGACAGCGATGATACCGACGGAAAGATCCTTGCGGCCATTCAGGACCTGCAGATACGTTAGGTGCTCTCCGGTATTCCGCCAAACCTGGGCGCCGATCTGCAATGTATCAATATATCTCGCCGGGACGCCCTTCCGCAACGGTGGGGGATGTGGGTTGCAGGCCCCAGAAACGGAATACACGGAAACCCATGCTTAAGCGTCTTCAGATGATGGTTGCGCTTGGCGCAGCCACGCTCCCCCTGCCCCTGAGTGCGGCTTCGGTGCCTGTCACCCTGACGCCCGGCCTTCACCCGGATCGGGTCGCGGGACATTGCAATGCTTGGATTCAATGGCACCTGTCCCGGCCCCGAAATCAGACAGCGCCAGAACGATATTCTGCGGGCGCGGGTGGAAAACGGGCTGGAGGACGGGACCCTCGTACACTGGCATGGCATTCGGTTGCCCAACGCGATGGACGGCGTAAACGTGCTGACACAGGATGTCATCATCCCGAATGAGGGTTACGAGTACCGGTTTCCGGTTTCCGGTTCCCGATGCCGGAACCTACTGGTATCACTCCCACTACCTTTCCTACGAACAGGTCGCCCGCGGACTGTTCGGCCCCTGATCGTCGAAGAACCTGCCCCGCCAGACGTGGATCAGGACATCACGGCCATCCTCTTCGACATTCGGCTTGATGACACCGGCCAGTTCGACATGGAATTCGACCGCGCTGATTTCATAACAGCAGGTAGGCTGGGGAACTTGATGACCACCTTCCTGTCGTCTGAGCAGGCGCGGCTGGGGGATCACATCCGGTTGCGTCTGATCAATCCGACACCGGATCGCATTTTCGAGATACGTATCGACGGGCTGACGGGCTTTTGTGTGGCCTATGACGGGATGCCGCTGCCCGAGCTGGTTTCGCTGGGCAATCTAAAACTCGCACCGGCGCAGCGCATCGACATCATCGCAGATGTGACGGGTGATGTGATCCTAAGAGAAACCGTGCCTTCGGGTGGCGAGGAACTGGGGGGCATTATGTTGAACGGTCAGCGACAAATCCGGTCTGCGCCGATAGCTCCCCTCCCCGCGAACCTCGTGCCCGCGCCCGGAGAGATCACGCAAACGGCAGATCTCTTCATGCAAGGCGGTGCCGGGGACGGCGCGCACGGCGGGTTCGGGGGCTGGGCCTTCAACGACGTGAGCGGTCTGCCGAACAAACCGCTGATTTCGGCAAGACGTGATGAAGCAGTGCAGGTGCGGATGGTGAACGACACTGCTTTTCCGCACGGTATCCACCTGCATGGCCACCATTTCTGGGAAACCGATCAGAATGGTGCGCGAACCCACCTTCGCGACACGACCCTCGTAGCGCCGGGCGAGACGATGACGATTCAGACAGGCAGTTTGGGAGGGAATGGATCAAGCGACGGATTCGTGCCGAGTGAGATCAGAGGTTCGGCACCCCGGACGGCAGTACCAAAAGGCCTCGTGAGCCGCGCTGACGGCATCTTGGCAAGGAGGCCAGAAGTACCGCTGGAGGCGCAAGGAACAGGACACCCACCTTCACAGGCAGTGCCCTCAGCAAATCCGGTGGGATCGCACCCGCCGCAACGGCCATCCGCGCTTTCGGTGGGTTCCATCTGCGCCATAGCCGTGATTGACATACTGGCCGACGACATATCCGGCGCAGTCACTGCACCGAAGGTCAGCATGAGAATCAAAACAAGGCGAAAAACGCAGGTCATACAGTTACTGCTACAACCTTCCAGCAAGGGGAGGTCAAGTGACATTCTGTAACTTGGACGTGATACCCCTGTAGTGTATCCGCCTCAGACCTTCCCTACTGCCCTTCGCAGCCAGTTGCTCATGCAAAGGTTCATCAGTCCACTTGACGTTGGTCGACGTCAACTTGCCGTCGCAAATGAGGAAATGATATCCTCATGCTCGGTCAGCTTTTTTCGTGAGTATGAGTTTCCTCCCCATCTCTCGAATTACCGTGACCATAGAGATCGGCGTTCTGATGAGCGCGATCCTCGTGCTCGAATTCGAGGCTGGAATGGCTGATGCCGAATTCTCCCTTCAGCCGCTTCTTGATCGCGCTCTTGATCTCTTCAATCTTCGACCACCCCTCGGCTGCCACGACGACATGGCAGTCGAGCGCAGCCTCGTGCTCTTGCATTTGCCAGAGATGGACGTGGTGGACGTCGGCGACGCCTTCGACTTTCCGCATCGCTTCGACGACGGCCTCGTTGTCGATGTCCGGCGGGCTCCCGAGCATCAGGGTTCGGATTGGGCCGCCTATTTCAGTGAAAGACAGATACAGGATGTAGATGGCGATGCCGATGGTGATGGCAGGATCGACCCAACGCATGTCGTAAAGGATGATCAGCGACCCAGCGACGATAACCGCGACCGAAGCAAGCGCGTCCGACAGGTTATGCAGGAAAAGCGCGCGGATGTTCACGCTGCCCTTCTGCATCGAATAGGTCAGCATTGCGGTCAGCGTGTCGACCACAAGCGCAATTCCACCGAGAATGACGACGGTCCAACCCATGACTTCGGGTGGATCAATCATGCGCATGCCACCTTCGTAGATCAGTTAGAAGCCGATCAAAATCAGGGTGGTGTAGTTAACCAGGGCTGCGACGATTTCGACCCGACCATAGCCGAAGGTCATGCGCTCATCGGCTGGGCGGCGCGCGATCTTGCGTGCGGCGAAGGCAATGACAAGCGAAGCCATATCGGAAAAGTTGTGCAGCGCATCGGCGATCAGTGCCAGGCTGCCCGACAATATGCCCCCGACGATTTGCGCAACGGTAAGAAGCCCGTTCGCCCAGATCGCGATGGCAACCCGCCGATCGCCAGAATCCGGATCGATATGCGCGTGCCCGTGGTCATGTAGCATTGGCAGGCTCCTCATGCGCGTGTGTCGCGCGTCGGTCAGTCTTGAGGCGGTCGCTGCGGAAACCACGAACGCGCGCATTCATCCAGTGGCGTATGATATGACGGTAAAGGGCACCACGCAGCCATCCAAAGGATTGCTCATGGGAAAAATAGAAGGCGTCCGGCGTATCAAACACGCCGAAATCCTGCACGATGCCGGTTTTCTGAATGTAGGTATCTTCTCCGTTCCAGGCGACGGGAGGCGCGCCAAGGCAATCCGTGCCCGCGCCATAACCGCAGAGACTGTCCGTGTCCGAGAAAGACGTTTGCAGGACTTTGAGGAAAGCGTCATCCAGGATGAAGCCTTCAAGGTTGATCCAGGCACCTTGAAATTCGATCTCGACCCATGAGTGGAGAATTTCCTGCGGAGCAAGCGGATACACCAGCTCAGGTACAACACCGCGCTGCAAGCCTTTATGGATCGTAAACCCATGCAACCGGCAACGAATGCCGACACCACGCAGCAGCGCCATCAAGAGCGTGCCTTTGGTATTGCACTGCCCGTAGCCGTCGGAAAGCACTTCCGATGCGGGGATGTCGTCAGCTCGATTGTATCCGAACGCGATTTCATTCCGAACGAAATCATAGGCAGCTCCGATCCGATCGTATTCGGATAAGCCGCGCCAGCTGCGGTTCTCAATTAGATGCGCAAGAGGCGCGGCATCAAAATCCAGTAGTTTGGTGGGTACAAGTAGGGGGTCGGTCATATGCAACGGGTCGCTCCTCGAATGTAAGCGCTGTCTGCGCCCCACGCGGGATCAGCTTGACGTGGTGAAGTTCCAGGGCATCAGCTCGTCGATCCTGCTGGCGGGGTGACCGGCGGTGATCGCTTCGAGGGTCGCCTCGAGGTAGGCGAAGGGCTCCACGCCGTTGATCTTCGCGGTGGCGATCAGGGAGGCGATGCGGGCCCAGGTGCGGCCGCCCTCGTCGTGGCCGGCGAAGAGTGCGTTCTTTCTTGTCAGGGCGATCGGGCGGATCAGGTTTTCGACGGCGTTGGAGTCCATCTCGACGCGGCCGTCGTGGAGGAAGGTCTGCAGGCCGCCCCACTGGCGGTGGATGTAGGTCAGTTTCTCGCCGAGGCGCGACTTAACCGAGATACGCAGACGCTGTGCCTGCAGCCAATCACCGAACTCGGCCACGAGGGGCGCGCTGCGGGCCTGACGGGCCGACAGACGTTGGCCCGGGCCCATGCCCCGGATCTCGAGCTCGATGCGGTAGAGCTCAGCGATCCGGCGCAGGCCCTCGGCGGCGATTTCCGAGCCGTCGCGGTCGAAGACCTCCTTCAGCTTGCGCCGCGCATGCGCCCAGCAGTGGGCCACCGTGATCGGCGCGCCGCCCTTGCGGGAGGGGCGCGTCAGTCGATCGTAACCGGTATAGCCATCCAGTTGCAGGATGCCGTCGAAGCCCTGCAGGATCTGCTCGGCATGGGCGCCAGCACGGCTTGGACGATAGGTGAAGACCACGCCGGGCGGGTCATCGCCGCCCCATCCACGATCATCCCGGGCAAGCGCCCAGAGGTAGCCGGTCTTGGTTCGGCCACGGCCCGGATCCAACACCGGGGCGGTCGTCTCGTCCATGAACAACTTGCCGGAGGACTTGAGATGCTCGGTTAGCCTGTCGACCACGGGGCCGAGGTGGAAGGCCGCTGTGCCAGCCCAGTCCGCCAAGGTGCTGCGATCGATCTGGATGCCGGAGCGGGCAAGGATCTGGCTCTGTCTGTAAAACGGCAGGTGGTCCGCGAACTTGGACACCAGGACATGTGCGATGGACCCTTCGGTCGGCAGCCCGCCTTCAATCAGCCGGGGTGCGGCGACAGCCTGAATGACCCCATCCGAGCAGATGCCGCAGGCATACTTCGGCCGGATGTCGACCAGCACCCGAAGCTGCGCGGGCACGATGTCCAGCCGCTCGGTCCGATCCTCGCCGATCCGGTGCATGCGGCCGCACCCACACGGGCACTCAAGGCTCGCCGGTTCGATGACACGTTCGATGCGCGGCAGATCAGCGGGCAGATGGCCGAGATTGCGCTGCCGTCTCCGGCGCGGCGTCGTGGTGGATGGCGCGGCCTGCTCCTTGCGGGCCTCGACCTCCGTGACGGCGGTTTCCAGGTCTTCGAAGGCCAGCTGCCGGTCGTCTTCGCTCAGCTTCTCGGACCGTTTGCCATGCACGACATGGTTCAACTCGGCGACGAGATGCTCGAGGCGCCGGTTTGCGTCCTTCAGCGCACCATTCTCCTGCAGCAGCGCCAGAACGGCGGCGCGCTGGCTCTCGGGGATCGCGGACAGGTCGATGGGCGGGGCGTTGGACATGCGCAGATTATACCGCGCCAAATGCGTCGATGCCCTATCATTCCCTGGGGCGAGTCACTCTGCCACAGCTGGTCTGCGCACCTCCAGCGATCGCACACGGCGCCAGTCCAGGCCGGCAAACAGGGCCTCGAACTGTGCCCGGTTCAGCGTCATGGCCCCATCCCTGATCGCAGGCCAGGTGAAAGTGCTTTCTTCCAGCCGCTTGTAGGCCATCACGAGCCCGCTGCCGTCCCAGAATAGGATCTTCATTCGGTCGGCGCGCTTCGAGCGGAAGACGAAGACCGTTCCGGTAAACGGATCTTCCGCCAGAGTAGACTGGACCAGGGCCGCGAGGCCGTCATGGCTTTTGCGGAAGTCGACCGGCTTCGTCGCCACCAGAATCCGCACACCCTGCGAGGGCATCAGCATGGATGCGCCTCGAGCGCGTGGACGATCTCAGCGACCCGGGCGACGGGCATGTCATGCGCCAGTTCGATCACAACAGCCCCCGAATGATCCTGATCGGGGCCGCCTGCGATGTTACCTCCGGACGCGCTTCCTCCTCGGCGACCTCGCAGACGACGAGCGGCGCAAAGACAGGTTCCTCGACTTCGGCTGCAGGCAGCACCAGCTTGCCCTGTTTGGCCTCTCGTCGCCACGCCGAAAGTTGATTGGGCAGAATGCCAAACCGCTCCGCTACGGCATTTACAGTCGCTCCAGCTTCCAGGGTCATCGAGACGGCCAAGGCCTTTGCTTCATCCGGCCACCGACGATGACCCGACGCGTAGATCTCGACGCCCAGCGATTTGAGAAACGAATTTGTAGCGCACATTGCGAAACGCACTCCCCATCATGAGATGGAGATCACTTCGCAGCCGAAGCCATCAGCAGCAACGTGGGGTCGAGACGACGCTTACCCTCGAATCGTCTTGGAACAAAACTAATTTCTATAGTCACTGTAGCTTCAATCCTTTCTTTCAGAAAGAATCTCCCGCAACTATTTGTCCGTGTGAACCGCTTTGTGGTGTTCGCCGTGTGCGTCGCGCAGAATGTCGATACCTCCCCAGGCCGCGATCTCGGCGACAATCACGCCGACGACGAGGTCCGGCCAGTTGGTTCCTAGCCAGGCGACGAGGCCACCGGCCACGACGATCCCAAGGTTCGCGGCGAAATCGTTGTAACTGAAGGTGTTGGCCGCGCGGATGTTGACGTCCGGATTTTTGAGCTTAGCGAGCAGCCAGACGCAGACCGCGTTGATGGCTGCTGCGATCAGGGCCATGGCGATCATGATCGTCCCGAGCGGATCTGACCCACCGATGTAGCGGCGCCACGCATCGTAGAGGATGCCTGCAGCGAACAGGATCAGCAGCCCGCCGGAAACGTTCGCCGCCCCGCGTTTCCATTTGGCGGATCGGGACAAAGCGAAAAGGCTGATCGCGTAGACGAAGCTGTCGGAGAGGTTATCGAGCCCGTTGGCGATCAGGGCACTTGAGTCGCCGAAGGCGCCTGTTGCGAAAAAGGCCACGGCCAAACCAATATTGAGCGCCAGAACGATCCAAAGCGTCCGTCTCTCCATTGAATCTTGTCTAGCGGCCATTTTGTGGTTCCAGCTTGTGTTGTACGACACATTAACTTCTGCGGCTGATCTGCGTTCCAGCCGGATTGTTGGCTGAATTCCTTCAGGCCCCGATTTCCTCGTGTTCGGTCAAGCATTCCGAATGGTCCCGCAACACCTCAAGCACCTTGCAATCTCCCGTCCGCCCGCCGCTGCATTCGTGAACCATGCGTTTCAGTTCCGTGCGCAGCGCCTTCAGGCGGGCCATGCGCTGCTCCACCTGTTTGAGCTGGCGACGCGCGATGGCATCAGCCTCATCACAGGGCCGGTTGGGATGGTCGCTGAGGTCGAGCAGCTCGCGGATCGCATCGAGCGAGAAACCGAGTTGTCGCGAGTGGCGGATGAAGGACAGTCGATCAAGCTGTGCATTGTCGTAGCGCCTCTGTCCGCCTTCGGTCCTGCCAGGTTCGGGCATGAGTCCGATCTGTTCGTAGTACCGGATGGTCTGCACTTTTGTGCCAGTCTTCTTTGACAGAGTACCGATCGTGAGCATTTTCGCCTCCATGAAAAAGATACAGTCTGTGTAGGTTTTGCCGTCGGAATAAACAAGTGTCGGATTCACAGACGCGTGAGTTCAAGCTATACCATGATTTCGTGCTTGAACCTCTAGCGGCTAGAGGATGTATCCGCACAGGCAATAAGAATCAAAATCAGGCGAACAGGATTGTCCCTTACATCGGCACAGAAGTTTCTTTGGGTTTTGGCAGGCGTGGCAGCGCTTGCCTTCGTGTGGCTTCTGCTCTGGTCCGACTATCGTTCCGATAGCGCCCGAACCGACGCCGAACCGCCTTTTTTCGCTGAGTTCGAACTGACGGACCACCAGGGTATGGTTCGAACCGAGGAGGACTTTGCGGGGCGCTGGATGCTGGTTTTTTTCGGCTTTACCAACTGCCCCGACGTCTGCCCGACGACCCTATCCGAGGTCGCGGCGGTGATGGACGGTCTGGGCGACGATGCCGCCAAGGTCCAGCCGATTTTCATAACAATCGACCCTGAACGAGACACGCCCGCAGCACTCGCCGAATACGTCCCGCTGTTCGATGCGGGCATCATCGGGCTGACCGGCATGCCGGAACAGATCGCCGCCACATCCGAGACCTTTCCGATCTTCTTCGAACGCGTCGAAGAGGCTGCGGCGCCGGATGGTTACACGATGGGCCACACGTCGCATCTGTTCCTCTTCGATCCCGACGCGGGCTTCGCCGACTCGTGGCCCTACGGCACCTCCGCCGAAGAGATCCTCGCCGACCTGGAAGAGAGGATCTGACCGACATGAACCGTATGTCCGGAGAAACAGCCCTCGGGCTGGCGTGGATCATCGCGCTCGTCGCCTCGCTTGCCGTGCTTTTCATCGGCGAGGTGCTGGGGCAGACGCCCTGTGTGCTGTGCTGGTTCCAGCGCGCCTTCATGTTCCCCTTGGCCATTATCCTCGGGCTGGGCCTTTGGTGGCGGGACGGCCGCGTGGGGCGCTATGGCATCGCATTGGCGCTTGGCGGCGGCGCAGTCGCCCTGTGGCACATGGGACTGTACGTCGGTCTTGTTCCCGAACGCATCCAGCCCTGCACGGCGACCGGCCCCTCTTGCACCGATGACAACCAACTGGTCTTAGGCATCCCTATCCCGCTGATGGCGCTCGCCGCCTTCGCGCTGATCGGGGCGCTTTCGGCCCTTTCATTGAAGGACACACGAACATGAACCGACGCGGCCTGATCCTGTCCGTTCTCGCCCTCGGCGTCGCCGGTTTCGGCGGAGCCACCTGGTTTGCAACCCGCCCCGGCCCGGTGGCCGAAGCGGAGCCTGTTGCGCCGGAACTCGCGGACGCGATGATCCGCCCCTACTCGCCCATCCTCGGGCCTGCGGAAGCGCCCGTCACGATCGTCGAATTCTTCGATCCGGCCTGCGAGGCCTGTCGCGCCTTTCATCCCATCGTGAAGGACATCATGGCCGAGCATGGGGATGCTGTCCGCGTCGTGATCCGCTACACGCCCTTCCACGGCGCGGCATCCGAGGAAGCGATCCGCGTGCTCGAGGCGGCGCGCATGCAGGACATTTACGTGCCGGTGCTCGAGGCCGTTTTGCGGGAACAGCCGAGATGGGCGTCGCACGGTGCCCCGGAGCCTGGTCTGATCCTTCAAATCGCCGCCACGGCCGGACTCGATGCCGAGGCCGCGCGCACGCAAATGCTGGCACCCGATGTCGTGGCGATCCTGAACCAGGATCGTGCTGACGTCGAGACCGTGGGAATTCGCCAGACGCCCACATTCTTCGTGAACGGCAAGCCGCTCGATCCGTTCGGGGAGGCAGAACTGCGGCGATTGGTGGCTGCCGAAGTCGCTGCCGCGTAAAGCTGAATGGAAAGGGCAGGATCAGAACGATGAAAAAGTATATTTTGACCGGCACACTGGCCGTGCTTTTGACCTTTGGAGGGCTCTCAGTGCCCGCGCTGGCCGGACCAGAGGATGTTGTCGTCGAGAACGCGTGGTCCCGCGCCTCCATCGGGATGAACCGCCCCGGGGCCGCCTACATGGCGATCCGCAACACTGGCGACGAACCGGTGACGCTGATCGGCCTTACAACACCGCTCGCGATGATGCCCGAAATTCACGAGACGAAGACCAATGCCGAAGGTGTGAGTTCCATGAGCCCGGCGGGGGAGATCGCGATCGCCCCTGGCGAAAGCGTCGCGCTCGAGCCGGGCGGCCTGCACGCGATGCTGATGCGGCTGAAAGAACCGATGACGGAAGGGGACACCTTTCCGCTGACCCTGCTTTTCGACGACGGAGGCGAAGTGACGGTCCATGTGCCGATCCTCGGCATCGCCGCGCGAGGGCCGGAGGACTGATGCGGCGACGGGCGATCCTGGGGTACGGCGCGGCTGGTGTCGGGGCGGTCGCCCTGATGCTCTTCGTCGGTTGGTGGCAGGTCGATGGACCCGGTGGACCCGAACCTGTCGGGCAGCGGCCTATGGCCCTGACCGAGATGGATTTCCGTCTGACGGATCATGAGGGCAACGCGGTCGGGCCGGAAACCCTGATCGGTCGCCCGACGATGGTGTTCTTCGGCTTCACCTACTGTCCCGATGTCTGCCCGACCACGCTCTCGGACATTTCGGGATGGCTCGACGATCTGGGAGACGAGGCCGACGAGATGAACGTGGTCTTCATTACGGTCGACCCCGAGCGCGATACCGTCGAGGCGATGGCGGAATATGTCGGCTACTTCCATCCTGGGATACGTGGCTGGACGGGACCGGAAGAGCAGATAGCGCGCGTCGCGGACGGCTTCCGCGCCACCTACGAGCGAGTACCGGCGGAGAGCGGCGATTACACGATGAACCACACCGCGAGCGTCTTCCTGTTCGCAGCCTCTGGGCGATTCGTCACCATGATCGACTATCACGAGCCCAAAGAATTCGCGGTGCCGAAGATCCGCCGCGCGCTGGAAGAAGAAATGGAGGGGGCGACATGAGGCTCAGATCTTTGGCGGCTTGTGTCGCAATTGCGGGGACGGTTTCGGGAGCGGCTATCGCCATCTCTGATTCCATGTCGAAAGAACCCGTGCCGCCGGAACTTGCCCAGGCAGGTAGCTGGATGCCCCAAGGTCCTGAAGCCCCCCAGAACGTTGACATCCCCGTGACGTTGCCCGCGGCGGCATGGGCAGACGATGCACCCGACCTCAGCCCGCTGCCCCTTCTGCAGGCCGCGTTTGCCGACAGGCCGGTGCAAGCGATCGAGCCACCCCTGTCGACGTGGTCGCGCGACATTGCTCCGGGCGAAACGCTCGATTTCTTGCTGTCAGAGGCCGGTCTTGCGGCACCTGACAGAGCCGAAGTTGCCCTCGCGCTTGGTGCGGAATACGATCTGCGACGGCTGCGGCCGGGGCACTCGGTCACTGTCGCTTCGACCGTGGACGGCAGCCCCCGCACCGTCTCACTCGCCGTCGAGGACGGGGTTCGGATCGAGGTGGTTTTCGGCGAGCAGTTGTCCACACAGGTCGTGGCTCCGGATCCGGAGATCGTAACCCTTGCCGGCGAAGCCGTGATCGACAGCTCGATCTTCGCGGCACTCGACGAAGCCGGCATACCCGCCCGTTTTTCCGTGGACCTTGCGCAGATGCTGGGTGGGACCGTGGATTTCCGCCGCGAGATGGCCGGTGGCGAAACACTAAGGCTTCTCTGGCGTGAGGCGCGGGTCGGAGAGGACAGGATCGGACAGCCCGAACTCGCCTTCGCCGCACTGGAGGTCGGCGGTTCGCTTTACGAGATCGTATGGCCGGACGACGGCAGCGGTCAGGCGACGATCTACGTCGATGGCGAGGTGCTGCGCGTCTTCGCACAGCCGGTCGAGGGTGCGCGCCTCAGCTCGGTGTTCGGACGCCGCACGCATCCGGTCTTTGGCAACGTCCGGATGCACACCGGCGTCGATTTCGCAGCGGCACGTGGGACACCGGTTCAATCGACGGCACCGGGGCGGGTTAGTTTCATTGGCTGGCGCGGTGGCTATGGCCGTGTGGTCGAAATCTCGCACGGCTCCGACACCATGACGCGCTACGCGCATCTGAGCGCCGTGCCGGAAGACCTGGCACAAGGCCAACGCGTTGCGGCGGGAGATGTGATCGGCCGCGTCGGCGCGACTGGCACGGCGACAGGTCCGAACCTGCACTACGAAGTCCTCGTGGATGGGCGCCCGACTGACCCCCTCACTGACGACCGGCTCGCCGAAGCAGCCGAGAGCGAAGCGGATGATACCGCCGCGCTCTCGCGTCTGGCCGAGGCGCGCGCGCTTCTGAATGAAAACCTCGGCAGCGAGATTGCCAAAACGACAACCGAAAGGCTCTGACCCATGAAACGCATGACCCAAGCTCTCGCCATCACGCTCGCCCTGTTCCCAGCGGCCCAGGCCCTCGCAGAGGCAACGGCGATCGACGTCCGCAAGACCAACGGATGCGGCTGCTGCCTCTCGTGGATGAAACATCTCGAAGAGAACGGGTTTGTGCCGACCGGCCAGGACATGTTCGGCGGGCTTCTCGTGCGCTTCAAGCTAGACAACGGCGTGCCGCAGCGCATGGTCTCCTGCCACACCGCGCTCATTGACGGCTACGTGATCGAGGGCCATGTACCGGCCGCTGACATCCGCCGCCTTCTCGAGGAGCGCCCGGACGCCGTCGGCCTCGCTGTTCCGGGGATGCCCTATGGCTCGCCCGGCATGGGGCCAGAAGACGACCGTGAAGCCTATGATGTCTTCCTCATCCGCAAGGACGGGTCGACGGAAGTCTTTTCGAGCTACGCCGAAGGATAATCTGGCCCGCCCATGGGAAATCTGTCTCCGATAATGCTCGGCTTTCTCGGAAGTCTTGCCGCCGGATCGCTCACAGCAGTCGGAGCAGTTCCCGTGCTGTTCGGGCGCATCCCGTCTCGGGCCACACGCGCTCTGTCGCTCGGCTTCGCTGCCGGTGTGATGCTCGCCGCTTCTTTCTTTTCGCTGATCATCCCGGCATTGGATGCGGCGGAGCCGATGTTCGAAAACGGCGCGATGCCTGCGGCCATCGTATGCGTTTCGATTCTTCTGGGCATGGGGGCTGTCGCCCTGATGAACGAAAAGCTGCCGCACGAGCACTTCAAGATGGGACGCGAAGGGCCCGAAGCGGCGTCTTTGCGGCGGGTCTGGTTGTTCATCATTGCGATCACGATCCACAACTTCCCCGAAGGCCTTGCCGTGGGGGTCGGCTTCGGATCCGGAGGTATGGAGGGCGGTTTGCCGCTTGCTGTCGGCATCGGGCTTCAGAATGCGCCCGAAGGATTGGCCGTCGCTGTATCTCTGCTGGGCGAGGGATATCCGAAGCTGCGCGCCTGGGGCATCGCGGCGCTGACGGGCATGGTCGAGCCGATTGGCGGCCTGCTCGGGGCCGGGATCATCACACTGTCGGAACCGCTGCTGCCATGGGGACTGGCCTTTGCCGCGGGCGCAATGCTCTACGTCATCAGCCACGAAATCATCCCCGAAACCCATCGCAGCGGCCATCAGAACAGGGCGACGCTCGGTCTCGCAGTCGGGCTCGTTCTGATGCTGTTTCTCGATGTCTGGTTGGGATGAGGCAATGTCACTAAACAAGGTATCTCCGGTGATCGGCGTCTTCGCGGCGCTTGCTGCGTTCGCGATTGATCAGATCACCAAAGCCATTGTTGTTGCGGATGCCGCCACTTTAAGCGCCGGGATTTCCGTGTTTCCGGGATTCAACCTCGTCTTTTATCGTAATGACGGCGTGACTTTCGGGATGCTGGGCGGCGCTCCGTGGTGGAGCCTAATCGCTCTCGCTCTTGCCATCTGTGTTTGGCTAGGGGTTATGCTGTTTCGCGCCGACAATGCGGTGGAAATGCTTGCCTACGGTGCGATCATTGGCGGAGCCCTGGGCAATGTCATCGATCGTGTGCGGTATCGGGCTGTAACAGACTTTCTCGATTTCTACATTGGCACAACACATTGGCCTGCCTTCAACTTGGCCGATGTATTTGTCGTCAGTGGCGTGGGGCTCTTGCTCGCCGCGCCATGGATCAGCGCGCGGCGTTCGATCAAGTCGTGAAGCCGGAAATTCTGAACCGCATCGCTCTGCGCCACCGTTTTCTTTCGCGGATGACGCTTGGTTTCGCCGCCGGGGCGATGACCGTTCTGACTTTCCCGCCTCTTTCGATTCTCCTGCTTGTTCCCGTTGCCTATTCCGCGTTGTTTGTCGGGCTTCGCGATCTCTCCTTCGGGCGTGCTTTCCTCGTCGGCTGGGCGTTTGGTCTCGGCCAGTTCGGTTTCGGGATTTGGTGGATCGCGGAAAGTTTCTACGTCGAGGCCGAGCGGTTTGGGACGATGGCGATTCCGGCGGTCGCGGGATTGTCCGCAGGTCTCGCGATTTTCCCAGCCATTGCCGCTGCGCTTTTTGCCGAAATCGCGCGGCGCGGAGCCATGGGCAGTCTCTTGGCCTGCCTCCTGTTCGCGACCTCCTGGACCGTGGCCGAGTGGTTGCGTGGTCACGTTCTGACAGGGTTTCCCTGGAATCTGGCCGGTTACGCACTTGTAGACTACGCCGCCCTTCGCCAGACCGCCGCCTGGGTCGGAAGCTATGGGCTAAGCTTTCTCACCGTGTTCGTCGCGGTACTCCCTGGCGCGGCTGCTATGGCGTCCGGGCGGCAACGATTGACCGTTTCGCTCATGGCGCTGGCCGGAATCGCGACGATGTGGGCTGTCGGCACGCTGCGCCTCCAGTCGGATGCACAACAGCCACCCGGTGTCGACCTGCGCATCGTCCAGGGCAACATTCCACAAGAGGAGAAATGGGCGCCCGAGAACCGCGAGGCGACATTCGCGCGCTATCTTGAGCTTTCAACCCGGCGCGGCGATTTCGACGTGCTTCTCTGGCCGGAAACCGCCTTTCCGGGTTTCCTCGACGAGGATACGGAGGCGCAGGCCCGCATTGCCGCTGCGCTCACAGAGGGCAGGGTGCTGCTCACCGGTGTGCCGGACCGTGTACCGAGCGAGGATGGCACCCGATATTTCAACACGGTCCAGGCTTTTGGCGCGACCGGCAGAATCCTGACCGGATACGCGAAACACCATCTCGTACCCTTCGGCGAATATGTGCCATTCCGTGGCTGGTTGCCCATCGAGCGGCTCACGGCGGGTCTGGGCGACTTTACGCCCGGACCGGGCCCGCGAACGCTTGCGCTTCCGGGTGTGCCGCTGGTCGCCGTGGCGATCTGCTATGAGATCATCTTCCCAAGCCATGTGGTCGACGATCTGTTCCGGCCGGACTGGATTTTCAATGCGACCAACGATGCTTGGTTCGGAACCAGCATTGGACCGGAGCAGCACCTCGCGTCCGCACGCATGCGCGCTGTCGAGGAAGGGCTTCCCATCGTCCGGGCCGCAAACACAGGGATCTCCGCGATCATCGACGCAAACGGTGACCTCGTCGCGCGGCTCGGCAACGGAGAAACCGGTGTCATAGATGCGGCTCTGCCCTCTGCTCATCCGTCAACGCTCTATGCGCGCTTCGGTGACTGGGCGCTGCTGGCTCTCATCTTCACTACTTGGGCCGTCGGACTGGCTGCAGGTCTGGTCGGCACACACCGGTGCAACAAGAGAACAAGAACGGAGAAAAAGTCATGCTGGTAATCGCGGGCATTGTCGCGGGTGCGATCTGGGGTGGATATCTGGCGCGACGCCGAAAAGGAAACCGGCTGGATATCCTCCAGTATGCGGCGAGTTCGGCGATCGCCTTCGGTCTTCTCACCTATTTCATATCGGTGGTCCTCTTGCGCATCTTTTTTTAAGAAGGGTTTCGAAACAGCACCGACATGAGACGGCTTTTCAACATATTGCTGTACGGGTTTCTGGCAATCTGCATCACGGTATCGGTTGGTTCCGGGTTGGTCTATTTTCTGCTGAGCGCATCCGTTCCCGACTACGACGAGGACTTCACGGTCGCAGGCTTAGGCGGACCGGTCGACATTCTGCGAGATTCTTCGGCAGTCCCGCACATCTCCGCGACTTCCGCTGCAGATGTCTACTTCGCGATCGGCTTCGTTCACGCCCAAGACAGGCTCGGTCAACTGTTAAGGGCAAGGCGAAAAGCGGAAGCTTCGTGGCCAGCCGATGGGACATTGTCCGTTGCGCCAGCGGTCTCAGACGCGCTCGCGTCCTATGCCGCGGGCGTCAATGCGTGGCTCGAGCTTGTGTCGGAAGGCGGGCGTGGCAGAGGCTCTCCGGAGCTGCTGATCGCAGACGAACGGTCGATCGCGGCCTGGACACCCGGCGATAGCCTGAGGATTGCCCGGTCTTTCCTGAATGGCCTGCGACCGGGAAGCGCACGGGAAGGAATGCCGAGTATATCAGGTGCCATTATACCGACGGATCGCCCGAGAGCGCCCGAACTACTGGCGACTGATCCGCAGCAGCGCCTCAATGCGTGGGCGATGGACGGTGACCGAACCGCTACCGGGACGCCAATTCTCGCCGCCGAAATCAGCGGTTCCCTGTCGCTTCCCTCGGAATGGTATCTCGCTGATCTTCAATTTTCGACGGGGCCGGCCATAGGGGCCACAATGCCGGGCGTACCTTTCGTTATTGTTGGTCGCAACGCGCGCGTCGCCTGGGCCTTCCGGTCACTTCCCGTGCCAGACGAGGAGGCGCCAGGGGGGCCATCACCCATGCAGACGGCAGGTTTCCTGACGATGCTGGAGCTGTTTGCGCGTTCAGCCGACGCGAACGATGCCACTAGAGTTGCCGCAGACATGTTGCCGAAGGGCATGGAGGCATTGGTAATTGATCGAGAGACCGTTGACCGTTGGCCAAAAGAGGAAGCCGTACGGGCGTCGTCATTTCGCGACATTCGACTGGCGGAGCTTGAAACGCGGCAATCGATCTTCTCGACAGAAGGCGTCATGGGTGTTCAAAGGGACACCGTAAGTTCCGTGGCGCGAACCCTCCTGCCCCTAATGGCGAAAGAGCTTTGGTTCGTGCAGTCCAGAGACAGCATCGAAGGCACCGATACGGACGACCTTCGTCGTGAGCTACTGGACAGGCTTGCGTCGTGGAATGGCGAAATGGATCGATATGCGCCGGAACCTCTGCTGTTTTGGACCTGGGTCTGGGCTTTGCAGCAGCGCATTTTGAAAGACGAGTTTCCGACAGCGAAGCAACTCTGGACCCGTCCGAACCCGGACTTTCTTTATGCGGTACTCAGCGATCGTCGCGGCAGCGCGATCTGGTGCGACATCCGTCCATCGTCACCTCGAGAGACATGTGAGGAGCAGGTTCGCGTGGCCTTGGATGATGCCCTTGGCTGGCTGGTCGATCGATATGGGCGCGATCTTTCGACCTGGACCTGGGGGGAGGAGCATACATTGGACATGCAGTGGTCGCCGATCAGTTCACGTGGGTTGCTGACCGACCTGCTGTCCCTTCAAGCGCCGATCTCAGGCGATCCCTTTACGCAATTCTTGACGTCATTTGGTGTTGAAGAAGACCGTCCATTCCTTGTAAGTGCCGGAAGCAATTTTCAGGCGGTCATGTCGATATCGGGAGCAGCGGGATCATACTACATCTCGCCCGCCGGACAGTCGGGACATCCGCTATCTCGATTCTACGACAATCTTTTTCCCTCGTGGATACAAGGCGAATACCTCGCCATGTCGACCGATCTGTCACTAGCCCGTGGCGGCGCTTCCGGGATATCGCGGCTCACACCGGCTACCTCCGACAACCCTCGGATGAGCGAGGGCCAGAGCGAATGATCACGAACTTCTTCTTCCTTTACGACCCTTTCGGCTATGTGCTGTCACCGGTGTCGCTCATTGTTGTCGGTCTTACAGCATGGCTGTTTTTGCGTGGGCTCAAAATACACGCTCGCTGTCTCGGAAGGGTTTCTGGCTGGCGTCGAGCCGTCTTCTTTGTCGGCCTCGCGGCCGTCCTCGTCGCGACGAATGGGCCGCTCCCGCCATTGGGGCACAGTCTGTTTTCGGTACACCAGGCCGAGCATCTTCTTCTGCGACTGGCAGGACCCATTCTCATTGCGGTTTCTCAACCCTGGCTTGTCCTTCAAGCCGGATTGAAAAGGGAATGGCGCCGACGCCTTGCCGCGATTGGGCGTGCGCGCATCCCGCGATTCTTGGCGCTTCCTGCATCTGCCACCTCCTTGTTGATTGGTGCGCTTTTCGTCTGGCAGATCCCGATGATCTACGCCCTTACACAACGTATTGCGGCGATGGAAGCGCTAGCACATCTGTCTATGGTGCTGGCTGGGCTTTGGTACTTTGCTATGCTGTTCGATCTGCGTGATCCGCCTGAAGGAGCGCGGCGCGGTGCTCGGCTGATGTCAGGGTTCGTGGTGATCGTTTCCAACATCTTTCTGGGCTCCCTGACAACGCTCAAAGAGGTGCCTCTCTATGGATCAGAAATCATCGCAGCGAGCGGTGGCCGACTTCGCGCCCTGGCTGACGAGACAATCGGTGGCTACGTAATCTGGGTCCCGTCGTCGATGGTTCTCATCGCGGCAATCATTCTGGTGCTGAACGGCTGGAACGCGGCGGAGGAACGGCGCTGGACGTCCCGCTACGACCTGATGCGCCAATCGAATGCGGCGGCGCTCGAGTTTCCGGAAACCGCGGAGGAACTGCGTCTGAAAGTAGGGAAGCCGAACCGAGACATGGGCCGTACGCTCGCCCTTGGCGCATTCTCCATGTTCATGGTTGTCATGGTTACCGTCGTGACCATCGTCTATGCCCTCGGATAGATTGAATTCGACATGAGACCAGACGTATTCTTCTCCGCTAGGGCCCGCCTGTCTCGCCACTGCCACGGCTGGACACATATTGTAGTGTCCTTACGCGTACCGGGTGCTTGCGCTGGCCCACGGCGGCAAGTGTCACTTTGGCCGTGATCGCCATCGAAGCGATCAACGTGGCCCTGTGCCGACGATTTGCCTGATCTGACGGAAGATCATCTCCTCCCATCAGGCGTAGATGTCGATCGGTGTTCCGTCTTTCACCATTGCATAGATGTCCTCGATCTGCCGATCTGTGACCGCGATGCAGCCAGCTGTCCAGTCGCGGACGTCCGTTGGGTCGATGCCTGGGCGTGGACCACCATGGATGAAGATGTCGCCGCCGGGGGAAAGGCCCTGCGCTTCAGCAAAGGCGATGTCGGCCTCATTCGGATAGGAGATGCCAACCGAAAGATGATACGTACTGTCGGGGTTGCGCTTATCGACTACGTAAGCGCCCTCAGGGGTCCGGCCGTCTCCCTCGAATTGCTTGTGACCCTCAGGAGCGAAACCCAGCCCGACCGGATAGGTTTGCAATACGCGATCGGCTCCGTCCAGAACAAGCAAACGCTGCCCCTTGTAAAGCCGAACACGGGTCACTTCGGGTCCGCCATAGCTGCGGAACTTGCTGGCACAGCCAGACAAAAACGCTGCCAATCCGCCCAACAGGACGGCGCGGCGGGGAAATCGGATGGTTTTCACTGCTCGATGCCTCTTTCGTGAGGTCTGATATGGACATTACGTTACCTTGCAAATGCTGCGTGATCAATGTCCGTGGGCAAGCGCGGCCTTTGCCATCTCTGGACCAACCTGCTCACCGCTGAATGCCTTGCGGGCCTACCGCAGCGCCTTGAGGGCGACCGGCAGGGAGACCACGGCAAGCCTTAATCGAACAACTCGTGAAGCCAGGATTTGCGTCGATAGCCGTGCTTGCGGTCGCCGCCGCCGTGCTTTCCGCGCCGGTAGCCGCGATCATCGTCGTAGCCGCGCGGCTCAGGCACCCGCTGAGGCGCCACATCGGGTGCCGAACGCTCGATGATCTTGTCCAGTTCACCCCGGTCGAGCCAGACACCCCGGCAATCGGGACAGAAGTCGATCTCGATCCCCTGGCGGTCGGTCATGCTCAAGGGCACCTCGCAAACCGGACACATCATCCTGCCCTTCACGCTCATGTCTCGTCTCGGCTCCTTTCCGGGTTCTCCCAGTTCAATGACCATGTGCCAGCGCTCCTTTGGCCAAGCCTTCGCCAACCTGTTCACCGCCAGACGGCGGCGCCTTGGCCTCTTGGCTGTTCAGCAGGCGCAGGGCGTTGGCCACCACCAGCAATGACACTCCTACATCGGCTGCAATAGCGCCCCACATCGATGCCACTCCGAAAGCGGTAGCGACAACGAAAACGCCCTTGGTCGCCAAGGAAATACCGATGTTCTGATGGATAATCGACATTGTCCGGCGCGAATGACCGATCAGCCAAGGCACCTTCCCGAGGTCGTCTGTCATCAGGGCAATATCCGCCGTCTCGATTGCCGCGTCCGAACCAACGGCACCCATTGCGATGGCGTAATGCGCGCGCGCCATGGCCGGGGCGTCGTTGACCCCGTCGCCGATCATGGCCACCATGTCATGCGTTTCGACCAGTTCTTCGATAGCTGTCACCTTGTCTTCGGGCAGAAGCTCGGCACGGACCTCGTCGATGCCGACCTCGGCTGCAACAGCGCGCGCTGTCCGCTCGTTGTCGCCCGTCAGCATGACGATGGTCTTCACGCCCTGCGCGTGGAGCTGTGCCACGATGCCCTTGGCATCGGGGCGGATACGGTCGCGCAATTCCAGGATGCCGGTGACGCCGGTGTCGTCGCCCACGGCAACAAGGGTGCTGCCGGCCCCTTCGATGCGGTCGCGCAGATCCTTCGGAATGGCGTCGCCGAAACCCTTCTCCTCGGCAAACCGGTCGGACCCTAGCCAGATCGACCGGCCGTCTGTGCGTCCTTCAAGTCCCCTACCTGGAACGGTTCGGGTATCTTGCGCGGCGGACACATTGATGCCTTCGGCTTCTGCCCGCGCGAGAATGGCGCGCGCCAAGGGATGCGAGGAACGTGCCTCCAGCCCAGCGGCGAGGGTCATCAGATCTTGCGCCGATGCTTTGCCCAGCGGATGCACCGCCGCCACCTCCGGCTCGCCCATGGTGATCGTGCCGGTCTTGTCCATGGCCAGTGCAGTGGTCTTGCCCGGTGCCTCAACATATGCACCGCCCTTGATCAGCACCCCAGCCCGCGCTGAGGCGGTGAGTGCGGCGACGATGGAGACCGGTGTCGAGATGACCAGAGCACACGGGCAGGCGATCACCAGCAGCACGAGTGCATTGTAGAACCAATAATCCCAGGCCCCACCGAAAATGAGCGGCGGCAGCAGGGCAATTGCAATGGCGAGAGCCATGACGATAGGCGTGTAGATGCGGGCGAACTTCGCCACCCACTGCTCCACCGGCGCACGGCGGGCATGGGCGTCGCCGACCATGCGGATAATCTTGGCCAACACGGTGTCCGAGGCGGCCTTCGTGGCGCGCACCGTCAGTGTGCCTTCGCCGTTGATCGTACCGGCATAGACTTCGTCGCCCCGTTCCTTTGGGACCAGCGCACTCTCTCCGGTGATTGGCGCCTGATCGACGGCCCCTGCCCCATCGACAACCTCACCATCCAATGGGATGCGATCTCCGCCGCGCACGACGAAACGTGCGTTGATAGCAACCGCGGAAGCCGGTACGTCCGCTTCCGAACCGTCATCATAAAGAATTCTTGCCGTCGGCGGCGCCAGGTCCAGCAGAGCTGAAACCGCATTCCTCGCACGCCCGACGCTCCAGCTTTCGAGGAAAAGCGAGAGCGAGAAGAAGAACGCAACCGTCGCCGCCTCGAAAAATTCGCCGAGGCCAATTGCACCCGCGACTGCGACGACCATGAGCAGGTTCATGTCGGGCGACAGCCGCCGTGCGGACGACCATGCCTTGGGCGCCACGAGCCAAACACCGAACAGGATCGCGACCGCGAATAGCCCTGCCTCGACCAGTGGCATCGGCGCTTCGCCGTGCCCTGCGAAGAGGCCAAGTGCCCCCCCCATGCCGGTCTCGATGATGTGCCACAGAAATCCCGCGGCCCAGAAGCCACCACTGAGCGCCGTAAACAGCCGCTGGCGTGCAAGATGGGCCGCCTGGTCGACCGACGCGTTTTCGGCATCCCAGGGCTTGGCGGTCATGCCGGTGCTTGCGACCAGTTCTGCAATTTCGCCGTCCGATACACTCTTGGCGCTGTCGAGGATAGTCATCCGTCCATTGATCACGTCGAACGCAAGATGTTCGGCCCCGCCGATCTTCGGGCCGACCACCTTGTTCAGGATTGCTACCTCCTCGGCGCAATCGAGGCCGGACACCTGAAAACTGCGCCCGCCCGCTGGCGCGGGGGTCGCCGGAACGATGTCGCCGCACGTTCCGGCGCTCCCGCAGCAGCTGCCGCCGCTTGTCTGGGCATCTTCGGCGTGATCGTGGTCGTGACGATGGGTGTCGGACGGCATGAATGGACCTCTGGATTCGGGTGCTTTACCATGACATAGCCCCTACAGTGGCTAGAGCTTCAAGAGCAAAATACGGTGGTATTTCAGATTGTTTTATTGCTAGAGGATGCGGTGACTGGCTCTATCACGCCTTGAGGCATGAACAGCCGCTGCAAAGAAAAACAGTCACGAAAGGAAACTTAATGCGGGTTTTGATTCTGAAGCAAAAAATGATGGTTGCAGTGGCGCTGTCGCTCACGGCCGGGTGCGCAGTCCAGCCGACTGGACCGGGCGACGTGGCAAAACAGGGGGGCAACGTTCCCGAAGCCGTGATTGCAATGGCTGCCCCGGATCAGGATGTTGCAACTGCGCGCTTGGTACCGGAAGACGGGTGCTACTGGTACAAACACAGCGGCCCCGTAGAAACAACCTTGCTGCCGCTGCGCACGGCGAACGGCAATCGTATCTGCACCCCTCGCGAAACTTAATTGCGTTTGCCGTCCGCTGCTTGGCTTAGCTGCGGGCAGTCACGCTGTCCTCCGCCGAGTAAAGATAGGCCGTAGAGCCGGTCTCGACGTTCGGGTAAAGATCATTGATATGAGCCATGACCATCCGTACGCAGCCCGAACTTGCGCGGCCACCGATACTCCGTGGGCTCGGAGTGCCATGGATGCGCAAAAGGGTATCGCGATCCCCGACGTAGAGATACAGCGCCCTCGATCCAAGCGCGTTTTCCGGTCCCGGTTCCATGCCATCGGCAATGTCAGCATAAAGTTCGGGGTCGCGATTGATCATGCTCTGTGTCGGTTGCCAGTGCGGCCACCTGACCTTGCGCTTGATGGTATAGACACCCGGCTCGTAGAGGTTCCCCCGCGCGATGGCCACGCCGTAGCGCATCGCGGTTCCACCCTCTTCAATGTGGTAAAGATATCGTGCGACCGCGTCGACATGGATATCTCCCGGCACGAGACCGGCCTTCGCAAGGACTCGTTGCGGCAGGAACCGCGGGTGCAAATCCCAGGGATTGGAGGTTTCGGGGACATAATTTGGAGGCGTCACCTGTGCGTCCCATTCAGCCTTCTGCGCCTCGGTGGGCCAGCTATCGGCAAACGTCACGCCGGGAACGGTCGCAGAAAATAGCGCCGTTGTTGTTTGAATGAAGTGTCGTCTTGTCAGCATGTCGTACCCTTTCGGTTCCCACCGGCGATTGATGGCAAGAACGGTATGTGTTCTCCTTGAACAGATAGGACTTCTAGTGGCTAGAGGTTCAAGGGCAAATTTTCGTGAGTAAACATGCGATCCTTGCAGTTTCCAGTTTGCTTGGGAGGAGAAAACTGCTCGCACGATACCTGGTCCGAAGTTGCGCAGCGACAATTCGTTAGGGTCAGGATTCATAACCAGTAGATGACGGTTGCTGCGAGCGCGATGGCTGAGAGAAAGACCTTTGGACAGCGGTCATAGCGGGTTGCCACGCGCCTCCAGTCCTTGAGGCGCCCGAACATGATCTCGATGCGGTTTCGCCGCTTGTAGCGGCGCTTGTCGTATTTGACCTGGGTCTTGCGTTGCTTTCGGCCGGGAATGCAGGCGCGTATCCCCTTGTCTTGCAATGCTTCTCGGAACCAATCAGCGTCGTAGCCCCGATCCCCGAGCAGCCATTCGACATTTGGAAGGCTGCTGAGCAGCGCCCGTGCGCCGATGTAGTCGCTGACCTGTCCGGCGGTGACGAACAGGTTGAGCGGTCGTCCTTGGCTGTCGCAGATGGCATGCAGTTTTGTGTTCATGCCGCCCTTGGTTCGACCGATCAGGCGACCGCGCCCCCCTTTTTGGCGGCCATGCTGGTCGCGGTACGGTGTGCTTTCAGATAGGTCGCGTCGATCATCACGGTTTTTTCTTCGCGGTGTCCGGTAGCCAGGCCGACCATCATCCTGGCGAAGATGCCTTTCTCGCTCCAGCGCTTCCACCGGCTGTACAGCGTCTTATGCGGTCCATAGGCTTCAGGCGCGTCGCGCCAGCGCAAGCCATTGCGATTGATGAAGATTATCCCGCTCAAGACGCGTTTGTCGTCGACCCGAGGCTTGCCGTGGGACTTGGGAAAGAAAGGGGAAAGCTTGGCCATCTGCTCGTCGGTCAGCCAGAAAAGGTCGCTCATGTCACCGCTCCGTTTTCCGGGCCGTGAATCACGCAGCGCTTTGAAAATCAATGCATCCTGACCCTAGAAAGTTGCGGGGTACAGGATCACACGCGTGTCCAGCGGAACCATATCATACAACTGGACAATCTGATCGTTAACCAATCTGGCGCATCCGTTTGAAACGGCACTGCCAATAGTGCTTGGGTCATTTGTGCCATGCACACGTAAAAAGGTATCCCCGCGTCCCGGTTGAAAAAGGTAGAGGGCCCGCGCACCTAGAGGGTTGCTCAGACCGCCAGGCATTCCATTCCGAAACGGTCCATACTTTTTCGGTTCACGACGCAACATGCCCGGGGTCGGTGTCCAGCTGGGCCACTCCTTCTTTGCCCCCACATAGAATTCGCCTGCCTCGTAAAGGCCCGGGCGACCGATCCCGACAGCGTAGCGAATTGCAGTGTTATCGGGTTGGGTCCAGAACAGGGCAAACTGGCTTGGAACAACATGGATTTCGTATGGAGCGGAGCCCTCTGGAATGCTCACTACTTGAGGTAAATACTCCGGCGGTAAATCATACTTTGGCAGCACTACATGGGCTGAAACTGGCTGACTGGCCAAAGTGCCAACAGCCCCGGCGGCAAGGAGGAATTTTCTTCGATTCATGAAGCTGTGGCTTTCGAACGGTGAACGTTGAATGAACGCCGGTACACGAAAAAAGACTTTAACAAGTCATGCTAGGTGCGCGATCAGAACAATTTCACTTGTGTTCCTACCTCAGCCAAAGCGAACAGTTCTTTGATATGTTCGTTGTAAAGGCCGATGCATCCGTTCGACGATTGGCGGCCAATTTTCCGCGTGTCGCCCGTTCCGTGGACGCGGTAATATTGCCATGAAAGGTAGAGGGCGTGTGTACCCAAGGGGTTGTCTGGACCGGGTGGAAAATAGTCTGGCCAATCCGGATTGCGGATCTTCATCGAAGGCGTGGGGCGCCAGCTTGGTCCTTCCACTTTCTTGATAACGCTAGTGTATCCGCGTTTTGTCAGTTCTTCGGATTCCGGAACGCTCGACGGATACAGCTTATAAACACTTTCATCCTCTGACCAATATTGCACCGCTCGGGAATCAATGTCGCACAGGATTGCACCGTGGTTTAGATTATCGAAGTGATCCCGCCAGTTTGAGGTGCTGAAGGATGAAATATTGCGGCGCACTGGTGGCGTAGCAAGTGGTGCTGTGGTTTGCGCTGTTGCAACGCCTGCTCCTAGGAACACGCCACTTGCGGCCGCACCGAGCAGCGCTCCGCGACGTGAGATAAATGAGTCTTTAATTAGCTTCATGATCAATCCTTCGGTCGTGCCTCTTTCGCCTGGTTACAACCTTCACCCACTGGAGCTTCAAGCGATCAATTGTCACAAAAACGTGAGACGAATGGCTAACGAACGCTTTGGGCTGGAAAAGCCTTGTCGCATTCGAACGGAAAGTGGCTTAAACGATCATCTGGGGCGGCACTAAAGCGTGCCAGGTCAAGCCGGTGTCAGCCTCGACAAATGACCTATATTAGGTCAGCTTTCCACATGCGATACCTCCCGTGCCCCGTCACCTCGCGGATCAAACCGCTTGCCTCCATCCATGCGAGATTGCGCTGAACGGCGGCGCGGCTGGCTCCGGTCATGGCCTCAGCCATCGGGGCGGAGACCAAGGGCCATTCCGTGAAAACCTTTCGCAAGGCAACCGGCGTGCGGCCAGATAATTGCGCCATGACGTTTTCTGCCCGCCCGATCCACACTTCAATATCATCAAGTGTTCGCATCGCCGTTAGAATTGCGCTGTTCATCCCATCCAACCAGCGGGCCAAACGCTCGGGTGGCAAGCCCGAAACGCGCAGCCCCCCGGCCCCGGCCATAGCGAGCGGCGCGAAGATGGCACCGCTTCCATCGCTGGTCGCGATCCTGGACGCGGTGACGGCAGCTTCGATCTGGTCGCCGTGGCGTCCGAGGCCCGCCAAGCTCCACAGGTGATACCCCATGCACGCCCGCGTGATCGGGTGGAGACCCTTTGCGGCTGCCATGACGTCCAGCCACCCACCCGCGCGATCCTCGAAACGCTCAGCGCTGTCTTCAATGTTCTCGGGATCGCGGCGATCCAGGAAGGCGGCCAAGTCAGCTTTCGGTCCAGGACCGCCTGTTAGGCGCCGAACAGCCCATCCAACTCTTGCCAGTGCATTTGGGTCATCCTGTGCACCTGACAGCCGCATCGATATCCAGAGCGCCAGACGATCAGAACTCACGCGATCCCCTGCGAACCAGCTGAGATCCGCTGCCTCGATAAGAGCGAGGTGTCGCATTTTCTTCACCATTTCAGCACATGATTATTACGTGATTTCTGGAAGATACCGCGATATTGCACATCATTTTTCAGCTTAAGGTTTCAATTTTGGTTCCGTATTTCAGCAAGTGGCCGCCCTGTTGGCGCATGACCCAGCCGGTCTCGGAAGTTTCATATCGATGACGTCCGGCGAAGCGCATGCCTCGGATGAAGCGTGGGCCAAGGCGACGCGTACCGCGCGCGAGTTGGACCGGATTCTTGACGGAGCGGCGCCGGTGCGTGAGGCCGTGATGCGCGCGGCATCCGAGCTGCGGCTCTCGACACGCCAAGTCTACAACTATCTGGCGCGGTATCGGGAAGAGCGCAGGGTATCGTCCCTTCTGCCGCGAAGGAGTGGAACAAGACAACCAAGGATCAACCCCGCAGTCGAGAACATCATCGCGGTGACCCTGCGGGAGATGTGGTTGCGCCCGGAGCAGCCGGACCTTGCACCGATCGTTGAAGAGATCCGCACCCGCTGCGCAGAGGAAGGGCACACTCCACCCGCCTATGTCACTGTCGCCCGGCGGATCCCCATTCTGTTCGCCCCGGAAGAAATTGCCCGCCGCCGCCTGTCGGATGGTAAACACCTGCACCGGCTGAAGCCGCGACCGGGCTACATCCGGGCTAACCACGCGCTCGACGTTGTCCAGATCGATCACACGCCGGCAGACATCCAATTTGTTGAGGTGATTGATGACCACGGTGTCTTCGTTGGTCGTCCCTATCTGACCATCGCTGCAGATGTGGCCACGAGCGCGATCATCGGCTTCTGCCTGACCCTCGAGCGGCCGTCACGACTGTCTGTCGCGCTTTGTCTGGCGCACGCGATGTGCTGCAAGATTGACTGGCTGGCAGAACGCGGTATCGATCATGCCTGGCCGATGCACGGTCGCCCGAAGCAAATCGTCGTCGATTCCGCCAAGGAGTTCCAGAGCAGCACCTTCAGCAGAGGATGCGCGGACTATGGCATCGCCATACGCATGCGGAACAAGGGCACCGTGCATCGGGGCGGAGTCGTGGAACGCCTGCTTGGGAAAGTGAACACCGCGCTACGCGCCTTGCCCGGCAAGACGGGGCGTTCCATCGCGGATCGGGGCGACTATGCCTCGGAAGCGCGGGCACGGCTCAGCTTCGCGGATCTTGAACGCTGCATCGCGCTCGCGATCATCGACCACAACCTGAGCCAGAATGCGCGCAGGCTGACCGTTCCGGCGAAAGAGTGGGAAGATCGGTTCCAGCCGAAGGACCGGCCTATCGATGCGCCTGTCGATGTGCTGCTGAATTTCCTGCCACGCAAGACGCGGAAAATTTCACCTCAGGGCTTCAGTCTCTTCGCCATCGACTATTTCGAGCCCTGGCTTGGCCCGCTGGTTGCGCGTCGTGACCGGCTGGAGCCGCTCGATCTGTGCTATGATCCTCGCGACATCAGCCATGTCTACGTCAAGGATCCGGATACGCAGGCCTGGCGGCCGGTCAGGCGACGGGACGGACTGGCCGAGCCGATCACGCTTTGGCAGCACCAGGCGGATCGACAGCAGCGGCGTGAAATCCAGCGGCGCCCTGTGCAGGAGGCATCAGCCATCCGACGCGAAATCGCCGCAACTGTTGCCGCCGCCAAAACCCCCAAAAGCCGTTTGAAGGAGATGACCCGCGCCCGGCATGCCACCGAGGCAAAGAAGCCTTATGCCGACTTCGCTACGCCTTCCGCCTCGGCCCAGGCAAAGCTCGACCCGGATCGTCCGCGGCGGGTCTTCCCAATCGAGGATTGGTAAGGTGCCGGACCACCTCATGTCCGCCACCGTCCCACTCTTGCAGGCCGATGACGCAGTGCGGATCGCCCATGTGCGCGCGCCGCGCTGGATCAGCCATCCGGCGGCCGGCGCGGCGCATGACGCGATGCGACTGCTGCTTGAGCGACCGCCATCCCTGCGCCCACGCGGTTTGCTGCTTGCCGGTCCCTACCATAACGGCAAGACCATGATCGCCGAACGCTTCGCCGTCGAACATCTGCGTGTTGCCGAGCAGCAAAAGGTGTGGGTGATTCAGACCCGGGAAGGTGCAGGGCTGTCGCATTTCTATGCCAGCATCCTGTCCGGATTGCGCGCGCCACAAGCCGCTGGCTGGCGCAGCCTGGCCCGCGCCGGCGATCAGGTCGATCATCTTCTGGAGCGCCTGAAGCCGCGCCTTTTGATCTTCGACGAGTTCCACAGCGCGTTGCGCGGGCGGCGCGAGGATGTGAAGGCCATCTTCTCGTTCTTGCGGCGGATCGCACGAGTGCATGACATCTCACCCGTCCTTGTCGGCGAAATCGCGATCTACGATGCGGTGCATGACACGGACGAAATGGGCTCACGCTTCGATACGATCCCCATTCCACGCTGGGCGTATGACGAGGATTTCGCGACACTTCTGGACAGCCTTGAGGTAAGTCTGCCGCTAGCCAATGCCTCCGATCTGTCGCGCGAACCCTTGGCAAAGATCATCCACGATCTGTCAGAGGGGCTGATCGGCGAGGTTATCGAGATAGTCACCAGGGCGGCAGTTGCGGCAATCTCGCGCGGTGAGGACCGGATCACGGGCGCAACCCTGTCGGACCTTGGCTATGTGCCTCTCTCGAGGCGCCGCAATTCCGCTTTGCGTCACGAGATGACATGAGGTTTGGGCCGACCGGGATCTCCGTGACGCCTGCAGAGCGGTATGAAAGTGTGGCGGGAAACCGTTGGCCCATGAGCATTATGCCCGCACCAGGTGAACTTCTGTCGAGCTGGCTGCACCGCCTCGCTTACGCAAACGGCATACCTCCGCACTATTTTGGTGCGCTTCTCGGAGCGCCAGGTCAGAACTGGTCGGCACGTCTTGATCGAGCGATGCCAGATCGCATTCTGCAGTTTCTGGGAGAACATACCCACATACCCTTGGAAGACATCGCGGCTCTGACCATTGCTCCTGACCCCTTGGCCCGGTTGCGTTTGCCCCTGCGGGCATCGCCTCAGCAGAGTTGCGCACCAAAGACGCAGGCGACCTGGCTGCAATTCTGCCCGGCCTGTCTGGCGGAAGACGAAACGCCCTATTTTCGCCGAGGCTGGAGCCTGGCGACACGCGTTTCTTGCTTTCACCACGGTTGTCGGCTTCGGGACAGGTGCCCATCTTGCGGGGGCGGATTGGCTCCGTTCAGCCAGAAGCGTCTTGTGCCGCATCAGATCTGCGCCCGGTGCGGCGCGGCCCTCTGCAAACGCACCCGTCCTGCCACCAATGGGGTTCGGCGTCTTGAGCGTCTGATCGACGATCTGCTTCGTCTGCAGGCAGCAGGGCATAGAATGGCAGAAGGACGATCACTGCCGGACCTTCTTGGATCGGCTTGCTTTCAATTTGGTAAACAGAGTGTATCCTTCGTGCGCCTCCCCCATCGGGATCGCTATCAGCTGTTTCAGAAATTGGCGGAAGGGCGGTCGACGCCGTTCGAAAAGAGAAGAAGTTCCGCGATTATCTATTGGAAACGCGTCGTTCAGGCTGCGCCAGCTTGGAGCGGACTGGTCACATCTTTCAGCGTTGCCGTCCTGCCTCGGCCCAAAGCTGGGCCTTGCTCTACCACCGCTGGCCCGCATTTGGCGGATCTCGTTCAGGCGGCCGCGCGGCTCGATCAGCAGCGGCAAGCGCTGTAAAAATTCCCGGTGAGTTTCAGGCGCGCGCGGCCAGCCCGGCATCATTCAGCTGTTCAGCGTCTGGCAGGTCGCGCAAGCTCTCCAGCCCGAAAGCTGCGAGGAACGCGTCTGTGGTCACGAAGGTATAGGGGGCACCACGACGCGGCGCGCGCGGCCCAGTTCCAATCAGACCCTGCGCATGCAGCCTTCCGATCAGGTCCCGGTTGATCTCTTTGCCAAAGATGTCTTTGAGCCCATCGCGGGTGATCGGCTGGTGGTAGGCGATGGCCGCCAAAATCGCGACGTCGAACTCGTTCAGGTCCAGCAACTGGTCTCCGACATCCGCTGCGGCGCGGATCGCAGGCGCGTAAACAGGCCGCGTCCGGAACATCCACCCCCCTGCGACCATGGCAATCTCGAACGCCCGCCCTTCCAGATCAGCGGCAAGGTCTTCCAACAGCAGATCAACCGAAGTCCCCTGCCCCACTATGCGCGCCAGATCCTCGCGCGGTACAGGCGAGGCAGAGGCAAACAGCACGGCCTCGATCCGGCGCATCCATTCCCGCCAGCGCAACTCCGGTGGCAGGTCGAGCAACTCGCGATCAAGCTCAGCTTCTGGTCGATCCTTCGACTTCCTTTCTGGTCGCATGTCCGAACCGCGAAACCGGTTCCCACTTTCGCTGTCCATGCTCATGGCTACACCCCGTAGAGCCGGAATGTGTCGCGCCCGGTTAGCTCACGGACCGCGCCGAGATCGACAAGCCGGTCACAGAGCCGCCGCGCCGCGCGGTCCGGCAAAGGCAGGGCACTGGGCGCCACGGCGTCCTGCGTCAGGAATATTTTCACCGCCGCCCCTGCCCCCTTGGCCCGAAGCTTTGGTGCAACTCCTTTCAAAAGCGAAGCCCGACGCGCGAGATCGACAGCCAGACGCGCGGCCTCGACCGCGGATGCGGTCACTGCGCGATGACAGGCTAGGCGCAAATCGTCACCCCGCTTGCGCAGGTCTGTGCGTTTCAAACCCGCGGCCAGCAGCGGCACGACATGATCCCAACCAAGCGCCTGAGCGAGGGCGGCGTCCGCGAGGATCAACGCCGGGACTTCGGCACGGGGTGCCTCCGTCAGGACAGC
This sequence comes from Sulfitobacter sp. 1A13368, assembly GCF_043557275.1. Lineage (NCBI taxonomy): Bacteria > Pseudomonadati > Pseudomonadota > Alphaproteobacteria > Rhodobacterales > Roseobacteraceae > Sulfitobacter > Sulfitobacter sp. 1A13368. The sequence continues at coordinate 88,321 of NZ_JBIFFR010000009.1, read as the reverse complement.
ATCCAGCGCCATCGCGGCACGGGTCACCGGCGCTCCCTTCCCCGTATCGAGCCATGTAGCAATCTGGCCCAACTCCAAGATCGGCAAGGCTCGGCCCAGAGCCTTGATCGACACCGGCCGCTCCACCGCGCGACGCCAGGCAAGGTAAGTTTCCCCCGCGGGACCAGGTAGATCGCCAGGGCGCAGAAGATGAATCGCGTCGCGCAGCTCTGGGGCTCTTTCCGGACGACCAGAAAACCCGACACATGCCTCGGCCGCTCGCAGCGCCAGCCGATCCCGCAACAAGGCTTTGGGGACCTCTTCGCGTCCCAACACAAGATGCAGGTGGTTCAGCGCCGCGCCCGATAAAAACGCCACATCTTCAAAGGCTTCAGGACGTGCCGAGGTGACCCATGCGGGCATCCGGGGTAGAGTGTCTGTGTCGATGGAGTGTTCCGGTCGGGCAAATGTCATGACTGAAGCCTAAACCATCGCGGCGCTTTGCTCCAGAAAATAGCACAGAAAACGCCTCGCTCTATCTTTTGCCATGATGTCCGATAATCTTGCATTATCGGGCGTAAAAATGATATGCTCGAAAACATGAGCAGTCCTACGAATAACAGCACCAAAATCGAGGATTCCGACGCGTCTGGCGCAGAGATTTCGAGCTCAGCGTCCTATGACTCGTTGAACGGTGACGAACACGACAAGAGAACCTCTCGGGACCGAGCCTCAATCGCCCTGCCCGCCAATGTGGCCGGCTCCGGCGCACTCGACCGGCTGATCGATACCGCCCGTGGCTACGCCGAGGCCTCGACAGCCGGGAACACGAACAAGGCCTATGCGGCCGACTGGAAACACTTCAGCCGCTGGTGCCGGTTGAAAGGCACGGAACCTCTGCCCCCCGCGCCCGAGATGATTGGACTTTATGTGGCTGATCTGGCTGCACCAACCGGGAAGGCCCCTACCCTTTCGGTCTCCACGATCGAGCGCCGTCTCTCGGGGCTTGCCTGGAACTACAGACAGCGCGGGTTCACTCTTGATCGCAAGGACCGGCATATCGCCACCGTTCTGGCCGGGATCAAACGCAAGCATGCGCGCCCGCCGGTCCAGAAGGAAGCGATCCTGCCTGAGGACATCCAGGCCATGGTGGCCACCCTTTCCTACGATCTCCGCGGGCTCCGAGACCGGGCGATCTTGCTTTTGGGCTATGCAGGTGGCCTGCGCCGGTCGGAGGTGGTCTGCCTCGATGTGCATAAGGACGATACACCGGACTCCGGCGGCTGGGTCGAAGTCTTCGACGGCGGCGCCCTGCTCACCCTCAATGCCAAGACCGGATGGCGCGAGGTTGAGGTCGGGCGTGGCTCAAGCGGCCAGACCTGTCCCGTCCACGCGCTTGAGCAATGGCTACACTTTGCGAAGATCGACTTTGGGCCGGTCTTCGTGCGCACCTCGCGGGACGGCAAGCGTGCCCTCGAGTCCCGCCTTTCCGACAAGCACATAGCGCGACTGATCAAGGCAACCGTTATGAAGAGTGGCATCAGATCCGATTTGCCGGAAGCCAAACGGTTGGCAATGTTCTCGGGGCATTCCTTGCGTGCCGGGCTCGCCTCGTCGGCAGAGGTTGATGAGCGCTATGTTCAAAAGCAACTCGGACATGCGTCGGCCGAGATGACCCGGCGCTATCAGCGCAGGCGCGACAGGTTCCGGGTGAACCTGACCAAAGCCGCAGGGCTGTGAAGCTCAGGATTCTTGACCCATTGGTGAAGCGCTAAGGTGAAATTCCAGCGCTTCAGTTTCAGCTTACTGCTTCAATTGAAATCGGGAACTAAACGCGACACGAGGCGATGCCGCCAGCCTTCCGGGCCACGCAGCAGCCGGTCATCCAGAGCTCCCAGGCGTCCAGCCACTCTTGCCAGTCGCGCAGCGTGAACGCCTTCTGCTTTTGCCCAGTCTTCGACGACAGCAGTGTCGGGCGGTTCCGCCCGTGGCCCTGGAGGCAAATCATCCGGTTCTTCTTCAAGTGACCTAGGTAGAAACCAGAGATCGTCTTCGTGAGCCTCTTCATCCTCCTCGATGGTGATAAGGAGGTCGCCGTAATCATCAGTCAAAGAAGAGGCTTGCGTCATCTTGTGTGCAAAATACTGATTTTTTGCACATTGCCCAGGCGTTTTCGTGGCCGCTGCCTGCGCCATTTATATAGTACGCGCGCGCGACTGCAGGTGAAACCTCTCAGATCGCTTTCAGCGCAAGGAAACCAAAGGTTTTTGGACGAGCACGACGAGAGAGCACCTACTTGCATTTGGTTACAAACGGTCGTTTAGTAACGGTATATGAAATTGCAATCGGCCTCGTTTTCACGTCCCTGATAGGCTGTGCCCGCGTTTCCACAGAGGATCAGCCCCCCTGCCCCAGTCCAAGGCGCTGCAATCTGCGGGCTGTGCCGAGTTTTATGAAGGGTGTTGTCACGTTAACTCGCCGACTTTTCAAGTTGGCATGCCGAACGTTGATCAAGGGGCAATTGCCGTGGATTTCCACGCCTCGAAAGCCTCGAGCCGATGGTAGCGGATGGTGTGAGCGGACCGACGGCAGGCTGGGACAGAGAAATGATTGCGGGTTGCGGACTGCATTACTCGCTCTCGTTTTCGGAAAGGCAAATGGCTGTTCTCGGCACGGTTATTGAGCCCCTTATGTGACCAATGATCAAGGCCGGGAGTCACCTCACGTTTGGCGGCACCATAGTAGCGCAGTTTGTCCGTAATGATCCTGTCGGGCACGAAACCCCAGCGTTTTATCAGGTTGAGCAAAAGCCGCTTTGCGGCGCGCTTGTCTCTTCTCGATTGAAGGATTTCCTCAAGAACGACGCCATGTTGATCAACCGCGCGTCACAGCCAGTATGACCGGCCCGCGATCTTCACAACGACCTCGTCCAGATGACAGACATCGCCAGGGCGCGGCTGCCGTCACCGTATAACGTGGGCAATCAGGGGGCCGAACTTGACGGTCCAGCGTCGGATCGTTTCATACGAAACGTCCACGCCACGTTCCAGCAACATCTCCTCGACCTCGCGCAGGCTCAAATTGAACCGGACATAGAGCGAGACAACATAAGCAATAATCTGGGGCGAAAACCGGTGGCGCTTATAGTTGATTTTCAATGCCTGCATCGAATGCCGCCTACGCCTAGATCAATGAACCAGCAACCTCACGCCGTTAACGTGACAACATCGGCCCGCAACATGCAGTTTCGTCAGATGGAGGCGTTCCGCTTTGTCATAATCAGCGGCACGATCACCGGCGCGGCCAAGATAATGGCTGTTTCGCAGCCCGCTGCCAGCCGCTTGATCGGCAATTTGGAGGCGTCCTTGGGGTTCACCCTGTTTAATCATGTGCGGGGCCGCCTGCTCCCAAGTGAAGCGGCTGGCCGCTTCTGACAGGGGGTCGAAAAACTTCATGTTGGCCTCGATCAGCTTGACCGCATCGCCGAACAGATCAGGACCGTCAAACCCGCCGTCCGCCAGTTTCAAACGCTCTTCCCGTCAGCCGATCTGGTTATCAACAGCTTCTCCTCTTCCGAGATCGTAAACCGCTTGCGCAGCCATCTCACCCATCTCGCGGTGACACTGGCCTTCCCCGAAACGCCGGGTGTCGTGCAGGAGCTACTGGTCACAGCCTCTCATGTCTGTGCTGTCCATGAGAGCCATCCACTTGTGCAAAAAGAGGTCATCATGCCGCCGGATTTCCTTGGGGAACGGGTACTAAGAATCCTGCCCAGCGGGCTAACCAACTGGAACCTTGTCGCTAAGGCGCTGACGGATGCGGGGTGGATTACGCCCAAGGAATCGGCATCCAGACGTCGCACACGGGCTACAGTTGATTGCTGAAAACCTTACTATGTCCGACGGAGGTTCCCCGAAGTGCCGGGAACCTCCCTTTTATTCATTCGCATCAAGCGCTGCCAAGAACGCCTCGATGCCTTGCTGAAGCCGCGCCTTTGGAATGGCCGAGAAGTCACGCTCCAAGCGCAACTCGACTTTCCCATCCAGAGCGGTCACCCGCGCCTCACCTTCCGGACGGCCCATCCTCAGGGAGGTTTTGGATACCGATTTGCCCCCCTTTGAGCCTGCCTTTTTTGGCAAAATCAGCGCCTCCCGGAGCATTCCCAATTCGGCATCCTTGTCCCTCTCGGGATGCCCATTCAAGCGGTCAGCGATATCCTTTACCAGATCGGGACGCCCCTCGATCAGCTTATAAAGGTCCAGCCCCAAGGCCCTGGGAATTGCTTCGGGGTAGCGCACGGCACCCTCAAGAGCCTCCAAGACTCGGGCGAACTGCCTGATATAGGTCCGCTTTTGTTTTAGGGCTGAAGCATACAGCGATGAGACCGCCTCTGCCGCACCAATCCCCTCGTCGCGTGCATAAGACAGCGCAAGGTGCGCCATCTCGCCAAAGGACAGATCTTTGCGGATCAGGTTCTCGTCGACCATTTTGCGGTAGAGGCCAACAAGCGGTTCCCCGCGGGGAACCATCGCGGCGGGGATACGGCTGTACCGGGGGTCGCCTGTCTCCTCGGCCAACTGCCGAAAGGCCGACAGACGGCGGTAACCCTGAATAAGTTCAAAGCCGTGTTCTGTTTTCTCTACCCGGATCGGGTTTGAGAGCCCAACGTCCTTGATAGAGTCTTTCAGCTCATCCAATTCAGGGTCTGCATTGGCGGATCTGTCACGGGTTAGCTTGGAGGTCAGCACTTCGGACGTCTGGATCAGATCCGTGATCAAGCCAAGTTTTTTAAGCCGAACATGTTCATGCGCCAGCGCGTCGTTCTCGGCCCGGATCGCCGCTTCGGCATTGGCGCGGGCATGGGTCGCCTCGGCGGTTTCCGCAATCGCGCTGGCCATGGGTCCGCGCCGTATCGGGGCCGGTTCTTGATTTTGAGGCGGGTGCCCCTGCACATTATAGGCTTTGATCCCCAAGGCTGGCTGGTTCCCCGCGGGGAACGCTGCGGCGTCCTCTTCCGCGTCGAGTTCAAAGTTGATGTCGAAGACAGAACGTTTCTTGACCATCTTTTAATCCTCCAGTTCTTCCCACGCATTCACGAGCGTGGTTTGGAATTCATCATAGGCGCGGTCGAAAGACATACGCGCCCGCCGCCATGTTTCCCGAGTCATTTGCCTGTAATCCATTTCATAGATCGACGACAAAAACCGTCCCGACTGTTCAACAGCGCGGGTCATTTCGATCGGGTACTCTGCTACATGTGGCTTGAAAACCTGATGAAAAGCTGACTGCATCGCACGGTGCAGATCGTTATTCGGCTCAAACCGGGTGAGTAGAAACCGAATGTCAGCAAAAACCTTGTCAGGGTTGGTCCCCGACGGCAGCCGCCCCCGAAAGCGGCTGAGATCCCCCAAGGCCTCCGAAAGCTGACCGATAAAGCTCGTAGTGCTGTCGTATTCCCAATAGCCAGGGCCGGAGGGGACATAGAGCACGTCCGCCGCGAACACCGCGTTCATCGATTGATAGCCGATTGCGGGCGGGCAATCAAAGACGATCAAGTCATAAGCGTCGTCGGGCAACTGGTCGAGGTAGCGCGACACTGCCGCAAAGAATGACCATTCAGGATTGAGGTGCCGATACTGCGCACTGGCAAATTCGACAAAGGCCGCGTTGGCGCAACTTGGAATGATATCGATGGTGGGCCAGCTTGTCGGCTTAATGAAATCGGTCGCCCGCAGGTCGTTCAACCCCATGCCCGTGACCGACGGCGGCAGCTTGCGGTAGGGCAGGGCGGTCCCGCTCTCAGCACCGCCCGCCGTCGCGTTCATGCGCTCCGTCTCGCGAATAAGGTCACGGGCCATGACGCCCCAGACGGTGACCTCTTCCGAGACATCCGACAGGCCCATCGAGTGGCTCAGCGTCGCCTGCGGATCAAAGTCAACTGCCAGCACGCGGTAGCCGTCGAGGGCCGCAGCATGGGCGAAGTGTAGCGCGACGGTGCTTTTTCCCGCGCCCCCTTTGAAGTTCGCAATGGCCGCGCGGATGGCCCGCTTGCCGGCAGGGCGGGTCGGCATCAGGGAACGGCCTTTGATCTTGAGCTTACGCCGCAGCTCATTGATCTCTTCCAACGTGTACCATCGCTGCCGACCCTCTTCCTCGACCAGCCCTTCGGGCAAGGACGGGTCCGCCGCGAGGCGGCCGCGGAAGGTGGAGGGATTGATCTTGAGGATCAGCTCAGCCACTTCCCAACTTGAAAAGCGGCGCAGAGTCTTTTCCATTTCCGGTGAGTAGGTCTGCTGCCGAATGAACCCCTGCATCTTAAGGGATTGGGCCTGCAATTTCGTCAGGTCTGCGTAGGTGTACATGATCGCCCCTCATCTTTGTCTCCGCTACCGTTCCTCGCGTTCCCCGCGGGGAACCATATGAGAGAACTTCGGAACGCTAATCACTGATCTTTCCTAATTTACGCTGAAGTTGCCTTTATTGAAAAGCCCTATAATTTATGGACAGCCCGTATGGTTAGCCGCCATTTCTGCTAGTTGAACCCGATTCTCCCCGCCTGCATGTCAGCGCATCTGGGGGCACCGGGTGCCGTATATGGGGGGACACCACGGATCCCCGAGCTAGATATTGGGTGACAAAGTTGGGACATTGAGGGACACCCTTGATGACCCCCAATACCTTTATACCTGAAAATCATTAGTCTTAGACTGGGTTTTGCTGCGCGGCAAAATCAGCCTCTTGACAGAATCGATGGTTTGGACGCAAATCAGGGGGGAGGTCGGAAGGGCGTTGTGTCTTTCACTGCAACCTAGGATCCGGCAAGAGATCCAATCTGAGGCACAGAGCGTCTGCGCAGCGCGCAGACAGAGGGCAATCATGCAATTGGTCAAACCAGCAGGTCAGCGCGACGCTGCGCGCAAATATGACATCCTGACTGCTTTAGGTGCATACGCCTTGGCGCGCAATAAGCACGACCAGCGTTTGGTGCTGCGGATGATCACGCTGATGACGGCGCGCTACAACTGGGCACGCGATGAACTGGCTGTTGGCCAGCGGGAGATTGCCCGTCTGTGGTCTGTCGACGAACGGACAGTGAAGCGTGAGATGGCCAAGCTGCGCGGGTTGGGTTGGCTGGTGGTGAAGCGCCAAGGCGCGCGGGGGCGGGTAACGGAATATGGGCTCGACCTAGAGCGCATTCTAAGCATGACACAGGCGGAGTGGCCGAATGTTGGACCGGATTTCGATCTACGCATGAGCGGGAAACCCGAAGAAAGCCCGGTTGTGCCTTTGCCAGTAAAAGGCCATGTGCCGGAGCCTGATGTGAGCGATGGCACGGAGTGGGCCTTGGCGCAGGCGATCCTTTATGCCGAAGCGCCAGACGTCTATGGAAGTTGGCTGCGCAATTTGATCCGGGTTGGGCGGGCAGGGGGGCGGCTGACGCTGCGAGCGCCAAGCCGGTTTCACGGGTCTTACGTACAAACCCATCTTACGGCCAAAGCGCTCGCCGCCTGTCAAGCGGTGGACGCGGATGTCACTGAGGTCGTGATTGTTGTCTAGTATTCTGTTCCGCCTTACCCTTCCCGGGAATGCCGCTCGCCAATACAATTGCAAGCTGCATAGGGTCAGGATGCATTGATTTCGATCGCCCATATCACCGCTCGGAAAATGGAGCGGTGATATGGGCGATCTATTTTGGCTGACCGACGCGCAGATGGCCCGTTTGGCTCCCTTCTTTCCCAAGTCACATGGGAAGCCCCGGGTGGATGACAAGAGGGCGCTGAGCGGGATTATCTTCGTCAATCGCAATGGCTAGCGGTGGCGCGATGCGCGTGCTGCCTATGGTCTTCACAAGACGCTCTAGAGCCGGTGGAAGCGGTGGAGCAAGAAAAGGCATCTTCGCGCGGATGATGGCCGGGCTGGCGGCAGACCACGGCGAGAAGACGACCGTGATGATCGATGCGACGTACCTCAAAGTCCACCGAGCGGCGACCAGCATGGCCGCCAACAAAGGGGCGTGGTCGCCTGATCGGTCGAACTAAGGGCGGCATGAACACCAAGCTGCACGCCATCTGCGACAGTCAGGGATGACCGATCGACCTGTTCGTCACAGCCGGACAGGTCAGTGATTACATCGTTTGATATCTCACCCCACGCGGCTAATTCAGGACTATTTGGTTGGAGCGAAGCCGCCGCGGGATTTACCCTCTTAAAAACGTAGCGGTAGTATGCTTGATCGTGTCTGAATGAGTGTCCATCAGCAAGCAATTTTGGGACCGATTCAGTTTCTATGGCGTATTCCACGCTGAATGCTGAAGGCGGGCCAAGAGCAGGTCGACACCCGCGGCACCGTACATCGGTCGTTTCAGCATTCTCAGCCGGTTGATCCGGCCCTCTGTCTGACCGTTGGACCAGGGCTCACGATGCGCCGCCTCGACGGGTCCGAAATCCGCAGAGAGACCGCGAGGCAAAGCCGCCACTCCAGACGCCTTTGCCGTAACTAACTAGTCAGCCAGCCCGTCTTCCACGCCGTTACGGACCATGGAAGTGAAGGCCTCAAGAAACCGGCGATCCTGCGCCAATTGAGGGAGAGCGTGTTCAACCTGATCGGCGAAGATGCTGTCAGCTTTCGAGAGATGTTGCCGACCAGAAGTTATCATGCGTGCGATCTTGCGACTTGGAGGGCATTTGCCTGCGCCCTGCAGAATGGCAGCTTCAGCTCGTCGCTGGCGTGTGGCCCATTCGCCGATCACGCGGAGACTTCCTTGGAAACCGTCCGCTCGCAGCCGGCGCGGAAGTTCGGCGCCATTGCGACATCCGTCTTGCCAATACTGTTGGAGCAGCGGGAACCAAGGGGTCAGGCTGCTTTGCCGCAGCGTGAAGACGTCGTCCCGTTCAACGCTCAGGACACGCCGAACCAGACCTCAGCTTAGACCCGTGACCCGGACGATCCGCTTGACGGGCACGCCTTCCGCTCCCATCCGCTGGATCAGCACATTGGTTTTCTGACGCCATTGAAAGCCTTCGAATTGTAGGCGTTCCGCCGCCGTCAGAATACCGGGAGCCAGCTCGGCGCGGCAGACAGTTCTTCGTATGTCCGACATCGCTCGACGGACGCTGCCAGAAACGCATCGCTCGCATTGTGCATGAGATGCCAACGGTCAGCAACTTGGGTCGCATCAGAAGTGCTTCACAAATCGCCTGTCAGTATCCGCCATTCCGATCTCGCGCGACGATTTAGGTCTGCGGATGCTGGCGCAGCCAGGCGGCGACGGTCGCAGGCTCGCGATCCGGCAGCAGGTCGATGACGGCACGGCGTTCGAGATCGCAAATCAGCGCTCCATAGCGCTGTCCTTTGCGCCAAGCCCAGTCATCGATCCCGATGATGCGCGGTTCATTGCCATGGTCCGCACGCCTGACGCTGCCCCGCGGAGGAAGGTATCCGTGCTCACACACATAACCGAAGACAGCGTCCAAGTGCCTGAGCAGGCCGACCGCCCCTTCGCGCGACCGAGGTAGGGAACGAGGTCCTGAAATCGACCGGTCCGACGACCATGACGACTCGCAAGGTGGCGCGAAGCCCTTCAGGCAACAGGCTGGTGTCAAAACGCATTGTCGTGGTGATCATCTTCTTGAGCGTCTACGCAAAATGTAGGAGTGGGGCCGTCAAACTTCACACAATGTGCGCCAGAGCAACTATTGCATGCTTGTTCACACAAACGGCCACGGCTATACGCATCTGCCGTGATATCATGCAGCGCTACTTCAGTTAGTAAGAGGCCCTTCTCCTGCGACAGACGAAGTGCTTTTTCAACCGTTGTATTCCTGTCCATTTTCCTTGCGCAGATGTTATAGCAGGGGACTTTACGCCTCTGCATCCGCCGCCACGTGCGAAATTGGCGTCCGAGTATTAATCCGGGAGGTTTCGCGCGCGAAACCCTCTTCGTTCTTCTTACGTGCCTGTGCCGAGGGGGACGGGGGGATTACCGCTTAAGCAAGCAGTTAGGCGCATAGACCGCGGTGCCAATGGCTTGGCTACCAAGAAAACGCGGCAAGCCTATCTGATGGTGATCTTTAGCTTGCGACCGATCCTTCTTGGACCGACAGCGCGAATCCTCGCCAAACGGGCCGATGTGGCCGTTCTCATTATTCAGTCTGACCGCACTTGCCGCGCAATGGTCGAGAAAGTCGTTCGAGTATTACAGAATTTTTTCCAGGGCATCCGTGGGGCTGTGTCGCGTCAGATTTAGCGTCGGCGCGGGCAAGGTAGCAGTCGGAGAACGGAAACATTGGAGCTACTGTATAGCTTATTAGGCAAGCTAAGGCCGATCTGCTGCGATTGATACCTGAAGCTGAGATGCTTCAAGTTTGTGGTCTTGCCTCTACAGCTTCTTTGCTGTAGGGGCATGGGCCCTCATCCTCGCTCAGGTTATTATGTGTCATAGTAACTTGAATAGTCGCCGTAGCTATCGGCGTAGCCGTAGCGCTTCATTTTGTTGCCGTCGATCTGGCTTAGCACCAAACCACTCACCCGCACATTGACGCTTTGAAGGGACTTCAACCCATCAAGAACCTGGCGCTGAGGTGTGGTATCCCAGTGTACGGTGTAGATCACGGCATCGACAAGCTGTCCGATCACGCGGGCGTCAGGCACGGCGAGGACAGGTGGCGTGTCGATGATGATATGGTCGTAGTGCTCTCGAAGCCCTTTGATGAAGTCAGCGAAAGTGTTCGATGAAAACAAGTCGGCGGCGTTAATGTTCGATTTTTCACCGTACAAAATGTCGGCTTTGAGCGTTTCGTCATGCACGATGGCTTTTTCAAGCGGGACTTCACCAGAAATCACCGAGAGGAAGCCGCGCTCTTGATCGTGATTGAAATACTCATCCAACACGCGCCTTCTGATGTCGCCTTCAATCAATAGTACTTTGGCGCCGAGACCGGCAAAGTTCTGAGCAAGCGTAAGGGATTGAGTGGTCTTACCCTCGCCGGGAACCGAAGAGGTCGACATGATCACCTTTGGTTGTTTATCCAGGTTTGCGAGAAGCAACGAAGTGCGCAGGTTACGGACGGACTCGGCCGCAGCCGAATTAGGTTTCTGCGAGATGTATTCCAAAACGTTCCGGCGATGTTTGGCCGGAATTTTGGGAATCTGCCCGATGACGGAATGGCCAGTTTTCTCTTCAAGATCCTCCGGGGTGCGGAAGGTATTCTGTGCCATCTCGCGTAGTAGTACGGCACCGGCCCCGACCATAAGCCCCAAGATCAGTGAAAGGGCCAAAACCCGAGATTTACGGGGGGCGGAGGGCGTGGATGGCACCACGGCCCGGCTTAGCATCCTGCTGTCCGCCTGCTGGATCCCCTGTTGGATACTGGTCTCCTTGAGGCGGCTCAAAAAGGCTTCGTAGAGCAGTCGGCTTGCTTCGACTTCCCGCTGGAGCTGTTCGAGAATGACGAGCTCTTCGGACTGATTGTCAATCCGGGTGGTTACCTCAAAGATTGAGGCTTCGATCGCGTTGAGTTGAGAGGCGGCGCGGGTCGCTTCGAGCTCTGCCCGCGTAATCAAGGCTTCGGCCCGGGTCTCGAAGGCTGTTTCTGCTCCTACGCTCCCATCTTGGAGGCGCCGGTAGACCTGATTAAGGGCTGGATCATTTGCAACATCCACAAACGCGGCAGGACCGGAGGCTCGGGCTTCCTGCAACATTTGCAACCTGCCTTCTGTCGTTTCGGCCTGACCGATAAGCGTGGCGCGGCGGTCGCGCAGGTCTTTTAGCTGCCGGTTGAGAGCGGCAAGGGTTTCCGCGTTTACAAGCTGGGTATTCGTCGAGAAATCTTTGAGCTTCGCTTGCGCGGTTTCCAGTTCGATCTGGAGGCCGCTTACGCGTTCGCTCAACCAAGTCGTCGCCTGTTCGGTCTTCTCGAACTTTACGGAAATCTGATCTTGGATGTAGAGTTCGGCTAGCCGGTTCGCCATCGCGGCAGATTTATCGGGGTCTTGGGTGGTCACCGTGATTTCGAAGACAAAGCTCTGCCGCAGGTTGGAAGCCGAGATGGAATCGAGGACCTGGTTGATAGTAGAATCAAGAATAGCCCGTTCTGTTATCGGTCGCGTTTCCTGTGGCTCGGAGACGAGGCTGCGCACAAAATCGACGACCTGACCGATGGAAAAGCTGGGGGCGGGCTGTAGGAGGGTGTTGAACTCGGGGTCCTCAAGAAGATCCATGTCCATGACCAAATCTTCGATGAGACCGCGCGACCGCAGCACTTCAACTTCAGTATTGATTGTCGATTGGTCCCCACCAAGCCCTGTCACGACGCTCTCAATGTCCATCACCTGTTCTTGCCGGCTTTCAAGCGCGATCGCGGCCTTGGCAGTATAGACAGGGACGGCAAGACCGTAGGCATAGTAGCCCCCTAGGAGCAGGGCTATCAGCCCACAAAGCGCGATCCACGGTTTGCCGCGCCAAAGGGTGCGGAGCAGGCTAGAAAGATCAATTTCGTCATCGGTATCACGGTCCTGAAGGGTGCCTTCAGCAAATACTTGTCGCTGTTTCATGAAATACTATTCTCACGCAAATCGCTTGGTTGACCGTTAACTACACCGGTATGTCTGGTAATGCTATGAAAGATCGGTAAAAAGCTGTCCATGCATTGCCAGGGTGTGCCATTTGGTAGGCGATAGGAACTTCGGTTTTTGTTTGTCATACCACTGGTGCCGGCGTTACCCTACCTTATGAGGTAGAACTGCAGGTGAGATTTTAATCTTTCAGCCATTTCTTAAGGCGCGCGAATCGCGGAGATAGTCAAAGGGCCATTTTAGCTTGCATTTTATTTAGCCTGTGTCAGCCCTGTACGGCTTTCTAAAGTCTCAAATGGCAATGGGATACGCTGCCTACACTTGCCTTTCAGGCTCAGTTTAGGAAGCGAAAATTTGGGGATTTTCTTTTACTTTTAAAGACTTATGCCGTAATATGACCGTGAAGACCATGTCGAAGTTCTGTGGAAACGCTGGTGTATGGTGGTAGACTTCCACGCTTGACGGGGAGCCCACCAGTGCATCCTTTTTAGGGTGTATGACAAGATCGTTTTACGATATTACGCGTATTATTTTGTAGGGGTATCTAGTTTTGTTCGAACCGTGGATTTTGTTGGCGACCTTTCTGACCAGTTTGGCTATTGGTCTGCTTTTCATTGCATGGCCCGGCTTACTGATGAGCCAGGAGCACATGGAGCGTGACCTGGGGGCGCGGCAAGCGACTCATACGCGTCCCACGCCCCGGGTGGGCGGCATCGGTATCATTGTCGCGCTTGTTTTTGGGTGCTTCTATTATGCAGACCAGTTGAGCAGCGATCTGCTTTTGTCGCTGGCGGCGGCGCTGATCGTCTTTTTCGTTGGCTTGCGGGAGGATGTCTATCGGAACGTAAGCCCGCGCGCGCGACTTTTGGCCGCTTTTGCTGCGGCCGGGCTGGCGATTGCGCTGACGCGTACTGTTGTTCCGGACCTGGGATTGGTGGATAACTCGCTGGCCTATTTTGTCTTCCCCGCTATCGCCATCACGCTCCTGTGGTCGGCTGGTACTTGCCACGCGCTCAATCTGATCGATGGGCTTAACGGCCTTTCTTCGCTTTATAGTATGAGCGCAGCGGTAGGGTTTTTCACGATCGCGAGTTTCACTGGCGATGTGGATGTGCAGATCGTGGCGGGTTTGTTGGTTTCGGCAATGCTCGGGTTTTTCGTGCTGAACTGGCCCTTTGGGCGCATCTTTTTGGGCGATGCTGGGGCTTATGGGATCGGCCATGTTCTGGCGTGGCTGGGCATCGTATTGGTCGCGCGGAACCCTTCGGTCGCGGGGATGGCGGTTCTGCTTTTGCTGTTCTGGCCGGTGTGTGACACGCTCTTCTCGATCCTGCGGCGTCGGATGACGCGCAAGGCGACCGACCAGCCGGACCGGTTGCATTTCCATCATCTCGCGGTGCGCGCCTTGCCCCTACTGCGGAAACGCAGCCGGCGTAGCCAGTTCGACAACCCTTTGGCGAGCCTTCTTCTGTTGCCGTTTCTCGGTGCGCCAATCCTCACAGGGGTCCTGCTCTGGGATCAACCTATCGCGGCGAGTTTCGCGCTTGCGCTTTATATTTCCCTTTTCGCGCTCGGCTATGTCGTTGCTATGAAATATTTTACGTCGCATCGTTTCCGCCAGCCGCGCCGCTTCGTGCCGCTGTCGCTGAGCCGTAAGATAGAGGGGCGGCAGAACTCGCCTCTGTCGGGGACATATACGCGGGACGGGGAGAACTTTGATGTGTTGATCTACCGCGACAGTCCGACTGTTTATTGGACTTTGCAAGCGAAAGCAGCGGGCACGGGTGCGCTGATTCTCTATGGGAAGTTTCGCAACGATGTCATCGCTTATGAGCACTTTCTGCGGGATGCGGGAAGCGCCCAAGCAGCGTGAGCGCTGAGCGAAAGGTCACTCTGTGACCTTCGCCACATGAGCGCGGGGCAGGGAGGAGCGTACTTCCCTGCCCATCAAATCGATCAGCACGCCGACGCGCTCTGCGCTTGGCAAGGCTTCGATCCTTGTCACGAGTTCGGCAAACGGTCCGGTGAGGACGCGCACGCGATCTCCGACTTCCAGATCATCAGCACCTTTGTAAGCCTCTTCGGGATCGCAACGGTTCTGTAAGGCGCGGATCAGTTCTTCTGGAAGTGGTCTGGGGCGGCGGAGATCGTTCAAAATGAGGCGTGAAACGCCTCGCGTGCTGTTGATGGCGGTCCAGCCAGTTTGGCTGGGATCGAAGTTTACGAAGAGATAACCAGGGAAAAGCGGGCGCTCGGCGCTGCTCTTGTTTGGTCGGTTGTGAGGGCTTTGCAAAAGGACGGGCGAGAATGTCTCAAACCCCTGTCGTTTAAGATGAACCCGTGCTTGGGCGAGGCCATGCGGGCGCAGTTGGGCGACGAACCATCCTGATCTAATAGTATCGGACATCTATAGCTCTCTGGTCTTTTCTTGCGCTGACAATTGAAAGCGCGCGCCGATGGCGCGCGCAAACTGTTGGAAGGAGGCTCAGAGGTCGGCAGGGCTAGCCCACCACCAGCTTAGTTAACTGAGCTGGCCACACTGGAAATAATAGAGGGGGTGATCTGCGTGATGACCCGGTTCCAACGTGTGACTGGCTGCTCGGCGACGAAAATGATATCGTTCGGACGCAGCTCCATCCTCGTGGCCAGAATTAGGTTGGTCGCATTGCGGGCGTCGAGGTTCCATGCGGTCACTGCGCCGAATTCACGTGGGTCATTCGAGCCGCGCAAAACGTAGATTTGCGAGGGGTTCCCGGTCATCGTGTCGATTCCGCCTTCGGAGTAAAGCGCATCCGCGAGGGTGGATTTTCGGCCGAAAGGCAGGGTGAAGCGACCGGACTTGGTCACTTCGCCGGCGAGATAGGCGTAGTCCCGATCTACCGCGTCATTGGCGAGCTGTGCTTCGAAGTTTGCCCGGCCTTCTTGCAGTGAGGCACGGCGAAGGTTCACGACGGATGTGAGCTCGGCTAGCGCCTGGGAGCGCGCTTGTTGGCGAAATTGCTGGAGGGTGATCTGCTCCGCGAAATATGCCTGCGCCCGATCGAGCTGGTACTCGGTGTCGACAAACACGCTGTCCCCTGCGATGAGGCGGGTTTTCTGAAGGTCGGGCCGACGTAGGTACTGTTCAAGCGGGATTTGATAGAGGTCACCGTCCCGGTACAGGCGGATCGAAGCGTATTCGAGATCAGGGGTTTGGATACCGCCTGCGCCCGCGACGGCTTGGTCCAACGTAAGCTGTGTCAAAGTAATCGGGATCACGGTGGGGTTGCCGACAGCACCGCCGACAGAAACCCGTTTGGAATTGAACTCAGCAATCTCAAGGCTGAAGGAGGGGTCGATCTGCGCTTCAAGCAAGCGTTGGAAGAGTGCCGCTTCGGCTTCTTCCAATGTCAGATCTGAGACTTTGACGCGGCCGACATCGGGAATGGCGATCGCCCCGTCATCCTGAACGGTGTAGCCTTGCCGCCGGTTTTGCGCGGCGAGCAGGCCGCTGAGCTCTTCGACCGTGCTGCTGCCACTGCGCGTCGCCAGCAAAAGCACATCCCCGACGCCGATATGATAGGTCGTGTTAGGCGGGGTGTTGGGGACGCGAAGCGCGAGGTTGCCGGGCTTCGTCTGAATTTGGGAAACAGGCGAAGGCGTCGGCCCCGCGCCGCGCAAGCCGCCTGCGCCGCCGGCGGTCTGGAAGAACACAGCCGGGAGCTGTTTGGGTTCATAGGTTGATCTATTCGCAGCCAGAACGGTTTCCGAGGTCAAAGGTACGATACGGACCTTGCTGCCAGCATCGGTGACTTTCGGAGAGACATAGGCCACCCCGCAACCGCTGAGGAGTATCAGAGTTGAAGCAGCGATAAGACGTTTAAACATTAAGGAACCTCGGAATAAAAACGAACGGCAGCGTGTGAACGCAAGAAGGGCCTAGGAACTAAAACTCGCAAATCGGCATGGACCTGTTTGCACGGCATTAAACATCCTCCAACCGGATGTAGCCAAGATCCGGGCCAATCCATTGCCGGGACGCGACGACTTTGCCCCCAGACATTTGATAGCTGTTCTTAAAGCTGTGATCTTTGCCATAGCAGGTTTCTGTGATCTGCGCATTTCCGCTATAGTTGCAGATGTAGCTCTTGATCACAATCTGATCTTCGCCATCGAGATAGCGATGAACGCGGACGGCTTGGCCGCCATGGCGCAAGCCCTCGAGCACTTCGGCGACATCGCCGCTCATCAAGTCAAAGCCAAGGCCGCGGGTGCCGACAAGCACCCCTTCTTTGAGGCTCAGTGAGATATTGTCGGGGGTGAAATAGGTTTCGACATTGCGATTCACTCCCTTACGCACGAGGATTGAGGCCCGTTCATTTTGCTCGAGCTGAGCGATCATCAAAGACGTGTGCTGAAACCGTTGACGCACCTCAGGGGTCACCTGCCGCCGAATGTCTGCCATGCTGGAGGGTTTCGAGGCGGGTTGCGTAAAGCCGAGAAGGGCCTGACCGATGGGGCCGAGGATGCTCTGCTGCGTTTGGCCCGACCCGCAGGCGGTCAATAGCCCCAGAAGGGACAAGACGGCGATAGATTTAAATTTCATTTCCAGAACCTGCCCCAGCTGTCTTTCAATTCGGGTGTATGATAGCCTCGCACGCTTTCGTAGAGACGGTTTCTGACCTTCAGCCTTGCACCCCCGTCGCGTGTCAGCGGTTGGATCACAGCCTTATAGGTTTTGTCCGAAGGTTCGCCCAATACATGCGACAGCGGCACGGTAAAGCGCAGACCTTTGTCAAAAGACCCTTCGCCGAAATCGTCAAATGAGACATCGGTGAAGGTGGCGTAGGCGCCGATGCTCCAGCCATTTGCGAAGACGCGGTCGAGGGTAAAGGTCGCGCCGTAGTCGCCCGCCAGATAGCGGCCCGCGTCCACTTGGCCAAGGTAGCCGTTTCCAAAGTCGTAATAGGCAGAGAGGTGACCTGTCGCGATTTCGTAGTCCCGGAAGCCGAACCTTTGGTCGAAATCGCGCTGCACTGCGTAATTCACCTCTGCACCCAAAGCCAAACGGCTGGCGACGGGTTTCCAAAGCAATTCACTTGAAACGCCCCCGAATTGCGATTCGAGGTAGCCTGCGGTGACCCGGGCGTAGAGATCTTTGCCGGGTCGGAAGTAATGCGCGAGTGTCAGATGCTCTAAAGCGGTTTCCCCCTCGCGCGCGTAGATCGCGGATTCGGACCGAACCCGCGGCAGCACGGAATTAGACCCGCGGGCCGCGTCACCGATATTTCCCGCCAGCCGCTGTTCAATGCTGCCTGAAAGGAACCAGCCCGGCGCAATGTCGTAACGCCCTTGCAGCCGCAGGCCGGTGTCAAGGCGTACCGGCTCGTCCGGATCGAAGTAGCTCGCGTTTAGGTAGGGGCCGACGGACCAAGTCAGTTTAGGGTAGTGGTCGCCATGATAGGTTGCACCATCCAAGCTACCTGCGGCATCCTCAATATCCGCGCGGGCGTAGGTCTGCCATGATCCGTCTGCCTCATGCTCCAAATCCTCGATGTCCGACCGGTGCAATGTGGTGGCGGAGAGCGGAATGCCGTTCTCAAGCGGGACCACGGTAAAGCTTTCCACCGATGCTGGCATGACCTGCGTCAGGATGCGCGCCGTGCGCCCGATGGCTTCGGGGCGGGCAAGATAACGCTCGTTACGAATGTGGACCGTCACGGCATTCGGGCTGATTTTCATTGCCTCCAGCGCCATACCGTCGCTGGCAAGCAGCGTGCCAGTTTGCTCGCGCAGGCTGGAGTCGATGCCAACGGCCTGTGTCCAACCAAGATCGGACGCCGCCCCCGGCGCGCGCCGCTTTACTGGCAAGGGTGCCGGACCCTTACCACCGTTTACGAGGGGGTGCCTAGGGTTGTTCCGGAGGTTCAGCGAGAAGCCGAATGTTGAGCCGTAAAGGTAATGCGCCTGCAGGTGGATGTTGTCGCGGATCTCGTAGTCGAGGCCAAAGTTGAACGGCGACTTATGCTCGAACGAGCCGTATCGGGTTTCAATTGCATAGTCGTCCGAGGAATACTCAGCCTTCAACGTGAGCTTGTCCGTCGCCTGCCAAGCCACCCCGCCAAAGAACGCGGCATCCCCCCGGAACCAGCCTGCCGCTTCGATCTCCCCGCCGCGGCCAAAGTCTCGGTCCGGTCTGGTGTCGAAGCGGTCGTTGATGACGCCAAGCGGGTTGGAGAAGCCGTTGTAGCTGCCAAGCCGCCCCCACCCGATGCCCCCCGTGAAGGTCAGGCGGGGGGTGACGCTTTTCGTGGCGACAATATATTCCGCCGTGTAAACGCCCGTGCCGATAAAGTCCTGCAAACCAACTGCGATCGCCGGCCGGCTGCTGGTTTCATCCACAAAGCGATACCGCAGGTCGAAGGAGCGGTCGAAAAGAACGCCGCCCCCAGCCGAGAAATCGTCGATCTTGCTGTAGCGGAAGCTGCCGGAAAGTCGCGGGGTGATCTGAAAGCTCAGCGTGGTACGGGCGGTATTGGCGAACTGGCTATATGTCGCCGTCAACTCAGCATCTTCCGCGCTCTGCGCCGTGGGCATGTCGACTAGCCCAACGGTGCCATAGGTCGTATAAGAATAGCCTTCCGTCTGCGCCGCGGCGGGCAACAAGAGCAGACCGACCCCCACCATCGCGCGTGGCGTCCGGCGGCGTGATGCAGGCTTTGCGCGAGGCTTGTGGGTCATATGTCTCTCCGTTCCTTGAAGGAAGGGATACTTGTTCAGCCGCGGCAGGGCAATCGCTGTGCGAGTCTCTCCGGCTTTCGAGAGCCTTGAGAAGTTTGATGTGGCCTATCGGTCGCAGTCGCGTTAACCGAAGGGTTCGCAGGACCATAACAAAGTAGGACTCGGGGGGCGGTATGCGCAGGGGGATCACATCGTGGTTGAAAAGCTGGAAGAAGCACGGCCGCGTGGAGGTGGAAGGCGTTCCTGACGATTTCGCGCCTGAGATACCGTTTTTCGCCGTTGGTGACATCCATGGTTGCGCGGGGCTTCTGGATGCCATGTTGCTACAGTTAGGGGCTGCGGCATCCGGCGAAGAAACGCGCGTATTCCTCGGGGACTACATTGATCGGGGGCCGGACTCTCGGGATGTTCTCATGCGGTTATGGGGCCTCTCACAAGGGCATCCAGATAAAGTGGTCTGCTTGATGGGCAATCACGAGCGCATGATGCTCGACTTTATTGATGACCCGGCAGGCACGGGTGCGGAATGGCTGAGGTTCGGGGGCGTGGAAACCCTTCGTAGTTTTGGGATTCCGGCTGAAAAGAAGACACTAGACAGTGCCGCATCAATCGACCTCGCCAACGCTCTAGAGGCCGCGCTGCCGGCCGGCATGCAGGAATGGCTGCGGGGTCTGCCGCTCCAATGGTCGAGCGGTAATATGCACTGCGTCCATGCGGCGATGTCCCCGAAGCGTCACCCCAAGGCGCAGCGCGAGGAGGCGCTTTTGTGGGGGCACCCGAAGTTCTTTAGCGAGCCCCGTGAGGACGGGGTGTTTGTCGTTCACGGGCACACGATTGTCGAGATCGCGAGCATATCGGCGAGCCGGGTGTCTTTAGATACAGGGGCCTATAAAACGGGCCGGTTGACAGCGGCTCGTGTCTCGGAAAGCACCTGCGATTTCTTCCAAGCTTAGTTCTGACTTGCAATAATTTTGCCATCTAAATTGAATTCACCTTTCCTCAAGGATCAATTGAAGGTATGCGTTCATCTATGAACGGAGTGCCGTTCGTTTCGGAGGCTGTCTTAGCGACCTCTGGTGCGGTAGCTATGTCCTGAAAGCTTATGGCAAAGCCAGTCAATGAAGATATCCGATTCCGAGTAATGCGGGCGCTTGAGGCTGATCCGAAGCTGTCTCAGCGAGATCTAGCCAAATCTTTGGGGATTAGCCTTGGTGTCGTGAATTATTGCCTGAAGGGTCTGATCGAAAAGGGCCAAGTTAAAGTTGGAAACTTCCGGTCGTCTGGGAATAAGCTGCGCTATACATATGTCCTGACGCCGCGCGGTGTGTTAGCGAAGGCGAGGCTGACGACGGCCTTTTTGAAGCGTCGTATGGCTGAGCACGAGGCCTTGATTGCTGAGATCGAGGCGCTGCAGCGTGAGATTGATCCTGAAGTGGTTGGGCAGGGCGCTTCGAAGAGCATCCGATAGTTTACGTTATTGGCGGTTTGCGAAAACGACTACCCTGAATAGGACCGGAGTAGATTCCTCGGTTTCTCCATAAGCCCCAACAGGCAACATTTTAGTGGACAAGAAAGAACACCACATGAACGAGCGAAATTCATCAGCTAGCACTCAAGGGAACCTCGCTCCCATCTCGGAACTCTACGTCTCCTACGAGTCCGCGCAAAAGTTGAAGGTGGAGGCCGGCAATCTGGTCAGTCTCGATCTGACACCGCGTCAGATTTGCGATCTGGAACTTCTGATGAATGGCGGCTTCAACCCGCTCAAAGGGTTCTTGATCGAAGAGGACTATGACGGCGTTGTTGAAAACATGCGTCTGGCAGATGGTTCACTCTGGCCCATGCCGATTAACCTCGACGTCAGCGAAGCCTTTGCCGAAAAGCTGAAACTAGGTCAGGACATCGCCCTGCGCGATCAAGAAGGCGTGATCCTTGCGACCATGACCGTCACCGACCGCTGGACGCCGAACAAAGCGCGTGAGGCTGAGAAGGTCTTTGGCGCCGACGATGACGCGCACCCGGCGGTGAACTACCTGCACAATCAGGCGGGCAATGTGTATCTCGGCGGCCCCGTGACCGGCATCCAGCAGCCCGTGCACTATGATTTCCGAGGCCGCCGCGATACGCCGAACGAGTTGCGCGCCTATTTCCGCAAGCTGGGCTGGCGCCGCGTCGTGGCCTTTCAAACCCGGAACCCGCTGCACCGCGCGCATCAGGAACTCACCTTCCGCGCCGCGCGTGAGGCGCAGGCCAACCTGCTGATCCATCCGGTCGTGGGCCTGACCAAACCGGGCGATGTTGATCACTTCACCCGCGTGCGCTGCTATGAGGCTGTGCTCGACAAATACCCGGCGGCCACCACCTCCATGAGCTTGCTGAACCTCGCCATGCGCATGGCTGGCCCGCGTGAGGCTGTTTGGCACGGCCTGATCCGCAAGAACCACGGCTGTACCCATTTCATCGTTGGCCGCGACCACGCTGGTCCCGGCAAGAATTCCGCCGGGGAAGACTTCTATGGCCCCTATGACGCGCAGGAACTCTTCCGAGCGCATCAGGAGGAGATGGGCATCGAAATGGTCGACTTCAAACACATGGTCTATGTGCAGGAGCGCGCCCAGTACGAACCCAATGACGAGATCGAAGACCGCGACAACGTTACCATTCTCAATATATCCGGCACCGAGCTGCGTCGTCGCCTGCGTGAAGGTCTTGAGATCCCTGAGTGGTTCTCCTTCCCGGAGGTGGTCAAAGAGCTGCGTCGCACCTCGCCACCGCGTTCCAAGCAAGGTTTTACCGTCTTCTTCACTGGCTTCTCCGGCTCCGGTAAATCCACCATCGCGAACGCCTTGATGGTCAAGCTGATGGAGATGGGCGGCCGCCCGGTGACGCTGCTGGACGGTGACATCGTGCGGAAAAACCTCAGCTCCGAGCTGGGCTTCTCGAAAGAGCACCGCGACCTGAACATCCGCCGCATCGGCTATGTCGCGTCTGAGATCACCAAGAACGGCGGCATCGCCATCTGCGCCCCAATCGCGCCCTATGCCACCACCCGTCGCGCCGTGCGTGAGGATGTGGAAGGCTTTGGCGCGTTTGTCGAAGTGCATGTTGCGACCTCTATCGAGGAATGCGAACGCCGTGACCGCAAAGGCCTTTATAAGCTGGCGCGCGAAGGCAAGATCAAAGAGTTCACCGGCATCTCCGACCCCTACGATGTGCCGCAGAACGCCGAACTGGTGCTTGAGACTGAGAATGTCGATGTCGACAACTGCGCGCATCAGGTGCTGCTAAAGCTTGAAAACATGGGGCTGATCGCCGGTTAGATCAAACCGACATCTACAATATATCTGTAGTAAGCACTCACCCCCAGGTTGCGTTATCGGCACTTTAATTGAATCTAAAGACAATGATATGCAAGCGAGAAGAACTGAAAGCCGCGAGTCTAGTGAAGCTGAGCTAAATCAATTGCGATAGGTTGTTGATGTGGAAAGCATAGCAGTCGCTCAGGTGTGGTAAAGCTCAACAAAATCGATCGTCTCGACTTAATTGAACTAACCAATAAAATGAAATGGACCAATCACTATGATAGATATTGTAACTCCTAGTTTTGATCCATTGGACGGCGGAATTCAAGCACTTAGCAAAACTATACGCGATAATGAGCCTGCGGAGTCCTGCGCTAATACCCTGCTAATGAACTGGAAATATTTCTACCGAGCGCCCCGGAAAAATTATACGCTCTATATACACGGGCTCGAATTATTTCCGAACAAACCTTTGCAGAAGGCATGCCTTCGGGCATTAATTGCTTTAGCGCCGCCCAGTAAGATTATATATGTAAGCCAGCTAACTAAGAACCTGGTTGAAGAGCGGTATAATCCGTTAAGGAATATAAACTCACGGATCATTCATAATCCTATACCGGAGACATACTTTGATGGTCATCAGCACGCAGTGAAGGACAAGCTGGTGTTAACAGTTTGCCGCGCGGTTCCAAGGAAGAATCTTAAGAACGCATTTACAGCTTTCCGAAATTTAAAACTTGGTGAGAAAGGGTGGAAGTACGTATACATTGGAGACGGCCCGCTCCGTGAGTCTCTGGAGAAAGAGTTTCCAGAAGTAGAATTTTGGGGGCGCACCTCGGAGAAAGATAAACAAGAACTACTGAAAAGGGCCAGCATATTCTTACATCCACAAATTAGACTGGGAACTGATTTTGAAGGATTTGGTCTCGCGCCGGTTGAAGCGATTGCGGAGGGTGCTATACCGATCATAGGTGAGATTTGTGGCTTGGCAGAGCTGATTACCGAAAAGTCCTTCCTGACGAGCGGATCTGTAGGATGTATTGAGCGGAAACTTTGTGACGCTCTTGCCAATCAGCAACTATTGTCAAAGAAGGCTGAAAAGGTTGCGACGCGCCTGCAGGTGGAGCTGAACGCGCGCGAAAGAGTTGAAGAAATTGTGAGATTCGTATGCGAATAAACGCAGACATCGGGTTCATCCACATCCCCAAGACCGGCGGGCAGTCAATAGAAAAATGCCTATTGTTTGAGGTTGCAGGCACACGAGAGCAAGCTCTTCTACGACCTAACAATGACCCTAGCATGGGACCGCCGCGGTTGGCGCACCTAACGCAGAGCGAGTATGCGAAGTACTATGACTACAGGCCGAGAAAATGGTTCTCACTCATTCGCAACCCGGCCGATCGCTTCGTTTCGGAGGTGAAATTCCGTGGACTTTCCACGTCGGAAGCTGAAGTTTATCTAAATAAGATAATCTTCAATCTGCTGGAGGATGACTACGTTGCCGGAGAGGATTATCTGCGCCACGTTATCCCGCAGGTGAATTATATCCAAGACAGGAGCCAAGTGTTGCTAATGAGGTTCGAGGATTTCTTTCTTGATCCCGAAAGACACCTATCATCAGTATTAGGGCGGACATTGAACGCGAAGGTCCCACACATAAGGCCCAGAGCCACACAGCGTAAAATTGACAAAATTAAAATAACAAGAACATCTTTGCGGAAACTAGAGGAACATTATGCGGCAGATTTCGAGCTATGGAAGAAATGCGCTCCGCAGTCTTGGACATATTGGGCTACTTAAGCTCAATGGTGGGGTGTTTGTCGATAGGCGGACGGTTTTCGTTCATGTTCCGAAGACCGGTGGTTCAAATCTGAGAGAAAATAGAAGAACCCACCTAACCCTCGAGGAAGTCGCCCGTATCTCACCGAACGTTTTGGCTTGTTGCGAAGTTGTTGCAATTTATAGAGATCCAGTGGAAAGATTCCAGTCCTTGACAAACTACTACATATCAGGTGGAAATAAGCGGACCTCCGGACTCTTTCCTGATCAAATGATGTTAGAGTTCGTAAAACGTCTTGTCACTCTTGATGATAAGAGCTTCCGAAATTTGCTCACGCATCTCATAGATTCGAATCGAATGTTCTGGAGGCAATCGCGGTTCTTGATGATCAACGGTAGATTTGCGGCGACAACGTATGTTTCATTGGGATCGAACTACGCCCAAACTATCTTGGGCGCCAAGCAGGCTAACAAGTCTGTATGCAAGACATATATATCCGATAACAAATTGAAAATCGTAGCAGAGCTGTACGAAGAAGACTACGATTTGCAGGCTTACCTTAGTGAGTAAGGTTGCTACAGCAATGGTTAGGATTGTTCCGCCGCTTATCGGGGTAGCATTTTCCTTTATTATGTCGAGCGTCGCGCCAGTACATTATATCTTTGCGGAACAGATTATCTATGCGACCCTTGTCCTCTCTACCTTTTATTCGTCGAGCATACGTCAGCGCATTATCAAGTTCCAGAGCTTTCACCTAACTGCCTCAGATGTATTAATCCTTATTGTGGCGGCATTAGTTTCCGCTTTCCTCGCAGCAATTGAAGTCGTTTCCATTCCATTCTTAATGACTCTGATTATGGCATTCATATGGAGAATTCAGTTCGTATTTCTTGCGGCTTTTTTCATTCAGAAAGGGTACTTGTTTACTGCGGCTTTATTTCAATACTCCCCGATACTATTGTTTCAGATCGTTTTCTTCGCCTACTTCATAATTATTTCTCCAGAAGAAGCTGCTCAGGCTTCCTTTGTATACATACTGGGGGTAATATGTTTGGCAACCTTAGTGATGTTCACAGTAATTATTCGCCCAATATGGAGAGCGAGCTCGGAAACTATATACGGGAATGTCTCCGTGCGTCTTTCTGTTCTGCTCCATCAGTCCGGGAAAAGGGCGGACGTATTATTATTTTCTCTGCTTCCTAATGAGATTTCCATTCCGTACCTCCTGTCTAAGCGGATATTCGGCGTGTGCGACATTATAGCCGACTACTTTCGGCTTTTAGCTGAGCGTACTATCGCTGCAAAGGCGTTTATGAGTTTCGATCATCGTCAGAGAAGGAGATCACTGTTGAATTTTCGTTATGGTGTAGGGTTAAGCTGCCTTATTTCATCAGCACTTGTATTTCTCTACTTATCGTGGGTTGGAAGCGCGCACCTTTCTTGGTATATTCCATTGCTCTCGGCCGAATTTCTTGGACTTACCATATTTGGTCCAATCGGAATGGTGATGAATTATCATAACCTTGCCCATGTGCGGTTTTGGTATATGTTATTCTCCCAGGGGGCAAAGATTGGCCTTCTCTTTGCTTTAGTAGCACTGCATCCTGAATATAAGTATATTCTAGCATCTACTTTTTTGGTGATTGAGATATCTACTATGTATGCGCTTGATAAAGTTGTTAAGTTCGCGGCTGCGAAAGGATGACTTGGCATCGACTTAGTCAGTTGATCCTCGGGTCGCAAATTGTTCTCCTTATCAGTTTGCTAATTACAACTCTTCACGTCGCTTTTTTACTTAGTCTTTTTTCAACGGTATTAATTGTCGGGAGAGATTTGCGGTACTCTTTTGTTAGGTTGGTAGTGGCGTCTCACGTTTCCTTTTTCGCGATTGGTTATTATCTGTTTGAACGTATGGGTTATCAGTATTCAACTGAGCTTTTGTACCTTAATTGCATATCCATTCTTATAATGAGCGCATTCTTTTTGTTCTACATAAGGTTGGGCAAGCCGATTAATATCGTTCAACCTTCCTACATGTCGGGCTTGAATGGTTTCGTAGTCTCTGTGGCCGGAATTTTGGTATTGCTGTATTTTCCGTTCTTGCAAACTGATACGAGTCGTATTTCTTACCAGTCTGGAAATGGCGCGTTGAATCTTCTTTCGCAAGCAGTAGGGGCTCTTTGTATCATTTCTTCATACCATTTAGTGTTCCGGCGAAAGCTACTTAGTCTGATATTGGCGTGCCTTCTTTTCGTAGCGTTTTCCCTTAGCCGTTCGTCCGCCATGATACCCTTAGTCTTTTTCACGTTTTTCAACTACCCTTATCTTATTCCTAAGGCTGTCGTCGTAGGCGCAGGTACAGGGCTATTTGGGGTGTTCACCTATATAGCTGCAGCTCGCGCTTTAGGGAGTTCGTTCACGGCAAGTTTCTTTCACGCGGTTTCTGATCCCATTGCGTCTCATAGGTACTTTTCTCAGTTCCAGAATTCCGCACATCTACACGGAGAGTATATTATCTCGTATTTTTCTCGTCTAGTTCCTAGGTCTATCTGGCCTGAAAAGCCGGAGGTAATAGGGTTTGGACGTGAAGTAATTCTGAACGAGCAAACCCGCACACCTGGTTTAGTCGTCGAAGGTTTCGCGAATTTTGACTATCTTGGTAGTCTGGTATTTCCGATCCTCGCAGGGTTCGCGTTTCTCTTTTTTTTCGAGAAATTTTGGCGTGCTAAGCGACTCACTGTCAAGGTTTTCTCAGCTTTATTCTGCTTCGACTTCTTGACATTTGGAAGGACAATCGCGGCGAAGATTCCCTATGTGCTTGTTGAGAATCTAATCATTACAATTATGGCGCTGGCAGTTGTCGGCGTTTGGGCTGTGCTGCGACGATACTTCTTCACCACTAGTAAGTTTAAACTCTCTTGGATATAGAGATAATATGAATGCCAATACCCCAAAGGTTGTGGTGTGCGCGGGATCTGGTGGGCACACTGCTCAGGCCAAAATCCTTGCGGACATGCTTTCCGATTTCTGTGCTGTAGAGCTCCTTACTGAGAACCAATTTTTTGTTCCGTCAGTTTCCGCTATATCCAAGCGAGGCGGAGCACAGAGGGCTCTCGCGTTTATACTTCTGTTCTTTTTCACTATTCCTCTTCTAGCTTTATTCCCAATCTTCTTTTGGGGCCGAACTTTCGTCTTCTTCGGGCCCGCATCCTGTTTCCCACTGATGTTTTGTGCCTATATCTATCGGTCGCCTGCATTCTTCTGCGAAAGTTGGTCACGCTTCCAAACTCACTCTCTGACATACAAGGTTGCAAAACTTCTCGGATTTGCGCTTATAGTGCAGAATGCTGATCTAGGAGACAGGGGTAACTTTTATTTTGGGCGGCTCGGCTAGTGCGGTATTTGGTGACGGTAGGCACAGGCTCATTCGAGGGCTTGACCCAGTGGGCGGATAACTCAGATATTGACTGCACCATTCAGTTTGGGCGCGGTTCCGCACCAACCCGTAAGAAAGCATTCGCCTTTACAGAAGACTTTGAAGATTATTGCGGTAATTTTGACTTCATCATTACCCATGCCGGTGCAGGAACTGTTTACAAGCTCCTTGCCGCAGGCCGAAACCTTATCGTTGTTCCGAACGTTGATAGAATTGATCTCCATCAACTTGAGATCTTTCGTTACTTGCGCGCCAACAGTTTTGCATTATGCTTTACTCTTCAAGAATTATCCTCTCTTACGAGGCCGCTGGACTTCTACTGTAATGATTTCTTGTCAAGAAAGATTTCGTACTTTAACGAAGGATTTGATGTAAGTGGGTTTGTAAACCTTATCTGCCCAGAAAATTGACGGATTTGGTTCTGAGCGCTCAATCTATATACTCCTAGTATATAGAATTGCGGAAGAGGTAGCAAATGGACTTACGGCTTCGGACTACGGTCTAATACTATAGAATCTTGAACGCTAGAGCGCCAAATTACCGTGGAGTTTCAATTTTTCTTGGGAAAGGCCGTGTCGTCCTTCAGCAGCTTTCTACGGCTGGCGTTCCCTTGAGTATTGTGCGAACCGCTATTGATCTAGTTTCTTCTGAAGATAGTATATATGACCCATATTGTCCACCCGATGCAGCAACAGTTGGTCGGTATCGGTCTGAGTGAGATTATTGCAGTGGCCATGCCTGACGCGGTTCTGGTGGCCCATAAAGATCGCGCGCAAGATGTGAAAAAGGCCGTCGGGGCCCTCAAGGCCAAGGGCGCTACTCAGGCTGAAACCCTGCCGCGCGATTATCGACCCTGGGGTTGGTTCGAAAGCCTCGTAGTCGGATCGCGCTTTCAAGTGAAGCGGATCGTCGTCCACCCTGGGGTGGCGCTTAGCCTACAAAGCCATCACCACCGATCCGAACACCGGATCGTAGTGGAGGGAACAGCTCGAGTAACCGTCGGTGACGAGTTAAAGCTCGTGACAGAAAACCAGTCGGTCTATATCTCCCTCAGCGCCACGCACCGAATGGAGAACCCGGGCAAGGTGCCAATGGTGCTCATTGAAGTGCAGACCGGCAGCTAACTGGGTGAGGATGATATTATTCGTTACGAAGATGTTTATGCGCGAGGGCAAGGCGCTAATGGGTAAACATCCCAGTGCCGCCTTTCGGAATGACTTCCAGAGATAGACAAAAGTGAGCCGAGGTATCTCCGGCTCCGGGTAGGAAATACACATGTCAGATACTAAGATCGCTGTCGCAGGCATCGGATATGTAGGGCTGTCCAATGCGGTCTTACTGGCTCAAAATAATCAGGTCACGGCGGTTGATTTAGACCCTGAACGGGTCGCGCAGGTAAATGCAGGAGAATCCCCCATCGTAGATGCCGAGCTCGAAGGTTACCTGCGCGATAGAACGCTTCGGCTGACTGCGACCACCGATGCTGCGCAGGCCTATGCGGGGGCGGATTTCGTGGTGGTGGCCACGCCGACCAATTACGATCCTGTCGAGAATTACTTCGACACCTCCAGCGTTGAGGCGGTGATCCGCGCCGTGGTGGCGGTTAACGACCACGCAACTATCGTGATCAAATCCACTGTCCCGGTTGGCTATACCGCACGGATTTCGGCGCAAATCGGCGGAGACCGGGTCATCTTTAGCCCGGAATTCCTGCGCGAGGGCAAAGCGCTGCACGATAACCTGTATCCTTCGCGGATTATCGTCGGGGAGCGCTCGGTCCGGGCCGAGACCTTTGCCCAGCTCTTAGCTGAAGGGGCGCTGCGAGAAGACATACCGGTTCTCTACACGAATGCCTCCGAGGCCGAGGCGATCAAGCTCTTTGCCAACACATACCTTGCAATGCGCGTGGCTTATTTCAACGAACTCGACAGCTATGCGATGAGCCACGGCATGGACAGCCGCCAGATCATCGAGGGGGTCAGCCTCGATCCACGGATCGGCGCGCATTACAACAACCCCTCCTTCGGCTACGGTGGCTATTGCCTGCCGAAAGACAGCAAGCAGCTCTTGGCGAATTACTCCGAAGTGCCTCAAAACATGATCCGCGCCATCGTCGATGCCAACCGCACCCGCAAGGATTTCATTGCTGAAAAAATCCTTGCTTTGAGCCCGCGCCGCGTGGGGGTCTATAGGTTGGTCATGAAAGCGGGTT
Organism: Sulfitobacter sp. 1A13368; assembly: GCF_043557275.1. Classification (NCBI taxonomy): domain Bacteria; kingdom Pseudomonadati; phylum Pseudomonadota; class Alphaproteobacteria; order Rhodobacterales; family Roseobacteraceae; genus Sulfitobacter; species Sulfitobacter sp. 1A13368. The sequence continues at coordinate 58,318 of NZ_JBIFFR010000009.1, read as the reverse complement.
CCGACAATTTCAGGCAGAGCTCGATTCAAGGCGTGATGAAGCGTATCAAGGCTAAAGGGGTTGAAATTTTGGTTTACGAACCGGAGATGGAGGAAAGGAAATTCTTCGGCTCAGAGGTCACCCATGACCTTGCCACTTTCAAGAATGATTGTGACGTCATATTGGCGAACCGGCGGACGAACGATCTTGATGACGTCCCGAACAAGGTCTTTACCCGTGATCTTTTTGGCTCTGATTGATCGAACTCAGCGACCTTGTGGGAGTGGATCAATCGGAATTATCAAAAGCGGCTGCGCCATGGCAGCACTTGAGCATCAGTGATAAACATGGTGATCCGGTCGGCGCGCAGTTTGCTGTGCTAGAGACTATAGCCAGACGTTACACTCCGCATTCTCTAAATACCGCGTAAGGACGTTGATCGACTTCCACCCCCCTGCGCGCATGATCGCAGCGGTATCGTGACCTGCTTTTAACAAGTCTTGGGCTGCGCCAACGCGCATCGAATGCCCGCTAAAATCGTTCGCTTCGTCTGGATCGAGGCCAGCACCCTTAGCGGCTGACTTGATAAGATGCTTTACAGACGTATCGCTTAAGTGGCGATCCACTACATGACCGTGGTAGATCGGATTGAACAGCGGCTGAAAATCTTGGCTCCGCCAATCAAGCCAATCGGCCATTAGCTGCCCCGTCCGTTTTGACGTGAACGCAACGCGCCCATAGCCCTCAGGATCTGTTTTGCTGCGTCGGATCAGAACACGAAGCGTTCCATCACAAAGAAACTCAACGTCGTTGACAGTGAGGGCAACCAACTCGGACCGCCGAGCGAGAAGGTCATAGCCAAGTGAAAGCATGGCCTTGTTTATCAAGCCCCAAGGGTTATCCGGTTGAACAGCAAGGAACTGATCAAGATAATTCTTTGTCATTCCCTTCGCCTGTCGCGGCCGCGACGCTTTGCTGCGACGGATACGGCGAAAGGTGAGGTTGATGTCCTCGTCATGCGTTGGATCAGGCAGACACAACAGCTGGTGAACCTTCCGAATGGCGTATATACGTCGGCGAACTGTCGAGGGGGTAAACTCCGGCCCCTGATCTACGAGAAATGCGCAGACTGTATCCACGCTGCCGGGAAAGGGCGTCCGTCCGGTTTGTGCGCACCACTGGGTATAAATCTCTATGTCGGTGTAATAGGCACGCATCGTCGAGGGCGCATACGCACCTTCGAGGCGCTTGAATTCCAAGCGCCAGTTGTGTTCAGTCTTATAACGACGAGATGGATCAAAAAGTGCCATATGGCACTATTAGGGGCAAAAGAGAGGCTTGTCAATGATTACCGGCGCCCAAATTAGATCCGCACGTCACGCGTTGAAAGTGACCGTCGAATCCCTTTCCCAGCAGAGTTCGGTTAGCGTTCGCACGATTAAGAGAATGGAAGCGGAGGACGGCATACCAAGTAGTACAAACGCAAATATATCTGCGGTTAAGAGTGCCCTTGAAGCTGCTGGTATTGAATTCATCGGCACGCCCGACGACGGCCCTGGCATTCGCATTCACCCCCCGAAACGATAGGTTATGTCTACGCTTCGCGCGATTGCCTTAAGCAGAAAGCGCCGTCGAGCGATTTCGATATGGCTCACAGTCGGGCTAGCGCTTTGTATCGGCGCGCTAACTCTCATTCCCCTAAGCGCCCCCTCCGCTGTTCCAGGAACTGATAAGGCCCATCATGTTCTGGCCTTTGCGATCTTAACCATGCCGTGTGCGGCTCTTTATCCAAAAGGGCTTTTTCGGGTTATGTTTGCCGCTGCCGTTTATGGGGGCTTGATAGAAGTCATTCAGCCCTATGTCGGGCGTCATGGCGAGACGGCGGACGTACTCGCAGATTTGCTAGGCGTGGGCATTGGGGCGGCGTTTGGCCTTCTCCTGCACTTTATTTTCAAATGTCGCATTGCACGAAGGGCGGCGAGTTCTTCAAATAGTTTTTTCTAGCCGCTACGTTAATCCCGGCTTAGAGGAGCTAAACGGCGCGAACAGGCTACGGTATGGGCTGAGCGGCGACCGAATCTTCTGCCGCTTTACAGCTGCCGAAGTGCGACACCGCTAGAATTTCTCGATAAGTTCTTTGCCGCTCCGTAACAACTCGCGCATATGTTTTCTGAGCGCCGATGCTTCCTTGGTATAGAGACCATGTTTCAGCGCGTTCTGATTGCCTTTCGGGGCGCCGGAGCCCGCTGCGCCGCCGTGCATGCGGCAGCGGGCCTTGCCGGAGAGGGCAGGGGCCTGACACGGTGTTCCCTTGCGGGTCTTGGCACCGCAGCGCGGGCTTGTTCGCATGGGTCCGGTATTCCGTTTGTGTGTCATCGCCGCCTAATCTCGCCGCTTACTTTTGGTCGGCTTCCGCTGCTTAGCTTTGGAAGAAGAAACGCTCTCCACATTTTCGATGGCGTCCGTCTTACTTAAAGCTTGTCCATTGCGCTTTCCCATCTCTACATTGCCGACAACAGCTTGGCCGCCTGCATGAACATTGACATGCTCAACAGTGACCTTCTGCTGGCCCTTGCCACGGTGTTTGTTCAATGCCGCTACCTGCTGAGTATAGAGTGCCATGAGTTTCTGCGCGTGCTTCAGGTTCATGTCCCGGCCCGCGAAAGTCTGTCCCGGAACTGCCGCCATGCGAAGGCATTCAAGCGCGGCGTGATGCGTACCAACCATTTGCGTTGCAAGCATGCCTTCCAGTCCGTCTGTTGGGGCTAGGCTTTCATAGAGATCGAGGGCTCTAGCAAGCCGGGCGTTTTGTGCTGCTTTTGACAGGCCGTCTGGTAAGCGGACCAGTTGGGCTATCTCGTTCATTTTCTGGGTTTCGAGATCAACCTCGTTTACGTCCAAATACGCGCGTATCGGCAGTATCTCGTGGGAAGGCAGTGCCGCAGAGTCGGGTTTAGAGGATTTCTTTGCCATCTCGCCTCTACCAGGTTGTCGCGTTATGGATGAGCCTAGCACATCAGAGGCTTCGGGTGGATGTCTAATAGTATGGATATCACACTGTGCATGGGGTTGAATTGAATTTTTCAGATATCACCTCCCTCCCCCGGTAATCCCCCCATTTTTAATGGGGTCCAGCCGTAGAATTCACGCAGCCGTTTTCAGTTTCATTGCGGGTGTCATGCCGCCGATGCCCATGTTGGGTCGCTCGTTGTTGTAAGTCCAGAGCCATTGTGTTGCTTGGTCTTGTGCCTCCTCAATGGTTTCGAAGATGTATTGCCCTAGCCATTCGCCACGAACGGTGCGGTTGTAGCGCTCGATATAGGCATTCTGTTGGGGCTTACCGGGCTGGATATATTCGAGCCGCACATTGCGTTTCTCAGCCCATTCCATGAGCTTCCCGCTGACGTATTCCGGTCCGTTGTCCACACGAATAGCTTGGGGCTTTCCGCGCCACTCAATGATCTGGTTCAGCGCACGCACGACACGTTCAGCAGGCAGCGAGAAGTCGACCTCAATAGCCAGCCCTTCGCGATTGAAGTCATCCAAGACGTTTAACGTCCTGATCGACCGGCCATCCGCCAACTGATCCGCCATGAAGTCCATGGACCAAGTTTCATTTGGTCTTTCAGGCACAGCCAGTGGCTCCGGCTTGTCCCGCTTTAAGCGTTTCTTCGGCTTGATACGCAGGTTCAACGCCAGCTCACAGTAGATCCGGTAGACTCTTTTATGGTTCCAGCCATAGCCCTGCACGTTGCGCAGATACAAAAAGCACAGGCCGAAGCCCCAGGTCCGCTTGTTAGTCGTCAAGCGTTCAAGCCAATCTGCGATCTCTTCGTTCTCATCGCTCAGCACAGGGCTGTATCTGTAGCAGGTCTCGCTGATCTCGAACGCACGGCAGGCCAGAGCTATGCTGACCCCATATTGCTCAACTGCATTCATGGCCATCTCTCGCCGATGAGACGGCCTTAACGCTTTTTTCCAAGCGCTTCCTTCAGCAGGTCGTTTTGCATGCTCATCTCGGCATACATGCGCTTCAGACGACGGTTCTCATCCGCCATATCCTTCATCTCGGAAATCAAGGACGCGTCCATGCCGCCAAACTTGGCCCGCCATTTGTAAAAACTCGCGCTGCTCATTCCGTGCTCGCGGCACAGCTCAGAGACAGGAACGCCACCCTCTGCCTGCTTCAACACGGCCATGATCTGTGCGTCGCTAAATCGTCCGTTCTTCATCATAAATCTCCTCAGATAACTTGCCGAGAAAATTCTACTTTTGAACACCACTATTTTTAGGGGGGATTACCCCCCAACCTAGCAACCTCCGATAACGTGCACCATCAGCGGCGCGCGGGCCGATCCGCCTGACGAGGCTCAGAGATGGGTAAAAAACGCGCCTCCTGCAATCCGGCCGGGCATTCGCGCGAGTAGGGAAGTGATCTGTGATCCATTGCATTACACACCAATCATGTGTATTTATTATGTGATTTAGGAGGATGGCATGCAGACCACGGCCGAAAAGCAGCGCACAAACATTACCCTGACTGCAGAGAACCTCGCCGCTGCCCGGGAGTTGGGCTTGAATGTGTCTGCAATCAGCGATGCTGCTGTCGGAGAAGCTGTGCGTGCGGCACGGGCCGCAGCTTGGGCATCAGACAACGCGGCGGCGATCTCAGAGCGCCGCGCTTGGATTGAGGCCCATGGGATGCCGCTGGCGGACTTGCAGGTGCTGCGGCTCGGCTGATGGCGCAGTTCCAAGTCTACCAAGTATCTGGCGGGCGGCTTGTGCTCGACCTTCAGACGGATCTCATCGACACAGGTTCCCGCGTCGTCGCTCCTTTGATCCCAATTGCAGGCGGGCCGGGGGTCATAGGACGTCTGGAGCCGGTACTCGAAATTAACGACAATGCCTATGCCCTGCATACTGCAGAGATGGCGGCGATCCCCTCTGCGTTGTTCAAAGGTCCTCCCATCGCGGACCTTTCCGCATCAGACTATGAAATCCGCGGTGCGCTCGACATGGTCTTTTCGGGGTTCTGAGCGGGCCAATTTGACCAGCCTTCTCCTCCGCGCGCTATCGGATCCGGTTAGGCTAAGAACCCAGCAATCCGCCGAGCGATCTCGCCCCGCTCATAATCCAGCGTCGCCACATGGTAAGACCGCTCTAGCCAAGACAGCCGTATCTCACTTGACCCCACCGAAGTCGCGATACGCAGCGCGTTTTGTGGGTCGACAACATTGTCGCTTCGCGACTGCATAATCTGGATCGGCTGCCGTATCAGCGGCAGCAAGGCGCCGGTCGCATTCGTCAGCAGGAACCGCTCCTTTAGCGTATCGCGTGGGATCCGATCATAGCAGATTTCGGTCATCCCGGGTTCGGCGATGTCGGAGCCGATGCCGGCGATGAACGCTGGCCCGTCTGCCTCGTAAAGCGGCGCCACAACCTCGGGGCGGTAGAGGCCTGTTGAGCCGTTGATGCTGACCACACCTTGTATCTTATCGGGCATTCTGGCGGCGAGGTTGAGCGATAGCGTCGCGCCCAGGGATAGCCCGCCAACGATAACCCGGGCACAGCTTGTGGAGAGGGTGGCGAGAGCGTCCCCTGCTGAGGCCACCCAATCCGCTTGGCCGGTTTTTGCCAAGGCCGCAGGGGTTTCGCCATGTCCCGCAAGACGCGGGCAGTATACCGTCGCGCCGCTGATCTCATGTACTTTTTCCGCGACTTCGCGCACGCTCTGCGGCGTGCTGGTGAAGCCGTGGAAAAAGAGAAATCCGGTGTCGCTGCCTTCGAGAAGAAAAGGCTGCGCTTCAGGCAGGTCGAAGGGGGCGATCGGGGTCTGTTTCATAGGCGCATAAGATCGCGCTATCGCTGTGTTACGCAAATAGACATGTGGTATCGTCCGATAACCGAACGCGATCAACCAAGCGGCGGGAAGTGGTTGCGGAACTGACGCAACAGCCCGGTATCTGCCTTGATGCTCCATGCCATCGAGATAGTCGTCTCTGCATCCAGCCCTGCTATCGGCACCAGTTCCAGCGCGGCAGGCAGGCTCTCGGCCATGGTCATGGGGAAAAGCGTCACGCCGCGGCGTTCGGCCACGCGCTGCAAGATCACCTGCACGTCCCAAGCCTCATCTGCCACCATGGGGGTAAGGCCCGCGCGATCGCAAGCGCTGTCCAGCAGCGCGCGCCATGAGCGCCAGTTTTCCCGCAGCCCCATGACGAAGGGCATCTCAGCCAGATCATCCACTTGCGAAGGGGCTTCGCCTGCGGGGGCGACCACACCGATGCGCGAACTCCAAACGGGCATCTGATCGATCCCCGGTGCGCCAACTGTGGGATGAGACAGCAGAAAGCCAAGGTCGATAGCGCCGGACTTCAGATTTTTCAGCATGTTATCCGTGGACATGACATGCATCTCGACCTGCACGCCGGGGACGCTGCGGTGGAAGGCATCCAGCGCTTCCGAAATTTGCCGTGAGGTGGCGAGGGCGGAATAGCCCACGATGATATGCCCTCGGGCCCCGGCCGCATTCTGGCGTGAAGCGCGGATTGTCCGCTCGAACTGCGCGACCGTCTGGCGCGCGTCGTCGAGGAAAACAACGCCCTCTGGCGTGGGGATCACGCGCGGCCCGCTGCGATCGAATATCCGAAACCCCAAATCCACCTCAGTGTCTTTGACGGCTTTCGAAATGGCCGGCTGCGCGATATTGAGCATCTCGGCTGCGGCGCGGAAGCCTTGGGCATCGGCCACGGCCAAAGCGTATCGCAGATGTCGAAGGTCGAGCCTTGTGGGTTTCCTGCCGTCGTTCATTGATGCTTCCGTGTTGATCGCGTTTCGTTATCACTCGATCAACCATCGCTATTTGTCAACTGACCCTTCAGCGGTGAGGTTGAATCGGAATTACGGGCCCGGTTCCCGTCTTGGTATGGGGAGGAGGCCCGATGCTGACGCTGTTCAACAGATTATGCTCTTGGCTGATGTTTATCGGCGGTTTCGGTGTCATCGCGATGATGCTGAACATTGTGGCCGATGTCGTCGCTAAACTGGTGTGGAACGCGCCGATCCAAGGCACGGTCGAGATGTCGTCCTACTACTATATGGTCGCGCTGGTCATGCTGCCGATGGCCTTTGTCGAGATGCAGGACCAGCAAATCTCGGTCGATCTGTTGTTCAATCACTTCCCCGCATGGCTTCAGAAACTTGCGTTGCTCTTTAGCTGCGTCGCCGCTGCCGCCATCTTGGCTGTGATGACATGGCGCACCGGGCTGGACGCCATGCGCGCCCTGCGTGTGGGCGAAGTTGTGATGGGCGGGCGTGAGGTCGTAGTCTGGCCTTCGCGTATGGTTCTGCCGCTTGGCTTCGGCCTTGCCAGTCTCGCCGCGTTGCTGCGGGGTCTGCTGGTGCTGCGCGGGCAGCCTGTCACCCAGTCCGACCTCGATGGGGGCATGTCATGAGTAATCTCGTTATCGGCTGGATCGGTGTGGGCACGCTGTTCGGGCTGCTGGCCTTTCGGATGTCCATCGGGACGGCTCTTATGGCGGTGTCCTTTGTGGGCATCACGGTGATGTTCAACCTGCAAGCCGCGTTTGGCATCGTCAGCGCCATGCCCTTCAATTTGATCGGAGATTGGTCACTGACGGCAATCCCGATGTTCCTCTTCATGGGGTTCATCGCCGCCAATACCGGTCTTACCGCAGGCGCGTTTGACCTTTTGCGGGTGTTGCTTGCGCGGGTGCCTGGCGGTCTGGCCTCGGCCAGTGTCGGCGCTTGCGGGCTTTTCGCGGCCGCTTCTGGCTCTTCCATCGCGACCACCGCCGCGATGTCAAAGATCGCCGTGCCGGAGATGCTGAAGGCGAAGTATCACCCCTCGCTGGCCACCGGTGTCGTCGCGGCTTCGGGCACGCTTGGCTCTCTGATCCCGCCATCGATCCTCATGGTGCTCTACGGCATTTTCACTGAGCAATCGATCGGCCAGCTCTTCATCGCAGGCGTCATTCCCGGTGTGCTCTCTGCCTTCGTATATATGGCGATGATCACCGTTCGCGCCACAGTCACACCGCAGCTTGCCCCGCCCGTGGTTGAGCGGATTGACCGGGCGCAAGTGCTGAGCCTGCTATGGTCCGTCTGGCCATTTCCTGTGCTGGTGCTCGGCGTATTGGGTGGCATTTTCGGCGGTTTCTTCACCCCGACAGAGGCCGGTGCCGTGGGGGCGTTCCTTGCCGCGACGGTTGCATTGCTGCGCCGCTCGCTGACCCGCAAAGCGCTGGCCGAGGCGATCCGCCAGACGACGCTCGCGACCTCCTCGATCTTCTTTCTCTCCATCGGCGCGGTGATGTTCACCCGTTTCATGGGGCTGTCGGGCGTGCCCCGCGCCCTGACGGATATGATGCTGTCGGTGTCGGACAATCAGATCGTGATCATCCTGATGATTGCCGCGCTTTTCGTCATCTTGGGCATGGTGATCGACTCCATCGGTCTCATTCTGCTGACGCTACCGATCCTGCTACCGGTGCTTGAGGCCGCAGACATCAACCTCATTTGGTTCGGCATCATTTGCATCAAGCTTTTGGAGATCGGGCTGGTGACACCGCCTGTCGGCTTGAACCTTTATGTCCTGCACAGCGCGCTCTCGGGCGAGGTAAAGCTGCGCGACATCATCTCGGGCACGACATGGTTTATCGCCATGGACATCGTGACGCTTTTTATCCTGATCGCCTTTCCCGCGATCAGCCTGTTCCTGCCCTCGCTCATGGCGCAGTAACGCTTTTTTAACCGGAGGAGACGACAACATGAAACTGAACACATCCATACTGGCCCTCGCGGTCTGTGGCCTCGGCACTGCCGCTGCAGCACAGAACGCGAACCACTTCTTTGCGGAGCGTCATTCGATGGTGCGCGGCCCTTACGTGGAATTTGCCGAACGTGTGGCCGAAGAAACCAATGGGGAGGTGAATTTCACCGTCTTCGCAGGTGGCTCCCTGCTGCCGCCCGCCGCTTCACTGCAAGGCGTACGCGATGGCGTGGCACAGGTGACATATCACGCGGGCACCTACACCCCGTCCGAACTGCCGGTCGCGAACCTGATCGGCAACTTCGCCTTTTACAACACCGACCCTATGGTCATGGCTTTCGCCTCGACCGAGTTTGGCCTTACCAACGAAGCCGCCTTGGCCGAATGGAAAGAGAATGGCGTGGTATTCGGCGGCGGCTACTCGACCTCTGAATATTATATGATGTGCAACACGCCCGTCGCCACCTATGAGGATATTCAAGGCAAACGCCTGCGCATGGCCGGGGGCGCCTGGTCGCGTTTTGCCGAACATGTGGGCGCCGTGCCCGTGTCGATCCCCTCAAGCGAGATGTACACCGGCCTCGACACAGGCTCGCTTGACTGCGCCGTGGCGGCAGCCGATGCGCTTGATTCCTTCTCTCTTTCCGATGTGGTGACCCATCTGAATATGCTGGCCGTCGGCAACTATTACGCCGGATTTGAGTGGGGCTATAACCCGACGTTCTGGCAGGGGCTGTCGCAAGAGTCGCGCGATGTCTTGTTTGACCAGATGGCCTATTACCTCGCGCAGCACCGGGTTGAATTCGACAAGGACGTCGACAAAGCGGTCTCTGCTGCGAAAGAAGGCGGTATGGAAGTCTTCGAGCCCGACCAGGCCCTTAAAGACGCGCTGGCGGAATTCGTCAAAGCGGACGAAGCCGTACTGATCGAAAACGCCAAAAGCCGCGGGATCGAGAACCCCGAGGCGCTGCTGGAAGACTATAAGCGCATCGTAGACCGCTGGGCCGAACTGCTCGCCGATGTGGATCACACCGATACCGATGCGCTGGCAGCGCTGGCAAAAAGCGAGATCTATGACAAGCTAGACCGTGCAAACTACGGCATGAACTAAGCTTTAGAGCGTAGAAGGGGAGGGGCGCTGCAATGGCGCCCTTTAGCCCGCCCGCATTGGCAACCAACGCCCCCGCGGCGCTTCGGTGACCAGCGCCCGGTCCCTGACCAATAGCTCACCGCGAGAGAGCACATGGCGCGGCATACCTTTGACGGTAGTGCCTTCAAAGGGATTGTACCCGGTGTTGTCATGGAGATCATCGGCGCCGTAGGTGTAAGACGCCTCAGGATCCCAAATCGCCAGATCGGCATCGAAGCCTTCGGCAATCGCGCCTTTGCCATCCAGACCAAAGGCCCGCGCGGGCGCGGTGGCCGTCACCTTCGCGAATGCTTCGACACCCATGCGGCCCTCGCTTACCATTGTGTTGAACATCAGGGGCAAGCGCGTCTCCAGACCCGGCATCCCATTGGCGATTTGATTGAATGGCGCGTTCTCCCCATGGGCGAACTTACCGCTGGCGTCCATTCGATAGGGCGCATGGTCTGAGGTGATGAGCTCAATCGTGCCATCGGCCATCGCCTCCCAAAGAGCGGCCTGATCATCGGTCCCGCGTTGCGGAGGGGAGCACATAAAGCGGGCCGGATTCTCGCTGTCCAGAATATCCTCGGTCATGAAAAGGTAGTGCGGACAGGTCTCGGCCTGCACCTTCACCCCACGCGCGCGGGCCTGCCGGATGATTTCAGCTCCTTCGCGGGTCGAGACGTGAAAGATCATCACCCGCGCCCCGGTGAATTCGGCAAAACGGCACATCCGTTCAATCGCCTCAATCTCTGCCTCGCGCGGGTGGGAGGCGGCGTGATATTTCGGCGCGGTCTTGCCCTCGGCCAGCAGCTTTTCGGTCATATGGCCGATCAGCCCGTCATTCTCTGCGTGAAAACAGACGAGCGCGCCCGCATCCCGCGCCAGGGCTAGGATATCGAGAATGGATTTGTCGTCCTGACGAACCCTGGCGTAGGTGGTGAAAATCTTGATCGAACGGTGCCCTTCGGCGATAAGCGCCGGGATATCTTCGGCCAGATTGCCATTGCCCGTGTCGGCGACGATCATGTGAAAGGCGTGGTCGATCACCGCGCCCTCCTTGGCAAGCGCGGCATAGTCGCCCACGACCTCACACATCTTTTGGCCCGCGTGCTGCGCGGCGAATGAAACGGTGGTCGTGGTCCCGCCCATCGCGGCAGAGCGTGTGGCGGTGCGGAACGTATCGGCATTCATCAACCCGGCGCCGGACATCTGTTCGATATGGCAATGGGTATCCACACCACCGGGCAATACCAAGAGGCCGCGTGCGTCGATCTCTGTCGGGGCAGAGGATGTGATTGCGCTGCTCAACTCACTGATTTTACCATCCGCGATGGCGATGTCCTGAACCGCAACGCCTAAAGGTGTTACAACGGTTCCGCCACGAATGACGGTGTCAATCTGTTTGCTTTGCATGGCAACCTCGACGATATGCAGTATCTAGGGTGATAAAAATAATCATACCATTCGTATACCATATGGTATACCGATAAAAGATATATCGCGGCGGAGGCGGGCTCTTAGCCCCGGGAGGAGGTAACATGACCGATAAAATCGAAACGCTCGGGGATGCCACCTTCAAACGGCTGAAGGCGATGATCTTGGACGGCACGCTTGAGCCGGGCACGCGGCTGAGCGAAAAGAAGTTTGCCGACCATTTGGGCGTATCGCGCACACCAGTGCGAGAGGCAATCGGTCAGCTGGTCAGCGAAGGGCTTGCAAAGCGCAGCGCAGGAAGCGCGCCAGTGGTATCAAGCGTGTCCTTGAATGAGATCATGGAGATCCTTCATGTGCGCAGCCTGCTGGAATGTGAGGCGGCGCGCAAAGCCGCGTCTTCGGGCAAATCCACTGCAGAACTGAATGATATTCGCGATAAAATGCAGGGGTTTATAGACGGCCCTCGCCCCACAGCGGCAGAGCATTCGGCTCTGGATATGCGGCTTCATTTCATTCTTGCTGAGATGGCGGGCTCCAATCTTTTGCTTGAGTTGATCGAAAGCCTTAAGGTCAAAACCGGTATGTATGATCAAGGTTCGATCCCCGATCGTCTGGTACCGGGTTGCGAGGAGCATATCGCTTTGATCGACGCGGTCATCGCTGGGGAGCCCGAAGCCGCCAGCGCTGCGATGAAGCTGCATCTCAGCAATGTTCGAGAATCGATCATTTCGCACATTTATCATCCATTCTAATCCCCGTGGGGCAGCGCCAACGCAAAGGCGGTTGACTCAGCATTCCGGTTGTATACCGTAGGGATACCAATTAGGAACGCAGTGGGGATTCCATGCAGGCGCAACGACCCGAAAGCGGTATCGTTCTCGCGATCACCTTTCAGTATTACCGCGATTTGCCGACAGCGATGCGCTTCTACGAGGACGTGCTGGGCCTGACGCTCGCCATTGATCAGGGGTGGTCCAAGATCTACCGGATCGACGGCCAAGCCCATGTCGGCCTCGTGGATGAGACACGCGGCATGCAGAAATGGCAGGAGAAGAAGACCGTTCAGCTTTGCCTGCGCGTGCCGGATGTCGACGCTTGGTATGCCTGGGCCGAGGCCAACAAGGTCGCCGGGCTAACCAAGATGTTCGACAGTGATGAGCTGGGCATCCGCGCCTTCGCCATGAACGATCCCGAGGGCTATCAGATCGAGGTGCAGACTGCTCGCCCGGGCCACTGACGCCGATCCGTCACCATAATGAATGAGGGCCCGCCAAGTGGCCCCGTCACCCATCCAACAGTGGAGAAGCTACCCATGAAATATCTCAGTGAAACCGCGCTGCGTGCCAGTGCGCTCGGTCTGGCCTTGATGGCCACGACGGCGGGCGCGGCATTGGCCGAGAAATCGGTCACCATTGGCCTTACCGCGGACCCAAGCCACCTCTACCCGCTGGCGGGCGAGGAATTGTCGTCTAACATCATGTACTACCACCTCTACGATCCGCTGGTGAAGCGCAGCGCTGATCTGTCCTTCGGCCCCGGTCTTGCGGAAAGCTGGGAGAATGTCGACGACACCACATGGCGGTTCAAGCTGCGCGAAGGTGTAAAATTCCACAATGGCAACGATTTCACTGCGGAAGACGTCGTTTACACGATTGAAAAAACGCGCGAGTCGATCCGCCCGGACCTCGTGGCGAACATCGCCTCGATCACTGCCGTCGATGACCACACGGTCGAGATCAAGACGCCCAAACCCTATGCAGTGCTGCCCAATGATCTGGCCGAATTGCTGATCCTCGACAGTGAATACACCGAAGCTACTGGCGACGAGAAGATGGACCTTGAGCCGATGGGCACCGGCCCCTACAAGCTGGAAAGCTGGATCAAGGAAGAGAAGCTGACCCTAACGGCCAATGACGACTACTGGGCTGGCGAGCCCAAGATCGACACTGTCACCTTCCGCCCGATCACCAATCCCGCGACCCGCACCGCGGCACTGCTGACCGGGGAGGTGGATGTGATTCAGGACCTCGCGGTGCGTGACGTGGACCGGGTCAAACGCGAAGAGGGTTTTGAGGTCGTCACCCGCCCGAGCCTGCTGAACGTCGTGCTGGCGATGGACACTCGCGCCAAATCACCCACCATTGAGGGCGACAACCCGATGACCGACCGCCGCGTGCGCGAGGCCATCGCGCGGGCCATCGACACCGATGCGATTAACAAGATCGTCATGAACGGTCTGGCCACGCCGAGCGACCAGTATGTCCCCGAAAGTCACATCGGCTATGCCGACGGCATGAGCTTCCGCGAGATGTACCCGGTGGACATCGAGAAGGCGAAAGAGCTGATGGCCGAAGCGGGCTATCCGGACGGCTTCACCATGACGCTCGACGCCACCAACAACCGCTACGTCAACGACGCGCAGATCGCGCAGGCGCTGGCCTCGATGCTGGCCAAGATCAACATCGACCTGCAGCTGAACATCATGCCCAAGTCGAACTTCTGGGGCTACATCCGCGTGCCCACGGAGAACTCCAGCTTCATCATGTCGGGCTGGGATGTGCCGGCGGGCGATGCGGGCTCCATGTATGGCGCGCTGTTCTACACCCGCGACAAAAAGGAAGGCTACGGGCAGGTCAACCGCGGTTCCTACTCCAACCCCGAGCTCGACGCGCTGGTCGACAAGGCTGACGCCACCCCCAGCATCGAGGAGCGTGACCAGTACCTGCAGGAAGCCTCCAAGCTCTTGTTGAACGACATCCCGATGATCCCCGTGCATTACGAGCAGGACATCTACGCCAAGCGTGACGGCGTGATGCTCGAGCCGCGCGTGGACAAGTTCATCTGGGCCTATGACATAGACGTGGCCGAGTAAGCCGCAGCCTCCGACCCCGGCGGCCTGCGCTGCCGGGGTCTTTCTTCTCCTTGCCGAAAGACTTTAGCCGCCGATGTTCGGATATCTGCTCAAACGTCTGATCCAGATGACGCTTGTCCTCTGGATCGTCTCCGTGATCGTCTTCTTGATGATGAGTTTCACTGGCGATCCGGTGTTCATGGTCGTGCCGATCGACGCCACCGATGCCGAGATCGCGCAGGCGCGCCGCATCCTCGGGCTGGACCAGTCGCTGCTGGTGCAATACGGGCGCTTCATCACGAGCCTCGTGCAGGGCGACTTCGGCAATTCCTACGTTTTCCGCCAGCCCGCGATGACGCTGATCTTGGAGCGTCTCCCCGCCACCGTCGAGATGGTGTTGGTCGCCATGGCGCTGGCGCTCGCGGTGGCCATTCCGCTTGGCGTCTATGCCGGGGCCAACCCGAACTCCCGCATCAGCCGCACGATCATGGCGGGCTCTCTCTTGGGCATCTCGCTGCCCGGTTTCTGGGTCGGCATGGTGTTGATCTTCCTCTTCGCCGTGCATTGGGGGATCTTCCCCTCCTCGGGGCGCGGCGATACGGCCGAGATCTTCGGGCTGCGCATCAGCCTGCTGACCGCCGACGGCTGGCACCACATCATTCTTCCGGCGGTGACGCTCTCGCTTGCCACCATGGCGATCCTTTTGCGTATGACCCGCGCGGGCATGATGGAGGTCGGGCGGCAGGACTTCATGAAGTTTGCCCGCGCCAAGGGTGCTACGCGCCGCGACGTGCTCTATAAACACGGGCTGAAAAACGCGCTCATTCCCGTCATCACCATCTTCGGCTTGCAACTGGGCGACCTCATCGCCTTCGCCACGATCACCGAGACGATCTTTTCCTGGCCCGGCATGGGCAAGCTCTTGATCGACAGCATCTACCGCGCCGATCGCCCGGTGATCGTCGTCTACCTGATGCTGGTGGCGCTGATCTTCGTCATCATTAATTTTCTCGTCGACATCGTCTACACGCTGATCGACCCGCGCATCACGTTGAAATGAGGGCGGTGGCATGACGGCATTCTTCCAATCCGAATTCTTCTACAACTACCGCCGCAGTTCCTCGGCGATGATCGGCAGCGCGCTGATGGCATTCTTTGCCCTCGCGGTGCTGGTCGGGCCTTTCCTCGTGGCGCAAGACCCTTATGACATCGCTGCGCTGAACCTGATGGACAGCTACAAGCCGCCCTTCTGGCTTGAAGGGGGTGACCCGCAGTTCTGGCTCGGCACCGACGGGCAGGGGCGCGACGTCTGGGCCTCGATCCTCTACGGCGCGCGGATTTCGCTGTTCATCGGTCTGGTGGCCATGGTGGCGTCTTGCTTCATCGGCACACTTCTGGGGCTGATCGCGGGGTTCTACGGGGGCATCGTCGACAGCGTCATCATGCGCATCGCCGACATCCAGCTTTCCTTCCCCTCGATCCTGATCGCGCTGTTTCTGATGTCTGCCGTGGGCACCGGGATCGACAAGGTGCTGATCGCGCTGACGGCCGTGGGCTGGGTGGTCTACGCCCGCACCGTGCGCGGCTCGACCCTGTCGGAGATCGAGAAGGAATACGTGCAGGCGGCCAAAGTCGCGGGGCTGCCAAACCACAAGATCATCCGCAAACATGTGCTGCCCAATGTGCTGACACCGCTCATCGTCATCGCCACCATTCAGGTCGGCACTTTCGTGCTGATCGAGGCGTCGCTGTCGTTCCTCGGCGTGGGCGTGCCGATCACCCAACCTTCGCTGGGGCTGCTGATCAAGAACGGTTTCGACGTGCTGTTCTCCGGCCTGTGGTGGACAAGCGTCTTTCCCGGCGTGGCAATCATGATGCTGGTCTTCGGCATCAACCTCTTTGGCGATTTCCTGCGCGACGAACTGAACCCGAGGCTGAAATGATGCGCGACACGGTACAGCAGAAACTGCTCGAGGTCCGCGACCTCAGAACCCATTTCCACACTTTTGCGGGCACGGTGAAGGCCGTGAACGGCGTCAGCTTCGACATCGCGGCGGGCGAGGTCATGGGCCTCGTGGGCGAAAGCGGCGGCGGCAAGTCGGTCGTCGGCTTCTCGATCCTTGGCCTCATCGACAGCCCCGGAAAGATCGAGGGCGGGGAGATCCTGCTCGACGGCGAAGACCTCGTGAAGGCCGGGGAGGCGCGGCTGCGCGAGATCCGGGGGCGTGACATCTCGATGGTGTTTCAAGACCCGATGACCTCGCTCAACCCGCTGCATACGGTGGGCCGCCAGATGGATGAAGTGTTGCGCCTGCACAGCGATCTGGACGCCAAGGCGCGTCACGCGGCCTGCGTGGAGATGCTGGAGAGCGTCGGCATCAGCCGCGCGGCGGAGCGGCTCAGGGCCTATCCGCACCAGTTCTCGGGCGGGATGCGCCAGCGCGTAGTGATCGCCATCGCACTTCTGGCGCGGCCGCGCCTGATCATCGCGGATGAGCCGACGACCGCGCTCGACGTGACGATCCAGAGCCAGATCCTGAAACTGATGCGCCGCCAAATCGCCGAGAAGGGTGCCTCGATGATCCTCGTGACCCATGACCTCGCAGTGGTTTCCGAGATGGCCGACCATATCACCGTGCTCTATTGCGGCAACGTGGTGGAGCGTGGCCGCACCCGCGAGTTGATCGAGGCCCCGGCGCATCCCTACACGCGCGGACTGATCGACAGCATCCCGGACCTCAGCAACCGTCACGAACGGCTAAAACAGATCCCCGGCACCGTGCCGGATATTCGTAACCTGCCCCAGGGCTGCAACTTCCGCGACCGCTGCCCGCGCGCGCAGGCCCTTTGCGCGGAGATCGAACCCGATCTAATGCCGCAGCGCGGCTCGCTATCGGCGGCCTGTCACTTTCCTCTCAGCCCCGGAGATACCGCATGACCGATGCCCCTGCACCGATGCTCGACGTGCGCGACCTTGAGATGCATTTCTCCTTGGGCGGTTCTGTCCTCGACCGACTGCGCTTTGGCAAGAAGGGCCCTAGGATCGACAAGCCTGTGGTCCGCGCGGTCAACGGGGTGAACTTCAGCATCGAACGCGGTGAAATCATGGCGCTCGTGGGTGAAAGCGGCTGCGGCAAGTCCACCGTCGCCAAGACCATCGCGCGCATCTACAAACCCACGGGCGGCGAATTGCGCATCGACGGGGAGGACGTGGCCGAGCATGACTTCGCGCAGATGTTGCCCGTCCGAGCCAAGATGCAGATGATTTTTCAAGACCCCTACGCCTCGCTCAATCCGCGTCAGAAGGTGCGCGACATCGTGGCGGGGCCGCTGCTGCAGCAGACCAAGACCGCCGCCGAACGGCGCGAGGTACCCGAAAAGATCGAGGCGCTTCTGGCGAAGGTCGGTCTCAATGCCGAACACGCCGGGCGCTACCCACACCAGTTCTCCGGCGGCCAGCGTCAGCGCATCGGCATCGCCCGGGCGCTTTCGGTCACCCCGGGACTGATCGTGGCGGACGAGCCGGTCTCGGCGCTGGATGTGTCGATCCAAGCGCAGATCCTCAACCTGATGAAGGACCTGCGCGACGAGTTCGGTCTCGCCTATCTCTTCATCAGCCACGATCTCTCGGTCGTGCACCACATCGCCGACAAGATCGGCGTGATGTACCTCGGTTTCATGGTCGAGAACGCCCCGCGCGACGTGCTGTTCTCGCGCCCGCGTCATCCCTACACACGCGCCCTTCTCTCGGCTGCACCCAGCATCAAGGACAAGCGGGATAAAGAGGAAATCGAGCTTACGGGCGAGGTGCCCTCGGCGCTCTCGTTGCCCTCGGGCTGCTGTTTCCGTACCCGCTGCCCCTTCGCCTGGGACCGCTGCGCGGCTGAACGGCCCGCCCTGCGCGATGTCGGCGACGGCCAGAGCGTTGCCTGCCACTTGATTGATGAGCCGGAAAGGGATGTCTCATGACCCTGATCGCACAAGCTCGGCTGGGCCTTCACGACCCGCATGACTGCACCGACGCCAATGATGAGTTGACGGTGCTGCACGCGATCTACGACACGCTGGTGAAACGCGACGGGCAGGGGTTCGCCCCCGCGCTGGCGCGGGACTGGGAGATGTCGGAGGACGCAGCCGTCTGGACCTTCGACCTGCAGCCGGGCGTGACCTTCCACGACGGCACCCCCTGCGATGCGGAGGCGGTTGCCGCCTCGCTGACCCGCATGGCGCAGGAGGACAAGGGCTATACCCTGGGCGCGCCAGCGGTATGGCGGCAGTTTTTGGGCGGGGCAGAGCTCGAGGTGCTGACGCCGAGGCGGCTGCGCGTCACGCTGACCGCGCCGATGGCCGATCTCCTAGACGTGCTGGAGCAAGGCTTCATCGTCGCACCTTCGGCCTTCGCGGCGCTCGACGCGGGCAATCATAGTGCGCAGGTCGGCAGCGGGCCTTACCGGATTACAGAGATCACGCCAGAGCGCATCAGTGCCGAACGGGTGGCGGGGCATTTCGCTGGCACCCCGGCGAATGAGAAGATCACATGGCTGCTGGAATCTGACGCCACCAAACGTCAGGCGATGCTGACGCGCGGCGAGGTGCAGGTCGCCAATGGCCTCGACTTCGCAGCCTCGCGCAGCCTCGGCGCGATGCGGCACGAGTTCCTCTCGCCCGTCGCGATCATCTACCTGCTGAATGCTGCGCGCGGCCCGCTGGCCGATGCCCGAGTCCGCCGGGCGCTGAGCCTTGCGGTCGACCGCGAGGCCATCGTCGAAACCGTGATGCAAGGCGCCGCCCGCCCGCTGCGCGGCTTCGTCAGCCCGAACCATTTCGGGGCCGGTACGGGGCAGGGCGCGCAGATGGACCGCACCACCGCCCGCGCCCTGCTGGCCGAAGCCGGGCACGGCGATGGTCTGACGCTCGACGTCGATTGCCCGACCCGCCTGCCGGACGAGGCCGAGCGGCTGACCGCCGCGCTTGGCGAGCAGCTCAAGGAAGTGGGGATCACGCTCAACGTGCACATCCACCCCGAGCGCGAAGACTATGCGCACATGGTACGCCGCAAGGAAATCCGCGACCTCTGCGTCTTCGATTCAAGCCCGATGAGCACCTACCGCGTGCTCTACGAGAAAATCGACAGCCGCGTGGCCGGCTCTTGGTGGCAGGGCTATGCCAACCCGAAGATCGAGGCGCTGATCGACCGCGGCCGCGTGATGCCCGACCGCGCCGCCCGGTCGCAGGTCTGGCAGGAGGCCTACGGCCTGCTGCAGGAGGACCCGGCGTGGCTCACGCTCTACAACCCGCTGCGGGTGATCGGCATCGCGGGGGAGCATCCCGATTTCGCCATGCCCGCCGACGGGGTGATCGACGTGACCGCATTGCCGCATCTGCCGGAGGTGGCCCATGCAGGCTGATACCCTCCTGACCGGCGGCACAGTCATCACCATGGACCCCGCCCGCCGGGTGATTGGGGCGGGGTCCGTGGCGGTCCGTGACGGCAAGATTGTGGCCATCGGCAGCACTGCAGAGCTCACCGAACAGGTCGAAGCCACGGAGATCATCGATTGCACCGGCTATGTCATCTTTCCGGGGCTCGTGGATGTGCATGCCCACGCCGGCCATGGTCTGATCAAGACCATGGGCATGCACGCAGGCGATCGTTGGGAGGCGATCTGCAGCGAGGTCTATACACAGATCTCCCCCCCCGATTTCTGGCGCGCGGAAGCGCGGCTTGCCGCCCTCGAGCGGCTGCGTTTCGGCGTGACCACCGGCGTGTCGCTTTTGGGCGGCGGCGACACGATCATGCGCAGCGACGATCCGGCCTATGCCGCGGCGCATTGCGAAGGCGTGCTGGAGGTCGGCACCCGCAGCGTCGTGGCCATCGGCCCCACCCGCGCACCACACCCGCTGACTTACGCCGATTGGGAGACCGGCGAGCGGCGCCCCTATCAGGTGAGCTTCGAGCAGCAGTTCGACACCGCGAAAGCCGTGGCCGAGGACTGGCACGACACCCACGCGGGCTGCATCAACATCGCCATGCTCTACCCCGTGCTGCGCGACGAGCACGAACGCGACATGGCTGCGGAAGATTACGCCACCGCCTGCGCGCAGACCCAAGCGGTGCAGGGCCATGCCCGCGACAAGGGGCTGGTCTTCACCCAGGACGGCCACTGGCGCGGCTCGATCCGGCGGGCCAAGGAACTGGGGACATTGGGGCCGAACGCGCTGCTGTCGCATTGCATCGACCTGCACGACGACGAGATGATCGCCGTGGCCGAAACAGGCACCAAGATCGCGCATAACCCCTCGGCCAATGCCTCGATCTCGGGCCGTTGCCCGGCGGTCGAGATGATGGACATGGGCGTCTGCGTCGGCCTCGGGTCGGACGCCACGGCGCCGGACCGCTCGGGCGACATGTTCCGGCACATGCAGCAAGCGATGCATTACCACCGCCGCCATTTCCGTGACGCCGACGTACTGCCGATCGGCAAGGTTCTGGCGATGTGCACCATCGACGGGGCGCGCGCGCTCGGGATGGAAGACCGCATCGGCTCGCTGGAGGTCGGCAAACAGGCCGACATCGTGACCATGGATCTCGCCCGCCCGCATCTGCAGCCGGGCAACATGGCGGTGCACCGGCTGGTCTGCTTTGCCAACGGCAACGACGTGAGCAACGTGATGGTGGGCGGCGAGATGGTGCTGCGCGACGCCCGCGCCACACGGCTCGACGAGGGCGCGGCCCTGCGCGAAGCGGCCTCGCAGGCCGAGTTGATGATCGACCGCCTCGGCGGTGCGCCGGATCTCGACCTGCCCGCGAATTTCTGGGGCAGCAGCCCCCACGGCACGGAAGGCCAGCCATGACCATTTACATCGTCAATCCCAACAGCAGCCAGCATGTGACCGACGGCATCGACCGCGCGGTCGACCCGATGCGCGCGGCCTCCCCGGTGCCGATCGTCGCGCGGACCCTGGCCGAAGGCCCCCCGGGGATCGAGACGCAGGCCCATGTCGACGGTGTCGTCGGCCCGATGCTGTCGCATTGCGCGGCGCTTGAAGATCAGGCCAGCGCCTTCGTCGTCGCCTGTTTCTCGGACCCCGGGCTGGCCGCCCTGCGCGAACAATCGCAGCGGCCCGTCTTGGGCATCGCCGAGGCGGCGGTGCTGACCGCGATGACGCTGGGCCAGCGCTTCGGCATCATCTCGATCCTGCGCCGCTCGATCCCGCGGCACATGCGCTACCTCGGCGCCATGGGGGTGATGGACCGGCTCGCGGGCGACGAACCGCTGGAGCTCGGCGTGCTGGAACTGGCCGATGAGACCCGCACTTTCGAGCGGCTGAAAACCGTTGGCACATCCCTGCGTGATGGCGCGGGGGCGGATGTGCTGATCCTCGGCTGCGCCGGGATGACCGCCTTTCGCGGTGAGCTTGAAACAACCCTCGGCGTGCCCGTCATCGAGCCCTGTCAGGCAGCCACCGCCATGGCAATCGGCCGGGTCGCCCTGCAACAGACAAGATAGGAGAGAACATGTCCGCACTCACAGCAAAGGCGAAAGGCGTCTTCGTCATCGCCGTGACCCCCTTTCACCCCGATGGCCGCATCGACATGGAAAGCTGCGACCGCATGGTCGACTTCTATCTCGAGGTGGGGGCCACGGGCCTGACGGTCTTGGGCATGATGGGCGAGGCGCCGAAACTCACGGTCGAGGAATCGCAGGAGGTCGTCGCCCGCATCCTGAAACGCGTCGATGGCCGGGTGCCGGTGGTCGTGGGCGTATCCGCCCCCGGCTTCGCACAGATCGACACGCTCACCCGCGCGGTGATGGAGTTGGGCGCCGCCGGTGTCATGGTGGCCCCGCCCGGGAGCCTGCGTACCGACGACCAGATCGTGAACTACTACCGACAGGTGGCCGAGGTGCTGGGCGATGTGCCCTTCGTGCTGCAGGATTTCCCGCTCGTCACCGGCGTGCAGATCGCGCCCAAGGTGATCGCGCGGATCGTCAACGAACTGCCCACCTGCGTCTGCCTGAAGCATGAGGATTGGCCGGGGCTCGAGAAGATCTCCGCCCTGCGCGCCGAGGGCATGCTGGAGCGCCCCCTGTCGATCCTTTGCGGCAACGGCGGCCTGTTCCTGCCCGAGGAGATGGGCCGCGGCGCCGATGGGGCCATGACCGGCTTCGCCTATCCGGAGATGATGGTGCAGGTGGTCAACCTGTGCAGCCGCGGCGAGCTGACCCGCGCGCAGGACATCTTCGACGCCTACCTGCCGCTGGCACGTTTCGAACAGCAGCCGGGGCTGGGTCTGGCGATCCGCAAATACACGCTCGCGAAACGCGGCATCATCGCCCATGGCGCGCAACGCCGCCCCGGGGCCGCGCTGAGCGAAGCCACCCGCGCCGAGGTCGACCGGCTGATCGCGCGACAGGAAAAACGACTGAAGGAACTGAACTGATGGATCTCGAACTGAACGGCAAACGCGCGCTTGTACTGGGGGCCAGCCGGGGTCTCGGCATGGCGATTGCCAAGTCTCTGGCCGCCGAGGGCGCGACCGTTTTTGCCGCGGCGCGCAGCCGCGACAAGATCGCCGATTGGGCGGAAGGCATGGAGAACGTCCACCCCGTTGAATGCGACCTGTCGGACCTCGCCCAGGTCGACGCGCTGGCCGATCAGCTGCTCTCGGACGGCGGCGCGGACATCATCGTCAACAACGGCGGCGGCCCGCCCCCGGGCACCGCGCAAGCGGCCGAGCGTGGCCAGTGGCTTGCGCATTTCGAGGCGATGGCGGCCAACCTGTTCCACCTCAACACGCGTCTCCTGCCAGAAATGAAGGCACGCGGCTGGGGTCGGATCATCTCGATCACCTCCTCGGGCGTGGAGCAGCCCATTCCGAACCTCGCGCTCAGCAACGGCATCCGCTCGGCGGTGGTGGGCTGGTCGAAGACGCTGGCAAACGAGGTCGCGGGCGACGGCATCACCGTCAATGTGGTCATGCCCGGGCGCATCCACACGCAGCGGGTTGATGAGCTTGACGCCGCCGCGGCCAAGCGCACCGACAGCGACGTGGCCGAGGTGGCCGCCAAATCCCGCGCCATGATCCCGGCGGGCCGCTACGGCAAACCAGAAGAATTTGCCGATGTGGTCACCTTCCTCGCCTCGGCGCGGGCAGGCTACGTCACCGGATCGCGCATCCGCATTGACGGCGGCGCGATCAAAGGGGTTTGATCGGGACCTGTCTAGCGCGCAGCGGTACGCCATCGCGCTAGACAGGCCGCCGTCAGTATCTCACTACTTGCGCGCGTAAACGTCCTCGTAGCGAATGATGTCATCCTCACCCAAGTAGGACCCGGTCTGTACTTCGATCAAAACCATCGGGACCCGACCGGGGTTCTCCATCCGGTGGACCGCGCCAAGCGGGATATAGACCGATTGGTTCTCGGTTATCAGTTGGACATCGTCATCAACGGTTACCTTTGCCGTGCCTTCGACGACGATCCAATGCTCCGAACGGTGATGGTGGCTCTGCAAAGACAGGGCGGCGCCGGGATGGACCACGATGCGCTTTACCTGAAAACGGCCTCCGATAATCAGGCTCTCGTACCAACCCCAAGGCCGGAAATCGCGTGGCAACTGCACCGCTTGGCTGGCACCCTTGGCCTTCAGCGCCGCGACCGCTTCCTTGACCCGTTGCGCTTGGGCTTTCGGCGCCACCAGAACGGCATCGGACATGGCAATGACCATCATATCGTCAAGGCCGATGCCCACGACTTCCTGCCCAGGTGTTTCCGAACGCAAAAGCGAGTTGGAACAGTCAATCGCCGTGGCGTGATCCGAGGTGGCATTCCCCGCCGTGTCCTGCGGGCTTTCCATCCAAACGGCGTCCCAGCCCCCGAGATCGGACCATTCATGGCGGTAGGGCATGACCGCTAGGTTATCGGCCTTTTCCATGATCGCATAGTCGATCGAAATGTCTTCCGCTTCGCTCCAAGCCTTAGGGTCCAATCGGGTGAAGCCAAGGTCGGTATCCGCGTCTTTCAAGGCGGCCTCTACGGCGGCGAGCAGTTCGGGGGCATGGGCCCGGTATGCCGTGATCAGCGTTTCTGCGGTAAAGAGGAAAATGCCAGCGTTCCACAGGAAATTGCCCGCCGCCACCATGTCAGCGGCTCGTGCCGCCTCGGGCTTTTCGATGAAACGCGCCAGTGCTTGGGGACTGTCGGCTTGGGCATCACCGCCTGCGGCAAGCTCCAGATAGCCATAGCCGGTTTCGGGCCGGGTAGGGGTGATGCCGAAGGTAACCAAATCGCCCTCCTGCGCCCGGGGGACAGCCGCCTGGACAGTTTCGCGAAAGGCGTCAGCCTGCGGGATCAGGTGGTCAGACGGGGCCACCAGCATCAATGCCTTGGGGTCATTCTGCGCCATCCAAAAAGCCGCGGCGAGGATCGCAGGGGCGGTATTACGGCCCTCGGGTTCGATCAGAATGCCCTGGGGCACCAGCTCCACAGCGGCCAACTGCTCTGTTACGATAAAACGAAAGGGATCACCTGTCAGAACGACCGGAGCAGCGAAACCTTCACCGGAAAGCCGCTTGGCAGAGACCTGAAACAAGCTTTGCTCTCCCATAATGCGGGCGAACTGCTTGGGGTAGGATTTGCGGGACAAGGGCCAAAGGCGTGTGCCGGAGCCGCCACAGAGTAGGATGGGGTGAATGGTCATCATAAATCCTTTTGTTACAAAAGCTTCGGCATCCATGAAATCTAACGCTCAGGAGATGGTTACACCGAAAAGTCTACCTTTGGTATCGTAGAATGCACTCTGTGGCCGATGGCCATCCGTTATGGTGACCGAAGCGGACCATCGAAGAAATGCACCGACCGCAGCGCGCGATTGAGAAGCGCAGGCTTACTTCAACGTTGCGAGATAGCTGCCATAGTCATTCTTGGTGAACATCTCGGCGCGCTCTGCCAGGGCCTCTTCGCTGATCCAACCATTTTTAAAGGCGATCTCTTCCAGACAACCGGTTTGCAAACCCTGTCGTTCGGTCAACGTGCGGACAAAATTTCCCGCGTCCAACAGGCTGCCATGGGTGCCGGTATCCAGCCAAGCATAGCCGCGCCCCATGCGTTCAACCTGCAATTTGCCCGCTTGTAGATACATCTCAAGCAGTGAGGTGATCTCCAATTCACCCCGCGCCGATGGCTTAACCTCTGCTGCATGTTTTGGCGCATCTCCGTCGAGGAAATAGAGGCCCGTTACCGCGTAGTTCGAGGGCGGCACATCGGGTTTTTCGATGATCTCTTCGGCTTTGCCATCCGCATCAAAGCCGACGACCCCGTAACGTTTTGGGTCAGACACGTGATAGCCGAACACCGTGCCCCCTTCGATGCGCGCATCTGCGGCGGCCAGCATGTCAGGCAGTCCGTGGCCGAAAAAGATGTTGTCGCCGAGCACCATGGCCGATGGCGCACCGGCAAGAAAGTCTTCGGCCAGCAGATAGGCTTGGGCCAGACCATCGGGATTTTCTTGCACGATGTAGGTCAGGTTGATCCCCCATTGGCTGCCGTCGCCCAATGTCCGGATGAATTGCTCTTGATCCTGCGGCGTAGTGATCATGGCGATATCACGGATGCCCCCGAGCATGAGAACCGAGAGCGGATAGTAGATCATCGGCTTGTCGTAGATCGGCAGCAGTTGCTTCGAAATCCCCATGGTGATGGGGTAGAGCCGCGTGCCAGATCCTCCAGCGAGAATGATGCCTTTGCGTTTGCTCATGATCGGGCTCCAAGGTCTTTGAGTATATCTGTGAGCGCCTCACGCCAGTCGGGGCGTGGGATGTCGAAAACGGTCTCAGTGGCGCGACAATCCAGACGGGAATTCAGCGGCCTTTGGGCCGGGGTTGGATACTCGGAAGAGGGGATGTCCGTTACCGTGCAATCAAGCTGTGACTGCGCGAAAATTTCGCGCGCGAAATCGGCCCAGGTGACATCCGGCGCGCCGGAGAAATGATAGGTGCCGCTTTTGGTTGGGTCGCTCATCAATTGCCGCGCAATGGCATGACAGGCGGCAGCGATCTCGGCAGCGCCGGTGGGGCCGCCGATCTGGTCGGCGACAATGTTGAGCGGGTCACGCTCTGCCCCAAGCCGCAGCATGGTTTTGACGAAGTTCGACCCATGGGGCGAAACCACCCAAGAGGTTCGTAGGATGGCATGGGTGCCGCGCGCCGGTCTTACCGCCTGCTCTCCGGCCAGTTTGCTGCGACCATAAGCGCCCAATGGGGCGGTTGGATCATTCGGTTGCCACGGCGCGGCGCTATCCCCCTTAAAGACATAATCGGTGGAGATCTGCACAAAGGGAATGCCAAGGTCAGCGCAAGCGCGGGCCATCGCGCCGGGGGACGCGCCGTTGATCGTGGTGGCGCGCGGCTCTTCCTCTTCCGCCTTGTCGACAGCCGTATAGGCCGCCGCATTGATTACCGCCTCGGGACGCTTGCTGTGGATCAGGGCGGCGCAGGCCTCTGGGTTTTCGAGATCGGCGGCGTCACGGCCGTAACATTCCGTTCCCTCCAAGGCGGCGAGTTCGCGCGCGACCTGACCGGTTTTTCCGAAGACAAGAATGGTCATGCGTTCACCCTTTGGTGCCAAGCCGTTGGCCCACGCCATCGCGGTGCTGCAGCGCCCGCCACCAGTCTTCATTATCGAGATACCATTGTACGGTCCGCTCCAGCCCCTCTTCGACCGTTACCGACGGGCGCCAGCCCAGTTCATCGCGGATACGGCTTGGATCGATGGCATAGCGCAGATCGTGGCCAGCGCGGTCCTGCACAAAGGTGATCTGATCGGCGTAGGGCGTTTCCTTGGGGCGCTTTTGATCGAGAATGCTGCATATGGTTTTCACAAGGTCGATGTTACGCGCCTCGTTCTCGCCGCCGATGTTATAGCTGCGCCCCAACGCGCCTTTTTCCAGCACCAGCAGCAGCGCGTCAGCGTGGTCTTCTACATAGAGCCAGTCGCGCACGTTCAGCCCTTGACCGTAGACTGGGATCGGCTTGCCCGCCAAAGCGTTCAGGATCACGACCGGCACCAGTTTTTCGGGAAAGTGGAAGGGCCCATAATTGTTGGAGCAGTTTGTCAACACGACCGGCAGGCCATAGGTCTCATGCCATGCGCGGACCAAATGGTCGCTAGAGGCTTTGGAGGCGGAGTAGGGCGAGCGCGGGTCATAAGGCGTGTCTTCGGTGAACATGCCTTCTGCACCCAGCGAGCCATAGACCTCATCCGTCGAGATGTGGTGAAAGCGGAACCCTTCCGGCTTGCCCTGGGTCACCCAATAGCGGCGCGCGGCTTCGAGCATGTTGTAGGTGCCGGTAATATTGGTCTCGATGAAATCCCCGGGTCCGTCGATTGAGCGGTCCACATGGCTTTCCGCGGCCAGATGCATCACCGCGTCTGGCTGGTGTGCCGCGAGAATACGATCCAGCGCCGCACGGTCGCGAATGTCGGCATGCTCAAAGGAATAGAGCGGATCATCCGTCACGCTGGCGAGGTTTTCGAGACAACCCGCATAGGTCAGCGCATCCAAGTTGACGACCTCATGCCCCCGCGCCACCGCCAGCCGCACCACTGCTGAGCCGATAAAGCCCGCGCCGCCCGTCACCAGAATCTTCATGTCGCTTCCCCATAGGTAAATGGGCTGTCGAAAGCCGCCCAATGCGCGGCCTTGGCGTCTTTGTCAGAGAGGATTGCCTCCCCGTCTATGCCCCAATCGATGCCAATATTAGGGTCGTCAAAACGCACAGCCCCATCGCATTCAGGCGCATAGTAATCGGTGCATTTATAAATGATCTCTGTGTCAGGCGCGCGCGTCGCAAAGCCATGCAAAAAACCCTTGGGGATCAGCAGTTGTAATCCGTTCTCAGCGGTCAAGTCATAGCCGGCCCATTGGCCATAGGTCGGACTGCCTCTGCGGATATCCACCGCCACATCGAACAGCGCGCCTCGCCCACAGCGCACCAGCTTGTCCTGCGCGTGGGGCGGGGCCTGAAAATGCAATCCGCGCACGGTCCCCACGGCGGCAGAGAGCGAGTGGTTGTCCTGCACGAAATCAAGCGTGATCCCATGTTCCGCCAGTCTCTTGCGGTTCCAGCTTTCGGAAAAGAACCCTCGTGCATCGCCGAACCTCGCGGGTTTTAACAAAAGGACCCCCGGTAGGGCGGTTTGGGTTACTTGCATAGCGGCGTGATCCTTGAAGGCTTCACACTTTCCATAGCAAGCAATAGAGTCGGTGTCATGGGATGGAATAAGAGGGCGCGTTTGCAAACCAGCAGAACAAACCCTTTCTGCCAGTGACGCTTACATTAACCCCTCTTTCTTCAGGAATTTGCTTTGAAAGCTCCAATTTTTGCTGGCCATGTCTGTCATAGAAAATGAAACTGGTGTATCGCCTCTTAGAAAATGCCTTTTTAGAGAATGCCCTTTATGACCACGACAGCCTTGACCCACCTCCAGCGCCTTGAGGCGGAGAGCATTCATATTCTGCGCGAGGTTGCCGCGGAAGCTGAAAACCCCGTGATGCTTTACAGTGTTGGCAAGGACAGCGCCGTCATGCTGCATCTGGCAAAGAAAGCCTTCTACCCGGCCCCGCCGCCCTTTCCACTGCTGCATGTTGATACCACGTGGAAGTTTCAGGACATGTATGCGCTTCGGGATCGTGCGGCGAAAGACGCTGGGATGGAGTTGCTCGTGCACCAGAACCCCGAAGCGGCAGAGCAGGGGATCAACCCATTCGACCACTGTGCGCTGCATACTGACATGTGGAAAACCGAAGGTCTGAAGCAGGCACTCGACAAGCATGGTTTTGATGTGGCTTTCGGCGGTGCGCGTCGCGATGAGGAGAAATCCCGCGCTAAGGAGCGCGTCTTTTCATTCCGCTCAGCAAACCACCGGTGGGACCCCAAAAACCAGCGCCCGGAGCTCTGGCGGCTTTACAATGCCCGCAAAGCCAAAGGTGAAAGCGTCCGAGTATTCCCAATCTCGAACTGGACCGAATTGGATATCTGGCAGTACATCCACCTTGAGGGGATTGAGATCGTTCCCCTGTATTTCTCGGCACCGCGACCCACTGTCACGCGCGATGGGATGATCCTTATGGTGGATGACGACCGTTTCCCGTTAGAGCCGGGTGAGGCGCCTGAAATGCGCTCGATCCGCTTTCGCACCCTGGGCTGCTACCCCCTCACCGGCGCGGTGGAGAGCAAGGCAAAAACGCTGCCCGAGGTCATTCAGGAAATGCTGCTGACCACCACGTCTGAACGGCAGGGGCGTGCGATCGACCATGATCAGGCGGCCTCGATGGAGAAAAAGAAGCAAGAAGGTTATTTCTGACGCTTCCTTTCTTTTCCGGCCCTTCCATTTAAGCAGAGACATTGCCCCCATGACCGCCCAAAATCCGACCTACAAGACCGACGCCCTTATTGCCGAAGACATCGACGCCTATCTGGAATTGCATCAGCATAAGACCATGCTGCGCTTTATCACCTGTGGCTCTGTCGATGATGGCAAATCCACCCTGATCGGTCGGCTGCTTTACGACAGCAAGATGATCTTTGAGGACCAACTGGCGACCCTTGAGGCTGACAGCAAGCGCGTGGGCACCCAAGGGCAGGATATCGATTTCGCCCTGTTGGTCGATGGTCTGGCGGCGGAGCGGGAGCAGGGCATCACCATCGACGTCGCCTACCGTTTCTTCTCAACCGAGAAGCGCAAGTTCATCGTGGCCGACACGCCGGGCCACGAACAATATACCCGTAATATGGTCACCGGCGCCTCGACTGCCGACCTTGCAGTGATCTTGATAGATGCGCGCAAAGGCGTGCTGACCCAAACCCGTCGCCACAGCTATCTCGTGCATCTGTTGGGCATCCGACATGTCGTGCTAGCCGTCAACAAGATGGACCTCGTGGATTACGATCAAGCCACCTATGACCAGATTGTCGAGGATTACCGGACATTCGCTGAAAGCATCGGGCTCACCGATTTCACGGCCATTCCGATCTCGGGCTACAAGGGCGACAATATCACGGGCCCGAGTGAGAATACCCCTTGGTACAAAGGCCCGGCGCTCCTGCCGCATTTGGAGGCGGTGACGCTTGAAAGCACTATCGAGCAATCCGAGCCTTTCCGGATGCCGGTACAATGGGTGAACCGGCCCAATCTCGATTTCCGCGGTTTCGCGGGCCTCATCGCCAGCGGGCAGCTGCGCCCGGGTGATCCGGTCCGCGTCTTGCCCTCGGGCAAGACCTCGACCATCGGGCGGATCGTCAATCTGGATGGTGACCGGGAACTCGCCGTTGCGGGGGAGTCGGTGACCGTAACCTTGGCAGATGAGATCGACTGTTCGCGCGGGCAGGTGATCGTGGCGGCACAGGCGCCGCTTGAAGTGGCGGACCAGTTCGAAACCACGCTCGTCTGGATGGACGATGCCGAACTGGTTCCGGGGCGCGCCTATGCCCTTAAAATCGGGGCGCAAACGGTGTCGGCGACCGTTCAGCAGCCTAAATTTGAGGTCAACGTCAACACTCAGGAACATATCGCGGCCAAGACCTTGGAGCTGAACGCCATCGGCGTCGCAAACATCACGACCGACCGCGAAATCCCCTTTGCTCCCTATAGCGAGAACCGAGATCTGGGCGGCTTCATCCTGATCGACCGGATCACAAATCGCACTGTGGCGGCCGGCATGATCAATTTCGCCCTGCGCCGGGCTCAGAACATCCACTGGCAGGCCACGGATATTGGCCGTGACCACCATGCATCGATGAAACACCAAAAGCCTGCGGTGCTTTGGCTGACGGGTCTGTCCGGGTCCGGCAAATCCACGATCGCCAATGTCATCGAGAAAAAGCTCGCTCGGATGAACCGTCATACCTTCCTTCTGGACGGCGACAATGTACGCCATGGGTTGAACAAGGATTTAGGCTTTACCGAGACGGACCGGGTCGAGAATATCCGCCGTGTCGGCGAGGTGGCAAAGCTGATGACGGATGCCGGTCTCATCGTGATCACCGCCTTCATTTCACCCTACCGTTCGGAACGGGACATGGTGCGCAACATGATGCAGCCCGGTGAGTTTATCGAAGTGTTCGTTGATACACCGCTCGACGTGGCTGAGAGCCGGGACGTGAAAGGGCTCTATGCCAAGGCGCGCACTGGCGAGCTGAAAAACTTCACCGGGATCGACGCACCCTATGAGGCGCCCGATGCGGCGGAGTTGCGCATTGATACGACGGCTCTAAGCGCGGAAGAAGCGGCGGATTTGATTATCGCGAGGCTGATCCCGGAATAAAGCGAGGCCAGGCTTGGATCGAAATAGAGCGAAAGCTCTCCTGTTTAGATTCAGACGCACCTGTGAGCGATACCTGATCCGCGACTCGTGTTGAACTCAGGATAGGGGTGTCATCGCGTTTTCCCCAGATCTTTTGGGGGAAGACCTCGGCTGGGCCATCCATACAGGGCACTTGCGCAGCGTGTAGTTAGGGCGATCACAGATCACCTTCATGTCGTAATCTGACATTGTCACATTAACTCGGGCCTGTTGGAAACGTAGGAGATTTTGCATAGTTGCAGCACAAGAGCATGATCGTCAGCTACAAGCGTCACCGTTTTCCGCCGGAGATCATCGCGCGCGATTTGGCTAAGGCTCTCCCAAATTTGTAGACGCTTTTCATGGTTTCAATGCCGGAGTAAAACTCGACCAAAGGGCGAGGCAAAAATAGGCTACTTTGTGATTAAGCGTGAAGGTCACATAGAGCGCTGGCGGCCAGCCGACCGCGCTCCTTGAATAGCTGGCGGTTGACTACCCGCGTCGGCCCGTAAGGGCAAATTCATGGATTGTCGGCCAGGTGGTGGCTTTTCGCGTCTGGCTCTGGACCAGGTGATAGCTTTTACCATTCATCCCGAGGATGTCGACCTGATGGGTCAACTGGTCGAGGAGCGCCCCAGTCAAGCACTCGGTTCCGAAGGCTCCCGTCCATTCATCGAAGGGCAGGTTGGTCGTGACCAGAGTAGCTGCGCGAGAGAACCGTGTCTGCGTGACCTTTGAAATGCTTTTGCTGTCGCAGGCGGAGTGAGCACTTTTGCCGACATGAAAATGCATGCCGCCTGGTCATCGCGGCATGCAGGCAAAGGTCAATTGCGCGAAGCGTTCATTCCGTCGCGAGAAAACCGATGATGTCGCCTAGAAACTGAACGCATTTCTCAAGCTGTTCGATCTCGACAAACTCATTGGGTTTATGCGCTTGCTCAATTGACCCCGGCCCTACGATCACCGAAGGGACCCCGCCAATCTTTTCGAACACACCGCCTTCTGACCCATATGAGACCTTGCCGCCCCATGCGGGCAGGAGACCGGCATAGCGTTGAAACCCTTCGGTTTCGCGCGCGTCGCCCATGGCGGGATAGGAGAAGATCGTCTCAAACCGGATACCGGTTCCGGGGATCTTCTCTTCCATGGGTGAGGTGACCTCACGCGAGATCTCATCCAAAAGCAGTTGCATATCCCGCTCAGGCTCCATGCCGCTGATCGAGCGGAGCTCGAAGGTCAGTGTGCAATTGTCCGGGGTGACATTCGTGGCGACACCGCCCTGCATCATCGTGACCAACATCGTCGCATGCGGCACGGTGAAATCGTGGTCAAAGGGGCCGTCTTGTTCATAGCGTTTGCCGCGTTCAGAAATCCGCGCCACGGCTTTGGAGGCAAACTCGATCGCGTTGACATGCTCGGGCGCGAAAGACGAATGGCCCGCGGTGCCCGTGGCCTGGGCGCGCATGGCAATCTTGCCTTTCTGCCCGGTGATCAGCTTCATCATCGACGGCTCGCCGATAATTGCAAACTCAGGCGGCAGGGGCAGCTGCGCGAGATGCTCCGCGATCGCGGGGGCGCCCAAACAGCCGACCTCTTCGTCATAGGAAAAGCAGAGGTACACCGGACGGGTCAGTGCCGCCCGCGCCAGTTGTGGGGCAACGGCCATGACGCAGGCTGCGAAGCCCTTCATGTCGCAAGCGCCGCGCCCGAAGAGTTTGTCGCCCTTGATCTTGGCCTGAAACGGGTCCGTTTCCCATTCGGGCTCATCCGCGGGGACGACATCCGTATGCCCCGACCAGACGATGCCCGGCTTGTCCGCGGGGCCGAAGGCTGCGATCAGATTGGCCTTGGCGCCGGTCTCGTCCGGGAGGATGGTGATCCGCGCGCCCAGATCGCCAAAGTACTCCGCCATATGGTCGATAAGCGCGCGGTTGGAGTTGCAGGAGACCGTATCGAAGGAGATCAGCCGCGCCAGATGTTTGGCGGCGTCACCGGTCAGGTCGTCAAACGAAAATGGTGTTTCGCTGAGGTCAATCATTGCTGAACGCGTCTTTCTTTGGATTTTAGGAACTCGCGGCGGACCGTCAGGCCAAGCACGAGAATGATCAGCACTGCGAAGACCCATGTGATGGGCGACGACAGCAGCACCGCAGGATCGCCCCGCGAAATCGCCAGCGCGCGGCGCAGGTTTTCTTCGATCATCGGGCCGAGGATGAAGGCGATCAGGAAGGGGGCCGCGGGGATGTTCAGCAAGAACATCCCAAAGCCCACCAGCCCCATCACAAGCAACACGGCCACGTCGAAGGTGCTGGAGGCGATGGAGTAGATCCCGAAGATGCAGAGCAGCAGCACCAAGGGGGTCAGCAGGGTCTGCGGGATCAGCGCCACCTTGGTGAACATCCGCATGGTCACCTTACCGGCGAAGAACAACAGTACCGAAGAGACCAGCATGCCGATGAAGAGCATGTAAATTTCATGCACGTTCGTCTGGAACAGCAGCGGGCCTGGGGTCAGACCTTGGATCATGAAGGCCCCCAGCATCACGCCCGTGATCACATCGCCGGGCACGCCCAATGCA
The DNA here is from genome assembly GCF_043557275.1 of Sulfitobacter sp. 1A13368. Taxonomy (NCBI): domain Bacteria; kingdom Pseudomonadati; phylum Pseudomonadota; class Alphaproteobacteria; order Rhodobacterales; family Roseobacteraceae; genus Sulfitobacter; species Sulfitobacter sp. 1A13368. Next base: position 24,210 of record NZ_JBIFFR010000009.1, on the reverse strand, counting down.
AGCAGCGGGATCATGGTGGCACCGCAGGCCCCGTTATTGGCGGATTCCGAGGCGGCGATGCCCTCGAGCTCGCCCTTGCCGAAATTCGCGCCGTTCTTGGAGCTGCGCTGCGCTTCGCCATAAGAGAAGAAGGCGGCGGAGGAGGGACCAATGCCGGGGATCGCACCGAGGATGGACCCGATGACAGAGCCTTTGAAAATGCTGCGCAGCGATCCCATGAACTCATCGCGGGTCACATGCTGGGCACCCAAGGGGGCGGCCTCATCTTTGTTCGCGGCGCGGAGGACCACCAGCTTGATCAGTTCGGGCAGTGCAAAGAGGCCGATCAGGACCGGCGCAATCGACAGGCCAGCCTGCATGTCCGGTACGAAGGCAAAGCGGAAGGAGCCATAGAGGTCTTCGCCCACGGTCGCCAGCAGCAGGCCAAGCGCGGCAGAGACCATGCCCAGCAGAAGAGAGTTGCCGGAGACGCCCGCGACTGTGGTCAGCGCAAAGACCATCAGCATGAAGAATTCAGGCGGGCCGATGTGAAGTGCCAGTAGGGCGAGAGGGGCGGCAAAGAAGATCAGAGAGATATTCGACAGAAAGTCGCCGATCACCGATGAATAAAGCGCCATGTTCAGCGCTTTGCCGCCTTTGCCTTGTTGGGCCAGGGGGTAGCCATCCAGCGCCGTGCAGGCCGCCGAAGCGGTGCCGGGGGTCTTGATCAGGATCGCGGAGACCGAGCCGCCGTAGGTCGACCCTTTGTAGAGCGCGACGAGGAGCAGGATCGACGGCACCGGGGCCATGTAAAACGTAAAAGGCAGCGCCAAGGTCACGGCCATGGTGCCCGTCATGCCGGGAATGGCCCCGACGATCACGCCGCCCCAGATACCGGCGGTCATGATCAGAAAGTTTTGCAAAGTGGCAACTGCCGAGAGTGCAGAGAGAACGTCGTTTAGCATCAGTATCTCCGATCAGAAGCCGAGTGTCTTGAGCAATGCGCCTTTGGGGAATTGCGTGCCCAAGGCGGAATTGAAGAACAAAAGAAGCAGCACAGGCGCGCCGACCGAGATCAGCGCGATCCAGAACCGGTAGCTCCGTTCGCCGGTCATCAGCACCATGGTGAAGGTCAGCAGGATGATCGCGATCAGGAAGCCGACGTAAGGAAGTGCCAGCAGAAACAGGCCGAACGCCATCACCACGCCCGCGAAACGCAGCGCCATCCGCCTGGGAGAGCTTCCATCGGTCTGGACCGTTTCCTCAGCCGGTGCACCGCCGCGGAACGCAAGGGCCAGCACAAGAAGGCCGAGCAGGATGCCGATCAGCGACACGGTGCGCGGCCACATGTCAGGCGGCGGGGCGAAACCGGGGATGAAGGCCGGGCGAGGCACATAGACAGGGATAAGATAGAAGGCGCAGAGTGCGAAAAACGCGACGACCAGCACCCCCCGCAAAACGGGCTTCGTCATGGCAATCCTCATGAAAACAGGGACCTCTAGTGAGATCGGGCAGGCCGCAGGGGCCGGCTGGGGGAGGGGCAGGCGGGCGCGGGTGCGCCCGCCCGCGATAGCTTACTGGGGCAGATAGCCGAAGGCTTTGGCAAGACCGTTGAAGAGCTCGTACTGGCTTTTCGCGTAGTCGGGCATCTCCACCGTGCCGATGGTGGAGATCGAGCCGCGACGGTCGGCGAGTTCGAGCCATTTCTCGTCAGTGGCCACTTGGCCCAGCACGTCTTGCCATTTGGCGATCACGTCTTCGGGCAGGTCTTTGGGAGCGTAAAGCGCGCTCCAACCGGTGATTTGGCCCGCTTTTTCATAGCCCAATTCGCTCGCTGTCGCGACCTCAGGCAGGCTGTCCATCCGCTTGGGCGCAAAGACCATCAGGGCCTTCATGTCGCCGCTTTCAATATGGGGCATCAAGGATGCCGCCGCCATCGCGACGAAATCGACATGGCCGCCCAGCAGGGCTGTCGCAAGCGCACCGCCGCCTTTGTAAGGCACCAGCGTCGCTGCGGTCAGCGGGTCGAGGTCATTGTCGGCCAGCAGCGCTTGGGTGGTGAAGCCGTCGATCGCCGTTGCGCCCGAAGCCGCATAGGTCATCGCGCCATTGCTGTCTTTGACCGCCGCGATCAACTCGTCGACGTTGTCATAGGGCGCGTCGCCGCGCACGGCCAAGATCATCGGCGTCGCTTCGAGCGCGCTGACGAATGTATAGGCATCCCACGGCACCGCGGCGCCCGGTGTCACGGCAGGGGAGAGGGCCATGCCGACCCGCGCGAGCAGCAGCGTATAGCCGTCCGCATCGGCTTCGGACACGAAACGCGCGCCGTTCATGCCGCCTGCGCCGGGTTTGTTCATAACCGTGACCGGCTGTTCCAGAAAGGGCTGTGCCGTTTCCGCCAGGGCCCGGCCTGCCAAGTCCGACGCGCCGCCCGGGCCATAGGGCACCACCAGCGTGACAGATTTTTCTGGATAAGATTGGGCAAGCGCCGGTCCACCGACTGCCATGAGCGAAAGTGCAATCGTTCCGATTATGTTTTTCATGAGTACCTCAGATGTTGTCCGGCAAGCCGGAGCTGTTGGATGGCGGCCACCATCCACAGTATGCTGAATTTGACAATAGATGCGCCATAGTTGCATAAATTGCATACTGAGGGGAGGCAGCATGTTCAAGACACGAGAACTACAGGCCTTTGACGCCTATATGCGGTTGGGCGGCATGAAGCTTGCGGCGGAACATTTGGAATTGAGCCAGCCTATGGTGAGCCGATTGCTGTCGTCTCTCGAAGAGAAAGCCGGTTTCGAACTCTTCCAACGCAAGCGAAACCGGCTTGCGCCGACGGCCGAAGCATTCAGCTTTCACCAAAACGTAGTGCACTATCTCTCGGGACTGCGAAATCTTGAGCAGGAAGCCAAGGCGATTGCCAGCGGTCAGGTCGGGCATCTTGTCATCGCAGCGCAGCCCGTCTTTTGCGACACCTTCCTGTTGGACGCGCTTGCCCAGTTTCGCAAAGAGCACCCCCAAGCGACGGTGCAAATCGCCGATGTCGGCATGGCCGAAATGCTTCAGATGATCAGCGAGAACCGCTGCGATCTGGCCTTCGGCATCACGCTCAACGCCGAAGCTTTCGGCGGGGAAGCCCTTTCATTGGCCCATTGCGAGGCGACATGCATTCTGCCGAAAGGGCATCCGCTTGAGGAGATTGAGGAAATCCCCCTGCCACGGCTGCGCAAGGAGATGTTCATTGACCTGTCCCAAGGCAGCCCGCTGCGGCGGCGGATCGATCTGATGATGGAGACCATTCAGGTCAACCGCACGATCGCCGCCGAGCTTCGGACCATCCATGGCATTGTCCGCCTCGTGGAGCGCGGGGAAGGCATCGCGATCATCGACCCCGTGGCGCATCAACTGCTTGATTTGGAACGGGTCTCGGTCCACCGGCTGATCCCCTCGATCACATGGGACATCGCGCAATTCGTTCCCCACGGGCGGCCCTTGAGCACGGTGGGGCAGGCTTTCGCGGCGGTGGTCGCGGATGAGATCGAGAGTCTGAAACGGTCCGGGGTGGTGAGCGAAACGCTGTAGTTTTGGCACTGGTGTCCCGGATGCTATCGGCCTCGCGACGCTTTAGGCGCCGCGCGAAGCCAGCCTGCCGCGCATCTCTTGCGCAGCGCGGTGGAACCGTGACAAATGACCTCAAACGAAAGGACGACCGATGGCGAAAGTATTGGTGACCGGCGGAGCCGGATATATTGGGGCCCATGCCTGCAAGGCGCTGGCACAGGCAGGATATACGCCGGTGGTGTTCGACAATCTAAGCACCGGCCATCGGGCGGCGGTCAAGTTTGGCCCGCTTGTCGAAGGTGATCTGTTGGACAGCGCGGCGATTGATGCGGCACTGGCAGAACATGCCCCCATTGCGGTCATGCATTTTGCTGCGTTGAGCCAAGTCGGCGAGTCCATGCAAGACCCGGCTCGCTATTGGCGTGAGAACGTGTTGGGCGGACTGAACTTGATCGAGGCGACGCGGGCAGCTGGGATCGACAAGTTCATCTTTTCTTCGACCTGCGCCACCTATGGCGATCAGGATGGGGTGGTGTTGAACGAAGAGACCGACCAGCGCCCGATCAACGCCTATGGTGGCTCGAAGCTGGCGATCGAACAGATGCTGCGCGATTTCGCGCCCCAAGGATTGAACCATGTGATCTTCCGCTACTTCAACGTGGCCGGCGCGGACCCCGAAGCAGCGGTAGGCGAGGCCCATGATCCGGAGACCCATTTGGTGCCGCTGATCCTCCAAGCGGTGGCCGGAACACGCGGGGCGCTGACCATTTTCGGCACCGACTACGATACCGAAGACGGCACCTGCATCCGCGACTATGTGCATGTCAGCGATCTGGTCGACGCCCATGTAGCGGGATTGAAATGGCTGGAAGCGGGCAAGCCTTCGGAAGTCTTCTGCCTAGGCACCGGCGACGGGTTCTCGGTCCGCGAGGTGGTTGCGGCGGCTGCAGCTGTCACCGATGGACCCGTGCCGATTGAAGAAGGCCCGCGCCGCGCCGGGGATGCGGTGAAACTGATTTGCGGGTCGGATAAGGCCAGAACGCAATTGGGCTGGACACCATCGCGCTCCACCATGCCACAGATGTTGCGGGATGCGCATCGTTGGCATGCCTCAGACGGGTTTTGAAATTTTTTCTTTTGGCGCAACGATCTGGCACGCTTGTCATGGTCGTTTTGGGCCCATATCAGATTTAAGTATCCTACGCGTCGGGCTCCCCTGCAAGATGCTTGCTAAAACTAGTGTGCTCGATAGTTCAGGATAAACAAGTTCTAGGCTGATGACACATAATTAACCCTATGGGCGATTTATGAAAGGCGAGGCGCGCGCTACCCTCAAGTGCGACTCTTGTTAGAAAACAGTAGTTTATCTAATGAGAGGAACCGGTATGGGAGCCGTTTACGACCAACTGAGTATCACAGAACGACGCAAGATAGAACGCTGGAGACACGCTAAGGTCCCAGTTGATGAGATGGCGCGCGTTCTGAAGCGCTGCAGATCAACGATATTTCGCGAGCTAAAGCGCAACCATTTTTCGGACGAAAGCATGCCGGGTTGCGATGGCTATTACGGTGCCGCTGCTCACCTGATGCAAGCGGAACGTCGTGCTCGAGAGCGCAAACTGATCAACATCCTGAGCTTCGCAAGTGCGTGATCGAGCGTATCAAGAACGGCTGGACACCAGAGCAGATCAGTAACCGTATGATTCACGAACGCGCTCCTCTCAGGGTCTGTCAGGAAACCATCTATCGTTACATCTACTCAAAGGAAGGTCAGCGCGAAGACCTGTGGTGGTATCTACCGACCCACCGTGCCGCCCGCAGACCACGTCGCACCAGAAGGCGCAGAGAACCCAAATTCCACCGCGATGTCAGCATTCTGTTCCGACCCGATGATGTCGCTCATCGCCGTCAGTTCGGTCATTGGGAAGCTGATTTGATGCTGTTTAAACAAAAGCTTGGCCAGTCCAACGTTACCTCATTGGTTGAGCGCGTCAGCCGCTTCGCTGTGATCCTGAAAAACCCGAACAAGCGCACCAAGCCGGTCATGGCCAAGATCATGAGCGCCATCAAAGACCTCCCCCTCGTCGCCCGTCGGTCCATCACTTTTGACCGCGGAACCGAGTTTGTCAGTTGGCCACACCTGCAAGCCGAGATCGGAACCCAGACGTGGTTGTCTAATCGCAAGGCCGCAGTCAAGGCTTGATGCAAAAGCACGGCCTCTCGAAATGCCGTTAGAGCATTTCGACGTCCAGTTCTTGCTCAGTTCGCTCTCAGCACCTTCATGTTATCGAGGTCATGCGTGTGTCCGGGGCATGGTTGTCTCCGCGGTCAACACTTGGCTGCCGCATTTTGGGTTCCGCAGGTGAAGCCTTCCTTTGTTCTGCACGCAGTCTGTAACAGCTGCTGCCACGTCTTTCGGATTGGCTTGACCTCCGTCCACGACAGGGACGCCTCCTCGCATCAAGTTATGATGCGCTGAGCTCGGTGTGCGAGGGACAGTGCCTTAGGCGAGTTCCTCGCGCGTTGGAATAAAGGTTTGACCGGTCTTCAGCATGGAATGCATGATGACGGCAAGTTTGCGAGCAACGGCAACCGCTGCCCGCTTGAAGCCAAGGCGTTCGCGCAATTGAAGCCCCCAGTTTTTTAGATCACTGACCGTTTCGGCCCGAGTCCTCGTAAGCAACGAGGTCGCAGCCTCGTAGAGCAGCCCACGCAATCGTTGATCCCCCCTTCGGGAGATGTGACCGTTAAAATCCATCTCTCCCGATTGGTATCGGCGTGTGGTGAGGCCGAGCCATGCGCCGACAGATCGGGACTTCGGAAAGTTCTCCGGGTCTTCGATAGCGGCCACATAAGAAACTGCTGTGATCGCCCCGATGCCTGGTATCGTCATAAGCAAACGCGTGCTTCGGCACTGTCGCGCCGCCAACAAGAGCTGGCGGCTGAGTGTAGACGCCTGCTCCTTGACAGCTTGCCAGGCTTCGAGCAGCGGATAGATAATCCCTTTCAACTCGACATGTCCGTCCAGCAGACCGTTAACCTTTTCTACGAACACCCGGCCTTTGCTCTTGGGCACGACAAGACCGAAAGTCTTCATCAAACCACGGATCTGATTGGTCAATTGTGTCGTGATGGCCAGGAGTTGCGTGCGTGCTGCAACCAATGACCGGATCAGCATCGCTTCGAACGACTTGACCCTAACAGCCTTATAGAAGCCGGTTTCGGCAGGTTTGGCCAATCCCTCAGCATCGTTTGCATCGGTCTTGTTCAACGTCTCACCCAGAATTTTCTGGGCATGCCGTGCCTCAATGCAGATCGCCCGAAGTCCTTCCCCCGTTAAAGCATGATAGAACCAAGTGGCGAGTGGGCCAGTTTCGAAAACGACGTTCACGGGGTCGTCCGCATGCTTCCGAACCGTCTGCGCAATAATTCCCGGGTCTGAGGGACATTTCCCGCGCCATATTCTTTTGCCGCCTTCTCGGATTGAGATCGCGGTATCCTTCAACGAAACGTCAAGCCCTATGTACTGGCCCATACTCAATTTCCATCTGTTGCTTCGAACAAGACCCTTTCGGATCACGCTCTGGATCATACCGAAGAAAAAGCATTTCGCTGCCATGACGAAACGCGGAGTGACAGAGCGATTACCCCATGTTCTGCGACCCCTCCAGCCCCTGGCAGAAAGGCACAGTCGAGAACACTAACCGACGCCTTCGAAGGTGGTTGCCCCGCAAACGCGATATCCGGCAATGCACAGATCACGATATGAAGGTGATCTGTGATCGCCTCAACAATACGCCGCGCAAGTGCCTTGGATGGAAAACGCCAGCTGAGGTCTTCCGCGAAAAGATGTTGGAGGAAATGCGATGACGCCCCTACCCTGATCCCAACATGAGTCGCCGTTCAGGTATCGCTCACAGAGGCATATGTTTCAACCTCACGGTTATTGAATTCGCGGGGGGGACAGGTCAATCAGCCTATCCCTAGGGTCTGACTTGCAAATGGCCAAACAAAGAGGCACGCTGTTGGTGGGATGAGCACACCCTGCCCCGCGCCTGCGGCCTCATTTTCAATCTACAGGTTTGCCCAACACTGCCAGAAGGTACCCCTATGAAACTTTCGATAGGAACCATTGGAATAGGTTTAAGTACTCTTGTGCTGCTCCAGTTTCTGATTTTTGATCATGCTGCCGAAGGAGGACTTTTACAGGCGCGCTCTATTGGCATCATTGTCTCAATCCTAGTGTTTGCGGCCGGAACCTTTACTTTCTGGCTTCCGCGCATCGGGGGCTTTATTTTTGTGGTTTCCGCCTTCCTTGCCTTTTCTGTCTCGAGCGATTTTCCTGATATGGCTTTTTGGGGGTCAGCGTCCCTTATTTTAGGCACTCTTTCTGGGTTATTCGGTTGGAAAGAGTGCGATTTGGCGAGCAACGCCGAAAGAGACTAGATATCCGAGCTTGTCTGGCGTCGAATATTGAAATCAAAGTTTCTGCTTTCGGAATCCTGGTATACTAATTACTGATTTTTGTGCTCTCCCAACTTGTATCCACATTTGCCAATACCGATTCGGTAAATAGTGTTGGAACTACTTACCCTGAAAATAAAACTAAGTAGGGTAAGCCTGTGCTCTCAGTGGAAGTTTGCCCCCGTCTCCTCGCTCGAGAAAAACAAGACCTGGCGGTGGCAGCAGAAGGAACGAAACACGCTGATCTCCAAGATAGTCCAACTATTCGTCCGCACCTCCACCGGCTCAGCTCTCAGTGACAATCAACAGCCGTTTGGCAAATGGCGACCCCAGAATTAAGTTTAAAGGTTTTGCTCCAGCCCCCGTGGCGGCCATGGCTGCCGTTGATATTGTTGCCATGCCATCACGATGGGAAGCCTACGGGCTCGTGGCCATTGAGGCGCTCGCAGCAAAACGAAATTTGCTGGTTAGCAGTATCGGTGGGCTGAAAGACCATCTTGAGAAGGGCGCCCAGGCTGTGCAGCCGGGCGGCGACATCGAAAGTTGGCAGCAAGCAATTGAGCAGGCCACGGCCGCATGCCCCTCAGAGGCTAATGTCCAAGCTCGGCCAATCAAGCGGCCTGAAGACACCTACGCTGCGGCTTAGTCCGATATATTGCGTAGCCTTTAGCCGTCTGGCAATCTGTTCTCGCGAGCAACCGCCTTTCAATTTGCCAATCACGGCATTGCGCAAATCCACGTGCCGTTGACGACGTTTTACATGCCGATAAGCCGCGAGAGATTGCGCCATCATATGCCAGTAGCCATCAGCCTGCGGAACCCGGTTGCTGGAAGCGGTCGTAGTGGTTATTGCTTTTGATCGGTCGCTATTGCAGGATTTGTATCCTCAGGCATGATCTCTCTCAAACCTTCCGCCAAACCGAGCAGCGACAATGGAATAGCAATCGGACCCGCATTTGGTTGGACTACAGTGAACGTCGCGTTTTCTCCGCGCAACAAAGCCGCGACAAGAGGTTCAGGTAGGGGCGCTTCGATTAGGCACCCAGTTGACAGGCAGCGCGACCAGGTGAAGCTCGCAGCGGCTACGCCGTCTATGTTCAGCGAAGGTGGCTTGGTTAGATCACTGCCCAGCGGGAGGGAAATCTGCGCGAGCAGCGCTTTGTCGCTCTGAGACCACGCTAATGCAGCGATCAACGCGACGGTACTCGGATCCTGCGTCAGAATTCTTTGATAAAGCTGACACTGACCCGGGGCGGGGTCAGAACCTGCAAGACACTCGATCGCCCAGTCTCCGGCAGTAACCCGATCGGTGCTGTCGAAAGCGATTGCCTCCTGCGCAGACAGTGCACCCGCGCCTATTGTGGCCATAACCAGCCCAAGGGTTAATGCATTAAAGTCAGCGCCCACCATTGCTCGGCGTCCGGATCGGCGAAGCGACTTGGTTTAAATCCATTGCCATTGCGGTACGGGTGGCCAATGGCTGAAGGGCGTTTGATGCTTTACCAACAGAGGCGAGCCGAACCTGTTGTTCTGCAACCAAACGCCGGTGCACGTTGGGATCTTGGAATTGCCAAATGTTCTCTTCAGCGCCTTCCAGAATAAGATCATAGACGGCCAGTTCCACAGCCTGCCGTACTGCAATACCCGTAGGCTCGTTCACCGAATAGCCCGTGTCTAGTTCAAGCAGGCGATCCACGGCAACATAGCGGAAAATTGACAGCTGGTCTGCCAGCGAATAGATCGTCTTCTCAGTCTGGACCGACGCGAGGACTTCGCCGGTCTGTACGCTGACGGCACGCAGCACCACCGAAATGCGGTCACGACGATATTCAAAGCTGTTGCCTATCCCCAAAAGCCGCGCGCCAACGCCGCCCGTGACGACATTGGTGTCATAGTCGATGACGCCACCTGAAATAATGATCCCCGCAAAGCGAAGGGGCGGAAGCGCTGAGCGCTGCAAGCCGCGATAGTTTTGGTTGGTCTGATCGATCAGTTGGCGTTCAGTCAGAAGGTCCTGAATATTAGCGCGTTCAATAACATTAAACCACTCGCCGTCGCCCACTTCGGTCAGAACATCAATCAATACGTCTGACATCCCTTGCGAAACAGCACGCGAAAACCGCGTAAAATTGTCCGATTCCTCATTCTGGCCCGTTTTATCTTCGTACTTATAGATCGCGACATCGATCTTCTTGCTAGATGGCGGTAATTCTCTGAGAGCTAAGCCGGTATTGGTGGACGGCGTGGAGAGCGGTGGCCTCATATCTTTGTCGAAGCGCGTTCCAAATGACTGCAAGCCCAGCTCCGCGCACCCCCCAAGAGTGGTCATCAAAGTGAGCCCTAGTCCAAGCATCTTTTGTCTCGAACTAAAAATAGAAAAGAAATTCATGCTGTCCCTCATTTCCGCGCCGCTTTTTCGCGATCTACAGTATTTCTAATTGGAGCCTGTGCTACTTGCGTTTTGAGGTGCCGGAACTGCTGGGGTGGGCGTACCAACGCCCCCAAGATCGATTACAATTGGCGGGAAACTAATGTCAGGCGCGCCGCCACCGCCGCTGCCCTCACTTTCCGGAAGGTATTGGTTCTGAATTTGTGCCGTGCCGATTAGGTATCCGAAGTTATCGGAGAAGCCTCCAAATCCCGGGTTAATTGGCTGATAGATGAGATCGCCAGCAGTGGCCGCTCCTGCGCTAGTCAGCAATGCAGCAGTAGCGAGCCCTAAAAGCCTTTTTGCCGAAAACATAGCTAGTTCCTCTCAAGCAATAGTTTGAAAGCTTCAAACAGATTGGCAAGGGATAAGCTTGTAGCACTCGAACGAGCACCATGGCGTGCCGAAGCAATCTGAGTGCCGCAATCAAGATCAATTTAGTCTGACAACTGTGCCCCGAGGGGCGTTACGCACCACTATGCCGCCACTATAGCCTTGGCCGGCCTGTCCGTAAACAACCTTAGTGTCAACGGAGTTCACAAGCGCGACGGAACTGCTAAGACTGTTGCCGATTTGCGCCGTTGCGATGCCATTCCCTGCCCCCCCCACAATAGCCGCGGCAGAGAAATTGTTTGTCCCCAGTTGAGCCTGAGCGATCGCGCTCCCGGGAGAATTCTGGATGACGGCGACGGCGGTATTGTCGTCACCTGTCTGCAAAACGAGCGTCCCTGCGTTTGGGCTGCTAGAAATAGAACTGGCCGCGCTGTTATCACTACCCTGTTGTGAAATCACCGCTGAGGAGCCGGTTCCCCCGGAGCTGCTCGGTGTGGCAGTATTGCTCTCCTGAGTGACGACCACCTGTTCAAGTGTCAGCCCGTTGCTGACCTGAAAGCCAAAGTCTTGCGCCAATCCGGCAGTGGTGCTGCCAAGCATAAACGCAATCGTAACAAGAAGCATTTTAGAGCGCATATCGTAATCCTCGGAATTGGGTCACTACCGTTCATAATCGAAAGAGCAGGACTGGTTACGGTCACCGTCTTCAATTTGAAGCGTGACGGCGAGACGGCTACCCTTTGAAACATACAGTGTTGTAGTTGATAAAACAATCAAGCCATCGGCAGTCTCGGTGTTGCTGTCATCAAAGCTACCGGACTGCCGTGAGACGGAACGGTTGCCTCCCTGTTGCGCCACAATGGTCATTTTGTAAGTTCCATGGCGCCAACCTTGTGGATCTACGACCCCCTTTAGCGTGACCATCTTTCCCGTCTCAGACATGTGCAAAGCGCAGCCCTCAGGTAAAGGCGCCGCGTTGGTCTGTGTATTTATTAACGCGAGAGAGAGTAGGATCGGGAACATTTGCATGATGTGCTCCTCGCCATATGGCGCTACGAGGGCGCCGTCACGGCGCCCTCGCTTGTTTGGTGTGCCTCCCACCGAAACGTGGAAGATTATGCTATCAGGGTGTCTTCTGATAGTTGACAGCTTCGTTGCCGCTGCCTTGCTGGATGATCGCACTCAAGTTCGAGTTGCCCAACTGGATGCTCGCTGCCGAGTTCAGCGATGCAGCCCCGGGGACTGCGCCTGTTACCGACAGACCTGCCGGGATCATCACTGAAGCCGGGGTGCCATCGATTGCTGGCAAGTTGGCGCCATCCCCTCCACCCTGTGAAATAAGCGACTTGTTGTCGTTACCGACTTGCACTTGAGCCGCAGTGTTGTCACCGTTGTTCTGGAAGGTCATAGCCGCGTTATTTTCGCCAAACTGCGAGTGCGCCGCAATATTATGGTTGCCATCTTGAAGGATGGTAGAAACGTTGCTCAGACCTACTTGGGCACTTGCAGCGCCATTGTCTACACCGTTCTGAATAATTGCGTTAACGTTCAGATTGCCGCGCTGTGCGATCGCAGCTTCGTTACCTGCTTGAGTTTGGCTGATGATCGCGTCGTTTTCATTGCCTTCTTGGACAGTTGCCGACTCTTGACGCACTCCGGACTGCAGGTTGACAGATTGGTTGAGATTGCCGACTTGGAATTGAAGGTTAGCGTTTGCCGTCTGCTGCTGAACCGTTGCACTAACGCCGCCCGTTGTTTGGCCCTGCGCCGTGACTGCGTTACTTAGGTTAACACGAGCGCGCGCTCCGTTGCCCGCGGTACCTGCTGTACCCGACGCTTCCTCATCGTTGCCACCGCCAGCTGAATCAAGCGCAAGAGATTCGTTAAAAATAGTGCCATCCTGATTTGCTGTCGCGCTATTATTACTATTCGCAGTCGCGCTCGAAGGATTTACGCCTGGGCCTGTTGCAGTTTGGGCGAATGCCATACCCGCCGTCAGTACCAGCGCTGTTGAAGTCAAAAGAAGCCGTTTCATATCGAAAATCCTATTCACCTATACCCACCCCGAGGACCATCCCCGAGGCCAACTAAAAGGTACGAACAGGCATCGAGGCCGGATATTCCGGAGATCCCTCCCCGGTCTTCAGTTAGGCTCCGGTGATTCGAGCGGACAGTGCAGATGGAACCCCTATAGGATAAATGGTCGGGTGCACCGTTACCCGTACAGTAAGCATGGGATTTTCGGCGGTTGGGAAGATTCGGTTAGGGTTTTCCCCTACACAAGCGCGCACAAACACCCAAAAGATTGACTCAGCGTCAACTTTTGTTCACATTGTGTCCCTAGTTAGTATTTAGAACCGTGTGGGCGGGTATAGGTTCCCTTCCAATGCGAATTTTTCCGTTAGGGTGACATTACGGTAGTTTTTTATTTTTGCGGGAGGGGGGAGATATGACTGCTCTATACAGATCGGCAATCGTTGCAACTGTACTTGGCATTGTTTCTATAGGGACTGAAAGCAACGCAAGCGACCGAGTGTATATCACTCAAGTACCAGCTACAGCTAATTTAGTTTATGTCCGGCAAGCAATGGAATTGCCGGATCAGAGGGCGGCACGCATAGCGGCCGCCCGGGCACAACGTGCCCAACAGGCGCACCGCATCCGAGCTTCTAGACAGGCAACATCTGCTTCCACACAGGAAGCACGAGCTTCGGATGTGTCCATGCTTGAGTTAAGCTCTCAGGATATGCCTTCGCTACCTGCCGCACACATAGCGGTGGATTGATCACTTTCAAATGCCGGGCTTTTTAACTTTGCATAACGTTCTGACAAGTGAAGTCTGTAAAAGGTCGCTCTTTGTGCCCTAAATATGTTTGGGAAGAGTCATGAGTATTAGTGAAAACAAAACTGTGGGAATCCTTGGCGGTTGTTTTCTTATAAGGTCAGCACTGCAATCTATCTTGGCAGAACTGAAACTTCCTAATGTTGCTATTGACGAACACTCAGACGTGCCGCCTGATGTAGGTATTGTGCTTATATGCTATAATACAGATGAAGCACTGTCAGATCGCATTGCCAAGTGTATGAGCAACCCCGACCCGACACCCATCGTATTGTTTCCCCAAACTGAGGCACTGCTTAAGAGAATTCGGGGCACTCCGGTTACCGTTGCTGCAGTAGTGCCCCCTACCTTGGCAGCTGCTGAGATCAAATCCGTGATATCTTTGGTGGTAGAAGGGCATCGCATATTGCCGTTCGCTCCCCCCGAGACTGAGCACATGCCCGATACTGGGCTCCCCGACTGCATCCAGCCCGGGCTTCTGACTGCACGCCAACTTGAGATCCTCCGCGAGGTGGCCGCGGGGCACTCCAACAAAGCGATCGCCCGTACGCTTGCGATTTCGATCAATACGGTTGAAGCGCATGTTTCCCGGATTATTCGCAAGCTTAAAGTGGACAACCGGACTCAGGCTGCAATCGTTCTTCGGGGGGGTATGCCCCGGTCAAAGCCTGCAGTTCACAGGCAGGAGGATGCAAGTGCATCTTCTGAAATAGAGGCACCACATTGCTCGGCTCGCCCCCAAAGCTGAGCTGAAAGCTCAATAGGTGACGTATTGGATTGTCACTTCCAAATTACAATCGCAAGGCGCACTGCGCCGATTAAGCTTCGAAAGCGACGGATGACCGACGCCCGGGGTATTTGTGAGGCGCCGGTCACCCTTCTTGGGGGCTTCTGGGTTTGGTTAATAGGTGAAGATCGGAGATCGAAGTTTAATACGATATCTATAGCGCGATACGAGCACCGACCCGGTGTCGAACGTTGACGAAGCGTGCTCCCTCAGACGTCAACGCCTTTGGCGCCCGCTTTGGACGGCTCGTCCGGTCGTATCGGGATGATTTGGGTTTATCCGTGCGCGACCTGGCCATCAACGTATGGAACGACGAGGGTCGCAAGGCCAGTATTTCACGGCTTGAGAACGGCCATGTGGCTAACCCGGCTGCGCGCACGGTACAAGGGCTGGCCCAAGCGCTTGACATTCCACAGCATGAGATCGACAGCCTACGCGCGCCTGCGCCAAGTCTGCCTTTGCAGCTTGAGGGGCTTTCGAATGCCCGCCGCGATCAGCTTGAAGCCCTCGCAAGCCGTTTTGAGATCGATCAAGTGTTTGAGAAGTCTGATGCGGAGTTGCGCAGTTTGCTCGACAAAAAGGCATCTGAATATCGAATCTACAAACGCCGCTTACACGAATTAGACGGCCGCATGGGTGAACTCGCTGAACTTAAGGCAGCAGCCCGCGAGGCAGCGGCAGAACTTAAATTCGATGAATACGAGTCGCTTTTGCGACAAGTGGACGAGAGTTATAGTGAGATGGTCGTTCGTGCTAAAGAAGCACGGGCCCGCAATGCGCTCCTGCGTGGGCGCGCCAATGACGCCTATGAAGGGTTCGTCAGCGCCGCCGAGACATGGCGAAGCCTTGACCATGTGCACTCCATGAGAAAACGACTTGAATACCATCGAGCGTTGTTCGATCACGGTTTGCGCTTTGGTGGGAGCGGGCTTGAACGCTCAGCTGACATCTTGCGCCCGACGGTAGGAGCCGGCGACTACACTGCGCAGCTCCGAGCCCGAGCCCTTCAAAACCTCGCCAACGCCCTCGCGAACATCAGCATTCGATCCGAAGGTCCTGCCAGCCTAACGACGATGG
Source organism: Sulfitobacter sp. 1A13368 (assembly GCF_043557275.1). Lineage (NCBI taxonomy): Bacteria > Pseudomonadati > Pseudomonadota > Alphaproteobacteria > Rhodobacterales > Roseobacteraceae > Sulfitobacter > Sulfitobacter sp. 1A13368. The sequence continues at coordinate 8,733 of NZ_JBIFFR010000009.1, read as the reverse complement.
ACGAGGCAATTGAACGATACGAAGAAGCGCTACTGCTCGTCTCAATCGATCACGACGGCGATGTATGGGCGATGGTGCAGCAAAACCTCGGGGCTGCATTGTCCTTGCGTGCGAACTGGTGCGATGACGCGAACGCACGACGGGTTTTCCTCGGACGCGCAATTGACGCCTTCCGCGCGGCCCTTCGCTTACGTCCGCGGGAAAGCAAGCCACTGGAATGGGCGATGACCACTCAGAATGTTGCGGTGACACTGCTAGAAATGGCAAATGTGACGCCGGGCAAAGACGGGTTAATGTTGCTCGGGCGGGCGGAAAAGATGCTGCAGGAAACGCTGAGCGTGCGCAGCCGCGATGCTGTGCCATTCGACTGGGCATTAACGCAAGAAAATCTCGCCATTGTGTCCAAAGCATTGGCCGAACGCGGTTCTGCTTCAGAGCGCGCACGACATCTTGCGTCGGCTTCAGGCTACATCGATGCCGCGCTTAAGTTTTTTAGGACTGAAGGTGATACGTTCTATCAGGAAAAAGCCACACGACTAGCTACCGAAATCAGGCAAAGCGTATTGGACAACGATGTAGGGCGCATTAGAGTCGAAGAGTAGTCAAATTTTTGCGGTTCGTAGCGGTTTAGTGTTTAAAATCGCGAGGCTAACTTGAACAGATAGTTTGATGCGCCTATGAAACCGAAAAACCGACTCTATTTGCAGCTGAAAGAAATCCTATGATCTCTAAAGACGAACTGAAAACGATGCCCCGAAAGGAGCTTGAGAAGCTTCTAAACAACGTAAGTAAAGCGCTTGCCTCTGCGAAAGCCAGAGATCAACGCGAGGCTAAGAAAGCCGCTGCCAAAGCCGCCGCGGAATTTGGCTTCTCGCTTGGTGAAATCTCCGAGGCAGACGGCACAGTTCAAAAAAAGGCGAAAGCAAAAAAGGCCCCCAAAAAGCCCTCAAAGCCCGCTTTTGCGAACCCAGAGGACAAAACGCAGACCTGGACAGGTAAAGGGCGTCAGCCAAACTGGTATCGCGCTCAGATCGCAGCAGGCGTTGAGCCTGATGCCATGCGCATTTGACCCCATAGAACGACAAGGCCCTCGACCGCGACGGGGGCCAAAGCCCCGGAAGGCATCTAATCCATTCCGGGGCATAGGGAGCGCTTCAGTGATTGCCCTGCAGGAAATCAAATCTCACAAATTCCGATAATGTTCCAATAGTTGCCGGGCGTTTTCTACTTCAGGTAGTGATCTGCCCTCCTCCCGATCCAGTGGACCAAGAAAAGAGTACGCGGCGCGATCCAAAAGCTTTCAAAAGACAAAATCACGATCATGGTCGCTCACCGTCTTTCTACAGTACCCCATGCAGATCATGTCCGTGGTCGAAAAAGCGTGCACTCATGGCGCAAGAAGGTCTCTATGCCGCTATGTTCAACGCGCAGCGTAGCAGTTACGGTTGAATCGCTTAACTTGCACCGACACAAAGAGGAACCAATATGCCACCCCTTAAACTCCCCTTATTTTCAACGGCAGCGCTTGGCATTGTGGTGGCGGCCTGCACAGCACCCTCAATGCCCGAAGCCCCAGAGGGGGCCAAATTCTATGCGGCAAACTGCGTTGCGTGTCATGGCATGTCCGCAAAGGGAGATGGTCCCCTAGCAGCAACGCTTGATACCGCGCCAACGGATTTGACACTTCTCGCCCGCAAGAACGGGGGCAGCTTCCCGCGCGCGCGGGCTTTAAGCTATGTCTATGGCCACCCCGAGCAACGCGAATTGGCGCGAGACATGCCCCAATTTGGTGGTGCGATGGCACATGATACGGTACCGGTTGAGATCAATGGCGTGCTCACACCCGCCCCACGTGAACTCGCGGGATTGCTGATCTATTTGGAAAGCATCCAGCGATAGGAACCTGAGATCAGACGACCGTCGCCCGAGGTTTACCCAGCCATTGATCAAACCACTTGGCGTACCTTTATCGCCTTGATCTCGGCGGCTTCAATCGGGCGGGCCATTGCGCGGAAAGTAAGAGCAAGGCACAAAGCCGCAGGCCAGTTTGCGGCGGCATCTCTACATTGACAAAAAAATGCGAGGTATACGCGTACAGGCGCCTCCTTACCGGGAAGGTTTCTGCCGACACCTGGGACAAATCAAAGTGGCATCTACCCAGCTTTCACTTGAAGCGCGTTGCGGACGAGCCGCCCGTTTCATAATGTGATCTTGTGCAAAAAGGTGCCCGGCCCAGTGTTTAAGAAGATCGCGAATTTCTACTCTCAAAATCTCAGGATTGATCTGGTTCCTGCCAGTATCCTCGCTGATCTCAGCCCTCAAAACGAAACCTACCGCTCTGCGGCAGAAAGAGGCGACTTCGTGGTCTGCGTTGCGCAAGGGGAACCTCAGGAAAGCGTATATATCTCACTTGCAGAACAAATTTTCTCTCAGCTTTCGGAAGCACGGTACTTGTTTGAAAGCTTACGCTCCGCGTATCCTGCGGCCGCATTCTTTGACTTCGTTGCCTACCCTGCTGGAGGTGAGCGTCCTCCGAAATCGCTATAAGCTCAAATGTCTTAGTTTCCTCACATTCCCCTATTAAGTGAGCGGCTAGGAGCGAGGGATGAACATATTTGCAAACAAACGCGCGTCGAGTGGGCGGATCCCCCACACGATCATTACAGGCACATTTCTAGCCTCGATGATATTCACTATAGGACGTCACTTGGTAGCATTCGACAAAGCCGATGCTGTGCAGCCTACTGCGGCTCCATTGGCTATGGCGCAAGCTGATACCATGGATATGGCGGCAGCAGTGCCGGTGCGTTTCGCCAGCCTCACTTGCTCAGGATCGCAATTTCCCTTTTAGGCTCATGCATACTTGCCATCCCACCCGGTTCAGAGCAACAGGATGTCCTCTATGCTGAGCCCGTGTTTTTTTTGCGCAGTCTCTCAATCCAGCCAGGGGTGCATCCGACAACGCATTACAAAATGCTCTTTGCACCGTAAGCCTTCGGCGAAGGCCGTGGGGGCGCCGTATTGATCAGAGGCGTTTGGGTGCGGCTTTTGGTTTGCGCGGTTTCGGGGCCCATTTCTTTGCAAGACGCTCGAAGTTATCGAGGATGAGGCCGATCTCTGCCTCATCCGGGTCGAACTGTCCCCCATACCACTCCAGCATCTGGTCGTGTTCTTCGTGCTTGGGGTCGGCCATGGCTTCAAGGAAGTCAGCGTAGCCGGGGAAGCCCCCCACATCCTCCGGAGGGCAAGCACCGATGGCCCTGACCAGGCGTGGATATGCGGCGCCCGCGATAGAGCCATCGATTTTCTCGATCTTGATCACGTGGTGCCAGTTGTCGCCAAAATCATAGATGTAATGGATGGTCTTGGTTCCCACATCTTCGATCACGTCAAGCAGGCTGATTTTGCTGGCGGGCATCGGGCCATCGTAAAAACCATCTGGGTCTGGCACGCCCCAGCCGCTGCCGCCGGCCCTGAACTCATACAGGTGACTGTCGGTCCATCCCATGGCAGCCTGGATCACATCATGCAGGCGGTTCAGCTTGATCTTAAGGGGCACATCAAAGCGTCGAAGCACCTGTGGCTCAACATCGGACAATGTGACCTTGAGGCGCGCGACCAGCGTCATGCAGCAATCCTCTTCAATTCCATGGCGGCCTTCCAATTCCAGGGCAACAGTTCTGGTAAGCGTGACACAGGCATATCGGGCAGCCGTGCCAATACGTCTGCCATCCATGCCTGCGGGTCGATGTCGTTCATCTTTGCTGTGATAATGAGGGTATACATGAAGGCTGCCCTGTCGCCACCGCGTTCAGACCCTGCAAAAAGCCACGACTTTCTACCCAGTGCGATCCCTCTGAGCGCCCGTTCGGCGGCATTGTTCGTAAGGCAGAGGCGCCCGTCGTCAAGGAATGCGGTGAAGGCCTCCCAGCGACCTGTGCCCTCGAGCATGTAGTTCATCGCCTTGGCAACTGGGTTGTGCTTTGACATCCGGGCCCGCTCGGCCAGCATCCAACCATACAGATCATTAACCATCGGCGCTACCCACTGCTGGCGGGCTTCATGACGCGCTGCTTCTGACAGGCCGGTGATGTCGCGCTCGGCCGCAAAGATCGCATCGATCCGTGTCACAGCGTCCAGTGCGATTGGCGAGATTTCTTTTGCTACCTTTTTACCCTTGCGGGCTATGGCCTTGATGTCGGCCAGTTCAAAGAACTTGCGCCTTGCGTGGCTCCAACACAGCGCACTACGGACCGGGCCCGGACTACGATCTGCGAGATACAAATCATTGTAGCCGCCATACACGTCCGACTGAAGAACACCGTGCCATTCGGCCAGATGCCGTGTCGGGTGTTCTTTCCGGCGATCTGTTGAGAAGTGGAAGAGTGCGGCAGGTGGCGCACCCCCATCCCACGGTCGATCGTCGCGCACATAGGTCCACAGCCGCGCAGTCTTTGCGCCACCACGCGCCAATAGCGGCACGGTAGTATCGTCACCATGCAAACGGCCAGCATCCAGCACGTGGCGCGCGATTAACGCATGAATGGGGGTCAGCGCCACACAGGCATGACCGATCAGATCAGCCAAGGTGGACAGGCTCAGATCAACTCCCTCCCGTGCAATGCGCTCGGATTGCCGGTTCAACGGTTGATGTTGTCCATACTTGTCGAAGGCGATCATCGCGATCAGTTGCGGCCCGGCCCAACCGCGCGGAATGGCATGGAACGGGGCCGGCGGTTGGCTGATCTTCTCGCAAGCTCGGCAAGTGAACTTCTCGCGGACCGTCTGGATCACCTTCCACTGGCGGGGGATCACCTCCAGCGTCTCGGTGACATCTTCACCCATCTTTACGATCCGGTCCGAGCCACAGCAGGTGCAGGCGGCAGGTGCTTCGACGACAACCCGCTCGCGGGGCAAGTGATCTGGGAATGGTTTGCGCACGGGCTTGCGTCGCGTGAAGGCACGCACGGCGCTGGCCTTGTCCGTAGCCTGTTCAGCCGCCAGCGCATCCTCGGTTGCGGCCGCTTCCAATTCCTCAAGCTGCAATTCCAGCTGATCAATCAGCCGCGTGCGACGCTCGGAGGTGATGCCATATTTGTCACGCCGAAGCTTGGCGATCTCCAGCTTCAATTCTTGGATCATTGCGTCTGTGCAGGAGGCCAGAGCGCGAGCCTGCGCCAATTCGGTTTCCGCAGCCTGCGCACGGGCGGTCTGCGCGGCAAGTGCAGCGCTTAATCTGGCAATTTCGGAAGCGGCGTCGGACATGGCAAATATTTACCACAGAAGCCGATAAATGCCCATAAAAACAGGCGCTTCAGCGCAAATTATCCAGCCGCTTTGGGCCTTTGCGTCCAGCGTGGGTTACGCCAATCGATCCCCTCGAGAAGATAGCCCAACTGCGCCGCAGATATCGCAACAGCCGTCCCGTCTTGGCGCACCGGCCAAATGAACTTCCCCGCCTCAAGACGCTTCAAATATAACGACATGCCCACCCCGTCATGCCAGAGCAGCTTCACCAGGTCACCCTTTCGACCTCTGAAGAAAAAGAGCTCGCCCGCATGCGGATCACGCCCAAGCCCCTGTTGCACTGTCAGCGCCAGAGTATTCATGCCTCGGCGCATATCCGTCACACCACCTGCAATCCACACCTTCGTTCCAGCCGGAAACGCGATCATGACCGCACCATCAAGCCGTTAAGCAGCTGCGCAGCAGCCTCCATGTCAAAACCTGACGGGATCGCCACACGACACCGCTTTCCGAGATCAATAGTCATGACAGGAGCTTGCGGCGCTGGCGCAGTGTCAGTGCCATCAGAAGCATCTTCGATCTTCATAACGCGCAAAAATTGCGGGCCAGGACCAAGCAATCCATTCTTATGGCGATAACGCCAATCATAAAGCTGAGACCGCGATACCTCATGGCGTCGTGCAACCTCCGCCACTGTCACGCCGTCGCCAAAGCTTTCCTCAACAATACGGATTTTTTCGTCATCAGACCAACGGCGGCGACGGCCGGTATCAGAGACTGACAAAACTTGAATGCGGCGGGTGTCTTCGTGTGCGTCCATAAGGACACTCGATAAACGATCTCACAGCTCAGCAGCCAGACGGCCCTCAGCGGAAGTATACTTTGCACCGTGGCAGGGCGGCAAACAACCGGTTGGTCCAAAATGCACGACCGTGACAGAATGGGGCGGTGCGACTTTAGCTGAGGCTCAGGAACAGCTTTAACTCATATGCCTCCCTTAGTATTGCCTGAACGACAAACGATCAGGGCCCTTCATGCAACCGATAGACTCCCACAACACATTGTTCTTACTACTTGACATCACTCGCATATTGCGATCGCAGTTTGAGCGCAAAGTACAGGAGGCAGCACTCGGCATTGCGCCAAGCGAAGCACGAACATAGGCAAACATCTCCCGCTTCGGCCCCTTGAACCAAAACGAGCTGAGCGATCTGACTGGTTTTGGCGCAATGAGCGCCGCGCGCGTTCTGAAGAATCTCGAAGCCGTAGGCCTGGTGTCCGGAAGCACTGACCCGAATGACCGTCGCGCCAGAATAGTTCAAGTCACACAGAAGGCAGCCCCACTTCTGACGGCACTGAAAGACGTAGGAGACGAGATGGACGCTGTCACACGCGGTGACATGTCTAATGAAGATTGGACATCTTTACAGAGCATGTTGCAGACTGTACGCGAAAACCACCTAACAGCATATCGCAACAGGCGCGCAGCCGAAGATGCGTCGGAATAAAACTTGAGAGCCTTTACGGCCTTCCGGTACTAAAAAACGCAAAAAGTGCGGCCTAAAAAGCTCGCAAAGCATAACTCGACGCCAAGAGCCTGTTGCATCTATCAAAGAGCGCGCAAAAACGCAGATAAGGTCGATTGTAGTCAATGATACGGCGGATTTACGGGGGAATAGGCCATGAGCCTCAAGCTAACGATTGACGCCGAGAAAGATGCTCTTTCTCTCAAAGTCAGCGGCTTTGACGCAAAAGATTGCACGCTTATACAAGACCGGTTGACAGAAGTTGCAGAGCTTCTCGAAGAAATTCTATCATCTGATGAAGCCGCAAACAGTCTGATCGAGGCAGAGCTCACGCGGTTAGAGCCGAGCCTAGCTGCGCTGGAGCTTAAATACAAAATTCTCCTTTACCAAGCCGCTGAACTGGCAAAGACCGCCAAAAGCATCGCTCTAGGCGATGAGACGATTTCCCAGCACGGGTTTCCGGAGCTTGATGATGCCTGAGCAAAGAACGGCGACTGTCCATTTTGGGGCAAACCGTATCGCAACCGGCTTTGTAGAATGCATATCGAACCATTTGGAAAAAGTTTTGCTGAACATTTCTGCCAAGGCCATCACACGCCCTGAATACGTGGAGCACTTTAGAGCGACAATGGTCGCCTCTGACAAGTTGGGCCTTCTACAAGGGGCTGTTGAACCTGTTCTAAAACACCAAAAAAATCTCGACGCCTTTAAGCACATTATCATCAGTGAACACGCGCTTCTCGGCCCGGTGAACGATATGCTGACCAAAAAGACCATGTTCCCTAAAGCCAAGCGTAGGGTTCAAAACCTCAACAATGCCTTCTCCGACCGCCAACTGGATCTGCATTTAGCAATCGCTCCTCAAGCAGAATGCTGGACATACTTGCTGGCGGATGATGACATCTCCCCCGGCCCTTCTGACCGCGCCGTACCAGTTCATTCTTGGGCCGACCTGGTGTCTCGCATCACGGCTGCCTGTCCCAGAGCGACCCTAACAGTTTGGAATTTCGAGCAGCCCCATCAGGTGATGCTACCGTTCTTGGCAGCCCTGCTTGATATAGATGTTGAGCTTATTGATCCTCAAACCCGCAAAGCCCTGTCGCAAGAGGCTTGCCATCACCTCAAAAGCGCAAAGCTTCTCAGTAAGATTGTCCAAATCGATGAAGAGCTCCAAATCCGTATGGATGCCCAGTATGAGCTCGATCTGATCAGGATTGCCGCCATGTCGAAGGTCACCTTGCGTGACAGCTGAGGCCAAGTTCAACCTTCGCCACGTCAGACAATGTTCCATGCCCTTTCTTACGTTTCTTGATAGAAGCTTTCGCCAAAATGGCTTCGAAGAAACGCGGCCTGGGGCGCTGCCAGCTCTTCCAAACGCTCGATGACATAGTCCGGCAACTGCAGCGGCGCTGTTTGATGAACTCTCTCAGCAGCCTGAGGGTATTCAGAGGAAGGCAAGCCACAATGATGCTCAATCTTGCGCAGAAAGCTCAAAGGATCTTTGCCGATTTGTCCGTAGGGTAAGTATAGCAATCGATCGGGTGCAAAACGTGCGCTCCACCGCGGCACATTGCTCAGATAGTCTCCGCGCGTTCGAAGCGCGGGCATATCTAACAGCTCTTCCCACTCCTGTCGCGAAGAAGGCAGCTTCTCTCTGCGGTGCGCATTCATGCGCAGCTGAGACTTCAGCCGGCCCAAGGGATTACGGATGAGATAGATCAGTTTGCTATGTGGCAGAAAGCGCTTAAAAAAATCCACGCCCTCATCTGGAATGCATGAGTATTCCGGCGTGACATCAAGGCACTTTTGGTCCTCCGGCGCTCGGGAAAAAATGTATTTATACCATGTGCCGTTCAAAATGGGTGCGGTCTGAAGACGATCAAGATATGCCAGATAGGCCTCATCTGGGGGTGAGGCGCTCGCAAGATGGCGCGCACGCGCGCCCTGAAGTCCCTGTTTG
>NZ_JBIFFR010000008.1:0-209368 GCF_043557275.1 Sulfitobacter sp. 1A13368 | reverse complement strand
GACAAACAGATGGTCGAGATCGCCAAGGCCCTGTCGCGCGATGCGCGGGTGCTGATCATGGACGAGCCGACGGCGGTGCTGACCAAACGCGAGACCGATGTGCTGTTCAAACAGGTCGCGGCCCTGCGCGCGGCGGGGACGGCGGTCTTGTTCACCTCGCATAAGCTGGACGAAGTGGCCGAGATCTCGGACCATGTCACCATCATGCGTGACGGCGCGGTGGTGCAATCCAGCCCGACCTCTGAGATCACCGAAGATGAAATGGCCACCGCTATGGTGGGCCGCGATGTGTCCGACCTCTACCCCGCCAAACCCGGTGTGGAGGGGGACGCGCCAGAGGTGCTCTCGGTCGAAAACCTCAGCGTGCCGGGCTTTGCCAGCAATGTGTCCTTTTTGCTGCGACAGGGGGAGATCCTCGGGCTGGGTGGGCTTATCGGCTCTGGCCGGACCGAGGTGATGGAAGGCCTGGCCGCGCTGCGCCCGGCAAGTGCCGAGCGCGTCACCCTCTTTTGGGAGCCGGTACAGTTCAAGCGGCCAAGCGACGCGCAACAGGCCGGGCTGTGCTATCTGACCGAAGACCGCAAGCTGCGCGGTCTGCTGCTGGAACGCGGCATGCGTGAGAACCTGACCCTGCAAAACCTGCATAAATTCGGCGGCTTCCTGATCGACCGCAACGCAGAGGAAACCGCCCTGACCGAGGCCATTGGCGAGTTCGACATTCGCGCGGGCAGCCGTGATGTGCGCGTCGGCAATATGTCAGGCGGCAACCAGCAAAAGCTGCTGCTGGCCAAGCTCATGCTCTCTGAGCCGCGCATCCTGATCGTCGATGAACCCACCCGCGGCATCGACATCGGCACCAAGCAGCAAATCTATGCCTTCCTGCGCAAATTGGCCGATCAGGGCCACGCCATTATCGTGATCACCTCCGAGATGCCCGAACTCATCGGCCTTGCCGACCGCGTGATGGTTATGCGTTTGGGCGAGGTCAGCGGCACGCTGAACGCGGGCGAGATCACGGAAGACGCGATTGTCCGCCTCTCCATGGGGCTGAGCGCCGAACAAATGCCGATGACGGCCTAAGGAAACCGAAGATGACAGATGTAACCACACCTCAAACCAAAAGCTTCCGGATGCCGTCGATGTCTGTCCTCGGGCCGATCATCGCGCTGATCGTTCTGCTGCTGATCGGCACGGCCCTGAATTCCAACTTCCTGAGTGCGGCGAATATCACCAACGTCCTCGCCCGCTCGGCCTTTATCGGGATCATCGCGGTGGGCATGACCTTTGTCATCACCGCGGGCGGGCTTGACCTGTCGGTGGGGTCGATGGCGGCCTTTATCGCGGGGTTGATGATCTTGGTAATGAACGCCGCTTTACCGAGCCTCGGTGTCGGCGTGCCGATCATCCTCTTAGGCATGTTCACGGCCATCGTCGCGGGGCTGCTGGCGGGGCTGTTGAACGGCTTTTTGATCACCGCCCTTGGCATCGAAGCCTTCATCGTCACGCTCGGCTCCATGGGCATTTACCGCTCGCTGGTGACTTGGCTGGCGGATGGCGGCACCCTGTCGCTCGATTTCGGTCTGCGCAGTTTTTACCGGCCCGTCTATTTCGACGGCATTCTCGGGATCAGCTGGCCGATCATTGTCTTCGCGCTGGTGGTCATTATTGGTGAGATCATCATGTCGCGCAGCGTCTATGGCCGCCACTGCGCCGCCACGGGCTCGAACGAACATGTGGCGCATTATTCCAACGTGAACGTCAATCGCACCCGTCTGATCTCTTATGCCGCCTTGGGCATCTTGGTGGGCATCGCGACGATCATGTATGTCCCCCGCCTCGGCTCGGCCTCGGCCTCCACCGGGGTGCTGTGGGAGTTGGAGGCGATTGCCGCCGTCATCATTGGCGGCACCGTGCTCAAGGGTGGTTTCGGTCGGGTCTGGGGCACCGTCATCGGCGTGCTGATCCTCAGCCTGATCGGCAATATCCTGAACCTGACCGATTTCGTATCGCCCTATCTCAACGGCGCGATCCAAGGGATTATCATCATTCTCGCTGTGATCCTACAGCGCGAAAGGAAGACGGCGCTTTAAGCCGTAGTTGAACGCTTCATGGGAGGAGCAAATATGACATTTACCAAAACATTCATTGCCACGGCGCTGGCCACGGCTGTCGGCACCGCGGCCTTTGCGCAAGACACCAAAGTCATCGGCGTGTCGATCCCGGCGGCGACCCACGGCTGGGCGGGGGGCATGAACTTCCACGCCAAGGAAACCGTCGAACGTCTGGAAGAGGTCTATTCCGATCTCGACTTCGTTCTCGCCACCGCGTCGGACCCCGGCAAACAGGTGAACGACATCGAAGACATGGTCGCCACGCGCAACATCGACGCGCTAGTGGTGCTGCCCTTTGAATCCGACCCGCTGACCCCGCCGGTGCAAGCCGTGGCCGACAGCGGTGCATGGGTTACCGTGGTGGACCGTGGCCTCTCCGTTGAGGGCATCCAAGACCTTTACGTTGCGGGCGACAACAGCGGCTTTGGCAAGGTGTCGGGTGAATTCATGGTCCAGCAAATGCCCGATGGCGGCGACATCGTCGTGCTGCGCGGCATCCCCACCACCATCGACAACGAGCGCGTGGAGGGGTTCACCGCGGCGATCGAAGGCTCCGGCATCAATGTGCTCGACATGGAGCATGGCAACTGGAACCGCGACGACAGCTTCACCGTGATGCAGGATTTCCTGTCGAAATACCCCAATATCGACGCGGTTTGGGCCTCGGACGACGATATGGCGATTGGCGTGCTGGCCGCGATCGAAGCGGCAGGGCGTGACGATGTGAAATTCGTGCTCGGCGGGGCCGGTATGAAAGAGATGATCAAGCGTACTGCCGATGGCGATGAAATGATCCCGGCCAATGTGACCTACCCGCCGTCGATGATCGCCACCGCGATTGAGCTGACCGCCGTGGGCCTCACCTCCAACGCGCCGGTCTCGGGCACTTTCGTGATCGGCTCGGTGTTGGTGACACAAGAGAACGCGATGGATTTCTACTATCCCGACAGCCCGTTCTAATGGCCAAGGCCACCGGCAGCCTGCCGGTGGCTCCCTCTCATTTGTGAAGTAACGAGTACCGCATGACCTATCTCGGCTTGGACCTTGGCACCTCGGGCGTCAAAGCGCTTTTGATTGACGAAGGCCAACGGCCCTTGGCCGAGGGTCATGCCCCATTGGAGGTTCAGCGCCCGCACCCGATGTGGAGCGAGCAAGACCCCCATTCATGGATCACCGCCTGCGAGATTGCCATCGCCGAGGTCCGCGCCGCGGCCCCGGATGCATTCGCGGCGCTGCGCGGCATTGCCGTCTCGGGCCAGATGCACGGCGCCACGCTGCTGGATGCCAATGACCAGCCCCTGCGCCCGGCGATCCTGTGGAACGATGGCCGCGCCCATGCCGAATGCGCGGAACTGGAAGAACGCGCTGATTTTCGAGGGCTGGGCGGCAATATCGTCATGGCAGGCTTCACCGCGCCCAAGCTGCGGTGGGTGCAAAAGCATGAGCCCGAGATTTTCGCGCAAGTCCGCAAGGTCTTGCTGCCGAAGGACTATGTCGGCCTATGGCTGACGGGAGAGCATGTCTCGGAAATGTCCGACGCGGCGGGGACGCTCTGGCTCGACGTGGAAAAACGCGATTGGTCGGATGAACTGCTCGCCGCAACGGAGCTTAGCCGCGATCACATGCCGCGACTGGTCGAAGGCAGCGCGCGGGCGGGCGGGCTTCGGGCCGAGCTTGCCGCTCAGTGGGGTGTCGGCAACGTCACCGTCGCGGGCGGCGCGGGGGACAATGCCGCCACCGCCGTGGGGCTGGGGCTGGTGCAGCCGGGGCAGGGGTTTCTCTCGCTCGGCACCTCTGGCGTGCTTTTCACCGTGACCGACCGTTTCGCCAGCAACACCGCAAGCGCGGTGCATAGTTTTTGCCACGCGGTGCCGAAGACTTGGCACCAGATGGGGGTGATCCTATCGGCAACCGACGCTTTGGCATGGCTGGGACAGATCACGGGGCAAAGCCCGGCGGCGCTGGCGGGCATGGTTCAGGACCTGCAGCAGCCCTCCGCGATCACCTTCCTACCTTACCTCTCGGGCGAGCGGACGCCGCATAACGCCCCCGATGCCGCCGGGGCCTTCCACGGGCTACGCCGCGCGCATGGGTTGCCCGACATGGTTCAAGCGGTGATGGAAGGGGTCGGCTTCGCCTTTGCCGACTGCTGTCGCGCCCTCGATCACTGTGGTTCCTTGCCCGAACGGGTCTGCGTGGCGGGCGGCGGCAGCCAGTCGGAGACATGGTTGCAGATGATCGCCGACATCACCGGGCTGGCCCTCGACGTACCCGAAAGCGGTGCACAGGGCGCGGCGCTCGGCGCGGCGCGGCTGGCGATGCTGGGCTGTGGCGGGGCGGCAGAGGCCGAGGTGATCCGCCCCCCGAAGATACGCAAGAGCATCGCGCCCAACCCTGCGCTCACGTCAGCCTATGCGGAGCGCTATGCCAACTTCCGTGCGGCTTGGGAGCAGCGGCTGGCGCAGTAGGCATCAAGTGCAAGACCGGCAAGAAAAGGGGCGGCCATCACGCCGCCCCCCTCTCATCACATCCCGGCAATCACCTTGTCCAAAGTGGCGGGATAGTCACGCACCCGCACGCCGGTGGCGTTGTAGATCGCATTGGTGATCGCTGCCGCCGCGCCGCAGATGCCCAATTCACCGATCCCTTTGGCCTGTAGCGGGTTGGCCCAATCGTCCCGCTCTTCCAGCAGATCGATGGTCAGCTGCGGCACATCCGCGTTCACCGGGATGTGGTATTCCGCGAGGTTGTGGTTGGCCACATGGCCGTCACGTGGGTCAAAGGCCAGCTCCTCGGTCAGTGCGATGCCGATGCCAAAGGTCATGCCCCCCAGACATTGTGACCGTGCCGTTTTGGCGTTCAGGATCCGCCCGGCAGCAAAGGTGCCATGCATCCGCCGCACCCGCGTCTCGCCCGACGCGGCATGCACCGCGACCTCGGCGAAATAGGCCCCGAAGGTGGCCTGCCGCACTGCCTCAGAAGTATCGCCGGGCTGGACGTGACCCACTTTGGCAATCTCATCCCCGTTCAGGATATCGTTCAGGCTGCGGGTCTGGTTGTCAAAGGTCGCCATGCCGTCCTTGAGCATGAGATCGCCTTCCTCCACCTCCAGCCTTGCGGCGAGCTGTCTGCGGATCGCCTCGCAGGCCAGATAGACCGAGGTGCCGCTCGACGACGCGCCCCACGACCCGCCGGAACCAGATGCCGGGGGCAGGGTGGTATCGCCCAAGACCACGTCGACCGCATCGCGTGGCAGACCCATCATATCGCCCGCGATTTGGCCCAAGATCGCATAGGTGCCGGTGCCGATATCGGTCATATCCGTTTCGACCCGCAGGCGGCCATCGGGCATCAGCGTCACGCGGGCTTGGCTCTCCATCAACACGTTCACCCGCGCGGCAGAGGCCATGCCATAGCCGATCAGCCATTCCCCCTCGCGCCGCTCCTTGACGCCGGGGCGGTCGGCCCAGCCGAATGTCTCGGCCCCGCTGTCGAGCGCCTCTCGGAAACGGCGAGAGGAGAACTCCTTGCCGCTTTCGGGGTCCTTCTCGGGGATGTTGCGGCGGCGAAGCTCGACAGGGTCCATGCCGATCTTCTCGGCTAGTTCATCCATCGCGCCTTCGAAAACGGTGACGCCCACCGCCTCGCCCGGCGCGCGGACGGAGCCTGCGCAAAGCCGGTGCACCCGCGCCAAATCCATCGACATCTTGCGGTTCGCCCCGGCATAGAGGAAATGCGACGCCTGCAAGACCGGCTCGGCAAAGCTCTCTCCGGGCAGGTTGGACACCCGCGCGTCATGGCCCAGCCCGGTCAGCCGACCTTCGGCATCAGCGGCAAGGCGCACCCGCTGCGTGGTCTCGGACCGGCGCATCGTCGCCTCATAGACCTGCTGGCGGTGCAGCGCGACAGAGACCGGGCGGCCCACCTCTTTCGCGGCAATCGCCGCCGCGACCGCCTCGGGCGCGATGCCGAGTTTTGACCCGAAGCCGCCGCCGACATAGGGCGACAGGATGCGCAGCCGGTCAGGGTGGATGCCCAAGGCATCGGACAGCTCATTGCGGTTGTATTTCAGCATCTGATAGCTGCCGCGCAGGGTCAGGTCTTCCCCGTCCCATGAGGCGATGGAGGCATGCGGCTCCATCGGGGTGCTGGAATGCGACGGGGTGGTATAGGTTACATCGACCGAGAAAGCAGCCTGAGCCATAGCGCCGTCCAGATCGCCCTGATCCAAGGTCTTCGCCTCCTGCGGCTCAACCGCTGCGGTGGCGGGATCGACCGGCATGACCTCGCCATTCTCCAACGCCACCTTCAGCGATTGCGCCGCATGGCGGGCCTGTTCGAATTCTTCGGCGACGACCACCGCGATCAACTGGCCGAGGTAGGCGGCCTGATCCGGCCCCTGTATGGGTGCTTGGTTCGCGGTGCCTTGGGCCGGATTGCGCAGCAGGCGCGGGTCTTGGACCACGGCCAAGACCCCCGGCATTTGCGCCACGTCATCGCGGTTGGCCAAGACCACCCGGCCGCTATTGCCCGGCGCGCGGACCATGACGCCATGCACCATGCCCTCGACCTGCCATTCATTGGCATAGGTCGCCGTTCCGCTCACCTTCAGCGGCCCCTCCGGACGGTCCAGCGGCGCGCCGACAAGCCCCTGCGCCATATCGTCCAACCTGCGGGCGGTGGCAGGCGCATCCATCTTGAATTGCTCGGTCATTGCTGAGCCTCCGCGGTAAGTTCGTTCAGCACCGACACCAGCGTGCGGCGGGCGAGGGGGATTTTGAAATCATTCGCGCCATAGCCTTTGGCCTCGGCCAGCAGCAAATCGGCGGCTTTGTTGAAAAGGTCTTCCGAGGGCGCGTTGCCGGTCAGCAGTTCCTCCACCTCGGCATTGCGCCACGGTTTCGGCGCCAGCCCGCCAAAGGCCAGATCGGCACGGGTGATCCGCCCGTCTTCGATATCCACGATCCCTGCGACCGAGACGAGGGCAAAGGCATAAGAAGCCCGGTCCCGCACCTTGCGGTAGGTCTGTTTGCCATCCACCGGCGCGGGCAGCACCACGGCGGTGATCAATTCGCCGGGCGTGAGCACGGTCTCTAGATCTGGCCGCTCTCCGGGCAGCAGGTAAAGCTCATCCAGCGTCAGGCGGCGAGTGCTGCCGTCCTCCTTCAGCGTCTCCACCTCGGCCCCAAGCGCCCGCATGGCCACGGCCATGTCGCTGGGATGGGTGGCGATGCAATGCTCCGAGGTGCCCAAGACGGCGAGGATACGGTTAAACCCCTCCTTAGCCGAACAGCCCGTGCCTGGCTCGCGTTTGTTGCAGGGCATGGCGCGGTCGTAGAAATACAGGCACCGCGTGCGTTGCAGCAGATTGCCGCCCGTTGTCGCCTTGTTGCGCAACTGTCCGCTGGCCCCGGCCAGCAACGCACGGCTCAGCACGGGCCAGCCCTTGCGCAGACGGGCGTCATTGGCCAGATCGCTGTTGGTCACCAAGGCCCCGATGCGCAGCCCGCCGTCTTCGGTCTCTTCGATCTCGCCAAGGTCGAGCCGGTTGATGTCGATCAGCGCCTCGGGGGTCATGACCTCCAGCTTCATCAGGTCCAGAAGGTTGGTGCCCCCGGCAATGAAGGTGCCACCGCTGGCCGCTAGCCGCGCGGCGGCCTCTGTATTCTCGGCGCGGGTATAGTCGAATGGTCTCATGCGCTTTCTCCCGCCGCTTTGCGGATCGCCTCGACGATGTTGGGATAGGCCGAACACCGGCAGAGGTTGCCGCTCATCCGTTCCGAGATTTCTTCCGTCGTCAGCGCGGGCTTGCCGCTCAGGTCATCGGTAACATGGCTGGGCCAGCCCTCTGCGATCTCTTCCAGCATCGCGGTGGCCGAGCAGATTTGCCCCGGCGTGCAATAGCCGCATTGGAACCCGTCTTCGCTGACAAAGGCTTCTTGCAGCGGGCTGAGGTTCCCGGGCGCTCCGATGCCTTCGATGGTGGTCACCTCATCGCCGTCATGCATACAGGCCAATGTCAGGCAGGCGTTGATCCGGCGGCCATTCACCATGACCGTGCAAGCGCCGCATTGCCCGTGATCGCAGCCCTTCTTGCTGCCGGTCAGTCCAAGATGGTGGCGCAGCGCATCCAGCAGCGTCGTGCGGGGATCGAGATCCAGCCGCTGCTTCGTGCCATTGATGGTCAGATTCGTTTCCACGGCAATTTCCTTTGGCTAAATGGGGGCGGAGGAGCGGCCCCCTCCGGCTATCGGCTGCCTCGGGACGTAGGGCGGTACGGATGAGCGGCAAGCGGATGTGCTGGTGGAGCTGGGGCAGCGCACATTAGCAACATAATCATGATTACGAGACTTTTGGCTACGCAGCGGCGCGTCCAACCGCCGCCCCCTCTGGCCGCTTGGCGCAAAGCCGATTAGAAGCGAGGGCGAAACCGCGGGAGCGAACCGTTGCAAAAGATCACATTGCCCGAAAGACCCGACTGGCGCGCCCATGCGCAAGAGGTCGGCTTTACCTTTGCTGATATGCATGGCGAGCCCTATTGGGACGAAACCTCGGCCTATGCGTTCTCCCTCACCCAGATCGAGAATGACATCGAAGACCCTTCGACCGAGCTTCACGCCATGTGCCGCGAGGCCGTGACCGAGATCATCGCCAGCGAAGAGTTGATGACCCGGCTCGCCATTCCAGATGCCCACCGCGATCTTGTGGCCGACAGCTGGCGCCGGGGCGATCCTGAGATCTATGGCCGTTTCGATCTGGCCTATGACGGCACAAACCCGGCCAAGCTTTTGGAATATAACGCCGACACGCCGACCTCGCTTTACGAAAGCGCGGCCTTCCAGTGGCAGTGGCTTGAGGACCAGTTGAAAGCAGGCCTGTTGCCCGAAGGCACGGATCAGTTCAACGGCATCCATGAGGCGCTGGTCGCCCGCTTTGGCGATGTCTTCGAGCAGGACAGCGATCTGCATTTCACCGCCGTGGCCGACAACCCCGAAGACTACGGCACTGTCGAAGCCATGGGCTGGGCCGCCCGCGAGGCGGGGCTGGGCGCGCATTACTGCGATCTCGACAAGATCGGGCTGAGCGACGATGGCCATTTCCTTGATGATCAAGACCGCCGCATTGCCGTTCTGTTCAAACTCTACCCTTGGGAAGACCTGCTGCGCGACGACTACGCCGCCCATATCCAAGGCTCGGGCTGTCTGTTTCTGGAGCCTGCCTGGAAAGCGCTTTTGTCAAACAAGGGTCTTCTGCCCGTGCTGTGGCAGATGTTCGAAGGCCACCCCAATCTTCTGCCCGCGTTTTTCGAGGCTGATGTGGCCGATGCGCTCGCCGGGCGCGGCCCCGCCGCCCCCGCCTGCGCCGAGGCCTTTGACCGTGCCGCCGCGGATCTGGCAGCAGCGCATGTGCGCAAGCCGATCCTCTCGCGGGAGGGGGCGTCGGTCACGATCCACCAGTCCGGCAAGGTGATCGAACAGTCGCAAAACTCTGATTACGCCGAACATCCGCGCATCGTGCAGGCCTATGCCCCGCTGCCCACCTTCGACGGCTTTCGCCCGGTGATCGGCTCTTGGATCGTGGGCGAGACCTGCGCGGGCATCGGCATCCGCGAAGACCGATCGCGCATCACGCAGGATTTGTCACGCTTCAAACCGCACTACATTCTGGCATAGCCCACCGCTCCGCCGCCCTTGGCAGAAAGACAACCATCATGACCAAACGCTCGAAACGGGTTTCCATCGCCATTGTCGGCGCCGCCGCCTTTACCCTTGCTGGCTGTGAGGAGGAAAAGGTCGACGCCGCCGCCTTTCCCGACCTGCAAAGCTGTCTTGCCGATGCCGAACGTGGCGGGATGTACAGCGAACAGGAATGCGAAACCGCCTTTGACGCAGCGCAAACCCTCCATGTGGAATCCGCGCCACGCTACGACAGCCTTGAGGTCTGCGAAGAGCAGCATGGCGAAGGCGCTTGCGGCTCGGAAGAGGCGGCGACCCAAGGCGGATCGGGTGGCATCTTCATGCCTTTGCTGGCGGGCTATCTGATCGGCAATATGATGAGCAACCGCGCCGGCATGGCGGCGGCGCAGCCGCTTTACAAAACCTCCGATGGGCGCTTCACCAATGCCGCGCGCTCCAGCACCTATTCGACAAATCGCGGCGCGGCCAAGCTCAGCACCTCGCAATTTACCCGCCCCAGCACCACCATCGGCAAAACCCCGATGACCCGCGCCACCGCCGCATCGCGCGGCGGCTTTGGCCGCTCTGGCGGATCGCGCGGCTTTGGTGGCTGATCGGCGCTGACGCCTTACTTGCGGCGCAGCACCGCTGCGGCAAAGATCACGATTGCCAGCGACAGCACCGCCACCGCCCAGAAGGGATCGTTGCCATGGGGATGCACATGCGCGCCCTCATGCGCTGCCAACGGTGCGGCAAAGGTGGCGAGGGCGAATGTCAGTTTCTTCATCTCGATCTCCTTGATCTATCAGGGTGGACCGGGCGGCCTCAGGCCAGCCCCAGAATCTCACGCGCCTGCTGCGCGGTGGCGACAGGGCGACAGGCCTCTGCGCAGATCTCCGCCGCGCGGGTCACGAGGGCGGCATTGGAGGGGGCGAGGGTCTGTTTGTCCAGCCGGATGTTGTCCTCCAGCCCCGTCCGCAGATGGCCCCCCGCGGCGGCGCACCATGCGTTCAACTCGGCCTGATGCCGCCCGATCCCGGCGGCGCACCACGGGATATCGCCGAAGAGCCGTTTGACGGTTTTGATATAGAAATCAAAAACCTCCCGATCCGCTGGCATGGCGTTTTTCACGCCCATGACGAATTGGATATAGGGCCGGGCCGGGATCTTGCCCGCCTTCGCCATCGCCTTGGCCTGTAGGATGTGGCTGAGGTCAAAGACTTCGATCTCGGGCAGCACGCTATAGGTCATCATCTCTTCCGCCAGCCAGTCGACAAGCTCGGGCGGGTTCTCATAGACGCGGTTGGGAAAGTTGTTCGACCCCACCGAAAGCGAGGCCATATCGGGCCTCAGCGGCAGCATCCCGCCGCGGTTCTTGCCCGCGCCCGAACGCCCACCGGTCGAGAATTGCACGATCATGCCGGGGCAATGTTCCCGCAGCCCCTCTTGCAACCGCGCAAAACGGTCGGGGTCCGCCGTGGGGGTGCCATCGGCGGTGCGCACATGGGCATGGCAGATCGTCGCCCCGGCCTCGAACGCGGCATGGGTGCTTTCGATCTGTTCGCTAATGTCGATCGGCACCGCCGGGTTGTCGGCCTTGGTTGGCAGCGATCCGGTGATGGCCACGCAGATGATGGCAGGAGTATCGGTCATGGGTGTCCTCGGCTTTCTGGAAAATCAATCGGCGCTGTCGCGGGCAAGGGCGATGACACGGCGGAGGACTTGCTCCGTCGGGCCTGAGCTCTCCGCCTCGGGCCAGTCGTAGAACCCCTTGCCGCTGCGCTTGCCAAGATGCCCCCGCTCGACCAATGCGGTGAGACTGGGCGAAGGGTCATGCCGGTCGCAAAGGTCCGGGTAGAGGTATTCGGCGATGCTCAGATGGGTGCCCAGCCCGTTCAAATCGCGCTGGCGGAACGGGCCGAAAAGCGCCATGCGCACGCCGACGGACCATTGCACGATCTCGTCGATCTCCGCCGGGCTGGCGACCCCTTGGTCCACCAGATGCAGGCATTCGCGCATGATGGCATGCTGAATGCGATTGGCCACGAAACCGGGCGGCGCGTTATTCAGCCGCACGGGCCGCCGCTCCAACCCGCGCAGCAGGGTCATGACCTCGGCACAAAGCCCTTCGGGCGCGTCTTGGGCTGCGACGACTTCGACGGCGGGGATCACATCGCCGGGGTTGAAGAAATGCGTGATCACGGCGCGTTCGGGCCGGGCCATATCCGCCGTCATCGCTTCCAACCTCAGGCCTGAGGTGTTGGACAAGATCGGCGCACCCTCCGGCACGGCCCCTTCCAAAGCGGCGAGCACACGGCGTTTCAGCGCGAGGTCTTCCGGCACGCATTCCAATGCAACATCGGCCTGCCCTGCCTCCTCCAAGGCAGCGGAGGCGGTCGCCCCCGGCACCGTGGCCAAAAATGCCTCCCGCGCGGCCTCGGTCGGGTCGACCGCTTGGACCGTCCAGCCGTGCTGGGCAAAGAGCCTGCCGATGGATTGGCCCATCGTGCCCGCCCCCACGATGATGATGCCTTTGGCCATGTGATCCCCCTCCCGGATATCAGTTGTTTACTTATCACCAGAGCGTAGTGATAAGTAAACAGCAAATAGGAAAAAGGATGCCGCCCCGTGACCCAAGACCCCTCTCCGCGCCATGCGCTCGTCACCGGCGGGGCGCGCAACATCGGCCTCGGCATCGCGCGCAGGCTGCGTGAGGACGGCTGGCGTGTCTTCGTGCTGGATATCGAAGCCCCCGAAGACCCCGCGCTTCGGGCGGATGCGCAGCGGGTGGATCTGACGGACATCGTGGCGACCACGGCTGCCCTCCAACACATCCTCGCGCAGGGACCGGTGACCTGTCTGGTCAATAACGTCGGTATCGTGAAGCCCGCATCCTTCGACACCGTCGACCTCGACGATTTCGACCCCATCATGCATCTGAACCTGCGCCCCAGCATTCTGACGGCGAAACTGGTCGTGCCGGGAATGCGCGCGGCGGGGGCTGGGCGGATCGTGATGAACACCAGCCGCGTGACCAAGGGCAAGATCGACCGCACGCTCTATTCCGCGAGCAAGGGCGCGATCCAGTCAATGGCGCGGACTTGGGCGCTGGAACTGGCGCGCGACGGGATCACCGTGAACTGCGTCGCCCCCGGCCCCATCGCCACCACCGCCTTTTGGGAGAACAACCCCGAAGATGCGCCAGAAACCCGCGCCATCGTCGATGCGGTGCCGATGGGCCGCATGGGCACGCCCGAGGATGTGGCGCAGGCGGTGGCCTTTTTCGCCGATGCCCGCAGCGGTTTCATCACCGGGCAAACGGTCTTTGTCTGTGGTGGCACGGCGGTCGGGTAATCAGCCCTCGGCCTCCAATGCGTCGAGCAGCCTGCGCAGGACCGGATTGCTTGGGTCGCGCAGATAGGCCAGCCCGATCCGGCTTTGAACCTTTGCATCGCGGATCGGCAGGAAGGACACGCCCGCATCCTTCATCCGCGCGGCGGAGGCGGGGACGAAAGCCACCCCGAGACCCGCCGAGACGAAGTTTACGATGGCGGTGAACTGCGGCGCGCGATGGGCCACGCGGGGGGCGAAACCGGCATCGGCGCAGAGTTGATAGGCGCAGGCGGCAAAGCCCATGTCGGGGCCAAGGTGGCTGAAGATGAAACTCTCCTCGCGCAGCGCCGCCATGGCAACGGAAGGCACCTCGGCAAGGCGGTGATCGGGCGGCACAGCCAGCAGGATATCCTCGGTATGAACCGTGCGGGTGGCCAAATCCTCTGGCACGCCGGAAAGCGGCAGGCGCACGAAACCCGCGTCGAGCCTGCCCGCCACGATCTCGGCGATTTGCAGGTCCATGTCCAACTCGCGCAGGATCAGATCCACCTCTGCCGCGCCCGCGCGCAACTCGCGCAGGAGCCGCCCGAGGATCCCCGCGTAGGAGGCCGAGCCGACATAGGCCAATTCGATCCGCCCGCGCTGGCCGTTGCGCGCCGCTTCGGCCAATGCCTCGACCCGCCGGGCCTGTTGCAGCAGGGCACGGGCCTCGGGCAGGAGCGATCTGCCGAAGTCCGTCAGCATCACCCGGCGGCGGTTGCGGTCAAAGAGAAGCTCACCGCCAAAGGCGGTTTCGAGATGTTTCAGCTGCTGCGTCAGCGCCGGTTGCGCCACGCCGAGCGCGGCTGCCGCTTGACCGAAATGCAGCGTTTCCGCGATGGCGACGAAGACCTCATACTGGCGCAACGTGGCGGTGAGTGGCGTTTCCATGCGGCCCCCTGAACTGACGTCAGAGGGTTTTCACACGCGGGCCGGTGATAAGCAAGTTAGATCACTGGCCCCTACCCCTCCGCCGCGCGGGCGCGGCTGCGGCGGGCGTGCAGGGTCTCGGCCTCAGCCAGATCGTCGCTTTCGACCTTAACCGTCTCATGCCCACCGGGGCGCCGTGCGCGCTTGCGCCGAAGCGGCCCGC
Source organism: Sulfitobacter sp. 1A13368 (assembly GCF_043557275.1). Lineage (NCBI taxonomy): Bacteria > Pseudomonadati > Pseudomonadota > Alphaproteobacteria > Rhodobacterales > Roseobacteraceae > Sulfitobacter > Sulfitobacter sp. 1A13368. The sequence continues at coordinate 195,116 of NZ_JBIFFR010000008.1, read as the reverse complement.
TGTCATCGCTTTCCCGTGGGAGGATCAGCCGGTCGACAAGACTGCGGCGGAGGCCGAGGGTCGAGGTCAGATCGAAGACCCGGGCGGCGACCGCCTCAGCCTCTTGCGGTTGCACCAGCAACTCAAGCCGCGTGACGGGGCGGGATTTCTTGCCCTGCCCGCTGAGCATCATGAGATCGACCACGCCCTCCATCTCGCGCAACCGATCCACCGCCGCGCCCAATTCTTCGCCCGTCATATCGTCGATATCGCAGGCGAATTGCACGAGACTGTCCTGCGCGATGCCCGCCGCGCCGGTGTCAAAAACGCTCACGCGCAGGATATTCGGCAGGCCTTTCATCACCCGCATCCCCGCGCCCGATCCGGTACAGCGCAGCCGCCCCGGTGGACGGCTGGCAATGGGGCTACCGCAGGTAAGATGGGCAAGGATCGCGGCCCCCGTGGGCGTCACCCGCTCGCCCGGCACGCCGTCGTCATGCCAATCGTAACCCTGCAAGATCAGCGCCGTGGCGGGCGCGGGCACCGGCAGTTTGCCATGCGCCGTTTCGACCAGCCCGCCGCCGAGGGGCAGTGCTGCTAGCGAGACGGTCGCCCCCGCCAGCGCGGCGCAGATGCTGCCCGCGGCGGTCACATCCATCAGCGCGTCCCAATCCGCGATCTCGTGGAAATGCACCCGGTCGAGGGGGATGTCATGCACCTGCGCTTCGGCCTCGGCGATCCGGTGAAGGATGGCGCAGGCGGCCTCCGCCGTGCCCTCCGACAGCGCTGCGTTCTCTAGCAAGTTGCGCATGGCGCGATAGGTCGTCTCGGCCCCGTGCCGCCTGCCGGCGTCGGGTGCTGTCAGCACCAGCTCAAACCGCCGCGAGGTAATGCCCGAGGCGACATGTTCGCTCAGTTCCGCATGGCCCACCTCGGCGGGGAGGACGGCGGCGACATCGGCCAAGGCGTGCTCGGCCAGATCGGGGAAGGCATGCAACATCGCCGCGATGAACATATCCCCCGCCGCCCCGCCTACGGGGTCGAGGTGTAGGTGAAGCCCCTGCCCCCGCATCAATGTCCCTCCGGCCAAGGGTTGCGCAGCAGGCCGCCGTCGAACTGCATCTCATGCAGGTCACCGATCACCTCAAGCCCCGGGCGGTCGCGCAGTTCCGGCAGCATCGCCTCAGAGGCATAGAGATACTCAAGCTTCAGCGTATTGGGGATGCGCAGCAGCCGGACCTTGGTGATATCCTCGGCCCCGCAGGTCTTGACCGCCGTCTGGATCGCGGTGCGGTCGCAGGGCATGACCATCGGGATTTTCGACTGTTTCAACACCTGCGAGGTGATGGCATTGGCATAGACCGCCTCGCGGTCGAAATCCTGCTCCAACCGCTGCGTGATCACATCCGCCCGCGCCGCGCCATTGCCGTTGCCATTGCTGCGCGGCGACAGGCCAAGCGCCACCAGCCGCGAGATATGCAGATGGACCTGCATCTTCTCGCTCGAAAACCGATGGGTGATATTGGGGTCCATCCCGGTGCCTGAGAACTCCTTGCCGATCTCATCCACAACCAGCACATCCAGATCGCCCGAGGCCGAAGGCGCATCCAGCGGCCCCAGCGGCAGGCGGGGCATGTTGCGCATCGCCTCTTGCAGATAGGGGGCTTCGGCCTCCAGCATCCCGTCGCTGTCAAGCGCCACGACTTGCGCCAGCCCGTCATAGGCATTCTCGATCGTGCCGATGCCGAACAGCACCTTGCAGCGTTCCAGCTTCATGCGCGCCATTTTGGCCACGAAGATGCCGACGTTGTCGATCCCGCGCGAATGGCAGGTTTCGGCCCCCGATTGCTTGCCCAACCCGATCGAGAGCATCTTGGCCAGCCCGCTTTCGTTTGGCGCGCGGAAAGAGGTATGCGGCTTGATCCGGTTGAACAGGATGATCCCATCGGCGGCATTGGCGTGGCGGTCCATCCGCACCGACATGCCGTTGTCGAGCACGCCGATCTCATCGGTTTCCATCGAAGAGCGGATTTCGCAACCGAGGCTCTCTTCGGTCACGCCCAGTTTCGCCAGCAGCGCGGTCTGCCCCTCTGCGGTGGCGCCGCCGTGGCTGCCCATGGCGGGCGCGACGAAGGGATGCGCCCCGCGCGCGCGGACCTCGGCCACGATGGCGGCCAGCAGTTCCGGCAGGTTCGCCAGCCCGCGGCTGCCTGCGGTGATGGCGATGGACATGCCCGGCTTGATCTTGCCTGCGCAATCGGCCTGCATCGCCTCTGCCACGGCGGCGCGCGGGTCGTCGATCTGGGTTGCGGCAAAGGTCTGACGGCAAAGCGCCATGCGCGGCAGCGGCGTATCCTCGACCAGTTTCACATAGTTCGGTTTCATCTGCGCTGTCCCCTTCGACATCTGTTACCCCGTGACCCCAATCGGCCAAGGCGCGAATTCCTCTTCGCCCACGCCGAGCGCTTCGGATTTGCTTTGCTCGCCCGAGGCGATGGCGAGGATGCGCTCGAAAATCGTTTGCCCCAATTCCTCTAGGCTTTGGTCGCCGTCGATCACGGTGCCGCAGTTGATGTCCATATCGTCCTGCATCTTGGTAAACATCGGCGTGTTGGAAGCCAGTTTGATCGTTGGTGACGGGTAAGAGCCAAAGCAAGACCCGCGCCCGGTGGTAAAGCAGATCAGGTTCGCGCCCCCCGCGATCTGCCCTGTGGCCGAGACGGGATCGAAGCCGGGCGTATCCATGAAGACCAGCCCCTTTTGCGTCACGGGTTCGGCATAGCGGTAGACCTCCATCAGCCCCGTGCTGCCGCTTTTCTTGGCCCCGCCGAGCGATTTTTCCAGCACATTTGCCAGCCCGCCGGCCTGATTGCCGGGGCTGACCACGCCGTTGATCTGCGTGTCGCGGCCCTTGGTATAGTCCAGCCACCAATCCATGCGTTCGACCAGCTTGCGCCCCACCGCTTCACTGCAGGCGCGCCGGGTCAGCAGGTGTTCGACGCCAAAGATCTCGGGCGTTTCCGAAAGGATCGCCGTGCCGCCGTTGCGCACGAGGATATCCGCCGCCGCCCCCAGACCGGGGTTGGCCGAAAGCCCCGAAAGCCCGTCCGACCCGCCGCATTGCATCCCGATGGTGATATGTTCCGCCGAACAGGGCACACGCCGGACGGCATTGGCCTGATCCAGCATTTCGCGCACCGCTTCTTTGCCTTCGGCAATCGCGCGGGCCGTGCCGCCGACATGTTGCATGGTGACGCAGCGCAGCATCTTGCCCTCGGCCAACCCCTCCTCTTCAAAGAACTGGGCGAGGTTGTTGCGCTCACAACCCAGCGACAGGACCACGGCACCGGCCAGATTGGGGTGGCGGATATAGCCCGAGAGCGTGCGGCGCAGCAGGTCCATCGGCTCGCCCGTAAGCTCCATTCCGCAGCCGGATTCGTGGATGAAGGGGATCACCCCGTCGACATTCTCCCATGCCTCCATCCGCTCTTCGTCGAAGTAATTGGCGATCTTGCGCGCCACGGTGGCCGAGCAATTCACGGTGACGAAAAGCCCGATGTAGTTGCGCGTGCCCACCCGGCCATTGGCGCGGCGGATGCCCATGAACTGCGCGCGCTCTTGCGGTGGCAGCAGCTTGGTCGGGGTATAATCGCGGGCAAAGGCATAGTCTTTGTCAACCGCGTCGAACTTGATGTTATGGCTGTGCAGCCAATCGCCTGCGGCGATCTCTTCTGCGGCATAGCCGATCACCGTGTCGAATTTCAGGATCGGTGCGCCGCGTTGGATCGGGCGGATCGCGATCTTGTGACCTTGGGGCGTATCATGGTTGGCACGCAGCCCGTCTTGCGGCAATACCGCGCCACGGGGAACCGCCGCGGTTGCCACGACCACGTTATCCGTCGGTGACAGCAGCATCACCTTTGCGCGTCTGTCCTCTTGCATGGTCTGGCTGTCCATCGGATGCTCCCCTCCCTCGGGTGTCGAAAAAACCGCTTCGGTAAGATGTCATTAACTGATATATTAGATTTAACAGCTATGGAAGAGCCCGCATGACCGCATCGAAGAAACCCGCCGCGCAGAGCGCACAGACCCTTGCCAAAAGCATCCTTGGCGGTGGGGCCGACTTGGGTCTGTTTGAGGGCGGGCCGACGGGGCGCGGGGTTTACGCCACGCTGCGCGATCAGATCGTAAGGCTCGACCTGCCGCCCGGCACACCGCTGTTGCGTGCCGAACTGGCCGAGACCCATGGCGTCAGCCTGACGCCGCTGCGCGATGCGCTGCAACAGCTGGCCAAAGAAGGGCTGGTCAAGATCTACCCGCAATCGCGCACGCTTGTCACACCGATCGACATGTCGGCAATCCGCGAGGCGCAGTTCATGCGCATCGCGCTTGAGACCGAAGTCGTGCGCCGTTTGGCCGATGAGATCGCGCCCGAAGCCCTCACCCGACTGCGCAGCATCGTCGCCTTGCAAAGCAGCATCTCGGACCAACCCGGCGATGTGCCGACTTTTCAGGAGTTGGACGAGGTGTTTCACCAGACCCTCTTCGTGGCGGCGGGTCATGTGCAGAGCCAGCGCATCATGCGCAGCCATGCGGGCCATTTGGAACGCCTGCGCCGCCTGCATCTGGACGACATTGACGAGGCGGGACGCATTCTGAACAACAAGGACGTGATCGGCGGCCACAGCCGCATCCTCGACGGGATCGAAGCGGGCGATGCGCCCGCGGCGATGGAGGCGCTGCGCCAGCACCTACAACGCACTGTCGACCGGATGACCGAGAAACGGGCGGCTTTCCCGGAGTATTTCACCCCGGAAAAGCCCTAACTCAGCGGTTGTTGGCCTTGCGCCACGCGGCGAACTTATCAAGGTTCTCTTGCTTGGTGCCGGGGTAGAGCCCGATGATCCCGGCGCCATCCTTGACCTGCTCCACCACGAAATCCTCATAGGCGGTCATCTCGACGGCCTCTTCGGCCACCTCTTCGGCGATATCCGCGGGGATGATGATCACGCAGTCGTCGTCGCCCACCACGATATCACCGGGAAAGACCGGGGCATCGCCGCAGCCCACGGGGCAGTTGATTTCAATCGCCTCATGCAGCGTCAGGTTCGTGGGGCTGGAGGGGCGCGCGTGATAGGCGGGGATCTCAAGCGCGCCGATGGTCGCCGCATCGCGCAGGCCCCCGTCGGTCACCACACCCGCCGCGCCGCGCATCATCAGCCGTGTGATCAGGATGTCACCGGCACTGGCGGCCCGAGCATCCTTGCGGCTGTCCATCACCAGCACATGGCCCTCGGGGCAGGTCTCGATCGCGACGCGCTGCGGATGCTCGGGATTGCGGAATTCGACCAGTTGGTTGCGGTCTTCGCGGGCGGGCATATAGCGCAGGGTAAAGGCGGGGCCGACCATGTTGCGCCCCTTGGCGGTAACCGGGCCGACGCCCTGTACCACCTGATTGCGCAGCCCGCGCTTGTACAGCGCCGTCGCCAAAGTCGCGACCGAGACCGCTTGGAGTTTCTCGCGTAGTTCGGGGCTCATGCCGCCTCTCCCTTCAGTTGATTGTCTTTCACGAATTGATCCAGCACCGCCTGCTGCTGTTCCGTCAGCGGCCATGCGGAAGGCGGGCGCGTGGGGCCGCAATCCTGTCCGATGGCCATGAGAGCCGCTTTGACGCCGGTGACATTGGTGCCGTTATGCTCTTCCGCGCGGATGTCCTCAAAGGCGCGCATCCCGGCGATGAGGCGGTTCGCTTCGCCGTAGTCGCCTGCGTCGAGTGCCGCGTGGATGGCGACCGAGCGCTCGGGCCAGACGTTGATTAGACCCGAGGTGAAGCCCCGCGCCCCCACGGCATAGAGCGGCGGCGCCCAGACCTCGGCCAGACCGCCGACCCAGACGATGTCTTTCGGCGCCGCTTCGATCGCGCGGGCAAGGTTCAAGGGGTTCGGCGTGGCCCATTTGACGCCCTTCACCCCGTCGACCTCGCACAGCCGCGCGATGCCCTCGGGCCCCATCGCGTCATTGCGCAGGTACAGCATCACCGGCAGCCCGCCCGAGGCATCCCGCACCGCGCGCACATAATCGACCGTACCGCGGGGGGAGACGAAGGGATCGGGCGGTTGGTGGATCATCAGCGCATCCGCCCCCGCCTCGGCGCTTGCCTTGGCCAGCGCACAGGCATCGCGAATGCCGCGCCCGACCCCCGCAAGCAGCGGCGCGCGGCCATCGACCATCTGCGCCACCTCGCGCACCATGGTGCAGGCCTCATCATTGGTCAGCGCGTAATATTCGCCGGTATTGCCGTTCACCACCGGGATATGCACCCCGGCGGCAAGCGCGCGGTCAATGATCGGCGCCAGCTTGCGCGGCGCGATCTCTCCGCCCGCGTCATAGGGCGTCACGAGGATGCCCGAAATGCCGGTAAGCGCTTTCGAAAGATCATGTGTCATTGCCAGCCCCTCTCAGAAGATATCCGGCTCACCCGCCGCTTGGCCGAAGGCCGCGGTGAGGTAGTCAAAGTCGCAGCCCTGATCGGCCTGCCCCACATGACGCTGGAACATATAGCCCCAGCCCCGCTCAAACCGTGGCTCGGGCGCTTTCCACGCAGCGCGGCGGGCGGCGAGTTCGTCCTCAGCCACCAACATGTCGAGGGTCCGCGCCTCAAGATCCATGCGCACGATGTCGCCCGTTTTCAGCAGCGCCAGCGGCCCGCCCACGAAAGACTCCGGCGCGACATGCAGGATGCAAGCGCCGTAAGAGGTGCCCGACATCCGCGCATCCGAGATCCGCAGCATGTCGCGGTGCCCCTGTTTCAGCAGCGCTTTCGGCATCGGCAGCATCCCCCATTCCGGCATCCCCGGCCCGCCCTGCGGTCCTGCGTTGCGCAGCACCAGCACATGGTCGGGCGTCACATCGAGGTTTTCGTCGTCGATGGCGGCCTTCATCTCGGGGTAGCTGTCAAAGACCAGCGCCGGGCCTTCGTGGTGGTGGAACTTCGGATCGCAGGCCGCCGGTTTGACCACCGCGCCATTGGGGCAAAGGTTGCCCTTGAGCACGGCAAGCGAGCCTTCCTTATAGACCGGGTTCGACAGGGGCCGGATCACGTCGTCATTATAGACAGGCGCATTCGCGATCCCCTCCTCCAGCGGTTTGCCGGTGCAGGTGATGGCCGACCGGTCAAGCTTGTCGCCCAACTGGTCCATCAGCGCCCGCAGCCCGCCCGCGAAATAGAAATCCTCCATCAGATATTCGCTGCTACCCAAGGGGCGGATATTGGCGATCAGCGGCGTGATACGGCCCAGAGCGTCGAGATCGCTCAACTCCAGCGCCACACCGGCGCGGCGCGCCATGGCCAAGAGATGCACCACCGCATTGGTCGAACAGCCCGTCGCCATGGCCACCGTCGCCGCGTTTTGCACGGCGGCGGGTGTGATGATCTTGTCGGGCGTCAGGTCCTCCCACACCATATCGACAATGCGCCGCCCGCAAGAGGCGCTCATCCGTTTGTGCCCCGCATCCGCAGCGGGGATCGAGGTCGCCCCAGGCAGGGTCAGCCCCATCGCCTCGGCAATCGCCGTCATGGTGGAGGCGGTGCCCATCGTCATGCAATGCCCGTAGGACCGCGCAATGCCGCCTTCGACGCCGACCCATTCCTCGGCCGAGATCGTGCCTGCGCGGCGTTCGTCCCAGAACTTCCAGGCGTCCGAACCAGAGCCAAGCGCCCGGCCCGCGTAATTGCCCCGCAGCATCGGGCCTGCGGGCAAGAAGATGAACGGCACGCCTGCGCTGATCGCCCCCATGGTCAGACCGGGCGTGGACTTGTCACAGCCGCCCATGAGCACCACGCCATCGAGCGGATGCGAGCGAATCGTCTCCTCGGTCTCCATCGCGATCATATTGCGGTAGAGCATCGAAGTCGGCTTGGTGAAACTCTCGTCGATCGAGATCGTCGGTATCTCAAGCCCCAGCCCCCCGGCCTGCGCGATTCCCTTCTTCACGTCCTCCGCACGGTCACGAAAATGAAGGTGGCAGGGGTTCATCTCGGACCAAGTGTTCAGGATGCCGATCACCGGGCGGCCTTCCCAATCCTCGGGGCCCAGACCCATCTGCATCATGCGCGACCGATGGCCAAAGCTGCGCAGATCGTCGGGGGCGAACCAGCGCGCGCTGCGCAGCTGATCGGCGGTTTTCTTGGTCTCGGTCATGGATTCCTCGCCAGCTAAAACATCATCACAAAAAGGTTGGAAAACACATCTTGCTCGAACTGATATATTACCGTATCACCCCAATTGTCGATACCATTTGAGGGAGGAGCCGCGAAAATGTCGGGAAAACCACTGAAACAAACGCTCCGCCCCGGCAGCCGCCTGCCGGGCTTTTGGCTCTCGCTCTGTTCCCCTACGATGACAGAGATTGCGGCGGGCAGCGGCATCGACTGGCTGCTGCTCGATATGGAACATGCGCCCAACGACCTGAGCCAAATCACCGACCATCTGCGCGCGGCAGGCAGTGCCAATCCCGATGCGCAGATGATCGTGCGCATGCCATCCTCGGACCAGACGATGACCAAACGGCTGCTGGATATCGGCGTGCGCAACCTGATGTTCCCGATGATCCAAACCGCCGAGGCCGCCCGCCAAGCCGTATCATGGACCCGCTACCCGCCCGAAGGGCTGCGCGGCATCTCGGCCACGATCCGCGCCAATGATTACGCGCGGCAAACCGATTACCTCAGCACCTATGCAGAGGCGCAATGCGTGATCGTGCAGGTCGAAACCCCCGAAGCGGTGGCCGAAATCCCCGCCATTGCCGGCGTGCCGGGGGTCGATGCGATCTTTATCGGGCCGGGGGATCTCTCCTCCGCGATGGGCCATACCGGCAACCCGATGCACCCCGATGTTCAAGAGAAGATCCGCGAGGCGGTCGAGGCCATCCATGCCGCCGGGCTGCCTGCGGGCATCCTCGGCTATGGAGCCGATCTTGCGCAACGGTACTTTGATGAGGGTATCGAATTCGTCGCGATCGCGGGCGACGCTTGGCTGCTCACGCGGCAGATGGATGCGCTGGTGCAGACCATGGCGCAGCCCTCCCCCACTTTGACACAGCAAACCCATAAGGATTGATCATGACCGCGGACAGCAAGAGATTTCACCCCCACGGCAAGCATCTGATCGCCGGCGAATGGGTCGGCGGCGGAGAGACCTTCGCCAATTCCCCCGCCACCGGCGAAAGCGACCAATTCCAAAGCGGCACCCCGGCCCATGTCGACCGGGCCTGCCAAGCGGCGGAGGAGGCCTTTTGGTCCTACGCCTATGCCAGCCGCGAGACCCGCGCCGCCTTCCTCGATACCATCGCGGATGAGATGGAGGCCCGTGCCGAGACCATTACCGAGATCGGCACCCGCGAATCCGGTCTGCCCGAAGCCCGTTTTCAGGGAGAGCGGGGGCGGACAACCGGGCAGCTGCGCCTCTTTGCCGATCACATCCGCAAAGGCGCGCATTTGGACCGGCGCGTTGACGGTGCCCTGCCCGAACGCCAGCCGATGCCGCGCCCCGATATCCGCATGATCCAGCGCCCCATCGGGCCGGTCGCGGTCTTTGGCGCATCGAACTTTCCGCTGGCCTTCTCCACCGCGGGCGGCGATACCGCCGCGGCGCTGGCGGCGGGCTGCCCAGTCGTGGTCAAAGGCCACTCCGCCCACCCCGGCACGGGGGAGATTGTGGCCGAAGCGATCCACGCGGCGATCCAGAAATGCGACATCCACCCCGGCGTCTTCTCTCTGATCCACGCCAACAGCCGCGAGGTGGGCCAGACGCTGGTGCAGCATCCGCTCATTAAGGCCGTAGGCTTCACCGGATCGCTCGGCGGGGGGCGCGCGCTCTTTGATCTCTGCGCCCAACGCCCCGAGCCGATCCCCTTCTTTGGCGAGTTGGGGTCGGTGAACCCGATGTTCGTTTTGGCCGATGCCACCCGCAATCGCGGCGCTGAGATCGGCGCCGGCTGGGCCGGGTCGCTGACCATGGGCGCGGGGCAGTTCTGTACCAACCCCGGCATTGCGGTCGTGGCCAAGGGGGCCGAAGGCGACGCATTCGTCGCCGCCGCGAAAGAGGCGCTGGAGCAGGTCGGCCCGCAGGTCATGCTGACCGACGGCATCGCCCAAGCCTACCGCGACGGCAAGGAACGCTTCACCGGGCGTAATGCCGTCCGCGCGCTGGTCAGCAACGACAGCGAAGGCCGCGCCGCCCAGCCGAACCTGTTTGAAACCGACGCCGATACCTACCTGCAAGACCACGCCCTTGGGGAAGAGGTTTTCGGCCCCTTGGGTCTGGTGCTGCGGGTGTCCTCGGGCGATGAGATGCAAGAGCTTGCCAAAGGGTTCGAGGGGCAATTGACCGCGACGGTCCAGATGGACGAAGGCGACACCGACGCCGCCAAGGCGCTGATGCCCATCCTTGAGCGCAAGGCGGGCCGGGTGCTGGTGAACGGTTTCCCCACCGGGGTCGAGGTTTGTGACGCCATGGTGCATGGCGGCCCCTACCCCGCATCCACCAACTTTGGCGCGACTTCCGTCGGCACCATGGCGATCCGGCGCTTCCCGCGGCCCGTGTCCTACCAAAACCTGCCCGAGGCGCTATTGCCCGAAGACCTGCGCGGGGCTTCGGCATGAGCGACGGGTTGATCGGCCCCGTCGCCGTGCTCGACGCGATGCCGCAGGACATGCAAGACAAGGTGCGCGGCTATGCCGAAGGGCTTGATCTGCGCTTTGCGGCCTCCTTCTCGGAAGCGGACTTTGCCGAAGCGGTAAAGGGGGCGGCCTATATCGTCCCACGCGGGCGGGGGCTTCCGGCTGAGGTCTTGCGGGGGGCCGATAGCGTGCGCCTCGTGCATCAGTGGGGCACGGGGTATGACAAAATCCCCTTGGATGTCGCGCGCGAGATGGGTGTTCCGGTCGCGCGCAGCCCCGGGGTCAACGCGCCTACCATCGCGGATCTGACCATCGGCATGATGATCGCCGCGCTGCGCCGCATCCCGCTGCATTACAACAACACCCGCGCGGGCAAATGGATCGTGCCCGAAATCGTCCCCGGGGCGCGGGATCTCAGCAGTCAGAAGGTCGGGCTGATCGGCTTTGGCGCCATTGGGCAGCTTGTCGCGAAACGGCTGACGGGCTTTGACTGTGAGGTGCTCTACTACCGCCGTTCGGGGCCAGCCGAAGGCACCAGCGCGCACTATGCCGAGCGCGATGAAATCCTTGAGACCTGCGATATCGTCAGCCTGCACATGCCACTGACCGATGCGTCACACCACACCATCGGGGCGGCGGAACTGGCGCGGATGAAATCGGATGCGCTTTTGGTGAACACCGGGCGCGGCGGGCTGATCGACGAGGCGGCCCTGATCGACACGCTGACCCACAAACGCATCGCCGGGGCGGCATTGGATGTCTTCACCCAAGAACCGGTGGAGCCGGACAACCCGCTGCTGCGTCTCGATAATGTCCTGCCGCTGCCGCATATCGGCGGCCATAGCGAGGACAACCTCAGGCGCATGGTCGGCCATTGGGCGGGCAACATCCGCGCCTTCCACGAAGGGCGCGGCATCGACGAGGCCTGCCTCGTGACCTGAAGGCTGCCCCGGCCTGACCACTCAGGCCGGGGCGCCGCTTACTTATCGAGCGGCACGGGCATCAGGATCTTATTGGTCTGGCTCACCAAATACCCCGCCTCGGCGCTTTTCTTGAGATAGACCTGCCACTCAGGATCCGCCGCCATCTGCGCCCGACGCGCGGCCCGGTCGGCGGCGTCCTTATAGGCCCAGATATGCACGAAGGAATTCACGTCCCCCGTCTCGACCTGCGCATAGATCACCGGCTCGCCCAAGATGCGGCGCTGCGCCGGAAAGCCGAATTCGGCATAGAGCGCGAGGTGTTTCTTGATCGTGCCGGGGCGGCAGCAATAGGTGCGGTGGTCGTAGATCATGGGGTGGTCTTTCTGCTTGCTTGGGTCATGCGATACCGGCGTGGTCGGTGATCCGGGCCCGCGCCTGCAACAGGTGATAGGCCATCGACACGCCTGCGACTTCGCTGTCGCCCGCGCGGATCGCTTCGAGGATTTCCCGATGTTCGCTGATCACCACGTCGATCCGCGCCTGAGATCCTTGGCGGGTCAGCTTTTGCGCCACGTCGATCCCCTGTTCGATCGAACCGCGGGCGCAATCGAGCATCTGGACGAAGACCTCGTTGCCCGACGCCGCCGCGATGGCGCGGTGGAACTGGTAATCAGCATCAAAGGAGGGGTCACGCGCCTGCATGGATGCCTCCAGCGTCTGCAAGGCTGCCTCGATCCGGGCGATGTCTTTGGGGCTGGCACGCTGCGCGGCCATGCGGGCGGTGGCCTTTTCGATCGTGATCCGCGCTTCCATCGCGCGCATCAGCCCGGCGACGGAACCCGCCGTGGCATATTCGATCAGCTTTTCCGAAGGCCGCCGCCGCACGAAGGTGCCCACGCCGCGCCGCGCCTCGACCAGACCGTCCTCCTGCAGCTTGCGCAGCGCCTCACGCACCACGGGGCGCGACACGCCAAAGGCGGTGGCGATCTGGTTCTCCGAAGGCAGCTTTTCCCCCTGCACCAGCTTGTTCGACACGATCTGCTCAAGGACCTGCCCGTAAAGCTGGTCGGCCAATGTCTGGCGTTTCTTGATCTTCAGTTTCGGTGCTGTCACCGGCTACCCTCCCGCCGCGGCGCGGCGCATCATATTGGCCAGCCGCAGAGCCGATGTCGCAGCCCCATAGCCGTTGTCGATGTTCACCACGGTCACCCCCGGCGCGCAGCTGGCGAGTATCGAATCGAGCGCGACCCTCCCGCCGCGGGCGACACCATAGCCCACCGAGGTCGGCACACCAATGACCACCCCCGGCACCAGCCCGGCCACGACCGAGGGCAGCGCCGCATCCATCCCGGCAAAAACGATCACCACATCCATCTCGCGCAGCAACTCTTCCCGCGCGAGCAGACGCCACAGCCCGGCCACGCCCACGTCCGAAACCTCGGTCGCCGCCATCCCGCCATAGGCCAGCGTGCGCCGCGCTTCGGCCATAGGGGCATAATCAGAGGTGCCCGCACTGACGAGGGCGATGCGCGGGGTGCTGGCCAAGGGCCCGATCTCTCCCAAAATGGCGGTGCGCGAGGCGGTGCAGTAATCGACCCGTTGCGCCGCGTCGGCGGGCAGCGCGGCGAACTGCTCTGCCGTCAGCCGGGTCAACAACAGCCGCCGTTCCTCTGCCGCTGCATCGCCGATGATGGCGGCGATCTGCGCCACGGATTTATGCTCGCAAAGCACGGCCTCTTCGATGCCGATACGCCCCCCGCGGCCCCGGTCAAAGGTCACGTCTGGATGCCCGTCGGGGCCGGTCTTAGTGATGGACAAATGCACTTCCTCTTGAATAGGCCCGCAGATCAACCGCGCGCCCGTCATCCGTGGCCCGCCGAACCTGCGTCAATATCGCTGCACGTTTCTGGGCGGAGAGGCCCTCATAGACAAGCGGATCAAGCTCGACCACCCAGCCCCCGCGCAGGCGTCGACAGCGCAGGGTGATATTGCCCATGACCTCACGCAGCAGGGTCTCTACCCGGTCGATCACCGCCAGATCCGCAGGCTCCACCCGCAGGCCGGTCTCGATCCGGCTGGCCAAACAGGGGGCGGCTGGCAGTTCAGCCAGATCTCCCAGCCCGAGCGCGCGGGCCAAGGTGCGCACATCCGACTTGGACATCTGCGCCTCAACGAAAGGGTGCAGCACGCCGTGCTCCGCCGCGGCTTGTAGGCCGGGACGGTAGTCCGACAGATCATCGGTATTGGTGCCCGCCGCCACCAGCGGCCCCATGCGCGCCAAAGTGCCATAGAGGTTCGACTTGCAGAAATAACAGCGATTGACCGGGTTGGCGCGATAGGCGGGATCGGCGAACTCCCCCGCGTCGACCAGCTTCAGCGGCAGGCCCCAAGTGGTGGCGAAATCCTTCACCCGCGCGGTCGCCGCCGCCGGAACGGCGGGTGAGACCGCATGGCAAAGCGTCACGCCCGCCGCGCCGCGCACCTTGGCCGCGGCAGCCGAGAGCGTCAGGCTGTCGATCCCCCCGCTGAGCGCGATGGTTAGTGAGCTGGGCCGCGCAAGGGCGGCGTGGAGGGCGGCAGGAACGGTCACTCTGCCAGCCCGTCCTCAGTCTTGAGCTGTGCCAAAAGCCGCCCGCTCGACATCTGCAGGTGGTCGCGCATCCGCTGGCGGGCGCGTTCCGCGTCACCCTCGGCGATAGAGGCGGCGATGTCGTAGTGCTCCTGTATCGCATCTCGACTTTCGCCCCCGCGCTTCAACGCCTGCAACCGTCCGGCCAGCATCGTCTCGCGCAGGCTGGCAACAAGATAGTTAAACAGACTGAGATAATAGCTGTTGCCCGTCGCCTCGCAGACCGCGCGGTGAAAGCCGAGGTCGGCACTGACCCCCGCCGCGACCGCAGGACCGCCGATCTGGTTGCTTTCATCATAGGTCGCAGCGGCACGCTCGATCTCGGCGCGGGCCTCGGGGGTGGCGCGGGCGGCGGCGATGGCAGCGGCTTCGATTTCAAGCCCCATGCGCAGCTCTAGGATCTGCTCAAGCTTGCGCTGGCTTTCCATATCGCGCTCAGGGATGGCAAAGCCCTGACGGGGCCTGTCGCTGGCGACGAAAGCCCCCCGGCCCTGACGGCTCGACAACATGCCTTCGGCCTTGAGACGCGACACTGCTTCGCGGATCACCGTGCGGCTCACGTCGAAATCGCTCGCTAGTGTGGTTTCGGAGGGCAGCACATCGCCCACGTTCCACACGCCATTCACCACGTTGTGGCGCAGTACCTCGGTCACTTGATCGCTCAGCGTGGCACCATCGACGAGGGGCGCGGTCGCCTGAAGATTTGCAGCCATAATAACAACTTCCTTTCGCCGATTGGACCACCTGTATGACAAGCTGTCAATAATCAGAAGGTAGGGCCTACCGTTACGTTACAAGCAGAATACAACATTACAAGTAAGAGGAAATCCCCATAAATTTGTATTTTTAATTGACAGGCTAGAGATTCCCCCGCAGTCTGCGGATCACGGCAAGAGGATGTCAGGGGGGAGCCCGGAACCCATCCAGTAGCTGCCGACACACAGTCAAAACTCGGGAGGAGTTTCTATGTCACCCATCTTCAAATCGATCCGTCGCACCACAGCGGCCACCATCCTTTTCGCCGTCGCAGGCGCCGCCGCCCATGCGCAGAGCTTTGTCATGGCGACCGGCCAGCAGGGCGGGTCGTGGTATCCCGTGGGCGGCGCGATCAAGGCGATTGTGGAGCGTGAGAACCCCGATATGGACATCACCGTCACGCCGGGTGCGGGTGTGTCGAATGTGGTTGGTGTAGACGCGGGCCGCTTTGGCATCGCCTTCGCCAATTCGATCTCGACCGTGGACAGCCTGTCGGGCAAAGAGCCGTTCCGCAAGGCCACGACCAATGTCTGTAACCTTGGCATTCTTTATCCGCAGTATTTCCAGATCGTCGCGCTTGAAGATTCCGGCATCAAGACCATTGCCGACATGAAGGGCAAACGCCTGACCACACAGCAGCTTGGCAACACCGGCGAATTCCTGACGCGCGAGCTTTTGTCGACTGCGGACATGACCTTTGACGACCTCGACAGCGTCGCCAACACGTCCTATTCCGACTCTGCTTCGCAGATGAAAGACGGTCAGGCCGATTTCTTCACACTGGGGTCGTCCCTGCCAACCGGCTCGGTCATGGATCTGGCCTCCTCGCGCAAAATCCGCCTGATCGACGTGGATGAAGAGACCTTTGCCCACTTCAAAGACAAAAACGCCGCCTTCCAGCGCCGCGAAGTCAAGGCGGGCGCCTACCCCGGTTTCGATGAGACCGTGCATGCGATCAGCTATGACACCCATATGGTCGCGCCCTGCGACTATGACGGTGAGATCGTCAAATCCGTGCTCGGCGCGATTGCCGATAACAACGACAGCTTTGCCGCGATCAGCAAGTCTATGGCGAACCTGACGGTAGAGGAAATGGCCACCGACATCGGCGTGCCCTTCCACCCCGCCGCGAAGGAGTTCTACGCAGAGCGTGGCGTCTCGGGGATGTAATTCCCTTCCGACACGAAACGGGTCGGCCGGAGCCAAGTGCTTCGTCCGGCCCACATCCATAAGGTCCCTGCGCCCCGTGCATTCCGCGTGCTGACACACGGAGGCCGCCTTCCACTCTAGACGAGAGAACCCCCATGCAACTGTCGATCTTTCTGGACAAGATGCCCCTGATTACCCGCATAGCAAGGCTGATCCTGATCGGCATGGCTGTGTGGCATCTCTATGTCGCCTTCGTCGGCCCGCCTAACCCCTATATTATGCGCGGCGTACACGTCGCTCTGGCGCTTCTGCTGATTTTCTTGACGGTGAACCGCAAGGGTCTGCGCAATGATGTGCCCAGTTGGTATGATGTGGTCATCGGGCTTTTCGCGGCGGGTGCTGCGCTCTATCCTTCCTTTAACCTTAATTACATCACGCAGCGCTTTCTCTACGTCGATCCGCTGATGCCGATGGACATCGTGGTGGGGATCACGCTGGTCGTCCTGCTGCTGGAGGCCACGCGCCGGATGCTGGGGCCGATGCTGCCGATCACGGCGCTGCTGTTTCTCGGCTACGGCCTCGCCTTCACCTCGACCCTGCCCTCGGTGATCCTTGAGCAGTTGTTCATGACGCCCGAAGGCATCTTCGGCATCCCGATCGCGGTTTCCGCGACCTATATGGTGCTTTTCATCCTCTTCGGCTCTTTGGTCGAGCGGATGGGCGTGGGCCAACTCTTCATGGATTTCGCCGTGGCGCTTACCGGGCGTCAGGTCGGCGGTCCGGCCAAGGTGGCCTGTGTGACCTCGGGCCTCTTCGGGTCGGTGTCCGGCTCTGCCGTGGCCAATGTGATGACGACCGGCACCTTCTCTATCCCGCTGATGAAACGCATGGGGTTTAAACCCGCCTTCTCCGGCGCGGTCGAAGCCGTGGCCTCGACCGGGGGGCAGATCATGCCGCCCGTCATGGGGGCTGCGGCCTTTGTCATGGCCGAATACCTCGGGGTCGGATACCTCACGGTTGCGAAATACGCGCTGGCGCCCGCGATCCTGTTCTATGTGGCCCTTTTTGCCGCGGTCCATTTCGAGGCCAAGCGCAAGGGCATCGGTTCGGTCCCGAAAGAGGATCAAGTGCCGCTGAAAACCGTCCTTGTCGAGCGTGGCCACCTGTTCTTGCCGCTGGCAATCATCGTGGGCGTGCTGATGCTGGGCTATTCGGCCCCCTATGCGGCGCTTTGCGGTATCGTCTCGGTCGTGCCCGTGGCGGCGCTGCGCAAGACGACACGGCATTACGTCACCGTCGACAACATCCTCGAAGCGCTCGAAGGCGGCGCGCGCAACGTGCTGGCGATTGCCGCAGCCTGTGCCTGTGCGGGCATCGTCGTCGGCGTGATCGACATCACCGGCCTTGGCCTGACCTTCTCGAACTTCGTGATCGAAGCGGCCCAAGACACGCTGGTCATCGCGCTCTTCCTGTCGATGATTGCGGGCATCATCCTTGGCATGGGGATGCCGACCACACCGGCCTATATCGTGCAGGTCGCCCTGCTGGTGCCGGCGCTGGTGAAACTGGGCGTGCAGGTCGAAGCGGCGCATCTCTTCGTGTTCTACTTCGCCATCCTGTCGGCCATCACACCCCCCGTCGCCATGGCGGTCTATGCCGCCAACACCCTGTCGCACGCCAAGATCGTCGAGGCGAGCTGGGCTGCCGTGAAACTCGGGGCCACCGGCTTTATCGTGCCCTTCATGTTCGTCTATGAACCGGCGATCCTGATGCAGGGTTCGGCCACCCAGATCACCTTGGTCCTGTTGCAGGCCACCATTGGCGTCATCCTGCTGGCCGCCGCCCTGCAACGCTACTACTTTGGCCAACTGTCCAACGTGCTGTCGGTGGTGCTTTTCGCGGCATCGCTCTTGCTGATCTATCCCGATCTGCGGCTCACCGCCTCGGGGCTGGTCATCGCGGGCGTTATCCTGGCCTTCCAAAAGGCCAGGAACCCCAGTCCGAAAAGCCAAGCGGCCACACATACTTAAATCTTAGAACGAACGAAACGGAGCCTTCTCCATGCTGCAAAAAACATCCCTCAAGGCGCGGACCGGCGGACAGGTCCTTGTGGATCAGCTTTTGATCCACGGCGGCGACACCGCCTATTGCGTGCCCGGCGAAAGCTACCTTGAGGTGCTGGACGCGCTGCATGACGTGCAGGACCGTTTCAACCTGATCAACGCGCGGCACGAAGCCGGGGCCGCGAATATGGCCGAGACCTATGGCAAGCTCACCGGCAAGCCCGGCATCTGCATGGTCACCCGCGGCCCCGGGGCCTGCCACGCGGCCATCGGGGTGCATATCGCACAGCAAGACAGCACGCCGATGATCCTGCTCGTGGGCCAGATCGCCCGCGACACCACCGACCGCGAAGCCTTTCAGGAAGTCGACTACCGCGCCATGTTCGGCCCCATCGCCAAATGGGCCACCCAGATCGACGACCCGGCACGCGTCCCGGAATATATGGCCCGCGCGTTCCGCGTGGCGACCTCGGGGCGCCCCGGTCCGGTGGTGATCTCCCTGCCCGAAGACATGCTGACCGAGGTGGTTTCCGTGGCCGATGCCCGGCCCTATACGGCCACCCATGCGGGGCTATCGCCAGATAGCCTCGATATGCTCAAGACCGAGATCGCGCAGGCCGAACGGCCCCTGCTGCTGCTCGGCGGCTCCGGCTGGTCGGATGAGAGTGCGGCGGCCATCACCCGCTTTGCCGAGGCCAACAAGATCCCCGTCACCACCTCTTTCCGGCGACAGGACATCGTGAACAACCTCTCGCCGGTCTATGCAGGCGATTTCGGCACCTCCACCGCGCCCAGCCTCTACGCGCATCAACGCGAGGCGGA
Source organism: Sulfitobacter sp. 1A13368 (assembly GCF_043557275.1). NCBI lineage: Bacteria > Pseudomonadati > Pseudomonadota > Alphaproteobacteria > Rhodobacterales > Roseobacteraceae > Sulfitobacter > Sulfitobacter sp. 1A13368. The sequence goes on along the minus strand of NZ_JBIFFR010000008.1, from coordinate 176,114 downwards.
TTTGCTCATCGTGATCGGCGCGCGTTTGGGCGAGATGACGACCAAGACCTACACCACCATGCAATCGCCCAACCCCGAAACCCGTCTGGTGCATCTCTACCCCGAGGCGGATGAGATCGGCCGTGTCTATTCACCGGATTTGGGCATCGCGGCGGCGCCCGTCGCTGTGGCCGCTGCCTTGGACGGCGTCGATCTGGGCCGGGCAGAGGCATGGGGCGATTGGTGCGACAAGCTGCATGCCGATTACCTCACCGATACCGAAGCACCCAATGGCGGGGAATGGGACCTCGACATGGGGGTGGCCCTTGCGCAACTGCGCGATGAGCTGCCCGATGACGTGGTGGTCACGCTCGACGCGGGCAACCACACCGGCTGGGCGCAGCGGTTCCTGCGCTTTGGCCGTCCGGGCCGGATCGTCGGCTCCACCTGTGGCGCGATGGGCTATTCCGTACCCGCCGCCGTGGCCGCGTCGATTGCAGACCCTGAACGGCTGACGCTCTCCTTCGTCGGCGACGGTGGCTTTATGATGAGCGGCAATGAACTCGCCACCGCCGCGCAATATGGCGGGCGGCCCATCGTGTTGCTGTTCAACAACGGCATCTACGGCACCATCCGCATGCATCAGGAACGCGACCACCCCGAACGCATCTCGGGCACCACCTTGCAGAACCAAGACTTCGTGAAGATGGCCGAAGGTCTGGGCGCCCATGCCGAACGGGTGACCAAGACCGAGGATTTCGCCGCCGCCTTCACCCGCGCCCGCGAGAGTGGCCGTCCGGCGCTGATCGAACTGGTGACCGACCCCGAGCAGATCTCGACCCGCACCACGATCAGCAAGCTGCGCGCGGCGGCCCAGAAAAAAGTCGACGCCGACCAGCGCTGAAGGATGACCCAGATGACGACCCTGACCGCGCCGCCCCGCGCAGAGGATACGGACGCGCAAGACCATGCCGCCCTGCTGGACGCGCTGCGCGACGCCATTGGCCCTGCCCATGTGGTGACCGACGCCAAGGATTTCGACGCGCGTTTGATCGAAGATCGCGGACTGCGGCGCGGCACGGCGCTGGCGCTGATCCGCCCAGGCTCGACCGAGGAGGTCGCCGCCTGCATGCGCCTGTGCCATGCCGCCGAGGTGCCGGTCACACCGCAGGGCGGCAACACCGGCCTTGCGGGGGGCGGCGTGCCCGATGGCGGCATTATCCTCACGACCGACCGGCTGAACCGTATCCGCGCGGTCGATCCGACCAATGCCACGATGACGGTCGAGGCGGGTTGCATCCTTGCCAATATCCAAGCGGCAGCGGATGAGGTCGACGCGCTCTTCCCGCTCTCGCTTGCCTCCGAAGGTTCCTGCCAGATCGGCGGTAATCTTTCGACCAACGCAGGCGGGACGGCGGTGCTGCGCTATGGCAATACCCGCGACCTCGTGCTGGGGGTCGAAGCGGTGCTGCCCGATGGACGGGTGCTGAATGACCTGAACGGCCTACGGAAAAACAACACCGGCTTTGACCTCAAACACCTCTTTATCGGCGCCGAAGGCACGCTTGGCATCATCACGGCGGCGGTGATCAAACTCTTTCCCAAACCCACCGCCCGGGCCACCGCGCTGGTGGCCTGCACCGGCCCCGATCCGGCGCTCGCCCTCTATGCGCGGACGCGCGGCCAGACCGCCGACACGCTTTCGACATTCGAGTATATCGACCGGCTGGGCTTGCAAATGGTGATCGACCACGCGCCCGGCTGTAGCGATCCGATGGCCGAGGCGCATCCCGCCTATTGCCTGATCGAACTTACCGGCAATGGCGCGCAGACAGACCTCGACGCCCGGCTGGAAACCGCATTGGAAGCGGCTTTCGAGGCGGAGGAGATCATCGACGCCGTGATCGGCGCATCGGAGGCGCAGAAAGACGGGCTTTGGGCGCTGCGAGAGAACCTGTCAGAGGCGCAGAAACCCGAAGGCGCGTCGATTAAACATGACGTTTCGGTCCCGGTGTCGCGCGTGGCGGATTTCATCCGTGAGGCGACCCAAGCCTGTATGGATCACATGCCCGGCCTGCGCCCCTGCCCCTTTGGCCATTTCGGCGACGGCAACCTGCATTTCAATCTCTCGCGCCCGGTGGATATGGCGGATGCGGCGTTCCTTGCCGAATACGGGGCCTTCAACCGGATCGTGCATGATATCGTGCACCAGATGGGCGGTTCTTTCTCGGCGGAACATGGCATCGGCACCTTCAAGCGCGCCGAGCTGCGCCGGTACAAGGATCCGGTCGCGCTGGAGTTGATGGCGCAGATCAAGGCCACCCTCGACCCGGGCCATTTGATGAACCCGGGCAAGGTGCTTTGACCACTTAACCGCGCCCCGCGAAGGGCATTTTAGTAGCCATCACGGTGACGAACATGGCGTTGGAGTCGAGCGACAGCTTCGCCATGTAAGACAGCGTTTCGGCCACGTCGTTCACATCCATGCGCGGCTCGGACATGCGGCTGCCATTTGGTTGCAGAATGCCATCCGCCATCCGCTCGGTCATCTCGCTCGCCGCATTGCCGATGTCGATCTGTCCGCAGGCGATGTCATGCGCCCGCCCGTCGAGCGACAGCGCGCGGGTCAACCCGGTGATCGCGTGTTTCGTCGCCGTATAGGGCACCGACAGGGGGCGCGGCACATGGGCGCTGATCGAGCCGTTGTTGATGATCCGCCCGCCCTTGGGGCTCTGCCGTTTCATCAGGGCGAAAGCCGCGCGGGCGCAGAGGAATGACCCGGTCAGATTGGTCGCGACGATGTCGTTCCACTCCGCCACGCTTAAGCCGTCCACCTCAACCGCCGGACCATTGCGCCCGGCATTGTTGAACAGTAGATCCAGCCGCCCAAAGGTCGTCTCCACCCGCTCGAAAAGCGCGCCGACCTCCGCCTCGACCCCCACATCGGCAGCCACGGCGATATGCCCCTGCCCATCGAGCTCCGCGCAGGCCGCGTCGATCTTATCCTGCCGCCGCCCCGTCAGGACGAGAGTGAAACCGTCCTTCGCCAAACGCTGCGCACAGGCAAGGCCCACCCCGCTTCCGGCCCCCGTGATCAGAGCAATCTTTTGATCCATCTTTCCATTCCATCCCTTTTGACACCCTGCGGGCCGTTGTGTGGAATCTAATATATATGATCGCGCAAGAATAGGTTTTTTCGCTATTTTCTGGTTTGGCGCCTCGTTCAACTTGGCTATCTCACATTCGCGCGAGCGCACTAGACGACCGGTCTATTATTCCTTAGGTGCCCCGGTATGACAGAGGCAAAGAAATCAGATCAGACGCGGCAACGCATTTTGGACATAGGGCGCAGCCTCGTGCTGCGGCACGGGTTCTCTGGCGTTGGCCTGTCGCGCATTCTGAGCGAAAGCGGCGTGCCCAAGGGCTCTTTCTACTATTACTTCGCGTCGAAAGAGGCTTTTGGCACCGCGATGTTGGCCGATTACGTCGAGGCCTATCTCGACCGTGTCGATGCGCTGATCGCGGCCCCGGGAACGGCGGGCGACAAGCTCGACAGTTTCTGGGATGCATGGCTCAACCAATCCAGCGCCCCGGGGATCGCCAGCGCCTGTTTGGTGGTGAAACTCGGATCCGAAGTCGCCGACCTGTCGGAAACGATGCGCGAAACGCTCGATCAGGGTGTCGATGCTCTGGTCGCCCGAATTGCCCAATTGCTGCGCCAAGGCGCAGAGGATGGGACCGTCCGGGTGCTCGAAGACCCTGAGACCACAGCCCGCATGCTCTATGCCAAATGGCTCGGCGCTGCGGTGCTGGCCAAACTGGCACGCAGCGATGCGCCCCTGCGCATGGCGCGCGCTGAAACCTCTGCCCAACTCTCCCCCACCGGGGGCCAATTCCCAACCTGAAAGGAAACAGCATGTTCGCTGCCATCCACGACACATTCGGCGAGCCCGCCGAGGTTCTGACCACCCGCGAAACCGACAAGCCCGCGCCCGCCGCAGGCGAAGCGCTGCTGCGCATGGTGCTCTCGCCCATCCACAACCACGACCTTTGGACCGTGCGCGGCAACTATGGCTACAAGCCCGAACTGCCCGGCGCCATCGGCGGCTCCGAAGCGCTTGGCATCGTCGAGGCCGTGGGCGAAGGCGTTGATGAGGCTCTGATCGGCAAACGCGTCACAGCTGCCGGGTTCCACGGCGCTTGGGCTGAGTATTTCACCGCCCCCGCCGCGGGCCTGCTGCCCCTGCCCGAGGCAATCTCGGACGAAGCCGGCGCGCAGTTGATTGCCATGCCCTTCAGCGCCCTGTCCCTCTTGGAGACCCTCAAGGTCGGCGAAGGCGATTGGCTGATCCAAACCGCCGCCAATGGCGCGGTCGGCAAGATCATGGTCGGTCTGGCCAAGGCGCGCGGCGTCAACCTGCTGAACCTCGTCCGCCGCGAAGGCGCCGCCGAAGAGATGCGCGACACCGGCGCGGAACATGTCCTCTCCACCGAAGATGCGGATTGGCAGAGCAAAGCGCGTGAGTTGATCGGCAAAGAGGGCGCGGTCTCGGCCATCGATTCCGTCGGTGGCGAGTTGGGCGGCCAACTGGTCGAACTGCTGGGGAAGGACGGAGAGTTGATCGTCTTCGGCACGGCGACGGGCCAGCCGCTCTCCATGTCTTCGGGCGAATTGATCATGAAGCACATCACCGTCAAAGGCTTCTGGGGCTCGCGCGTCAGCGGCGAGATGGCGGCTGAGACGCGGGGCCGCCTGATTGGCGAATTGGTGCAACTGGCCGCGAAGGGCCAACTGCCCCTCGACACCGGCGGCATCTACCCGCTGGCCGAGGTGACCGAGGCGATGAAAGCTGCGCTGACCACGGGCCGTGGCGGCAAGGTCATGCTGCGCCCGTGATCGGAATTTGACGACAGCGGCGGCCCTCCCTCCCCGGGGCCGCCGCCCCATGCTCGGAATGCCCAAGTTTCGGACAGCACCGCGATTTTCCGCCCATTTTTCAGGCAAACCCGCCGTGCAGGCGGCTCCGAACCGCCTCGGCGATGACTTTACCCCGTCTCTATGGTGATTGAAAAATCATCAGACTTTACCGGGCGGAGCGTTCCTCATTCTCATCGACAGCAGCATAAACAGCCCCCAAGCGACCCCGGTGCAGCCACGCGCTATTGGTGCTGCGATGGTCTCGGCCAAGGCTGCGCGGGGCGGGTCGACAATCGGCGAATTGCGCCAGTCGGGCGCGATGAAGCTGCTCTTCCCCCGCCCCGACCCCGCGCTGTTGCAAGCGATCGTCATCAATTCCGCAGGCGGCATCACCGGCGGCGATAGTTTTGCTCTGACGGCCCGTGCCGAAGCGCAAGCGGCGCTCAGCCTCACCACGCAGGCCGCCGAACGCGCCTATCGCGCGCAACCGGGGCAAGTGGCAGCCCTGCGCAACACCCTTACCGTCGACTCCGGCGCGACGCTGCATTGGCTGCCGCAAGAGACCATTCTCTACGACGGATGCGCTCTGCGGCGGCATCTGACGGTCGAACTGGCGCAAGACGCCTCTCTCCTGCTGGTGGAGCCGCTGGTCTTTGGCCGCGCCGCTATGGGCGAAACCCTGCGTCATGCCCATTTCCGCGACCGGATCGAGGTCAACCGCGCGGGCCAGCCGCTTTTTCACGACGCGATGACGCTCAGCGGCGATGTCACCGCGCATCTGGGGGCGCCGCACATCGCGGCCGGGGCCGGTGCCCTTGCCACGCTGATCTATGTGGCCCCCGATGCCGAAGCGCGGCTGCCCCGGCTTCGCGCCCAATTGCCCGACAGCGCCGGGGCCAGTCTCATCGGTCCTGACCTGCTGGTCGCCCGGATCCTCGCCGCAGATAGTTTCGACCTTCGCCAATCGCTCGTCCCGATTTTGGGCACGTTGAGCGGTGACACCCTTCCCCGATCATGGATGACCTGACGTGCAACTGACCCCGCGAGAGAAAGACAAACTGCTGATTTCAATGGCTGCCGAGGTCGCCCGCAAGCGCCTTGCGCGGGGGGTCAAGCTGAACCACCCCGAGGCCATCGCGCTCATCACCGACACCGTTGTCGAAGGCGCGCGGGATGGCCGCAGCGTGGCCGATATGATGCAGGCCGGTGCCCATGTCATCACCCGCGACGACTGTATGGAGGGGGTGGCCGAAATGATCCCCGAGGTGCAGGTCGAAGCCACTTTTCCCGACGGGACCAAATTGGTCACCGTGCACAACCCCATCAGATAGGATATCCCATGCCGCGTTTTGCCCCCCTTCTTGCCCTGCCGCTTATGTCGCTCGCCATGGCGGCCTTCGCCCATAGCGCGCCGCTCCCCCACAGCCATGGCGGAGAGGGTGACGGATCGCTCGCCGTCTACCTGATCGCCGCCGCGGCCTTTGCGCTATCGGGGGGGATCCTCGTCCTGCGGCGTCTGAAGACCGCCAAAGCATGATCCCCGGAGAGATCATTCCGGCGGAGGGCCTGTTGACCCTCAATGCCGACAGCACGGCGATCACGCTGATGGTCGCCAATACCGGCGACCGCCCGGTGCAGGTCGGCAGCCACTACCATTTCGCCGAGAGCAATCCCGCGCTTGAGTTCGACCGCGCCGCCGCGCGGGGCTTGCGCCTCGACATCGCGGCAGGGACTGCGGTGCGTTTCGAGCCCGGCCAACGGCGCGAGGTCGCGCTCATCCCGATCGGCGGGGCGCGGCGGGTCTTTGGCTTTAACAGCGCGGTGATGGGAGACCTCTGATGCCTGCACAGATCAAACGCGGTGACTATGCCGCCATGTTCGGCCCCACGGTGGGCGACCGGGTGCGGCTGGCCGATACGGACCTTATTATCGAAGTCGAGCGTGACCTGACCACCGGCGAGGGCCGGGCCTACGGCGAAGAGGTCAAATTCGGCGGCGGCAAGGTGATCCGCGACGGCATGGGCCAGTCGCAGGTCACCCGCGCGGGCGGCGCCGTGGACACGGTCATCACCAATGCGCTGATCGTCGATCATACCGGCATCTACAAGGCCGATGTCGGCCTGAAAGACGGGCGCATCGCCAAGATCGGCAAGGCAGGCAACCCCGACACGCAGCCGGGGGTCGATATCATCATCGGGCCGGGGACCGAGGTGATCGCGGGCGAGGGGCGCATCCTCACCGCCGGGGGGTTTGATAGCCATATCCATTTCATCTGCCCGCAACAGATCGAAGACGCGCTGCATTCGGGACTGACCACCATGCTCGGCGGCGGCACTGGCCCTGCGCATGGCACTTTGGCCACCACCTGCACGCCGGGCGGCTGGCATATCGGGCGCATGATGCAGGCCGCCGATGCCTTTCCGATGAACCTCGCCTTTGCTGGGAAAGGCAATGCCTCGCAACCCGCCGCGTTGGAAGAGCAGATCAACGCAGGCGCCTGCGCGCTGAAACTGCATGAGGATTGGGGCACCACCCCGGCGGCCATCGACTGCTGCCTTGGCGTGGCCGATGCGATGGACGTGCAGGTGATGATCCACACCGACACACTGAACGAGAGCGGCTTTGTCGAACATACCGTGAAGGCCATGAAAGGCCGCACGATCCACGCCTTCCACACCGAAGGCGCGGGCGGGGGCCATGCGCCAGATATCATCAAGATCTGCGGCGAAGAGCATGTGCTGCCCTCCTCGACCAACCCCACGCGGCCCTTCACGGTCAATACTTTGGAAGAGCATCTGGATATGCTCATGGTCTGCCACCACCTCGACAAGTCGATCCCCGAGGATGTGGCCTTTGCCGAAAGCCGCATCCGGCGAGAGACCATCGCCGCCGAAGACATTCTGCATGACATGGGGGCGTTCTCGATCATCGCCTCTGACAGTCAGGCCATGGGCCGGGTCGGAGAGGTCTTGATCCGCACATGGCAGACCGCCGACAAGATGAAAAAGCAGCGCGGGCGGCTGCCCGAAGAGACGGGCGACAACGACAATTTCCGTGTGCGCCGCTACATCGCGAAATACACCATTAACCCCGCCATCGCTCATGGCATCTCGACCCATATCGGCAGCATCGAAGAGGGCAAGCGCGCCGATCTGGTGCTGTGGAACCCCGCCTTTTTCGGGGTGAAGCCCGAGATGGTCTTGCTCGGCGGCAGCATCGTCTGCGCGCAGATGGGCGACCCCAACGCCTCGATCCCCACGCCGCAGCCGGTCTATTCGCGGTCCATGTTCGGCGCCTATGGCCGGGCGGTGGAAAACTCCGCCGTGGTCTTTGTCAGCGAAGCGGCAGAGGCCGCGGGAGTGGGCGGCAACCTCGGCCTTGCCAAACAGACGCTTGCGGTGCGCAACACCCGCGAGATCGGCAAGCGCGATCTGAAGTTGAACGACGCGCTGCCCGAGGTTGAGGTCAACCCCGAGACCTATGAGGTGCGCGCGGATGGTGAATTGTTGACCTGTGAACCCGCCTCCGTGCTGCCCATGGCGCAGCGCTATTTCCTGTTTTGAAGAGACCGAGATGACCCCAATCCTTTGCCAAGAGATGCGCCGCGCCGGAGCGTGGTCCGATGCCAGTGACCGGGTCGAGCTGACCTATGACGGGCGCTTTCTGCGCCGCAAGGTGCTGACCACGGCGGACGGGCTAGCGTTTCTGGTCGATCTGGCGCAGACCACCTCGCTCGACCACGGCGACGCCTTCGTGCTAGCCGACGGGCGTCTCATCGAAGTAGTGGCTGCCGACGAAGCTCTGCTGGAGGTGACCGGCCCAGACCTGCCGCGCATCGCGTGGCATATCGGCAACCGCCATACCCCCTGCCAGATCGACGCCGACCGGCTGGTGATTCAGCGCGACCATGTGATCGCCAAGATGCTCGGCCAGATCGGTGCCACCACGCGAGAGATCACCGGCCCCTTCCGCCCCGAAGGCGGTGCCTATGGCCATGGGCGCACCCATGGGCATGATCACGGCCATGTTCACCACGCTGTTCACAATCACGACCACCCGCATGACCATGCGCATGGCTGACACCCTACAGGCCGACGCCCTTTTGACCTTGGTGCAGATGCTGTCGCCCTCCTACCCGGTGGGCGCCTTCGCCTATAGCCATGGGTTGGAATGGGCGGTGCAGAACGGGGATGTGGCGGGGCAAGACAGCTTGGCCGATTGGCTGGGCGGCGTGTTGCGGCATGGGGCGGGTCAGGCGGATGCGCTTTTCCTTGCGGCGGCTTATCGCGCGGATGACCCATCGGAGATCGACGCGCAGGCCCGCGCCTTTGCCGCCTCTGCCGAGCGGTTGAAAGAGACCGTGCTACAGGGCGAAGCCTTTGCCCGCGCCAGCGCCGCGATCTGGCAGCACGACATGCCGCCGCTTTGCTATCCCGTCTCCGTCGGACGCGCCGCACGGCTGCAAGGGCTGCCGCTGCGCCAAACGCTTGAGATGTTCTTGCACGCCTTCACCGCCAACCTCGCCACCGCGGGCATGCGCCTGATCCCCTTGGGACAGACCGAGGGGCAGATCGTCATCCGCGGCCTTGCGCCACTCTGTCTTGAGGTCGCCGCGGCGGCAGAGGACGGCACGCTCGACGATCTCTCCTCCACCGCCTTTCTCTGCGACATCGCCGCGATGAAACACGAAACCCAATATTCAAGGATTTTCCGCACATGAAACGCAACAACGGCCCTTTGCGCGTCGGCATCGGCGGCCCGGTGGGCGCGGGCAAGACCACTCTGACCGCCGCGCTCAGCCGCGCGCTGCGGGATCGGCTGTCCATCGGCGTAATCACCAATGACATCTACACCCAAGAGGATGCCGAGGCGCTGATGCGCATGCAGGTGCTGCCGCAAGACCGTATCATCGGGGTCGAGACCGGCGGCTGCCCGCATACGGCAATTCGCGAGGATGCCTCGATCAACCTTGCCGCCGTGGCGGAGATGGTTTCGCGGCACCCGGATGTGGAAGTGGTCTTGATCGAAAGCGGAGGCGACAACCTGTCGGCCACCTTCAGCCCTGAACTCGCGGATGTGACGCTCTATGTGATCGACGTGGCGGCGGGGGAGGAGATCCCCCGCAAGGGCGGCCCGGCGATCACCAAGTCCGACATTCTGGTCATCAACAAGACCGACCTTGCCCCCCATGTCGGTGCCTCGCTCGAGGTCATGGAGCGCGACAGCGCGCGGATGCGGCCGGACCTGCCGACGGTCTTCTGTGCGTTAAGGTCCGGCGAGGGGATCGACGCGCTGCTGGCGCATCTGGCGCAGGTCGGGGGGCTCGACCTCGCCCCCATGGACCCGGTGAGCGCGGCTTAATCGCGGTAGACCTCGGCCATCCGGTCGCGGAAGGCGTGCAGAAGGCTGCCATCATAGCCCCGGTGCGGCACCCCATGCCAAAGCGCGTTGAGGATCGCGTCCTCAACCGCTTCGACCGCGGCGATAAAGAAGGCATCCATCCGGTCTTCGTTCAACCGCTCGACGCTCTGCGTATCGGCCCCGCCGCGCGTGATGCGGTTGGCGGTCGAAAAGGCCAGCGCGATGTCGCCGCTTTGATGGCCGATGTGGCTGCCCAACCGGCCAAGGGCCGCGGCGCTGCGCCGGGCCATGCGGGTCAACTGCCGCGAGCCCATCGGCGCGTCGGTCGCCAGAATGATGATGATCGAGCCCTTGTCGGGGTCATCCCCCGGCCCCGGCGGCGGCAGCTGTTGGCCAAAAACCCGCAGCGCGCTTTGCTGGCCGAAATTCGACAAGACCAGCGCGCCAAGGTCGAACCCCGCGCCGCCCGGCAGGGTGACCCGCCGCGAAGCAGAGCCGAGACCACCAGCATAGCCGAAGGTCTTCATCCCGCTACCGGCCCCGACCGTGCCCTGCGCAAACGCTGGCCCGCAAGCCGCAATCGCCGCCTGCGCGTGATCCTCGGTCACCGCCAGCGCCTGAATGTCGTTCACCGTGCCGTCGTTGCATTCCAAAACCAGCGGGTTGACCGTGCAAAGGCCCCGCCCGATCTCGGGGTTTTCTGCAACCGCCCGCCGGATCAGTGCCGTGCTACAGGGGCCGACGCCAAAGGTGTTGGTCAGCAGGATCGGCGTCTCGATCTGGCCCAGTTCGGCCAGTTGCATCAGGCCCGCGCTTTTGCCGAAACCGTTCAGCACGGCGACGCCCGCAGGCACCGGATTGCGGAAAAGATCACCTTCATGCGGCAGAACTGCCGTCACCCCGGAGCAAAGCCCCTCCCCGCGTAGGTCTTGGCTGCCCACACCCACCCCCGCGACATCGCAGATGGTATTTCGTGGCCCCGTGGGCAGGGTCCACCAGTTCTTGCTGTCGATCGTATTGCGCATTTTGCCTTCGAGAGTTTGGATTACGTTGGCGCGTCAATCCGCGCCAAAAAGATCGCGGGTGAAGACCTTGTCGGGGACATCCGCCAGATCGGGGTGACTGCAGTTGGCCACGATCACATCCGCGCGCGTCTTGAACGCTTCCAAATCGCGGGTGACTTCGGAGCCGAAGAAGCGTTCCTCTTGCAACACCGGCTCATAAACGATCACCTCGATGCCCTTGGCCTTGAGCCGCTTCATGATCCCTTGGACCGAGCTTTGGCGGAAGTTGTCCGACCCGGCCTTCATCACCAACCGGTAGATGCCCACCCGCTGAGGGCCAAGCGCCAGGATCTGCTCCGAGACGAAATCCTTGCGGGTGCGGTTTGCCTGGACCACGGCGTTGATCAGGTTTTGTGGCACGTCAGAGTAATTGGCCAGTAACTGTTTGGAATCCTTTGGCAAACAATAGCCCCCATACCCAAACGACGGGTTGTTGTAATGCCCACCAATGCGCGGGTCGAGGCAGACACCGTCAATGATCTGCCGCGTATCCAGCCCATTGGTCAGCGCGTAGCTGTCCAATTCGTTGAAATAGGCCACCCGCATGGCAAGGAAGGTATTGGCAAAGAGCTTGACCGCCTCCGCCTCGGACGCACCGGTAAAGAGCATGGGAATGTCGTCGGCGATTGCCCCCTCGGCCAGCAGTTGCGCGAAGCGCCGGGCGCGTGGGCTGTCTTCGCCGACGACGATGCGCGAGGGGTGGAGGTTGTCGTATAGCGCGCGGCCCTCGCGCAGGAATTCCGGGCTGAAGATCACTTGGTCGCTGCTTAACTCGGCGGAGAGGCCCGCGGTATAGCCCACCGGGACGGTGGATTTGATGACGATGGTGGCCGTTTTGGTGACCGCCAAGACATCCCGCACCACCGCCTCAACACTGGAGGTGTCGAAGACATTGGTGCGCGGGTCATAGTTGGTCGGCGTGGCGATGAGCACGTATTCAGCCTCGCGATATGCCGCCTCTGCGTCGGTCGTGGCCCGGAGGGTGAGGGGCTTTTCCGCGAGATATTGCTCGATCTCCGGATCGACGATTGGCGCGCGGCGGGCATTCACTTGCGCCACCCGTTCTGCGTTCAAATCGACCGCTGTTACCTCATTGTGCTGCGCCAGCAGCACCGCATTCGAAAGCCCGACGTAGCCGATACCGACAACGGCGATCTTGGTCTTGGACATAAGCGTGGGCCTTTCTTGCGCGGCGTGGCGTAATGTTAAACTGCGGCTTTCGTTTTGAAAAGGCTCCGCCTGACAGAGAGTTAGGGCGGTTGGGCGAAAGTGAAAGCCGTATCGTGAACCTTCCGCCCGCGCCGTGCGATGGGGCAGAACCGCCGCTTGTTGCGCGCGGCCCGAACGGTGGGTTGTCAGGCTGGCAAGACTTCCTTCTCACAGTCTCAGGCGACCCATAACGCGGAGAGCCCCGATGCCCGACACCTCTGAGCGCCTATCCCTGCCCTATTTGATGCCCGCACAGGCGCAAAAACATGTGACCCATAACGAAGCGCTGCAACGGCTCGATCTTCTCGTGCAGCTTGCGGTCGAAGGCTTTGACGCCAACACGCCGCCCGCCCTGCCGCAGGCGGGGGAGATTTACGCCCTCGGTGATGCGCCGACAGAGGTTTGGGCGGGTCATCCCGGTGAACTGGCCGCCTGGGTCGGAGAGACTTGGCAGTTCACCGCCCCGCAAGACGGCTGGGTCGCTTTGGATAAATCGACCGGGATTCTGCACCGTCGGGGGGCTGGGGCTTGGACCGAAGTCTCGCCCCCCGATCTGGCGAACCTCTCCGGGCTGGGGGTCAATACGGATTACGACAGTGGCAATCGCTTGTCGGTCTCCTCCCCGGCGAGCCTGTTTACCCACGAAGGGGCGGGGCATCAGCTGAAGCTCAACAAGGCCAGCGCCGCCGATACCGCGAGCCTGCTGTTCCAAACCGATTGGTCTGGCCGTGCCGAGATGGGCACGGCGGGGCAGGATGATTTCGCCATCAAGGTCAGCGCCGATGGCAGCAGTTGGACCACCGCACTGGCCTTTGACGCAGCGAGCGGCATCGCTTCAGGCGCGGCGCTGACGCAGGACGTAGGTGATGCGACCGTGGGTCGGCTGCTGCGGGTCGGGGATTTCGGCATCGGCGCTGACGCGGGGCCGCTGGTGACGGACCTCGACGCGCATGATCTTTCGGGCAGTTTTTCAAGCTATGGCGGCGCTCATGCGCAGGCGCCTTCCGGGGCCAACCCTTTCCCGGCGCTGAATGGGGTCTTCGGCCTGCTCTGCGGCAATAGCACCTTGGGCGGGCAGAGCGCCTATCTGTGGCAGTTCGCCTTGGGAATCGACACGCCGGGTCTGGCCTTTCGTGTCCGGGCGACGGGGACATGGGGCGCGTGGCAGCCCCTGTGGTCCGGGGCGAATACGACCGTGGATGCCAATGGGTTCATCAAGGAAGCCAGCCCGATCGTGCGCCTGTTCCGCGATGGCAGTGAAGAGCCTGCGGTGCCTTTGGGTGCAGGGTTCGAACGGATCGGGCTCGGCCATTACCGATTGTCGAATGTGCCGCCGCTCGCCAGCCGCGGCTGGCAGATCGAAGCGCCGCAGGATGCGAATGGCAATCGGCTGGTTCATGTCGCGTGCAGCTATGATGCGGGCACGCTCGATATCCGCACCCGCAAGGTGATCTGGCAGGACGGCTGGGCCGGCGGTGCGCCTCGTGACATTCCTGATGGCCGTTGGGTCGACCTGCGGTTCGACATGCGCTGAGGGGAAATGGCCGGGCAGCCGTCAGATGTTTCCGCGCAACTGCTCGACCTCATAATTGCCACCGCATAGCAAAACGACAGAGGTCTGGCCCGCGTAGTTCTGCGGCCCTGCCAGATAGGCCGCCAGCGCCAAAGCGGCGGCCCCTTCGACCAGCATGTTCTCTTCCCAAGCTAACACTTTTAACGCTTCGGCGATCTGATCCTCGTCGCAATGGATGATCTCGTCGATCACCGCGCTTGCGAGCGGCAGGGTCATCGAGCCAGCATCGACCCCGCCCGCCACGCCATCGGCCAGCGTGTCGAGATGTTCCGTTTCGACGATCTTGCCCGCTTTGATCGACGCGGCCAGCGCGCAGCTATTCGCAGCGCTCACACCGATGACGCGGGTCTGCGGCGAGAATTCCTTGATCACCGATCCCATGCCCGAGATCAGCCCACCGCCGCCCATCGAGACGAAGACATTGTCGATGCCTTCGATCTGGTCGAGCAGTTCCAGCGCGGCGGTGCCCTGCCCCGCGATTACCTCGGCATCGTTGTAGGGTGAGATATAGGTATAGCCCTCAGCCTCAGCCAAACTCTGCGCATGCAGCTCTGAAAGCGAGGCATCCGCCCCATGGATCACGACCCTCGTGCCGTAGCTTTCAATGATCTTGCGTTTCTTGGCGACGACGGTTTCGGGCAGTACCACGATCAACTCATGCCCCGTGGTCTGGGCCGCAAGCGAGCAGGCGATGCCGTGGTTGCCGGAGGATGCGGTGATGACAGGCCGGTCGAGCGGCACCGTCGTCAGTTTTGCACTGGCGCCGCGCAGCTTGAATGACCCGGTATGCTGGAAGTTCTCGGCTTTGTAGAACATCCGCGAGCCCTCTGCCATTGGCAAGCGGGAGGCGATCACCGGGGTGCGGTAAACCGCGTCCGCGATCTTGCGATGAACCACGCAGGAACGGGCGGCGCTTTGGGCGATCAGGTCTGAGGCTGACGGCATGATGGGCTCCATCTAGCTTGACTGTGCTGCACCGTGACGCGCGAGGAAAGCGGAGACACGCGCCAATCCGTCGCGCAAGTCCGCCGTCGAATTGGCGAAACCGATGCGCAGCCAGCCCTCCATGTCCATGGCGCTGCCGGGGGTGAAGAGGACGCCCTCTTCCTCCAGTAGCTGCGTGCAGAAATCACGGCTCGGCAACGGCAGGTCGTATTTCAGCAGCGCCGTGGTGCCCGCTTGCGGTTTCACCCATGAGATCAGCGGCTCGGCCTCGACCCAATCCGACAGGATCGCGAGGTTCTCACGCGTGATCCGATGTGCGCGGTCGAGGATCTGGGCGCGGTTTTCAAGGGCAAGGGCCGCGAAATACTCGTCAATCCGCCCGACGGAAATCGTGTTGTAGTCGCGGTGGATCATGATGTCTTCCAGCAGGGTCTTCGGCCCCGCGACCCAGCCCACGCGAAGCCCGGCAAGCGAATAGGCCTTGGACATCCCCGCCGTGCTGATACCACGCTGGTAGAGATCGCAGATCGAGGCGGTATAGCCGTTCCCCGCCTGATCGGTGCCGCGATAGACCTCGTCGCAGAGCACCCATGCGCCGCTGCCGCGCGCGATCTCGGCGATCTCTAAGAGCATCGCGCGGTCCATCAGCGCGCCGGTCGGGTTGTTGGGGTTGTTGGTGGCGATCATCCGCGTGTCGGGCCGCATCATCGCGCGCAGCTCTTCAAGGTCGGGCAGGAAGCCGTTCTCGGGGCGCAGATGCAGCAGTTCGACCTCGGCGCCGATGCTTTCGGGGATCGAGTAATGCTGCTGGTAGGTCGGCACGATGGCGATGACATGATCGCCGCGGCTGACCAGCGTCTGATGAACCAGCGCATTGGCCCCGATGGTGCCGTGGGTGGTCAGCACGTTCTCCCGGGACTGGTTCTCGTAGAGCCCCGCCACTGCGTCGCGCAGCCGGTCCGTGCCCTCGATCGCGCCATAGCCCATGCGCATCTCGCGCAATTCGCCCAGCACGGAATTGTCGACGCCCGCCATGTCAATTAACTCACCCAAGGTGATCGAGTCCACGCAGGTCTCGGCGAGGTTGTAGCGGCAGTGGTTCTCGAATTCGTTCATCCACATTTCGACCCCAAAGGTCTTGATATGCATGGTGTTTCCTTTCGTGTCAGCTATCGGCCAGCGCGGCGAAGAGCCGGCGGAGGAATTGCGGCGTGGCGGTCGGCGCGAGCCAGCGCATCACCGCGACGATTTCCTGCTCGGGCGCGATCCAGATCGTATGGCCGCCCGCGCCCTGCGCGCTGAAGGCGGTATCGGGCAGTTTCGGATCGGCTTCCGCCCCGCGGTTCAGCCACCACAGGAAGCCGTATTTGTCGAGCGTCGGTGTCGGCATCAGGGACCGCTGCATCCAGTCCTCGGGCAGAATTTGTTCGCCGTTCCAATTGCCGTTCTGGCAGATGAACTGGCCGAATTTCGCGTGATCCTCGGCAGAGATGAAGAGGCCCCCACCCCAGTGCCCGCCGCCGGTGACCGATTGCATCCGGGAGCCGTCCACCTCGACCCATGAGGTCGAATAGCCCTCCCACCGCCAGTCCGGCGAGGCGCCGATCGGGTCCATGATCCGCGCGCGCAGCACCTCCGGCAGGGCCCGCCCGAACCGCATCAGCAGCGCATAGGCCAACGCGTTCACCCGCACATCGTTGTACTCATACTGGCTCCCCGGCGCACCGACCTCCCGCAACTGGCCCTTTCGGCTGTTGTCCGCCCCCGGCCCGATCTGGCGGTAATGATCGACCTGATCGTCCTTGCCGAAAATCTCGCCGCGCCATTCGCTGTTCATCTGCAGCATATGCCGCCAAGTGATGCGCCCGTTGTGATCGCCTGCGAAATGCGGCCCCGGCACGCTGTCGCCCACGGGCGCGTCGAGGTCCGCGATCAGCCCGTCCTTCACCGCCAGCCCCGCCAGCACCGACAGGTAGCTCTTGGCGATGGAGAATGTCATGTCGGCGCGTGTCGTATCGCCCCAGTCGGCCACGCGCTGGCCGCGATGCAGGATCACCCCGGCAGGGCCGCCGCGCGGGCGCACCGGGCCCACGATCTCGGTCCAAGGGCCGCTCTCGTTCCACTCGCGGTTGCCGACATAGGCGCCATCGGGGTGGTACATCGAGCGGGGCCAGTCGGTCTCATGCGCTTGCGCATGGTCGACGACGGCTTGCAGGGCGGGGGTGGCGGCGAATGTCATGGGGGCTCCTCGGGGCTTCGGGCGAACATTTCCCAAGGGGGGCGGAATTGTAAACCGGTTAAATGTCTCCGACCGCTCAATCGCCGATATCGGGATAGACCTGAGAGCGTTTGACCACGCCGTAGACAAAACTGGTGTCGATCGAGCCGATGCCGCCGATGGGATGCAGCCGCGCCCGCACGAAGCGCTCATAGTCCTCGAGATCGCCCACCACGACGCGCAGCAGGTAGTCCGACAGCCCGCTCATCACGAAACATTCCAGCACTTCCGGGATCGCGCGGATCTGGCTTTCGAAACGCTGCACCGTGCCCTCGTCGTGACCGTCCAGCGTCACCCGCACCATGACTGTCACCGGCAGGCCGTAGGCCTTGGCATCGACCTCCACGCTGTAGCCCCGGATCGCGCCGTTTTTCTCCAGCGCCCGCAAGCGGCGCAGGCAGGGCGAAGGCGAGAGGCCCACTTCATCCGCCAGATCAAGGTTGGTCATCCGGCCATTGCGCTGCAGGGCGCGGATGATGCGGCGGTCTGTGGCGTCCAATCGGGGCGTTTGGGGCATGATATGCCAAATCTCCTGCAATTCGCGCATATATTAGCAACCAAATGCCCCTTGCGCCATCGGATCATGCCCTCAAATTCAGACAGGGGCCAGCCATGACCGAGAACCAGAAATCCTTTGCCACCCGCGCCATCCACCACGGCTATGACGCGCAGGACGAACAGGGCGCGCTGAACCCGCCGATCTACATGAGCTCGACCTTCACCTTCGAGACTGCCGAAGCCGGCGGCGACATGTTCGCGGGCGAGCGCGAAGGGCATTTCTACACCCGCATCAGCAACCCCACGCTGGACCATCTTGAAAAACGTATCGCCAACCTCGAAGGGGCCGAGGCTGGCCTCGCCACCGCTTCGGGCATGGGGGCGATCACCTCGACGCTCTGGTCCTTCCTGCAGGCGGGCGACGAGATCATCATCGACAAAACGCTTTATGGCTGCACCTTCGCCTTCATGACCCACGGACTGCCGCGCTTTGGCGTCAAGGTGACGCTGGTCGACATGACCGAGCCTGCAAACCTCGCCGAGGTGATCAGCGACCAGACCAAGGTGGTCTATTTCGAAACCCCCGCGAACCCCAACAACCGGCTGGTGGACATCGCCGCCATCTCCGAGATCGCGCATCGCGTGGGCGCCAAGGTGGTGGTCGACAACACCTATGCCACGCCGGTCATCACCCGGCCCATCGAACATGGCGCCGACATCGTGCTGCATTCGGCGACGAAGTTCCTTTCGGGTCACGGCGACGTGGTCGCGGGCCTCGTGGTGGGCAATGCCGAGGACATGATGCAAGTGCGCCTCGTGGGTCTGAAAGACATGACCGGCGCGGTGATGTCGCCGCTCACCGCCATGCTGCTTTTGCGCGGGATCAAGACGCTGGAACTGCGCATGGAGCGTCACTGCGCCACCGCTGCCAAGGTCGCCGAAGCGCTGGAGCAGCACCCGGCGGTGCTGCATGTCGCCTACCCGGGGCTGGCAAGCTTCCCGCAGGCCGAACTCGCGCGGCGGCAGATGGGCAACTTCGGCGGCATGATCCCCTTCGAGGTCAAGGGCGGCAAGGCGGGCGGCATCGCCTTCATGAACCGGCTGAAGCTCATTCAGCGCGCGGTGAGCCTTGGCGACGCGGAAAGCCTGATCCAGCACCCCGCCAGCATGACCCATTCCACCTATTCCCCCGAGGAACGCGCCGAACACGGCATCGCCGAGGGGTTGGTGCGGCTTTCGGTCGGGCTGGAATCGGCGGAAGACATCATTGATGACCTTTACGCCGCGCTCGGGGCGCATAACATGCAAGCGGCCTGATCCGGCACGAACCGGACCAGTCGCGGGCGGTGTCGAGGAGGGCACCGCCCGAGGCATCCTCAAGATGAAAGACCTGCCATGACCGCTCTCGCCCCTGAACAGCTCAAGACCGTCGAACAGCGTCTGCTGTGGCTGTCGCACTGGATGATCCACAACGCCAACCACATCCGGCCCAAGGTGGACGGGATCAAAGTGGGCGGGCATCAGGCGTCTTCGGCCTCGATAGTGTCGATCATGACGGCGCTTTATTTCAGCGCGCTGCGGCCTGAGGACCGGGTGGCAGTCAAACCCCATGCCTCGCCGATCTTCCACGCGATGCAATACCTCATGGGCAACCAGACCCGCGAGAAGATGGAGAATTTCCGCGGGTTTCAGGGTGTGCAGAGCTACCCGAGCCGGACCAAGGATGTGGACGATGTCGATTTCTCCACCGGGTCCGTGGGCCTTGGCGTGGCGGTCACTTCCTTCGCCTCTCTCGTGCAGGACTACATCACCGCAAAGTCTTGGGGGCAGGACGTGGATCTGGGCCGCATGGTGGCGCTGGTCGGCGACGCCGAACTCGACGAAGGCAACATCTACGAGGCGCTGCAGGAGGGCTGGAAGAACGATCTGCGCAATACGTGGTGGATCATCGACTACAACCGCCAATCGCTCGACGGGGTGGTGCGCGAGGGGCTGTTCAAGCGCATCGAGCAAATTTTCGACGCCTTCGGCTGGGACGTGGTGAAGGTGAAATACGGCGCCCTGCAACGGGCCGCGTTCGAGGAGCCCGGCGGCGACAAGCTGCGCGACTGGATCGACAATTGCCCCAACCAGCTCTACTCGGCGCTGACCTATCAGGGCGGCGCGGTCTGGCGCGAGCGGCTGATGGAGGCGCTTGCCGATCAGGGCGATGTCACGGCGCTGATCGACGCGCGCAGCGACGATGAACTGGCCGCGCTGATGGAGAACCTCGGCGGCAATTGCGTTGAGACCATGGCCGAAACCTTCGCCGCCATCGACCACGACCGCCCGGTCTGTTTCCTCGCCTACACCATCAAGGGCTGGGGCACGCCGATTGCGGGGCACAAGGACAACCACGGCGGTCTGATGACCAAAAGCCAGATGGCCGACTGGCAGAAACACATGGGCGTGGCCGAGGGGGAGGAATGGGAGCCTTTCGCCACCGTAGAAGACCCGCAAGCGCTGCAAGCGGCGCTAGATCGCGTGCCCTTCTTCGCCAAGGGCCGTCGCCGCTACAATGATGCCACACTGCCGGTGCCGCAGATCGAACTGTCGAGCGACCGGGAGATCTCCACGCAGATGGCCTTTGGCAAAATTCTCGACGATCTGTCCAAGGGCGACAGCGATCTCGCCTCCCGGATCGTGACCATGTCGCCGGACGTGACCGGCACCACGAACCTTGGGCCATGGGTGAACCGGCGCAAGCTCTTTGCCCGCAGCGAACAGGCCGACACTTTCATCAACGAGAAGATCCCCTCCACCGCGAAATGGGAATTCACGCCCGAGGGCCAGCATATCGAGTTGGGCATCGCCGAGATGAACCTCTTCCTGCTTCTGGGCGCCGCGGGCCTGTCGCATTCGCTCTTCGGCAAGCGGGTCATTCCCATCGGCACGGTCTACGACCCCTTCGTCGCCCGCGGCTTGGACGCGCTGAACTACGCCTGCTATCAGGATGCGCGCTTCATGATCGTGGGCACGCCCTCCGGCGTGACGCTCGCGCCCGAGGGCGGGGCGCATCAATCCATCGGCACGCCGCTCATCGGCATGAGTCAGGATGGGCTGGCGAGTTTCGAGCCCGCCTTCGCCGATGAGCTTGCTGTCATCATGCAGTGGGCCTTCGACTATTTGCAACGCGACGGCGAGGGCGACCCGGACGAGCGCACATGGCTGCGCGACGAGACCGGCGGCTCGGTCTATCTGCGGCTCACCACCAACCCGATCGAACAGCCCGGCAAACGCGTCGACGAGGACTTCCGCCAAGGTGCCATCGACGGGGCCTATTGGCTGCGCAAGCCCGGGCCGAACTGCGACGTGGTGATCGCCTACCAAGGCGCCGTGGCGCCCGAGGCGATCAAGGCCGCGGGCAGCATCGCCGAGGGCCGCCGCGACGTAGGCGTGCTGGCGGTGACCTCCGCCGACCGGCTGAACGCCGGCTGGACCGCGGCACAGCGCGCCCGGGCGCGCGGCAACCACGCGGCGCAGAGCCATATCGAAACGCTGCTGGGTCAGCTTCCGCGCGACTGCAAGCTGGTGACGGTGATCGACGGCCATCCGGCGACGCTGTCCTGGCTGGGCGCGGTCGTGGGCCATCAGACGGTGCCGCTCGGGGTCGAGCATTTTGGCCAGACCGGCACCATCGCCGACCTCTACCGGCATTTCGGCATCGACGCGCGCTCGATCGTGGAAAAGGTGCAGGGCCTGACCCCGGGCCGCCAGATGTTGCACCGGGTAGCGGGCTAAGGTTCGAAGGGGGGGGGCAAACTGCCCCCCTCATCACCTGCCGAACTTGGCTTCCAGATAGGCCAGATAGGCCGTCGGGTCGTAGGCCCCGGCCCCGATCCCCGCGAGGATCTCGGCCCGGCTGCGCGACCGACCATGCTGCCAGACCAGATCGCCCAATGCCGCGTGAAGCGGCGCGTAGTCGCCCGCCGTCACGCCCGCGCGCACCTCGGGCTGCGTGGCATCCAGATGCGCCATGATCTGCGCGGCGGTCGAATTGCCCACGGTATAAGTCGGGAAGGAGCCGATGTAGCCGTGCGACCAATGCACGTCCTGCAGACAGCCCGCGCCGTTGTCCGGCACCTCAAGTCCCAGATCATCCCGCATCGCCGCGTTCCACGCCTCGGGGACGTCGGCGACCTTCAGCGAGCCGTCCATCAGCGCCATCTCGATCTTCACCCGCAGCATGACATGCAGATCGTAAGTGAGCTCGTCCGCCTCGACCCGGGTGAGGCCGGGCGAGACGCGGTTGATCGCGGCGACGAATTCCGCTTCGCTCACGTCGCCCAACTGCTCGGGGAAGGTGTCGCGCAGGCGTCCGTAATGCACCGCCCAGAAGGCGGGCGAGCGGCCGATGTGGTTTTCCAGCAGGCGCGACTGGCTTTCGTGCATCCCGAAACTGGTGCCCGCCACGGCGTAGAGCCCGATCATGTCCGTCGCATGCGCCCCACGCGTGAGCGCCGGATCGGCGCCCATCTCGTAGAGCGCATGGCCCGCCTCGTGGATCGTGCCGAAGATCGACATTGGCAGGTAGTTCGGGTTCCAGCGCGAGGTGATCCGCACGTCGTTGCGGGTCATGGAAATCTCGAAGGGATGCACCGCCGTGTCGAGCCGCCCACGGTCCATGTCATAGCCCAAGGCCTCGGCGATATAGGCACAAAAGGCCTGCTGGCCGGCGACGGGATAGTCGCGGAACAGGAACTCGCTGCGCGGCGCGGGCCGGGCGAGCGCCGCGTCGAGGATCGGGCGGATGCCGTGGCGGAGCTGGTCGAAGAACCGGGTGAGCTGCGCCGCTGTCGCGCCGGGCTCGAAAACGTCGGCCATCGGATCGTAGGGGTGGCCGTCGTGGCCGAGCGCCTCGGCCTTCTCGCGGGCCAGATCGACGATGCTTTGCAGATGCGGCTGGAACAGGGCGAAGTCGCCGGTGCGGCGGGCCTCGGTCCAGGCGGCGCCGGCGGTGATGGATTGCTCGGCCTGTCGGCGCAGCAGGGCGGCGGGGATGCGGGCGTGATGGGTGCGCGCCTCCTGCACCGATTGCGCGGCGCGGCGCTCGATCTCGGGCGCGTCGCTGTTGAGCACGGCTTCGGCGGCTTTGCCCATCTCGGGGTCGAGGATCATCTCACGCGCGATGCCCATCAAGGTGGCGATCTGGTGCCCACGCGTCTCGGCCCCGCCCTTGGGCATCATCACCCGGGCGTCCCAGTTCAGCAGGTTTACCGAGACGAGCACGTCGTTCAGCCGCCCCACGCGGTCGGTCAGGGTCAGGCTCATGCGGCGGCTCCTGTTTCGGCGCCGGTGCCCCCGTCATGCAGGTGGCAGGCGACGCTGCGGTTGTCTTTCGGGTTCACGAGGCGCGGCACCTCGGTTTTGCAGCGCGGCCCTGCAAGCGGGCAGCGCGGATGGAAAGCGCAGCCCTTGGGCGGGTTGATCGGCGAGGGGATCTCGCCCTTGATCGGGTGGAAATTGGCGCGCCCGGTGCCGAGGGTCGGCACGGAGGCAAAGAGCGCCTCGGTATAAGGATGCAGCGGCTTGGCGTAGAGTTCATCCGCCGGGGCGGTTTCCACCACGCGCCCGAGATACATGATCGCCACCCTGTCGCAGACGTGGCGCACGACCGAAAGGTCGTGGCTGATAAACAGCGCCGTGAGGTTCAACTCGCGCCGCAGCTTCATGAAGAGATTGAGCACCTGCGCCTGAATGGACACGTCGAGCGAGGCGACAGCCTCGTCCAGCACCAGAAGCTCCGGCTGCATTGCCAAGGCCCGCGCGATGGCGACCCGCTGGCGCTGCCCGCCCGAGAACTGGTGCGGCAATCGGTTGGCGTAAGCGCCCTCCAGCCCCACCTGTTGAAGCAGGCTGCGCACGCGCTCCTGCACTTCACGCGCCGGGATCAGCCCGTGGATGCGCGGGCCTTCGGCGATGATCTCGCCCACCTTCATGCGGGGGTTGAGGCTTGCGAAGGGGTCTTGATGGATCATCTGCACGCGGGTGGTGAGTTTGTCGACATTGCCGCGATGGTCGCGCGCCACTGGCTGGCCTTCGAGCGTCACCGTGCCTTCACTCGGCGCATAGATGCCCGAGACAACGCGCCCCAAGGTGGACTTGCCGCAGCCGCTCTCGCCGACGATGCCCAGCACCTCGCCGCGCGGGACGCTTAGATTGACGTCGTTCACGGCATGAACGGTCTGGGTGGAGTCGCGCCCCGACAGGCGGTCCAGCCCCCGGACCACCAGCCCCGGCTTGCGGGTGAACCGCTTGGAGACGCCCTCGATTTTCAGAATGGGATCGGTCATGTGGCCTCGATCGGATGGTGGCACAGGACGGAATGTGCCTCGGTTCCAGTATTGGGTGGGAGCGTCGCACAGACCGCGCTCGCACGAGGGCAGCGCGGGCGGAACGGGCAGCCAGAGGGCAGGTTCGCCAGCTGCGGGGTCGAGCCGGGGATCTGCGGCAGGTCGCGGCCCGGTTCGTGCAGGCCGGGGACCGAGTCGATCAACCCGCGCGTATAGGGGTGACGCGGGTGGGCGATGACCTCCTCCGCCGTGCCGCTCTCGACGATCCGGCCTGCGTACATCACCGCGATGTCGTCGGCGAGCGAGGAGACAACGGCGAGGTCATGGGTAACCCAGACAATGGCGGTGCCGGTCTCATCCGCCAGCCGCCGCACCTCGGCGAGGATCTGGCCCTGGATAGAGACGTCGAGCGCGGTGGTCGGCTCGTCGGCGAGGATCACGGCAGGCCGGTGCAGCAGGGCCGTGGCAATCGCCACGCGCTGGCGCATCCCGCCCGAGAGTTGGTGCGGATAGGCTTGCAACCGCTCGGCGGGGGCCGGAATGCCGACGATCTCCAGCGCCTCGCGGGCGCGGTCCCATGCGGCGGCCTTGCTGACCTTGTCGTGCACGCGCACGGCCATGGCCATCTGGTCGCCCACCCGCAGCACCGGGTTGAGGGTCATCATCGGGTCCTGAAACACCATCGAGACATTGCGACCCCGCATCTGGCGTCGGCCCTCGGCGCTGAGGCTGCGCATGTCGGTGCCCTGCACCAGAACCTCGCCAGCGGTGATCCGCCCCGGCTCATCGATGAGCCCCATGATCGAAAAACCGGTGACGCTCTTGCCCGAGCCGCTTTCCCCCACCAGCCCAAGGATGCGCCCCGGCTGGACCGAAAAGCTCACGTCATTGACGGCGGTGACGGCCCCCTTGCGGGTGCTGAATTGCGTGGTCAGACCCCTGACCTCCAGTGCGGCGCTCATCGGCTGTTCCTCGGGTCGAGCACCTTGCGGACCTGATCGCCCACGAGGTTGATTGCAACAACGGTCACCATCAGCGCCAATCCGGGATAGATCGACAGCCAGTAGCGGTCCGAATGGATGTATTTGAACCCGTTGGAGATCAGCGATCCCAGCGAAGGTTCAGTGAGCGGCAGGCCCACACCGAGGAAGGACAGCGTCGCCTCCAGCGCGATTGCGCTCGCCACCTGCACCGTGGCCACGACAATGAGCGGCGGCAGCACGTTGGGCAGCAGGTGCTTGAAGAGCACTCGATGCGTCGGCAGCGGGGTGGAGCGCGCCGCCTCGATATAATCTTTGCCGCGTTCGACCTTGGCTGCGCCATGGGTGGTCCGGGCGAAATAGGCGTATTGGGCGACGACCAGTGCAAGGATGATCTGCGCGATCCCCTGCCCCAGCATCGCCACCAGCACCAGCGCCAGCAGGATCGCGGGCATCGACAGTTGCAGATCGACGACACGCATCAACAACGCTTCGATCCGCCCCCCGAAATAGGCCGCGGTGAGACCAACCGCGATGCCGACCAACAGCGCCAGTGCCCCGGCGGACAGACCGATCACGAAACTGGTGCGCAGCCCGTAGAAAATGGCCGAGAGCATGTCGCGGCCCGCGTTGTCGGTGCCCAGCAGATGGACATAGCCGCCCGAGCCTTCGGTGCCGGGGCGCAGAAAGGCGTCGAGCCAATCGAGCGCGGCCATGTCGTAGGGGTCCTGCGGCGAGACCAGCGGCGCGCCGAAGGAGAGGAACAGAAGCACGGCGATCACGATGAGCGCGCCCACGGCGACCCAGCTTTCGCGGAAGTCCGACCAGAAGTTGCGCAGCCGCTCGGCGCGCGTCTCCACCGGCGGGGCCGAGGGCACGGCGATGGTGTTTTCAGCGACGATCTCGGGCATCATGCGCCTCCTTTCAGGCGGACCCGCGGGTCCAGTCGGGCGTAGACCAGATCAACCACGAGGTTGATGAGGACAAAGAGGATCACGACCATGATAAGGTAAGAGACCATCACCGGCCGGTCGAGTTGCAGGATCGAGTCGATGATCAGCTTGCCAACGCCGGGCCAGTTGAACACGCTCTCGGTCACCACCGCGAAGGCCAGCGTCGAGCCGAGCTCGAGCCCCAGCACCGTGACGATTGGGATCGAGATGTTGCGCAGGATGTGGCGAAAGACGATCTGCCGGTCCGGCAGGCCCTGTGCGCGGGCGAACTTGACGTAATCGGTGCCCATGGCCTCGACCATGCCGGCGCGGGTGAGGCGGATCATCAGGCCCATCTTGAACAGCGACAGGTTGATTGCGGGCATGATGACATGGCTCCAGCCGTCGGGGGTGAAAAGCGAGGAGGTGATGCCGAAGACCGTCGCCTCGTCGCCGCGCCCGCCCGAGGGCAGCCAGCCAAGCTCGACCGCGAAGCCCATGATCAACAGCATGCCGATCCAGAAGGTCGGCACCGAGAAGCCCAGCACCGACAGCGCCATGATCATCTTGGCGCCGAGGCTCTCGGGGCGGTAACCGGCCCAGAGACCGGCGGGAATGCCCACGCCCACGGCGATCAGCACCGAGACAAGCACCAGCTCCAGCGTTGCCGGAAAGCGGGAGAAGACAAGGTCGACGACAGGGATGTTATAGACCATCGAGGTGCCCAGATCGCCCTGGGCCACGTTCTTGAGGAAGGTCCAGTACTGCACGACCAGCGGTTGATCGAGCCCGTATTGCTCGATCAGCTTCTGGCGGATCTCGGCGGTGGCGCCCGGATCGATCATCACGTCGATCGGATTGCCGATAGCAAAGACGCCGACAAAGACGATCACCGACATGGCAAAGACCACGACAACCGCCTGTGCCAACCGGGTTACAAAATAGCTGAGCATTCGACCTCGCCCATCAGACTTGAAAAAAAGAGGCGCCCGCCGGCAAGCAGCGGGCGCCCGGTGCGTTATGAAGCCTTATTCGACCGGAGTGATCGCATAGGCGCGGGTTTCCTGATCGACGCGGGGCGTCATCTCGATGGTGTCGGCATTGGCCGCCCAGACGGTCTGCAAGATCACCGTCGGGATCAGCGCGCGGTCTTCCATCGCGATGAAGGAGGCCTCTTCATAGAGCTTCTTGCGCGCTTCGGGGTCGAGGGTCTGGGCACCTTCGCCGAAGACCTTGTCGAACTCGGGGTTGGAATAGCCCGCGCGGTTGAAGTTGCCGAAGCCCTTCTCGGGGTCTTTGGTGTGCACCAGCGCGCCGTAGGTATAGGCGGCCTCACCGGTCAGCGTGCCCCAAGCGGACATGGTCATGGTGTATTCCTCACGCGCGGCGGCGGGGAAGAAGACGGTGCCGTTCAGCGCCTGTGCGTTCACCTTAAGACCCAGACGCGACCACATCTGTGCCAGCGCCTCGCAGACCACGGCATCGCCGGGCACGCGGTTGTTGGTGCAGGTGAAATCGATCTCAAAACCCTCGGGGTAGCCGGCCTCGGCCAGCAGCTCCTTGGCTTTCTCGATGTCATATTCGCGCTCGCCCAGTTCCGGGCTGTAGCCAAAGAAACCTTCGGGCATCAGCTGATTGGCGGGCGTGCCCAGACCTTCGAGCACCACGTTCACGAGCACGTCGCGGTTGATCGCCAGGTCCAGCGCCTTGCGCACGCGCAGATCCTGCAGCGGATTGCCCTCGACCTCTTCGCCGTTGACCTTGATCGGCTGCGGCTCTTCGTCCTTCACCGACGGTGCGATGTTGAGGATATAGACCGAGTCGGAGACGAATGTTTCGATCTCGCCGTCGTTCTTCATCGCGAGGTAGTCGGATGCGGGCACGTAGTTGATGAGGTCAACCTCACCTGAACGCAGGGCCGCAACGCGCGAGGTGTCCTCGGGGATCTCGCGACGGGTGACGGTTTCCCAAGCGGCCTGACCGCCCCAGTAGTCGTCGAAACGCTCGAGCACCAGATCGCCTTTGGGCTGCCAAGAGACGAAGGTATAGGGACCGGTGCCGATCGCCTTCTCGCCCGAGTTGAACTGCTCGTTGCCCGCTTCCATGCCGGTCTCAGAGGGCACGACGAAGAGACGGGTGAAGTCGTTGGGCAGCGAGGGCGCCATGCCCTTTGTCTTCACGCGCAGCGTGTAGTCATCGACCACTTCGACGCTGTCGACATATTTGGTGTAGAGGGTCATCGGCATCGGGCCGGTCACCTGCGGGATGCGCTCGATCGAGAATTTCGCGTCCTCGGCGGTGAAGTCGGTGCCGTCATGGAATTTCACGCCCTCGCGCATCTTGAATTCCCATGTGGTGTCGTCGATCGGCTCCCAGCTGACGGCGAGGCCGGGCTTGAGCTGCAGCTTCTCGTCAACGTCCACCAGCGTGTCGAAGACGTGACGCAGGGCTTCGGCCTGCGAGCCCAAGGTCGACCAATGCGGGTCAATCGAATCCGGGCCGGCGCGCAGGCCGATCACCAGATCGGCGGCCATCGCTGCTGGCGCGGCAGCGATCAGCGCCAATGCGGCGACGGCGGATTTCAGGGTAAGCTTCTTCATTGGTCAAAACCTCCATGTGTTATATCTTGCAGTTACACTAGACAGCTATAATTGTGACGGTCAACACAAATATGTAACATTGCAACCTTTGCCTGCCGTATAAGCCCGATATATAAGCTTGTCGCGCTACTGTTTTTGAGGCAGTGTTACAGACATGAGTGACAAACAGGCAAAATTTGAACGGGCAATGGATCGAATCGTACAGGCGATGGATCGCAGCTCGTCCGTATCTCTTTCCGTTCAGCTCCGCGGAGCGCTGGAATTCGGGATTGCGTCGGGCGAATTGCCCTCCGACGCGCGCCTGCCCTCGGTCCGCGCTTTGGCCGCACGGATGAAGATTTCCCCCGTCACGGTCAGCAATGTCTACGCCGCGCTGCAATCCTCGGGGTTGGTCGAGGGGCGCGTCGGCTCGGGTACATTCGTCAGCGGCGGTGGCAGCCGCGCCCACGACGGGCGCTTTCGTCAGCTTGATCAACAGATCGCTGAACTGTTGAGCCTTGCGAAATCCTGTGGCGTCAGCGCGTCGGAACTGGCTGTGCGCATTTCCATGGCCAGCAGCGCAAGCCCGCGCCCGCTGCGCATCCTGATGGTCGGCAATTTCATCGACGCGACCCGCGCTTATGCAGATGAACTGCGCCAGCATCTGCCCGAGGGCGATGAGATCGACGCCGCGGTTCTGGATGAGATCGCACCCAATCCGCCCAAGGACATC
Source organism: Sulfitobacter sp. 1A13368 (assembly GCF_043557275.1). Classification (NCBI taxonomy): domain Bacteria; kingdom Pseudomonadati; phylum Pseudomonadota; class Alphaproteobacteria; order Rhodobacterales; family Roseobacteraceae; genus Sulfitobacter; species Sulfitobacter sp. 1A13368. Next base: position 146,733 of record NZ_JBIFFR010000008.1, on the reverse strand, counting down.
GACCTGATTATCGCGCCCAAAACCCTGCTGTCCAAAACGCGAGAAATCTTGCCGAATGTCGAAGTGCTGGGCCTGACACTCATCCCCAACGAGGCAACCCGCGTGGCGCTGGCCTCGATCCCGCCTGACGCCAAGACGCTCGCTTACTCCTATTTTGCCGGCTTCGTTACGATCATGAAAGCGGGCATCCTGCGGTTTGCCCCCCATGTCACGCAGTTGACCATGAAGGTTCGTGACGAGAATGGCCTGTCATCGGCCATGCGCGAGGCAGATGTGGTCATCTATGCCACCGGTGCCGACTACCTTCGTGGCGCGTTGCGCCCCGAGCAGACCGCTTTTGAATACCGTCACACCCCAGACGTACACGCCATCCGCTCAGAAATCCTGCCCGCCATCGAGACATGCCGGGCCTCTCTCAAATCCACAAAGGCCGCCGAAGAATGAAGATATCCGAAAGCAATTGGTTCGAGATCGAAGAATACCTCAAGACCGACGACCGCTGCGTCCTCCCCTTGGGCAGCACCGAGCAGCACGCCTATCTCAGCCTCTCTGTCGATTCGATCCTGTCGGAGAAGGTCGCCGCCGATGCTGCCGAACCTCTGGGCGTTCCGGTGTTTCCGGCCGTGGCCTACGGTCTGACGCCCTATTTCATGGGTTTCCCCGGCTCGGTCTCGTTGAAGCTTTCGACCTATGCGGCACTTTTGCGCGACATCCTCGACAGTCTCTATGCCACCGGCTTCCGCCGCGTGCTCATCGTCAACGGTCATGGTGGCAACAGCCCGGTGCAGCCCGTCACGATGGAGTGGATGGAGGCCAACGAAGGGGCCCGCTGCCGCTTCCATGACTGGTGGCGTGCGCCCGAGACGTGGAACTGCGTGCAGGAGATCGACCCCGTCGCCTCTCACGCGTCCTGGATGGAGAATTTCCCCTGGACCCGCCTGCCCGGCCGCGAGCTGCCGGACGAGCGGAAACCCTTCGTCGATTTCGACCGCTTGCGCGACCGCAACGCCGCCGGCGTGCGCGCGCTCATCGGGGACGGCAACTACGGCGGCGTCTACCAGAAGCCCGACGCGGACACCGACCGTCTGTGGGAGGTCGCCGTGCGCGAGACCCGCGCGCAGCTCGAGGGGGACTGGGCATGAGCGAGACCCCGATCCTGATCTGGGGCGCCGGTGCCATCGGCGGCATCCTCGGCGCCTATTTCGCCCGCGCAGGTCATGCCGTGCATATGGTCGATGTCGTGGAAGAGCATGTCGAGGCGATGCGCAGCAGCGGGCTGCGCATTGAAGGCCCGGTCGAAGCATTTACCCAAGTCCTCCCGGCCAGCACGCCGGACGAACTGACTGGCCAATACGACCGCATTTTCCTCTGCGTGAAGGCGCACCATACCGCCGCCGCTTTGGAGATGCTTGCCCCCCATCTCGCGCCGGGCGGCTATGTCGTCTCGGCCCAGAACGGGCTCAACGAAAAGGTCATCGCCGCGCGCATCGGGGCCGAGAACACGGTGGGCTGTTTCGTCAACTACGGCGCCGACTGGCTAGAGCCCGGCCGCATCCTCTTCGGCAACCGCGCCGCTGTCGCCGTGGGCGAATTGGACGGCAGCATGAGCGACCGCGTGGCCGAGGTGCATCGCCTTTTGCACCTGGTCGAACCCGAAGCCGTCGCCACCGACAACATCTGGGGTTACCTCTGGGGCAAGATGGGCTACGGCGCGCTGCTCTTCTGCACCGCCCTCACCCCCGACAGCATGTCCGACGCCATGGCGCGCAACGAACACCGCGCCGCCTACCGCGCGCTTGGCCACGAGGTGATGACACTGGCCGCGCATGAGGGCGTGTCCCCCCTCGGGTTCAACGGATTCGACCCGGAAGCCTTCCGCGAGAACGATACCGCCGCCATTGATGCCGCGATGGAGAAGATGATCGCCCACAACCGCAAGACCGCCAAGACCCACTCGGGCATCTGGCGCGACCTCGCGGTGCGCAAGCGCAAGACCGAGGTCGACGCACAGATCGGCGTCATGGTCGACTTGGGCCGTGAAGCAGGCATCGCGGTGCCGACACTGGCGCGCATGGTCGAGCTTATCCACGACATCGAGGACGGCAAGCGCGAACAATCCGCCGACCTCGTCGACCTGTTGGTGGCGGCATGAAGATCGATTTGACCGGCAAGGTCTTTGCCGTGACCGGCGCAGCACAGGGCATCGGCGCCGCGATCCTGTCCGAACTGCGCGCCGCCGGGGCCACCGTGGCCGCGATGGACATCGACGCCGCGGGCCTCGCCCCGCTGGAGGTCGAGGGCGTGACGCTGCATAGCGGCGATCTGGGCAACCGCGAAACGACCCTCGCGCTCTGCGCCGAGATCCTCGAACGGCACGGACGGATCGACGGGCTGGTGACCTCCGCCGGCGGCGTGCGCGGTCAGGTCGGCCGCCCGCTCGATGAGATCAGCGAAGCCGATTGGCAGGCGATCTTTCAAGCCAATGTCGATGCCGCCATGTGGTGTGCTCAGGGTTTCGCGCCCGCGATGAAAGAGGCAGGCGCAGGCCGGATCGTCACCATTTCCTCCGGCGCGGGGCTGAAGCCCAGCCTTACCGGCATCCAAGCCTATGCGGCGGCGAAACACGCGCTTGTGGGTCTCACCAAGCAGCTGGCCCTGGAGCTTGGGCCGCAGGGCATCACCGTGAATTCCGTGGCCCCCGGCTTTGTCCTGTCGAACCCCTCGACGGAAAAGCAATGGGACGCCTTCGGCCCCGAGCGGCAGAAGCAAATCATCGGCGGCATCCACATGCGTCGCTTGGGCCGCGCGCAGGACATCGCCGACGCAGTCACCTTCCTCTGCTCCGACCGCGCCGGTTGGATCACGGGGCAAATCCTTTCCGTCGACGGAGGCCACGCATGAGCGAGCCGCATGAATGGGCCGAGCCGCATTGGCGCGGGCTGGTCGAACAGGTCCGTGCAGGGAAGAACCTGTTGCCGAAGTCCTGGCCCGGCGGCGCGCGCTGTGCCGTGGCGCTGAGTTTCGACAGCGATCACGAAACCAACGAGCTACGCGACGGCGGCACAAGCATTGCGCGCCTCGGCTGGGGCGAATACGGCGCACGGCGTGGCATCCCCCGCATCCGCCGCGTCCTTGACCGGCATGGGGTGAAGGCGAGCTTCTTCGTGCCCGCCGTCTCTGCCTTGCTGCACCCCGAAGAACAGCGCAGCCTCGCCGACGAAGGCCACGAGATCGGCCTGCACGGCTGGATCCACGAGCGCAACACGCAGGTGCCGCCGGAGGCCGAGCGCGAGTTGATGCTGCGCGCCTCGGACACGCTGGAAAAGATCACCGGCACGCGCCCTGTCGGCATGCGCACGCCGTCTTGGGACTACAGCGCCCACACGCTCTCGATCGCCCGCGAGATGGGGCTACTCTACGACAGCTCCCTGTTCTCGGACGACGACCCCTATGAGATCGTGGAGAAAGGCGAGGCGACCGGGATCGTGGAACTGCCGGTGGAGTGGATTCGCGACGACGCCGTCTATTTCATGATGAACCGTTTTGGCGCGCAGCGGCCCTATACGCCGCCCGCGGATGTGCTCGACATTTTCCGGCGCGAGTTCGACGGGGCCTATGACGAGGGCGGGCTCTTCCTCTTGACCATGCACCCGCATGTGACAGGCTACCGCTCGCGCATCTTCATCCTCGACGAGCTTATCGACCACATCAAATCCCGCGGCGATTGTTGGATCGCCACCCATGCCGAGATCGCCGCCTATTGCGCCGAGCAGGCCGGATTGAAAGGACCGAAATGACCTATTCCCTTGCCATCCACGGTGGTGCCGGAACCATCCTCAAGGAAAACATGACGCCCGAGAAGGAGGCCGCCTATCACGACGGTCTCGCCCGTGCGCTGGAGGCGGGCGAAGCGGTACTGCGCGACGGTGGCAGCGCGATGGACGCGGTGGTGGCCGCGGTCTGCGCGCTCGAAGATGAGCCGCTGTTCAACGCAGGGCACGGCGCGGTCTATACTTCCGAGGGCGTGCAGGAGATGGACGCCGCCGTGATGGACGGCGCCGACCGGCGCGCGGGCTCGGTCGCCGGTGTTTTCGGGCCGAAGAACCCGGTGAAACTGGCGCGCGCCGTCATGGAGCGGACCGAGCATGTCACCCTCATCGGCCCCAACGCGCTGGAGATCGCGCGGCAGGCGGGGCTCGAGTTCGCCGACCGTGACTATTTCTTCACCCAGTCACGCTGGGATGCCTTGCAGGAGACGCTCGAGATGCGCGCCCGGGGCGAGGTCTCCGACGATCCGGCGCGGCGGCATGGCACCGTGGGGGCCGTGGCGCGCGACGCGGCGGGCAACATTGCCGCCGCCACCTCAACGGGGGGCATGACCGCCAAGGCCCCGGGCCGGGTTGGCGACACGCCGATGATCGGCGCGGGCACCTTTGCCGACAACGCGACCTGCGCGGTCTCGGCCACCGGGCATGGCGAGATTTTCATCCGCTGGAACGCCGCCGGGGAGATCGCCGCGCGGATGCGCCACGCGGACGAGGATCTGGCCACCGCCGCCGAACATGTGGTGATGCAGGATCTGGCACCCAACGACGGCTCAGGCGGGATCATCGCCGTGGATGCGGCGGGCAATATCGCCATGCCGTTTAACTCGCAGGGCATGTACCGCGGCATGGTGCGTAAAGGCACCGCGCCCGAAACCAGTATCTATTGAGCGGCGCGGCCCTTCGGTTGCCTTCCTGCCACGGGAAGGCGACAAATGCCGCCGGGAAGAGCCGCCCGCCATCTAAATCTTGACATTTTGTCCCCTCCCTTTGATTGACGATCAAACGAACTTGACGGGAGAGGGGACAAGGTGCGTTTTTTAGCAGCAATTGCCAGGGTGATCTGCGCGGTGAACTTGGTCATCGGCAATCTCTTCTCATGGCTCGCACTCGGCATCGTGTTGGTCTGTTTCACCGTGGTCGTGCAGCGCTATGTCTTCGCGATCAGCTTCGTTTGGATGCAAGACCTTTATATCTGGCTCAACGGCGCGATGTTCACGGCCGTGGCCGGTTTTGCGCTGCTGCGCGATGACCATGTGCGCGTCGACATCTTCTACCGCCCCGCCACCATGGCCCGCCGCGCGCTGATTGACCTGATCGGTGTCATCGTCTTTCTGCTGCCCTTTTGCTGGATCGTCTACACCTATTCGATCCCCTTCGTGATCCGCGCTTGGGGCTATCAGGAAGGGTCGGCCAATGTGGGCGGCATGCCGGGGCTTTACATTCTCAAAGCCTTCATCATCGGCTTCGCATTTCTACTCGCAATTCAAGGGATTGCATGGATCATCCGCTCCATCCTCGTGCTCAGCGGCAATGCTGAGCTGGTGCCCAAATCCATGCAATACAGCCGGGACCAAATCCCCGCAGACCATCCGCAGGGAGCCGTTTGATGGATCCGATTTTCATTGGCGAGATGCTCGCCGCGCTCATGTTCTTTGGCGTGATCGGCTTTTTGCTGCTCGGCTTTCCGGTGGCTTTCACCCTTGCGGGCGTGTCGCTTCTGTTTGGCGCCGTGGGCATGGGGTTCGGCGTGTTCGATCCCTCGAACTTCGGCTCGCTGCCGAACCGCTACATTGGCTTCATGACCAACGAAGTCTTGGTCGCCGTGCCGCTCTTTATCTTCATGGGGGTGATGCTGGAACGCAGCCAGATCGCCGAGCAACTGCTGCTGACCATGGGCAAGCTTTTCGGCAATATGCGCGGCGGTCTGGGGATTTCGGTGGTGCTTGTGGGGGCAATGCTCGCGGCATCCACCGGCGTCGTGGGGGCGACGGTTGTCACCATGGGCCTGATCTCTCTGCCCGCCATGTTGCGGGCGGGCTATGACCCCAAGCTTGCAACCGGGGTGATCTGCGCCAGCGGCACCTTGGGGCAGATCATTCCGCCCTCCACCGTGTTGATCTTCATGGGCGATATGCTTTCGGGCATTAACTCTCAGGTGCAGATGGCCAAGGGCAACTTTGCCCCCACGCCCGTCTCTGTGGGGGATCTCTTCGCCGGGGCGCTGTTACCGGGGATTTTGCTGGTCTCGCTTTATCTCAGCTACGTTCTATTCAAAGCCGCGACCGCGCCAGCCTCCTGCCCCGCGACGCCGGTTCCGGCGGATGAGAAAAGCCAACTGGTGCGGGATTTCTTTGTCGCCCTGATGCCGCCGCTCTTGCTGATCCTCGCCGTGCTGGGGTCGATCCTCGGCGGCATCGCGACCCCGACCGAGGCGGCCTCTGTCGGTGCTGTGGGGGCGATGGTGCTTGCGGCCATGCGCTGGCGTCTGTCCTTCCGCATCCTGCGGGAGACGATGATCGCCACGGCCACGATCACCAGCATGGTCTTTGTCATTCTGCTGGGGGCTTCGGTCTTTTCCATCGTGTTCCGTATGATGGGCGGCGATAATCTGGTGCATGAGTTCCTGAGCAACCTGCCCGGCGGCCCCTTGGCGGCGGTGGCGGTGGTGATGATCATTATGTTCTTCTTGGGCTTCATCCTCGATACCTTTGAGATCATCTTTATCGTGATCCCGATCACCGCGCCGGTGCTGTTGATGCTGGACATCGATCCGATCTGGCTGGGCGTTTTGGTTGGGGTGAACTTGCAGACATCCTTCCTGACGCCGCCCTTCGGCTTTGCGCTGTTCTATCTGCGCGGGGTGGCGCCGGCGGATCTGCCGACGAGCGCGATTTACAAAGGGATCCTGCCCTTCGTGATGTTGCAGGTGGTGGCGATTGCGATCCTCTTTGCCTTCCCGCAGATCGTGACTTGGTTGCCTAAGGTGATCGCGGGGTGAGATAGCCCCCCTCGACGTTCAAAGGCCCGGCAGCAACGCCGGGCCTTTTTTGATTGAGCGGTAAGGGCATCGCCCTCCCTGGTGGGCGATCGAAGCCCTGAAAGGGGCTGCGCCGGTGCCCATCTCGCGAACCGATCCGGCTGTCGAAACGCTGCAAAATCGCCCTCCGGGGGGAGGGAGGGCGATGCCCGGTGTGCCACCGGGCGGGACAGATTTCTTGGGGTTCGCCCATGAAAAAGGCCCGGCGTTTCCACCGGGCCTTTCCAATCACATTCAGCGCGAAGCTTAGTACTTCAAGAACTTCTGACGCGCCTGCACATAGGGGCTGTCGATGTTCTCGGTCCGGGTACGGACGAGGTTCAGCGCTTCGACAAAGCTCTCGGCGGTCTTCTTGACCAGCGGGTCGTCGCTGCTGCGCAGTTCTTCGACCACTTCGACCGAGGCCTTGGCACCGGCTTCCATGATATCGTCGGGGAAGTTGCGCACGGTTACGCCATGCTCTTCCTGCAGGGTCTTCAGTGCACGGGGATCGTTGGCGTAGAAGTCCGCAGCGACTTGGTCGTACTCCGCTTGGCTGACGTCACGGATGATCGCCTGCAGGTTCTCAGGCAGTTCCTGATACTTCTTCTTGTCGACGACAAGCTCGGTCGCCAGACCCGATTCCACGAAGGACGGCATGTAGTAGTTCTTGGCCACCTGATGGAAGCCGAGCGCCAGATCGTTGTAGGGGCCGACGAATTCCGCAGCGTCGAGCGTGCCCGACTGAAGCGCTTGGAAGATCTCGCCCGCGGCCATGTTGGTCACGGTCGCGCCCAGTTTCTCCCACACGCGGCCACCAAGGCCCGGCGTCCGGAAGCGCACACCTTTGACGTCGTCGAGGCTCTTCAGCTCATCGCGGAACCAGCCGCCCGTTTGCGTGCCGGTGTTGCCCGACAGGAAGCCCTGAACGCCGAACTGGTCATAGATCTCGTCCCAGATCTCCTGACCGCCCATGTAGCGCATCCATGCGGTCAATTCCGGCGTCGTCATGCCGTAGGGCACGCCGGTGAAGAACGACAGCGCGGGCGACTTGTTCTGCCAGTAGTAGGCGGCGCCGTGGCTCATCTCAGCGGTGCCGTCGATCACGGCGTCGAGCGATTGCAGCGGGGGCACCATCTCACCAGCCGAGAAGACCTGAATGGTCAGCTCGCCACCCGAGGCAGCGGTGATCCGGTCGGCCAGACGCTGCGCGCCGACACCCAGACCGGGGAAGTTCTTGGGCCATGTGGTAACCATGCGCCATGTGATGTTGCCCTGCGCAATAGCGGGCGCTGCAAGTGTCGTGGCGGCGGCACCTGCCCCCATTACACCTGCTTTGCGGATAAATGAACGACGATCCATGTTTTTCCTCCCAAACGGATATTTGCTTAGCCTCCCCCGACGTCGACGCGGAGGGCCATGCGCAGCAGATAATCGTCGCTTTTCGAAAATGTCCATGGCTTAGGCAAATTGAGATCTCACCTTCTGGACAATTTGGCTCCAAGCCGCATACGTAGTGCTACTTAAAGCAGCATTATTATTGGTCTTTTGCCTTGTTTTCGGCAGAAAGGCCAATAATGTGCGAGCTGCCAGGGAGGGCTCAGATCTTGATAAAATTCATCGACCAGATGAACGAATTCGTCGGGCGCATCGTGTCGGTCGTCGCCGTCATTTTCGCCGCAATCATCATCTATGACGTCTTCATGCGCTATGCGCTGAATGACCCGACCCGCTGGGCCTTTGACGTCACGAAACAACTTTATGGCTTCTATTTCGTGATGCTGGGCGGCTATGCGCTGCGCCATCAGGCCCATGTGCGGGTCGATCTGATCACCGAAACTCTTGGCCCCAGCCTGCGCCGTTGGGTGGAAGCGGCGGGCTATGTGATCTTTTTCTTCCCCTTCGCGTGGATCTTCACCACCCGCTCTTATGAATTCGCCATGCGCTCCTATGCCCAAGGTGAGACGACATATGGCTCGGTCCAGCTGCCGGTCTATCCGCTGAAAATGGCCATGGCCCTCGCTGCCGGTCTTTTGCTGCTGCAAGGCGTGGCGGAATTTTTGAAACTCGTACTTAACCGTCAGGAACTGCCCCGTGACGCCTGAACTCATTGCACTCACCATGTTCGGCCTGCTTTTGCTGGGCCTTTTCATGGGCCACCCGCTGGCCTTCGTTCTGGGCGGCACCGCCGTTTTGGGCGCTGTCATCGCCGGCAAACCGATGGTGCTGGGCATCGTCATTAACCGGATTTTCGGCGATGTGCTAGACAACTTCACGCTGATCGCGATTCCGCTCTTTATCTTGATGGCACGGTTCCTGTCCGATTCGGGCGTGACGGATAAGATGTTCGAATCACTGCGACTTTTGATGTCGAACATTCGCGGCGGTCTGGCGCTGGCGGTGGTTTTTATTTCGATCCTGCTCGCCGCGACCACGGGTATCATCGGCGCCTCGATCACCGTGATGGGCGTGATGGCCCTGCGCCCGATGCTGCAATATGGCTATAGCCCGACCCTGACCACCGGGGTCATCGCGGCATCAGGCTGTTTGGGCATTCTGATCCCGCCGTCGATCATGTTGATCCTCATGGCCTCTTATTCCCCCCTCTCGGTGGGAGAGCTTTTCGCGGGCGCCATGGTGCCGGGCGTGGTGCTGGGGCTGCTCTATGCGGTCTGGGTTTTCGTCGTCGCCGTGGTCCGGCCCGACATGGCCCCCGCCGTCGAGCCGGATGAGAAAATCTCGAAACCCGCCCTTGTGCGCATGTTGCTGATCGAAGCCGTGCCGCCACTGGTGCTGATCCTCGGCATTCTGGGCTCTCTGCTCGCGGGCATCGCCACGGCGACCGAAGCTTCCGCCATCGGCGCGGCGCTGGCACTGGTGATCGTCATCATGCGCGGCAAGTTCAGCTGGGCGTCCTTCTACGGCGCGATGTTGGAGACCGGGCGCACCTCGGCGATGATCCTGTTTATCGTCGTGGGCGCCACGGCCTTTACCGGCGTGTTCAACATCACCGGGGGTCTGCGCGCGACGCAGGAGATCATCCGCAACCTCGACATGGCGCCTTGGCTCTTGATCGCGATGATGATGTTCATCGTCTTCATCCTCGGGGCCTTCCTTGACTGGACCGGCATCGTTCTGCTGTCCTTCCCGATCTTCCTGCCGATCGTGCAGGAGATGGACGTGAGCCTGTTGTGGTTCGTCGTCCTGATGTCGGTGGTTCTGCAAACGTCCTTTTTGACCCCGCCCTTTGGATATGCGCTCTTCTACCTGCGCGCCATTGCCCCGCGTGAGGTCAAGACGTCGCATATCATCGTCGGCGTACTGCCTTTCATCGGTCTGATCCTGATGATGTGCGTGGCCATCGCCCTGTTCCCGCAGCTTGTCACCTGGCTGCCGGAAACGCTCTATACAAAATAATCAACGGAGGAGAGAAATTATGAAATTGAAATCAACCCTTGCCGGACTGGCACTCTGCGCGGGCGTTGCCACGCAGGCCGCGGCCCAAGACAGCTGGACCATGACCACCACATGGCCGACCTCGCTGGAACTGATCGAGATCGACAAGCATTTCGTCGATCTGGCCAACAAGCTGACCGGCGACGACCTGACCATCGAATTCTTCGAAGGTGGCTCCCTCGTGCCCGCGGGCGAAGTGTTCGGCGCGGTTGAATCCAACACCGTGCAAGCTGGTGCCGACTGGCCCGGTTACTGGGCAGGCCGCAACTCTGCCTTCTCGCCGCTGGCGACCACGGCGAGCCTGTTCAACGCGGTCGACTACGTCAACTGGATCGAGCAATGGGGCGGCAAAGAGCTTTATAACGAGATCTACGGCAAGTTCGGCATGGTCTATCTGCCCTACGGCGTGACCAACAACGAATCCGGCTTCCGCACCAACGAGCAAATCGTCACGCTGGAAGACCTTAAGGGCAAGCGTCTGCGTCTGTCGGGTCTGGAGCAGGGCCGTCTGTTGGAAAAACTGGGCGGGTCGCAGGTCTCGATGGCTGGCGGCGAAATCTATCAGTCGCTTGAGCGCGGCGTGATCGATGGCGCGGAATTCTCGACCCCGAACGTCGACTTCTCGGGCGGTTTCCAGCAGGTCACCAAATACTGGGCGACACCGGGCTGGCACCAGTCCGCCTCGATCTTCGGTGTGATGATCAACAAAGGCGCATGGGACGCCCTGTCGGATGAGACCCGCGAAGCGCTTGAGATTGCGGCGCAGGCCAACCTCGTTTGGTCGCTGTCCTTCACCGAGAAGCGCGCGACCGAAGCCTACCAGCAGTTCCTCGACGCGGGCATCGAAATCAACCGCTACGATGACGAGACGCTGACCAAGGTTCAGGAGATGGCCAACGAGACCATCGAAGAGACCGCCTGCGAGAACCCCGATTCCGCTAAGGTTTACCTGAGCCAGCTGGAGTATCTGAACGACTACGCCAAATGGCGTGACGCGTCGGCTCCGTTCAACCTGGGCCGCACGCCGAATGGACCGGACATCGAGAAGATCCGCGCCTGCGCGGAGTGATTTGAGCCGTCAGGTTTAAACGGAAAGGCCCGCCATCGGCGGGCCTTTTTGCGTTTGGAGAAGAAAATCGAGGGCCATCGCCTGCCCGCGGGTCGGCGATCAAACGCTAGATGCTGCCACTTTATCCCTCAGCCATGATGTGCTTTCGCGAGGTTGCACCCAGCCTCACCAAATCGCCTACCCGTCCGGGCGGGCAGGCGATGGCCCGGCGCCTGCGGCTTGATTCCGGGCCCCGCTGGCAAAATCGGCCCCTACCCCTCGACCCGTTTCAAGAACTTCTGCAAACGCGCATCCTTCGGCGCGCCAAAAATCTCCGACGGGGCACCGCTCTCTACAATCTTCCCGCCGTCCATAAAGATCACCCGATCTGCGATCTCCCGCGCGAACTGCATTTCATGGGTCACGATCAGCATGGTCTGCTTCCGCTCGGCCACCGCGCGCATCAGGTCGAGCACCTCCCCCACCCATTCCGGGTCGAGCGCCGAGGTCGGCTCGTCGAACAACATCAGTTCCGCCCCGAGCGCCATGGCGCGACCGATGCCAACGCGCTGTTGCTGCCCGCCGGACAACGCCGCCGGGAAACTGTCAGCCTTATCGGCCAAGCCCGTCTCAGCCAGAACCGAAAGCGCGCGTTCTTCGGCCTCGGCCTTGGGCCGTTTCTGCACCGTGACGAGCGCTTCCATGATGTTCTCTTTCGCCGTCTTATTGGCGAAAAGCGCGTAGTTCTGGAACACCATCGCCGTCCGACGCCGCAGCGCCAGAATATCCGCCTTGCGCGCCTTGGCGGCATCGACGGTCACATCGCCAATGCGAATGACCCCCTCTTGCGGCACGTCGAGGAAATTGAGGCAGCGCAGCAGGGTCGACTTGCCGGTGCCGGAGGGGCCGATCACAACCACCCGCTCGCCTTCGGCAATCTGCAAATCAATGCCATTCAGAACCGGCGCGCCGCCGAAGTCTTTGGTCAGGCCAGTGATATTGATCATCGCACGAACGCCTTATTCAGATAGGTTTCAAGCCGCTTTTGCACTTGGCTCAGCGCTTCGACGATGACCCAATATATCATGGCGACAACGAGATAGGCCTCGAAATAAAGAAAGCTCCCGGCGGCTTCTTTCTGCGCGGCGCCCATCATCTCGGTCACGCCGAGGGTAAAGGCGAGCGAGGTGCCTTTGATCATGTCGATGAAATAATTCACCAACGTCGGCGCGGCAATCCGGGCCGCCTGTGGCAGGATGATCCGCCACATCATCTGACCTTGGGTCATGCCGATGGACTGGGCCGCCTCCCATTGGCTGCGGTCCACCCCCATGATCGCGGCGCGGATGCTTTCGGCCATATAGGCGGCAAAATGCAGGGTCAGCCCCATGATGGCGGCAGTCACACCGCTGATATTGGTCAGGAACGACAGCACCTGCGGCAGACCGAAGTAAAAGAGGAACAGTTGCACCAGCAGCGGCGTGCCGCGGAAGAAGCTGATGAAAACGATCACGAGCCAGTCGAGCACGGGCACTTTCACAACCCGTTCGACCGCCAAAAGCGAGGCGAGGATGAGTGCGCACACCATCCCCGCCACCGCCATGAACAAGGTCAGCGGTACATAGCCCAATATGACGGGCACCAGCCCCAGCATGTAGTCAAGGTCTAGCGCCCGCATGGGTTACTCCGCTTTGGTGATGTCTGTGCCGAACCACTTGTCCGAGATTTCGGCCAGTGTACCGTCTTCGCGCAGGGATTCCAGCGCAGTGTCGACACGGTCACGCAGCGCGCGGCCTTCGTCATTGTCTTGGAACGGCAGGGCGTTGCGGATCTCAGAGAAAGGCTTGCCCGCCAGTTGCAGCGGCAGGGGGCTTTCCTGAATGAGCTGCGCCGAGGAAACCCGGTCCATCACAAAGGCATCGACCCGGCCAAGCGCGGTATCTTGGGCGATGTTGGACTCATAGGTCTTGATCTCGATCTCATCCGCGAAGGAGAGCTCGTTCAAAAGCTGCTCGAAGTTCGACCCAAGGTTCACCGCAACGGTTTTGCCGCGCAGGTCTTCGACGCCGCCGATCTCTTCGTTGCCCTCTTTGGTCACGACCTGTGCGCCGTCAAAGACATAAGGCGCGGTAAAGGCAAACTTTTCCTGACGCTCGGGCGTGATGGTGATCTGGTTGGCGATCGTATCAATGCGGCCCGCGTCCAACGCGCCGATCAGGCCGGAGAATGCCATGGTCTCGAACTCGACCTCGAAACCCGCCTCTTCGCCGACGGCGTTCATGACATCGACCTCAAACCCCTGAAGCACGTCCTGCTTCACAAAGGTGAAGGGAAAATAGCCGCCCGACATGCCGACGCGGAGCGTGTCATTGTCTTGGGCAAAGGCTGCGGTGCCGGTGACCGCGGCGAGCGCGGTTGCGGTAACGATCTGTTTCAGCATTGAATTTACTCCTCTAACGCTTGCGCTTCAGATGTCACCGGGCGCCGCCCGCTTCAACACCGTCGCTAAAACAGGAACGTTTGACGGGCAGGATCGGTTCAGATGGAATAACGGGTCTAGGCGAGCGACCCCGGCAGGGACATCCTCCCTACCACAGCGCCCGTGACAGAATGGTATTCTGCGAATCCGAAGCAGATTCCCCACATGCGGAACGGATATGCGCGTTTCGCATAGCTTTAACCCGTCAAAGCGTCTCGATATCCAACCCTTCGGCGGCCCAAGCGGCGAGCTTGCGGTCTACGGTTTTGCGCGACACGCCCAAGCGGCGCGCGGCCTCGGCCCGGTTGCCGTTCGACAGATCAAGGATGTGCAGCATATGGCGCTGCGTGACCAGTTCGAGGTCTTCGATCGCCCGCGGTCCATCGACCGCGCCATGGCCCGCGAAGGCTTCGGGCAGGCTGCCGAGGATCACCGAGCGTTCGATCAGGTTGCGCAATTCGCGCACATTCCCCGGCCAGTCGTAACGGCGCAATTTCAGCAAGGTCTCCGCATCCAAACGCAGCGCGGGCATGCCGAGCGCGGTCGAAAACTGCTGCATGAACATCGCCGCCAGTTCGACGATATCCTCAGACCGGTCCTTGAGAGGCGGCATCGCGACTTCAACCACGTTCATGCGGTGATAGAGGTCGGCGCGGAAACGCCCCTCTTCCACCGCCTTGGGCAGATCGGCGTTGGTGGCGAATAGGAACCGCAGATTCAGCGGGATCTCCCGCTCTGCCCCCTCGGGCCGGATGCGCTGGTCTTCCAACACCCGCAAGAGCGCCGCCTGTAGCTGCTCCGGCATCTGCGCCACTTCGTCGAGAAACAACGTGCCGCCGTCGGCCAAGAGGAACAGCCCCGGTTGCAGGGTCTCGTTCCCCTCCACCGCGCCAAAGAGTTCGGGCACGATCCGGTCCGGCGTGATGGCGGCGCAATTCACCGCGACGAAGGGATTATCGGCGCGGTCGGACATCTGGTGCAACTGCCGCGCGGCCAACTCCTTGCCCGTGCCGCTGGGACCGGTGAACAGCACCGGCGTCGGCACCGGGGCAAGACGGTTGAGCATGCCGCGCACTTTCGACAGCGCCTCGGATTTACCGAGCATCTGCACCGCCGCGCCACCCTGTAATTCGCGCCTGAGCAGGGTGTTGTCGCGGCGCAGGTTCTTGCGATCCAAGGTGCGCGAGACCGCGCCGAGGATTTGGTTCGCCCGGAAGGGTTTTAGCACGAAATCACTCACGCCTGCCCGGAGTGCGGCAATGGCGGTTTCAAGATCGGCGTAGGCGGTGATCAGGACCGTGTCGGCGTAGAACCCCTTGCGGCGCTGCTCGACGACCCATTCCAGTCCGGTCTTGCCGGGCATGACATTGTCCAGCACGACCACATCGAAATGCGCCTCGTCCAAGAGCTTGGTGGCCTCCGCAGGAGAAGCCGCTTGGGCCACGCGTTTGACGCGCGACTCCAATATCTTGGTGAGGAAATGGCGCATCCCCGGTTCGTCGTCGATCACAAGGATCGACGCGCCTTCGAGCGTGCCGCCGTATTCATCGCCTGCCGCCATGATATGCCTCTTTGGTGTCAGTCCAACCGGACGTTTTCACCTGAATAGACCTCGGCGGAGGAAAAGCCTATCTCATGCAGCCCGAAATAGGCCACGACGCCGATCACCGCGACGCCCAGAAACCCTGCCAACATGGCTTTCATCGCGCGACTCCTTTGATTTGAACGCCGCCGCCCGTCATTCTGCGGGGGTCCGTTTGTCTTGTTTGACCTCATCAAGCCAGAGTGAGTGGTGCTGTTCGGCCCAACGCTCATCGACCTCGCCATTGCCCATGGCGTCAAAGGCGCCTTCCATGCCGAGCGTCCCGATGTAGATATGGCCCAAGATCACCGCCATCATCAGAAAGCCAATGATCGCGTGCCACAGCTGGGTATATTGCATTTCGGCATGCGGCGTCAGATCGCCCTGAAGCGGACCAAAGCCCGCAGCCTCGGCCATGCCGATGTCATTGATGATGTTGAACGTATGCCCGAAAAGCTGGATCTCGAAGGGAAAGAGCAGCGACAGCCCCGAGAGCGAGACCGAGAAGCCCAGCAGGATCACGGCCCAAAAGACGATCTTTTGGCCGAAGTTGAACTTCTTGGCGGGCGGGTGTTTGTCACCGATGAAACCGCCGCCCTGTTTGATCCAGACCCAATCGGTCTTGTTCGGGATATTGTGCCAAATCCACATGACGAAGACCATGACAAGCGCGATCATGAAGGCCCACGAGACATTGTTGTGGATGAACTTCGACCCGGTCAACAGGGTCGAGTTGAACTCATGCCCCAGCAAAGGGATGACGACCTTGCGGCCAAAAAGCGTGGCCAAGCCCGTCAGCGCGAGCAGGATGAACGAGCCCGCCAGCATCCAATGCGCGAAACGCTCAATGGCTTTGAAGCGGGTGACGGTGCGCCCGACCTTGCCGCCTTCGATGCGGATCCGGCCCCGCAGAAGGTAAAAGAGCAGCAGCACGGCCAGCGTCCCGGCGAGCAGCCAAGCGCCATAGGTCGCAAGTGGGCCTTCGCGGAATTGCTGCCACCACATCCCGTTGTCTTGAACAAGGACGCGGCCCGTCTTGTTCATCGTACTCACGCGCACGGGCAATTCGTTATAGCGGATGCCACGCCACAGGTCGGGGTCGGAGCGTCCGCCGAGCGGGCCAAGGCTTGGCACCGTGGCCGCATCGCCGCCCAGATTGTTGCGCCGGAACCCATCGTCGATCTCTGCGCCATTCTGACGTCGTTCGATATCGGCCAAGTTCTGCGCGCCGCCGGTGCTGGCGCGGTCGATGGCCGAAGGGGTCGCGTTCTCAGGCAGGCGCACGTCCTGCGCCGTGACGCTGACCGGCAGCGCGGCCAAGGCGAGAATGAAAAGAGCCATCAGGTGGCGCAGCATGGGAAATCCCCCGGCTAGACAGATATGGAGAAAAGGGACGGCCCGCTCAGGCCGCCCCCGAAAGCCGTTACTGGCCCTTTTGCTCGTAAGCCGTGCCCCAGCCCCAAGCGCCGGAGCCGAAGCCGCGTGCGACCACGCGCTCACGGTAGATGTCCGAGACCATGTCCCCGTCACCGGCCAGCAGCGCCTTGGTCGAACACATCTCGGCGCAGATCGGCAGCTTGCCTTCCGCGATCCGGTTGCGACCGTACTTCTGGAACTCGGCTTGGGAGTGGTTCTCTTCGGGGCCACCGGCGCAGAAGGTACATTTGTCCATCTTGCCGCGGCTGCCGAAGTTGCCGGCCTGCGGGTACTGCGGCGCGCCGAAGGGGCAGGCGTAGAAGCAGTAGCCGCAGCCGATGCAGAGGTCTTTGGAGTGCAGCACGATGCCGTCGTCGGTCTGGTAGAAACAATCCACCGGGCAGACCGCCATGCAGGGCGCGTCCGAACAGTGCATGCAGGCGACCGAAATCGAGCGTTCGCCCGGCTGGCCGTCCTGAATGGTCACCACGCGGCGGCGGTTGATGCCCCAAGGCACCTCGTGTTCGTTCTTACAAGCCGTTACACATGCGTTGCATTCAATGCAGCGCTCGGCATCGCAGAGAAACTTTGCTCTTGCCATTCTCTTGTCTCCTTACGCTGGCATGATCTTGCAGAGAGTCGCTTTGGTCTCCTGCATTTGCGTGACTGAATCGTAGCCGTAGGTCTGCACGGTGTTGGTGCTTTCGCCCAGCACGATCGGGTCGGCCCCATCGGGGTATTTATCCCGCAGGCTGACGCCGCCCATGTGCCCGCCGAAGTGGAAGGGCATGAAGGCCACGCCCTCGCCGACACGTTCGGTCACCATCGCCATCACCTTGATCTTGCCGCCCTCCGGGCCTTCGACCCAGACATCGGACCCGTCGCGCACGCCGAGGTTGTTGGCGTCACGGGTGTTGATCTCAATGAACATGTTCTGTTGCAGCTCGGCCAGCCATGGGTTCGACCGGGTCTCATCCCCGCCGCCCTCATATTCGACCAGACGGCCGGAGGTGAGGATGATCGGGAATTCCTGCGAGAAGTCGTTCTTTTGGATCGACGCATAGAGCGTCGGCACCCGCCAGAAGGTCTTGTCGTCATAGGTCGGATAATCCGCCACCAGATCACGCCGGTTGGAATAAAGCGGCTCGCGGTGTTTCGGCACCGGATCGGGGAAGGTCCAGACCACGCAGCGGGCCTTGGCGTTGCCGAAGGGGGCGCAGCCATGCGCGATCGCCACCCGCTGGATGCCGCCCGACAGGTCGGTCTTCCAGTTGATGCCGCCGACTTGGGCCACATAATCGGAATCGATCTCACCCTGCTGCGAGGTTTCGCCGACTTCTGCTTGCCCGTCATCCGCGTTTTGTGGCGCTTCGTAGCCGGCGACCGCTTCGATGATGCGGCGCTCATCCGCTGTCAGGTCACCGTCCCAACCCAGATCCATCAGCATCTGCATGGTGAATTCGGGATAGCCATCCTTGATCTCGGACCCTTTGGAATAAACGCCCTCGGCCAGCAGGTTTTCACCATCACGCTCCACGCCGAAACGCGCGCGGAAGGTCAGGCCACCATCGGCCACCGGCAGCGACATGTCGTAGAGGTTCGCGGTGCCGGGGTGCTTCATCTCGGGCGTGCCCCAGCAGGGCCACGGCATACCGTAGTAATCGCCATCCGCCGGGCCACCAACGGCACGCAGGGTGGTTTTGTCGAAAGTATGCTGGTTCTGCATGTGCATCTTCATCCGCTCGGGCGACTGCCCGGTGTAGCCGATGGTCCACATGCCCTTGTTGAACTCGCGCGTCAGGTCTTCGATGAGCGGCTCTTCACCATTCACCTCGATGTTGCGGAACATGCGATCTTCAAAGCCGAACTTCTTGGCGAACTTATAGAGGATGGTGTGGTCGGGCAGGCTCTCGAACAGCGGCTCCACGACCTTTTCGCGCCACTGAAGCGAGCGGTTGGATGCGGTGACCGAGCCGGAGGTTTCAAACTGCGTACAGGCCGGCAGAAGATAGGTGTCTTCGGTCCGGTCATGCAGAACGGCGGAAACGGTGGGGTATGGGTCGACCACAACCAAGAGGTCGAGTTTCTCCATCGCCGTTTTCATCTCGCCCTGACGGGTTTGCGAGTTCGGCGCGTGGCCCCAGAGCACCATCGCTTTGGTGTTGTCGGGCTGTTCGAGGTTCTCACGATCCTCAAGCACGCCGTCGATCCAGCGCGACACCGGGATGCCGGTGAGGTTGATCATGCGCTGCTCTTCGCCTGCGCCATCGGTCCAAGCGGCGAAACGGCTCTGGATCCACTCCAGATCCTCACCCCAAACACGCGCCCAATGCGCCCAAGAGCCATCGGACAGACCGTAGTAGCCCGGCAGCGTATCGGCCAGAACGCCAAGGTCAGTGGCGCCCTGCACGTTGTCGTGGCCGCGGAAGATGTTGGTGCCGCCGCCCGCGGTGCCCATGTTGCCAAGGGCCAGCTGCAGGATGCAGTAGGCACGGGTGTTGTTGTTGCCATTGGTGTGCTGTGTGCCACCCATGCACCAGATCACGGTGCCGGGACGGTGGTTGGCCAGCGTGCGCGCGACGCGCTCAAGCTGGGAGCCGGGCACGCCGGTGACGCGCTCGACCTCGTCGGGCGTCCAGTTGGCGACTTCCTTGCGGATCTCATCCATGCCCCAGACGCGGGTGCGGATGAACTCCTCATCCTCCCAGCCGTTCTCGAAGATGTGGTAGAGGATGCCCCAGACCAGCGCCACGTCCGAACCGGGACGCATGCGCACATATTCGTCGGCATGGGCCGCGGTGCGGGTGAAACGCGGGTCGCAAACGATCAGCGGCGCGTTGTTTTCCTCTTTCGCTTTCAGCACGTGCTGGAGCGAGACGGGGTGCGCCTCGGCGGGGTTGCCGCCGATGATGAAGATCGCCTTGGATTTGTGGATGTCATTGTAGCTGTTGGTCATGGCGCCGTAGCCCCATGTGTTCGCCACGCCCGCCACGGTGGTGGAGTGACAAATCCGCGCCTGGTGGTCGACGTTGTTGGTGCCCCAGTAGGCCGCGAACTTGCGGAACAGATAGGCCTGTTCGTTGGAGTGTTTCGCCGAGCCCAGCCAGTAAACCGAATCCGGGCCGGAGGTGTCACGGATCGACAGCATCTTGTCGCCGATCTCATTGATCGCCTGATCCCAAGAGATCCGCTGCCATTCGCCACCGACCTTCTTCATCGGGTACTTCAGGCGGCGTTCGCCATGGGCGTGCTCACGGACCGAAGCGCCCTTGGCGCAATGCGCGCCGAGGTTGAAGGGGCTGTCCCAACCGGGTTCCTGACCCAGCCAAACACCGTCCGACACTTCGGCGATGACGGTACAACCGACCGAGCAATGGGTGCAGACGGATTTCTTGATTTCCATCTTACCGCTGACAGCGGCGGTGGCGGCGCTGGCCTGTTGCACGCTGCCCGCAGTGCCCGCGATTGCGGCAAGTCCACCGATGGCAAGGCCCGAGCCGCGCAGGAACGCGCGCCGGTCAATACCGCTGCGCGCCACATCGGACAAGATGCCTGTCCGCTGCGCAGACCGCGCGACCCCATTGGTCTTTTTCCTCAACATATCTTCACTCCCTATGCGCGGGCTGGCCCCGCCTGAGGTGGCTATTGAACGGCGGGCGTTGTCGCCCTGCCAATTTTCGGGGCCGCGCCCCGGTTATCTGGTCAGAACCGCGCAGCGGCGTAATAGGCGCGCGTGTGTTCGGTGTCTTGGATACGGTCCGACGACAGGTCGGGCGCCTTGGCCGCTTCGGCCTCGGTCCCGGTGGTGGCCACGGCGACGGCGGCCAAAGGCGCGGCGCTGCCCGCGAATTTCAGGAAGTCGCGCCGATCCTTGCGAACGGCTGTGTCGGTGGTTCCCTCTGGCTTGCGTGTCATCTTCTCTCTCCTGTTACGTCTCTTGTTCAGGGGCGCGCGGCCCCGCCTGTCTCATCCCGCTTGGTCTAGTCGTCTTTGCTCAGCCGGAAGGCTTCGGCCTCAATCTGCATGAAGGCGCGGCCGATCTTGCCCACAGGGGCGTAGAAGACCGAGTTTTTCGCGCCTTCGAGGTCGGCAAAGAAATGGCCGGCCCAGGGGGCGATATGCCGGTTAAAGAATGTCTTTTGCTGTGCCACCGTGGCGGGGGCCGAGAAACGGCCTGCGATCATCGCGCCCATCATCTCCATCAATGAGGCGATGTTGTCTTCGGGCTCGAACACATTCGACGCCCGCTCCAAGCCGCGTGCGACCATGTCTTGGCGCAGTGCGGCCAGCGGCTTTTCGTTGAGAAAGCCGGTGAGGTAGAAGCTGGCATAGGGCAACAGTTCGCCCCGGCCCAAACCGATAAAGAGCCGGTTGAACTCGCTCTTGGCCCCCGCGGGTTTGGTCTTGGCGGCCAGTTTGGAGAGCGCTTTGAACCCCTGCCCCAATTCGCTGTCGTCGCCCGACAGGGCGGCACATTGGTCCAGCAGAATCTGATCCGGCGGGCCGGAAAGGATCAGCCCCATGAAGTTGTAAAGGTCCGCGCGCAGGCGGTCTTCTTCGGGCAGGGGCGTTGCGGCCAATTGGGTCATGCGCTGCTACCTTCCATGTCCTGTGCCAGATCGCTGGCGAAGTGAAACCGCATGCGGCGGTGGGTCGGCGCAGGTTGCGCCTCGGCGTCTTCTTCGGGGGTCACCATCTGCGCCTCGTAAGGTGCGTCTTGAGCCAGAGCCGTTTCGGTCCGGCGCGGGCCCGGCACGACGACATCATGGGTCGGTGCCAGCGCGGGCGCTTCTGCCTCAGCCACCTCTTCCGGCGCGTCGGCCTCGGCGGTCAGCACCTCTTCGACCTTCGCGACCATGCCCCGGCCCACTTTGTAGATCGTGTTGACCGGCTTTCCAGCGGTGGCTGCCGCTGTGTAGTCGTCGTCATAATCGTTCAACCCGTCAAGGCAGGCGAGCACCGGGTTGGTTTTCCAAAAGCTGCGCAGCGCACGGGTCTTGAGCCGTTGCGGCAGTTGCGCCTTGAGAAAGGCACGCAGCTGTTCGCCGCTTACCAGATCCTCGGGCGCGGGCAGGTCGAACTCGGCCAGCAGATCATCATCGCTGCGTTCGGCCAATGCGGCCTCTTCGGCGGCAGCGGCGCGGGCTTCATGAAGGCGCGCTTCTGCCTCCGCCTCGGCGGCGACGGCGGCGCGGCGCTTTTGCCAGAAACCGCTCATGCCAGACGCTTTCGTTTCAACGCGGGCGAGGCGTAGATGTCAGCGGGCTTTTCGATGCGCGGGTCGCCGATACCGTCTTGCTTTCGATCGGTGCGCAGACGATCCCGGCGGCGTTTGACGAAGGCTTCCTCTTGATGGAACTCTTCGACGAATTCCTGCACCCATGCGATCAGCCCCGGCGTCATCGCGACCTTTTCCACGACCTCTTCGGCGCTGTCGCAATAGTCCTGCGCCTCATAGGGCGAAGCGGTAACCAGCGCGAGTTTGAAGGGACGGTCTGTCGCGCCGGGAATGGGGCGCATGACGACATAGACACATGGCACATCCGCGCCCAGCCCGTGCACATAGGCCTCGGTCTCGGCCCCGTGCAGTTCAAGCTTGAGGGTCGCGGCGTGGTATTCGACGATCTCACCTTCGCGGCGCAGCTCACGCCAATCCGCCTCCCCGGCACCGGGCAGCACGGCGGTCGCTTTCCAGCTCCACTTGGCCCAACGGGTCACCCCCGGCGCGCGCCGCAGCACAATGCCCAAGGGCATCGTCCGATACATTGTCGGGTTGTGAATCAAGTCGCTCCTCCGTTTCGAAGACCTTCGCCGGAAAGCCCGGTCCGGGGGAAGCGCTAATCCGCGCCGAGGCCCGAAAAACCCGGCTTTCGAGACAAGATGGCCCGCCGGTTCTGCCCGTCAATGGCGCCTCGGCCTATTTGTCTAACTTGAGTATTTTGATCGGAAAACCGACAAATCGCCGATATCGAATCACCCGGGCGGCAAGGAGCCGCGCCGCCCCGCCGATCGCCCCTGTCGCGACGCGGTCGCGGGGCGAATTTCGGTTGTAGGGGGTGGCAAATCCCGTCTAGCTTGGGGCCTCAGCCGCCGCCGGAGAGGCCGCGGATTGACGGGCGAGATAAGGGAAAATTCATGGCCAAGACATTGATAACATGCGATTGCGCAGGGTCGCAGCGTATCGATTCCGATGCATTGGCCGAGCGTAGCGGTTTGGCGGTCTCCCCCCCCTGTTCGGCCCTTTGCACCACCCAGATCGACCGCGCGGCCAAGGCGCTCACCGCGGGCGATGCGATTTTATGCTGCACCCAAGAAGAGCGGGTCTTTACCGAATTGGCCGAGGAATTGGGCCTGCCCCCTGCCCCCCTGTTGGACCTGCGCGACCGGGCCGGATGGTCCGATGACCCCCGGGACAAACTACCCAAAATGTCCGCCCTCGCGACGGAAGCGCTGTTGGACGTTCCAGCTGAGAAAACCATCGATGTTGCCTCCGAAGGGCTCTGCCTGATCATAGGGCGCGGCCCGGCAGCGCTGGAGGCGGCGGCGCAGCTCAAGGACCACCTCAGCGTCACGCTTCTGATGGACGATGCGGTGACTGAGGCCGAAGACAATCTGCCCGAGGTCCGCGACTTCGACCTCATCTCAGGCAAACTGCGCCGCGCCAAGGGAGCGCTCGGCCAGTTCGAGCTGGTGATCGACGCGCTGCGGCAGGTCGATCCGCGCGGCCGTGGTCCGCTGAACTGGACCGAGCCGCGCGACGGCGCCCGCAGCCAATGCGACATCATCCTCGATCTGCGCGGCGAGACCCCGCTTTTCCCGGCGCACGAAAAACGCGAAGGCTACCTGCGCGCCGATCCCGGCCATCCGCCCGCTGTCGCCGCTGCTATCCTGGCGGCCTCGCATCTGACCGGCACCTTCGAGCAGCCGCTCTATGTCCGCACCGAGCCGCTGCTCTGCGCCCATTCCCGCGCCGGGCAAACAGGCTGCACTGCCTGCCTCGACCTCTGCCCCACCGGCGCGATCACGCCCGACGGCGATCACGTCACCGTCGATCCGATGATCTGTGCGGGCTGCGGCGCCTGTTCCTCTGCCTGCCCCTCAGGCGCGATCAGCTATGATGCGCCGCCGGTGGATTTCACCATGCGCCGGGTCCAGACGCTGGCGCGCGCCTATCTCGAAGCGGGCGGCGAAGCACCGCGCCTGCTAGTCCACGATGCCCACGGCGCCGAGATGATCCGCCTCGCCGCGCGCCACGGCCGCGGCCTGCCGGCGGACGTGGTGCCGATAGAGCTCGACGCGCTCGCCGCCTTCGGCCATGCCGAAGCGCTTGCCGCCCTCGCCGCCGGTTTCGCCCAAGTCTCGCTGCTCCTCGGCCCCAAGGCCGACCGGGATGCCATCGAGACCCAGACCGCGCTGGCCCGCGCCATCGCGGGCGAGGCGCGGATGTCCCTCATCGACACGCCCGACCCCGAGGCGCTGACCGACATCCTCTACGATGGCGCGGCCTCTGCCCCCGTCGCCCAGCCGGTGCGCCCCATGGGCAGCCGCCGCCAGATTGCCCGCCAATCCGCGCGCGCGCTGAACCCCGAAGCCGAGGTGCTGGACCTGCCCGCCGGCGCCCCCTACGGTGCCGTGCTCGTGGACAAGGACGCCTGCACGCTCTGCCTTTCCTGCGTCTCGCTCTGCCCCTCGGGGGCGCTTGGCGATAACCCGGACCTGCCGCAGCTGCGCTTTCAGGAGGACGCCTGCCTGCAATGCGGCCTCTGCGCCAATGTCTGCCCCGAGGATGCCATCACCCTCGCGCCGCGCCTCGACCTGACCGAGGCGGCGCTGAGCCAGCGTGTGCTTAACGAGGAAGAACCCTTTGCCTGCGTGGAATGCGGCAGCCTCTTCGGCGTGAAATCCACCGTCGAGCGGATCACCGACAAGCTGCGCAGCCATTCCATGTTTGCCGACGAGGCCAAGCTGCGGATGATCCAGATGTGCGATGACTGCCGCATCAATGCGCAGTATCACAGCACCAATAACCCGATGACAGGCGGCGATCGCCCCCGTCCCCGCACCACCGACGATTACCTCTCCAAACGGCGCGACCACTAGGCCGCCCTCAAGCACAGGAGCCCCCCATGAGCGAAGACTTCAACATGTCGATGCGCAAGTTTCTCAAGCAGGTCGGCGTGACCTCGCAACAGGCCATCGAAAAGGCCATGCGCGAGCATGACACGAGCGGCAAAACCTTCCCGGTAAAGGCCGTGATCTCGATCCCCGAACTGGGTCTGGAACATACCATCGACGGCACCATCGCCGGCGCGGACAAGGACGAGGCATAAGCGACGTGACTGCCAGCAGAGACGCGGTCCTGACCGCCTTGAAGACCGTGACCGATCCGGCCACGGGCACCGATATCGTGGCCAGCGGCGTGATGCGCGCGCTCAACGTGGACGCCGCGGGCGCGGTGCGTTTCGTGATGGAAATTCCGCCCGCGCAGGCCAAGGCCTACGAGGAGGCCAAGGCGCAGGCTGAAGCCGCGCTGGCACAGGTCGAGGGGGTCTCGAAGGTCTCCATCGTGCTGACCGGCCACAGCGAGAAGGCTCCGCCCCCGGACCTCAAGCCGCAGCGCAAAGCGGAGCCTTCGGGCCCGCAGAAGATCCCCGGTGTGGAGCGGATCATCGCCGTGGCCTCGGGCAAGGGCGGCGTGGGCAAATCCACGGTTTCGGCGAACCTCGCCTGTGCGCTTGCCGCGCAAGGCCGGCGGGTTGGCCTGCTCGATGCCGATGTCTACGGCCCCAGCCAGCCGCGGATGCTCGGCGTTTCGGGCCGTCCGGCCTCGCCCGATGGCAAGACCATCCTGCCGATGCGCAACCACGGCGTCACCATGATGTCGATCGGGCTCATGACGAACGAGGATCAGGCCGTGGTCTGGCGCGGGCCGATGCTGATGGGCGCGCTGCAGCAGATGATGACGCAGGTGCAATGGGGCGCGCTCGACGTGCTGATCGTGGACCTGCCGCCGGGCACCGGCGACGTGCAGATGACGCTGGCGCAAAAGGCGCAGGTCGACGGCGCGGTGATCGTCTCTACCCCGCAGGATGTGGCCCTGATCGACGCCCGTAAGGGCATCGACATGTTCAACCAACTCAAGGTGCCGATCCTCGGCATGATCGAGAACATGTCGACCCATGTCTGCTCGAACTGCGGTCACGAGGAACATGTCTTCGGTCACGGCGGTGTCGCCTCCGAAGCCGAGAAATGGGGCGTGCCGCTGCTCGCCGAGGTGCCGCTCGACCTGCAGATCCGTCTTGCCTCCGACGGCGGCGCGCCGATCACCGTGAGCCAGCCCGACAGCAAGCAGGCCGCGGCTTTCCACGTCATCGCCAAGACATTGGTCGACAGCGGCGCGGCATGAGCGAAGACCTGTCCTTTCCCCCGTTGATGTCGGGCGAGGCGGTGACGGGCGATGCCCTCGCCGCCGCCTGCGCCCGCGCGGCCGAGGGCTGCGACGCGGGGCTGATTTGCTACCGGTTGGGCGAGACGGAGATCGAGGCCGCGCTGGTCTTCGCCCCCGAGGTGCCGCTGGCGCGCGCCGTGGCGATGCTGCCGCTCTGCGGGGTGGGCTTCCAAAATGCACTCGGCGCGCTGTCGCCGCCTGAGGTGGCGGTGCAGCTCGACTGGGACGGCGGCATCCGCCTTAACTGCGCTTCCTGTGGCCGCTTTCGCATGGTGGCGTCCACGAGTGACGCTGAGACGGTGCCCGACTGGCTCGTCGTGGGCTTCACCCTGCCGCTCTACCCCGCCGACGATCCCAAGATGACTCAAACCGGTCTTACCCCCGATCAAACCGCGCTTTATGCCGAAGGCTGCGCCGAGGTCCAGCCCCCTGCCCTCGTGGAATCCTGGGCGCGGCACAGCATGCATTGGATCAACCGCTGGGAAGACCTCGGCCCGAAAGCGCTGCATAATGAATGGCGCGGGCTGGTCTTCAACCTCGACACGCAGGTGACCGTGCAGGGCCAAAGCGGTACATTCATCGGTGTCGACGAGGATTTCGGCATGTTACTGCGCGACGGAGAGACCACCCGTCTCATCCCGCTCACCACCCTATTGGAGCCCGCCCCATGACCCTGAAACTCGCCCGCGCGATCCATTTCGACGAAAGCGACCGCAACGTCTTCGCCTCCCCCGCCCGCACCGGCGAATGGTGCATCTCGGGCGGTTTCGAGTTCTCCGACTGGACCGAAGGCGATCTGACCGGCAAGGCGCGCCAAGCCTTCGCCAACGGCTGGCTTGGGCTAGAGACCTTCGGCCGCGTCACCTTCGTCGCCGTCACGCAGATCGAAGAGGCCGAGGTCGAGACCCTCGCCGCACTGCTGGCGCAGCATTTCGTGACATACTACGGCGCGCCCTCGGTCGATGCCGCGCGCCCCGTGGCGAAAGAGGAACTTGCGCAGATGGCCGATCTCTGCGCCGACCACGCGCCCAATTGCCTGCTCACCGTGGCGCGCGAGTTGACCGAGGCGGGCGTGCGCGAAAGCTTCCGCATGATCCAGCCGCAGGACGCGGGGCTCGAGCAATTCGCCATCCACGGCGATCTGCCCGAATGAACCACCCGCGCCCCGGCAGGCGCGGATGGTCTCTAACAAAGGCTATTCAGCGTCTGCCGCGTTGAAGACAAAGAGCGTCTCACCGTTGATCTTGTAGTCATTAATCAAGGTTTTCGCGCGGTCTGATGTCAGCCAATCCTCCAACTTCAAGGCCAGTTCGTTTTTCACATGCCCATGCATTTCGGGATTCACCGGCAGATAGGCATATTGGTTAAACAGAACCGGATCGCCCGCGTAGAGCAGCGCCAGATCGCCTTTGTTTCCGAAGTTCAGCCAGCTCGCGCGGTCTGACATGACATAGGCGGGCATCCCCGACGCGGTGTTTAGCGCGGCGCCCATGCCCGCGCCGACAGCGTTGTACCAATCCCCAAACGTCGCCGGGTCAAGGCCCGCTTCGGCCCAGAGCGACAGTTCCTTCTTATGGGTGCCGCTGTCGTCCCCCCGGCTCACGAAGGCAGTCTCCGCCTCGGCGATTGCGCCCAAGGCAGCCGTGGCCGCCTCAGACCCTTCAATGCTCGCCGGATCGTCTTTCGGCCCGATGAAGACGAAATCGTTATACATGATCTCGGTCCGGTGGCTGCCAAAGCCGCCCTCGACAAAGGCTTCCTCCGCCTTGCGCGAATGGACGAGGATCGCATCCACGTCGCCCGCCTCGCCCAGTTTGATCGCTTGGCCGGTGCCGACGACCAACAGTTGAACGTCCAGATCGAGGTCCGCCGCGATCTCGGGCAGGAGCACGTCCGCAAGGCCCGAGTTGTTGAACGAGGTGGTCACCGCCATCTTCATCACATCCGCGGCCTGCGCGGCACTGCTCATCGCCAGCGCGGAAATTGCGCCGATCATCCAATGTTTCATTCTACGATATCTCCTCTTAGAAAT
The DNA here is from genome assembly GCF_043557275.1 of Sulfitobacter sp. 1A13368. Lineage (NCBI taxonomy): Bacteria > Pseudomonadati > Pseudomonadota > Alphaproteobacteria > Rhodobacterales > Roseobacteraceae > Sulfitobacter > Sulfitobacter sp. 1A13368. Next base: position 118,429 of record NZ_JBIFFR010000008.1, on the reverse strand, counting down.
GCCTGAGCCTCTGCGGTCTCAGGTCGGTTGAAAAACACATTTGCGGGACCGGCCTCATGCAGACGGCCCCCCAGCAAAAACAACACGTCATCGGCCAAGCGACGGGCCTGGCCAAGGTCATGTGTCGATAGGATCAGCCGCGTGCCGGTCGATTTCGCCGATTGCAAAATCGCCTCGATCTCTCGCGTCGCGCGCCCGTCCAATGCGGCACAGGGCTCATCCAGAAACAGCAATTTGGGTTTGCAGATCAGTGCACGGGCAAGGGCCAGCTTTTGCTGCTCACCGCCCGAGAGCACCGGGGCCGCGCGGCCCAAAAGCGGCTCTAACCCGACGCGGTTGGCCCATTCCTCGGCTTCTTTTCGAGCGTGGGCCTTTGACACGCCGCGCAGGAGCAAGGGGTAGATGAGGTTCTCAAGCACCGTCCGCCGCAGCATGACCGGGCGCTGAAAGACAAATGCTTGGTGATGCCGCGCCTCCTCGGTCGAGCAAGCCCACTCGATCTCTCCGGCCGAGAGCCGGGCGGTGCCGTGCAGCAGCTGTAGCAGCGTGGTCTTCCCTGCGCCGTTCGGCCCCATCACAACCGTAGCGCCCTGCCCGTCCAGCGTCAGATCGATCGGCCCGACCAGCCGCTGCCCCCGCCTGCGGCTTTCGATCGCTTTGGTTTGCATCGGGAAAAGTTGCGTCACCACCGGCCCTCCCGCTCCGTCCGGCCCAGCCAATGGATGGCGAGGTTCACCGCCACCGCAAGCCCGATCAGCACAAACCCAAGGGCGAGCGCGAGGGCGAACTCCCCCTTCCCGGTTTCAAGCGCGATGGCCGTGGTCAACACACGCGTCGCATGGTCGATATTGCCGCCGACGATCATGATCGCTCCGACCTCACCAATCGCGCGGCCAAACCCCGCAAGTGCCGCAGTCAGCAACGCGCGGCGCGAGTCCCAGAGCAGTGTCCGTATTTTCTGGCCCTGCGTGACATTCATCGAAATCAGAAGGTCATGATATTCCTGCCAAAGCTCGCGGATCGACTGATGCGCGATGGAAGCAATCAGGGGCACGATAATGATCACTTGGGCGATGATCATCGCCGTGGGGGTGAAGAGCAGTCCGAACACCCCAAGCGGCCCGGAGCGGGAGAGAACCACATAGACGATCAGCCCCACCACGACCGGCGGCAGCCCCATGAGCGCGTTCAATATCGCAATGACCAACCGCCTTGCGCGGAACCGTTTGACGGCGACCAAAGCGGCGAGGGGCAGCGCGATCAGGCAGGCGACAGTCAAAGCAGAGAGGGTGATACGAAGGGACCGGCCGGCGATCTCCACCAGCTCGGCATCGAAGGTAAAGACAAGCCAAAAGGCCTGCGTCATACCGCTCCAAATATCGACCATCTCGCGGAGGCCTCCCCCGAATAGGAGCCCGCGGCCCCATCGCCCGCGCAGAGTGGCAGGACTATCCTTCGGGCGCCAGAGCCTATGGGCGTGAATTTACCTAGGAAGACAGGCTGGCTTTGATTTTACCTCGCTCAGAAGGACATAAGGTCAAGATGACCCGCCTGTGATTCCCGCGAAAGGAAGGATGTGGCTCTAATAAGGCGGAGCGAACGCGCCCGTGGGGCTAACTCGTGGTTGCCAAGGGCCTCTCGCCGCAAGAATAGTTTTATTGTTTATTTACAATCACTTTCGCAGAACGAGGCATTCTATCTTTGCCTATGTCCCAGATAATTAACGCCGCCTGGCCCTCTCCTTCCGCAAGAATCTATTGCAAGCTTCGCTCCAATCGCATTAAGTAACGGAAACAAAAGCGCTACCGAATAATAGCGTTACTGAGAGCGAGGGCAGATGTGACGGACACGGTACACATCAATACACGGATCCGCCGTAATGCGGAAACGCTTTCCGAGGCGTTGGAAAGTCACATGCTGAAGGTCTTTGCGCCCGACGCGCGCAAGGAGTTGCGCCGCTTCTCCGCCGGGGAAGCAGCTGAATTGCTTGGCATTTCCACGAGCTTCCTTCGCAAACTCCATTTCGACAATAAGATCGTCGATGTCCAGACCACCCCGGGCGGGCGGCGGCACTACAGTGCGGACGATCTACTGTCGATCCGACGGACATTGGAATCCACCGCCAAAACGCGCGGCGCCTACCAACGCGGCCGGCGTGAAGGGGACAAACTGCAAGTATTGTCCTTTTTGAACTTCAAAGGCGGTAGCGGCAAAACCACGAGCGCGATCCACGCGGCACAGCGGTTGGCCCTTAAAGGCTACCGTGTGCTTTGTGTCGATATCGACCCGCAAGCGTCTCTAACAACTCTGTTTGGCTATCGGCCTGAGTATGATTTCCTGAATTCTGGCACCATTTATGATGCGATCCGCTATGATGATCCCGTCCCCTTGGCCGATGTGATCCAAAACACATTCTTTACCGGCATTGATTTGGCCCCGGGCGGATTGATGCTGCAGGAGTTCGAGCATGAAACGCCTCAAGCACTGCTTAACAACACGCAGCCACCGTTTTTCGCGCGTTTGGCGACATCCTTGCAGGATGTAGAGCAGAATTACGACGTGGTGATCTTCGATTGCCCGCCGCAATTGGGCTATCTGACCATGTCGGCGCTCTGCGCTTCGACGGGTGTGTTGATCACAGTAGTTCCAAACATGCTCGACGTCGCATCGATGTCGCAATTCCTTCAGATGAGCGCCGATCTGCTCGATGTCGTCTCTAACGCGGGGGCAAGCATGGAGTTCGACTTCCTGCGCTTCCTCATCAATCGTTACGAGCCGAATGACGGGCCGCAGCAGCAGGTTCTATCCTTTTTGCGGCAACTCTTTGACGAGGAAGTCATGGTGGCCCCGATGCTGAAATCCACCGCGATTTCTGACGCGGGACTAACCCATCAGACAATCTATGAGGTTGACCGGTCGCAGTTTCATCGGACGACCTATGACCGCGCGGTGGATTCACTCAATCTTGTGAATGATGAGATCGAAAGCATGATCCAAAAAGCATGGGGGCGGTAATGGCACGTAAAGGTATTCTATCATCTGCTCCGGCGAAATCTCCAAAGACGGAGCCGCCGAAAACACCCGTGTTAGAGCCGAATAAGAGCCGGAACAAGCCTAGCCTTATGCCCCGCGGGGCTGTTGGGGCGCTTCAGTCCTCACTGAACCGGATGCAAGAGAATGCAGTTCAAGAATTGGACGGCAGCCTGATTGATATGGCCGGCATCGAAGACCGCTTAGGGACTGATACGCAGTCACAAAAACAGCTTCATGACAGTCTAAAGACCTATGGCCAGCAGGTCCCGGTTCTGGTTCGGCCGCATCCGGAAACCCCGGGACGGTTCGAGATTGTCTACGGGCGGCGGCGACTTCAGGCTCTGAAAGCGCTTGGGATGCCGGTTAAAGCGATGGTGCGTCAATTGGATGACCACGCTTTGGTAATGGCGCAGGGCCAAGAGAACACGGCCCGTCAGGATCTCTCTTTCATCGAGAAAGCGAGTTTTGCGGCTCAGCTCGATGCGGGGGGGCATGACCGGCAGACAATTGCGGATGCGCTTTCGATCGACCTGCCAATGGTCAGCCGGATGCTTAAGGTCGGCCATGCGTTCGCTTTGCCCTTTCTGCGGCAGATCGGGTCGGCGCCATCCATCGGGCGTGATCGCTGGATGGCGCTGGTCAAGTTGTTTGAACAACCGAGCGCGAAAGAACGGGCAGTAAAACGAATGGCGCGGCCCGATTGGGAAAGGTTCACCTCGGATGAACGGTTTGAGGCGATTTTCGCCGAGGCCTCAGCGATCCCAGAAAAGTCAGCCGCCTCCCCTGCCCCATCGGCAAAGCCCCGAACGCTGCGGAGCCGAGATGGCAAAGCACTGGCGGACATTCGCAGCGGCAAACGCGGTGTCACGGTCACCGTGCCCGCCCGCGCAGCGGAGGGTTTTGATAAATGGCTCGATGCCCATGCAGAAGAGCTTTTGCAGGAGATTCACGACCGCTGGCAGAAGACCCGCGCGTGAGACATTGAGGAAGTAGCAACAGGAGGCACATCCAAGACCACAAAAGAAAAGCCCCCCAGGATAAATCCCGGAAGGCCCTTCTCAAACTTTGCACCTTCGAGATAGCCCCAAAGATTTATCGATGTCAACTCTACCCGCTGGGATAGGGCCGGTATTTTGTTGTCTTTCGTGATTTTAAATGAAAAACACGTTCCGAACTGCGTTCGGGCGGCCTAAATCGGCTACCCAAGTGGAATGCAAGGGGCCGGACAAATGGGCTTTGCTCGACCGGCTGACAACCGCGGCAGAGGCCTTTGAGCTGTCGCACCGCACTCTTACCGTATTGAAGGCTTTGCTGAGTTTCCTACCAAGCCGGCATATTCCAGATGGTGCGGCGGGCATTGTATTTGCCTCAAACGCCCGGCTCTCTGAACGGCTTCACGGTATGCCGGAGAGCACTCTGAGGCGGCATCTGGCGCAGTTGGTCCGTGTGGGCCTTATTGCGCGGCACGATAGCCCTAACCGAAAGCGTTTTGCGCGAAACCAAGGTGGCGCGATTGCGCTGGCCTTTGGCTTTGACCTCGCCCCTCTTGTGGTTCAGGCAACGATGATTGAGACGGCAGCTCAAGCAGCCGAGGCAGAGCAGGAGCGCTTGCAGGCGCTGAGGGACCGCGTGCTGGTCCTCCGCCATGCGCTGATCCGTGAGGGTTGCGGCGAGGGATTGGCTGATGAGGCGGGCCGGGTTCTGCGGCGCAAACCGGATGAAATGGCGTTGTCTCAGCTTGAGAAGGCGCTGCGCGGGAGCCTTGAAAATGCCCGTGGAAAAGAACCTGTAGGCGAAACAGCACCCGTCCCCCCTGCCCCGCTTACGGATCAAATGAGCGCCAACGACGGCGAAAATGAGCGGCACATACAGGATTCAGATAAATCCTATTTTGACTCTGAAGAGCTCGGCAACGGTGATATGGCCTCTCGTACGGCTGACAAAGCCGAACCTGATTATTCTGAGAAAGAAGAAGGCGTATCATTCGCGGATGTCGTGGACGCCTGCACAGAGGCTCGCAGTTTTTTCCCGGATGCGATGGGAAACTGGGGAGACCTTGTGCGGGTCGGAGACCGGATTGCACCGATGCTGGGGATTGACCCGCCTGTGTTAAATGAGGCAAAACGAGACATGGGCGCGGAGAGCGCTGCGGTAACGGTGCTCTGCTTGCTTGAGAAAGCCGCGACAATCCGTAGCCCCGGAGCTTATCTGAGGCGTTTGACGCAGATGGCCCGAAATGGTGCCTTTTCCCTTGGTCCGATGGTCTCAGCCTTGGCAAACCGACGAAATTGTCAGCTGACAATTCGAAAAGCATAGGTTTTACAGTAGCTTAGGTTAAATGGCGCCTGGCAATTTGAGAAATTGAGCCTTATAGCGGGCAAAATCCCTCCATATGCTTCACCCTCTTAGGCGCAACGGCTAACTTAGGTGAAGCTCTCCGGGAAAACCCATGACCTCTGTTCGCCTCCGCCTGCTTATCCTCGCGCTCACACCGCTCATTGTGCTGATGCCGCTTCTGTTGGTTCTGGGCATGTCCCGCTGGACGGCAGATTATGACGAAGTCCTCATCGCGAATGTTGAAAGCGAGCTGAGGATCGCCAACCAGTATCTCGCGCGGTTGTTGGCGCAGACGGGGAATGAGTTGGACGCCGTCGCGGGGTCCGTTGAATTCGCCCGGCAGCTTGATAGCCCGACGGCAGAACAAGCGGCTTTCTTTGCTGTAACACAGGACCGGCTGGGATTGGATTTTCTGCAATTCCTCCCCATCGACGTCGCCGTCGAAGACGGAGAGGATTGGCCGGTGATCGCCCGCGCCGCGCGTGGTCAAAGCGGAGCGGAGATCGATGTATTCAGCAACGCACGGCTGACAAGGTTGAACGACGCCCTCGTGCTTCGCGCGCAGGTCCCGGTGATTGATACGCCCGCCGCCGTGCCCACGGACCGAAAGATCGAAGATCGCGGCATGGTGGTTCACGCCGCGAGCCCGGTTAACTTGGACGGCAGGCAGGGGGTCTTGGTCGGCGGGATGCTGTTGAACCGCAACCTCGACTTTATCGATACGATCAATGACCTCGTGTATCTCAATGCGGTGACCGGTGGGGACAGGCAGGGCACGGCGACGCTTTTCCTAGATGACCTGCGCGTCTCGACCAATGTGCGCCTTTTCGAAGATGTGCGCGCCCTCGGCACCCGGGTCTCGGCAGAGGTGCGGGAGGCCGTGTTGATTGAGGGGCGCACTTGGCTCGACCGGGCCTTCGTGGTGAACGATTGGTACATCTCTGGCTACCAGCCGATCACGGATAGTTTCGGCGAGCGGGTAGGGATGCTTTACGTCGGCTTTCTCGAAGCACCCTTTGCACAGACGAAGCGGGAGGCGTTCTGGTGGATGCTAGCTGCTTTCTTTGCCGTGCTGGCGCTGTCGGCGCCGGTGTTCCTTTGGCTGGCACGCGGTATCTTTTCACCGCTCGAACGGATGACAAAGGTCATGCACTGCGTCGGCAAGGGGGAACTTTCGGCGCGGATCGGCGCAGTGCCTGCACGGGATGAGATCGGGGCGGTGGCGCATCACCTCGATTGGTTGCTGGAGCAGGTTCAAGAACGTGATCGGCAGTTGCGCAGCTGGAACGATGAGCTGAACCAGCGGGTGGATCAGCGCACCGCCGAGTTGCGCGAGGCGAATGAGAAGTTGGAACAGACCTTCCGCCAATTGGTGATGAGCGAGAAGCTCGCCTCCATCGGAGAGATTACAGCAGGGGTCGCGCATGAGATCAACAACCCCGTCGCGGTGATCATGGGTAATGTCGATGTCATCCGGGAGACCCTCGGGGCGGATGCCGCGCCGGTGGTCACGGAACTGGGGCTGATCGACAGGCAACTGTCCCGGATTGAGGTCATTGTCGGCAAATTGCTCAAGTTCGCCGCCCCGTCTGAATTTTCCGATTGTGAACATAATATCTCCCTGCGCCCCTTGGTGCAGGACTGCCTTGTACTCGTCGATCATCTGATCAGCCGGGGCGGGGTCGAGGTGCACTGCGACCTTGAAGAGGTCCCACCGGTTCGCGCGGACTCGGGCGAGATACAGCAGGTCGTGGTGAACCTTGTGGTCAATGCCGTGCAAGCGATGCAGGGGGCAGGGCGGCTGGCATTGTACCTTGGGGTTGAGGATCGCGACGGCGTAGCCGGTGTGGCGCTGTCGGTCCATGATAGTGGGCCGGGGGTGCCTGAGGCGCTGCTCGGATCGCTTTTCGATCCCTTCTTTACCACCAAACCGGGGGAGGGGACGGGCTTGGGCCTGTCGATCTCTCAGACGCTGATCCAGCGGGCCGGGGGGATCATCACGGTCTGCAATCGGGCGGAAGGGGGTGCGGCCTTCTCCGTCTGGCTTCCGCAAACCCCCGATGATGCAGGCCCCCCTAAACGCCCGTGATGCTCAAGGGGGCAGGGGGCTCTAGGCTGTCTTGCCGTCAAAGCCTTCGAGGTAGGCGACGAGGATATCCAGCGCCGCCTGTAGGTCTCCCTTCGACACCATCTCGGTCACCGTGTGGATATAGCGGGTGCCGACCACGATCCCCACAGCCCGCGCGCCAGCGGCGGCTTGCTGCGCCGCAGCACCGTCTTGTCCGCCTGCGGCGAGCATGGTGCGTTGGAAGGGGATGTCGCGGGCTTCGGCCAGTTTTTCGATGTCGCGCACGAGGTCCACATCCGCGATGAAGCTGCTGTCGCGGACGTGCAGGCCAAAGCCTTTGCCGAGCCGCGTGGTAGAGAGGTGCTCCGGCACTCCGGGCGTGTCACAGGCCAGCGTCGTGTCGATGCCAAGGCCGATGTCGGGTTGTACCTTATAGGCCGCCGTGCGCGCCCCGCGCAGGCCGACTTCTTCCTGACAGGTGAAGGCCACATGAATCTCCGCGCCGCGCCCCTTGCCGGCCAGCTTGCGGATCGCCTCGATCCCGAGCCAGCAGGCCACGCGGTTGTCGAGCGCTTTGGAGACGAACTGCTCACCCATCTCAAGGAAAGGCTCGTCCATGACGACGAAGTCACCGACCTTGACGATGTCCTTTGCTTTTTCGCCGAGCCCCAGATCGACGAAGAATTCCGAGACTTCGGGGATCTTCTTGCGGTCTTCGGGGGAGGAAATGTGAATGGGCTTGCCGCCGGGGTTCATCACGCCCTTCAGATCGCCCTGATCGGTGCAGACCAGCACCCGGCGCGAGAAAAGGTTGCGCGGATCGAAACCGCCCACGGGCTGCAGGTAGAGGAACCCGTCTTTCGACACATGGCTGACCAGAAAGCCGATCTCGTCCATATGGCAGAGCAGCATGATCTTGGGCGCTTTGCCATCGCCCGCCGTCGCATCCCGGCGGCAGAGGAGGGAGCCCATGGCGTCGGTCTCCACATGGTCGAACAGCCCTTCGATCTCACGGGTGATCAGATCGCGCACGCGGTGTTCGCGCCCCGGAACGCCGGGGGTTTCGCAAAGGTCTTTGAGTAGGTCGATGTTCATGCTGGCCTCATCCTTGGTGATTTGGCCGCACTATCGCGCCGCGCCTGCCGAAGTGCAAACAGGCGCGGCGCGATGAGGCTGAGAGGGCAGGGGGCTACATCTGACCCGGCAGGAACAGCACCAGCGCGGGGAAGACGAGCAGCAGGATCAGCCGCAGGATATCGACGAGCCAGAACGGGGTGACGCCGCGAAAGATCGTGCCGGTGGAAACATCGCCGACCACGCCTTTGAGGACAAAGACGTTGAGGCCGACGGGCGGGGTGATCAGGCTGATCTCGGTCACGACGACGACGATGATGCCGAACCACACCGGATCGAAGCCAAGGCTCGTGACCAGCGGGAAGAAGATCGGCACCGTCAGCAGCAGCATCGACATGCTCTCGAAAATGCAGCCGAGCGCGATGTAGATCAGAAGGATCAGACCCATCACCACCCAAGGGCCAAGGTCGAGCGCGGTGACGGTGGCCAGCAGCCCTTCGGGCAGCCCCGCGAGGTTCACGAAGTTGGAGAAGATCCACGCCCCGATCAGCACCGAGAAGAGCGAGGCGGAGGTGAGCGTGGTCTCCTCCAGCACCTCACGCAGGCCGCGCCAGCTCAGCCCGCCGCGCGCCCAAGCGATGAGGAAGGCCCCCGCCGCCCCCATGCCCGCGGCCTCGGTCGGGGAGAAGGCGAGGTGGATCGGCCAGAAGTCCAAGACCCCATAGAGCCCGCCGATGACCAGCGCAAAAAGCGCCAGCACCGACCAGACGTGATTGAGCGCGCGCAGCCGCTCGCCCCAAGTCGCACGGGGGCCGGCGGGGCCGGCCTCGGGGTTCATGGCAACGGAAAAGCGCACCGCGCAGAGATAGAGCAGGATGCCAAGCGCCCCCGGCACGATGCCCGCGATGAACAGCGCGCCGATGGAGGTCTCGGTCAGCAAGCCATAGATCACGAGGATTACCGACGGCGGGATCAGGATGCCGAGCGTGCCCCCGGCGGCGATGGAGGCGGTCGAGAGGCTGTCGGAATAGCCGTATTTGCGCATCTCCGGCATGGCGACCTTGGACATCGTGGCGGCGGTGGCAAGCGATGAGCCGCAGATCGCCGCGAAGCCCCCGCAAGCGACGATGGTGGCCATCGCCAGACCGCCCCGGAAGTGGCCCAAAAAGGCGTTAGAGACTTGGTAAAGCTCGCGGCTGATCCCGCCTTTGTTGACGAAAAGCCCCATCAGGATGAAGAGCGGGATCACCGACAGCCCGTAGTCTTGGCTGGTGTCGATGATCAGCCGCGACACCATGGAGATCGACGCGCGGTAGCTGGTCTCATAGACCAGCCCGATCATCCCGACGAGGCCCATGGCAAAGGCAATCGGCAAGCGCAGCAAGACGAGGACGAAAACGGCGGCAAAGCCGATGGCAGAGGCGATCATGTGGCAGGGTCCAGAAGTTGCGGCGCAAAGAGTCGCAGAAGCCCGCGCAGGATCAGCACAACGGCGGTGAGATAGGTCATCACCGCGATGAACATGCCGATGTAGAAAGTCGGGATTTCAAGATATTCGGTCACGTCGCCATAGCTCAGCGCGCGGTAGGCGAGGTCGACGACCCGCCCTGCCGGAAACCACAGCATCACCCCGCACCCCAGCGTCACCAGCCCGTCGCGCCAGCGTTGCAGCCCCCAGTTTTCAAAGGGGCGGTCCAAAAGATCGGCGGCGATATGCCCCTCGCGGCCCGACAGGACCGGCAAGGCAGAGAAAACGATCAGCGCGATGCCGATGCGGATCAGCTCGGTCGCAGCTTCGATGGGCGCGTTGAAGACCGACCGCATGATGACATCGGCAAAGGTCAGCACCATCAGCGCGAATAGCGCGAGTGAGGCCATCGTCATCGGCAGGGCCGAGAGGGCGGTGGTTAGGCGGATTAAACTGCGCATGGCGGTTCCCTAGCTGGGGGCCGACCGCCTGTGCGCCCGGCCCCTTTGGCGGTGGGGGTTATTGGTTGGCGTTCGCCATTTCCTCACGCATCATCTCATAGGCGGCCTGCCCATCGACACCGGCCTCGTCGAGCTCTGCGATTACCTTGTCGCGCACCTTGGCGGCCATCTCGGCAAAGCGGGCCTGATCCTCTTCGGAGGCGGTGACGATCTTGTTGTCGCCCGCGGCCTCGGTCGCCTCACGCGCGTCGACGTCGCTCTGGTCCCAAACGGCACCCATCATGCGGCTCGCCGTCTCGCCAAAGACTTCGCTGTCGAGCTTTTGCTGCACGTCTTCGGGCAGGCTGTCGAAGGTCTCTTGGCTCATGATGACCGAGAAGGAACCGCGGTAGAACCCGCCGGGCATCTCATAGACGTTCTTGGCCACTTCGTTCAGCTTGAAGCTGATCCGCTCGCCCATGTTCATCGCCACCGCATCGGCGGCGCCGGAATCGAGCGTCTCGTAGACCTTGGGCGCGGGCACCTGAATGCCGACAAGACCAAGCTCCGCCCCCACATCCGCCGAGACACCACCGCCGAGGCGGGTTTTCAGCCCTTGCAGATCGTCGAGGTTGTTCACCTCTTTGTTGGAGTGGATTTGCCCGGGGCCGTGGGTTGTGAGCGCGATCACCTTCACGCCGCGGTGCTCGTCCAATTCAGACAGCATCGCCTCATGCACGCGCCAATGGGCGACCGATGCGGCCTCGGCGTTGCCTTCGTAGCCGGGGATTTCGACCAGTTTCGTCCCGACGAAACGACCGGGCGTGTAGCCGTGGAACAGAATGGCGATATCGGCGGCCCCGTCCAGCAGCAGGTCCATCTGCGCGGGCGGCGGGGCAAGGCCGTTTTTCAGTTCGGTTTCGATCAACCCGTCGCTCGCCTCGGCCATCATGTCGGTCAACTGGGTGAACATGCCGGTGTTGACCGGGTGGCTTGGCGGCAGCCATGTGGAAATGGTCAGCGTCTCGGCGGCGAAAGCGCCGGTCGCGGTGCAGAGCGCAAGCGCACTCGTCGTGAGAAACTTGGTGAATTTGGTCATTTTGGGCTCCTCCCCATACCGTTCGATATGCCTTGGCGGGGTTCTCCCAAACCCGTATCGCCAAGTATATGCTTTTTCATGTATTCACATTTACAGCACGATTGGAACCATTTTTTGCGCCCGGGGCAAGGGCGCTGATCAGCCGCGAAGATCGCCCGTGTCATCCAAAGCGGCGAGGAGCGATTTCAGCGCGGGCTTCAACTGTGCCCCCTCATTGCCCTTCAGCATTTCCATCAAGGCCGCCTCATGGCGGCGCGCTTGCGGCACCAGTTCGGCGGCAAGCGCGCGGCCCGCGTCGGTCAGATACACCCGCACGCGGCGGCCATCGGCAGGGTCGCTGCGGCGAAGCAGCAGGCCGCGTTCTTCCATCTGGGCGATGATCCGCGTGAGGCGGGATTGTTCGGCCAGCGCCCGGCGCGCGAGTTGCGTGATCATCGCGCCATCGGTGTCCGACAGGCAGGCCAACACGCGCCATTCCGGCACCCGCAGCCCCGCTTTGCGCACCTGCGCGTGGAACTGCGCGCTTGCCACATCGCTGGCCGCCGCCAAGAGATACAGCAGGTAATCCGAGACGAATCCCCCCTCCTGTCCCGTCTCCTTTTGGGCGGTTGCATCGGTCTTTTGCTGCGTCACACCAGTTAACCCTTTGATGGAAAGAGGGCTCCTTGCGCCTCGGCCTCTCTAAATGGCGGGCAAATTCGCGCTTGGCAAGAAAACCCTTGACCGAAACTATATGAAAAATCATATTGTTTGGCAGGGGAGGACATCACATGTCGAAGATCAACGCCATTGTGCGCAGGGTCACAGCGCTGACCGACCGCATCAGCGAATTCGAGATTGAAGCCGCCGACAGCAGCCCGTTGCCGAACTGGGATGCCGGGGCGCATGTGCTTTTCGATCTGCCCGATGGCGACAGCCGCGCCTATTCCCTGATAACCTTCGATCCGATCCCCAAGGCCCCCGAAAGCTACCGCATCGCCGTTCAGCGTGAGCCCGAGGGCAAGGGCGGCTCGACCCATATGCACGGGCTGAAACCGGGGGCCGAAATCACCTGCGCCGCGCCGAAGAACGATTTCCCCCTGTCCCCGGACGCGCCCGCCGTGCTGCTGGCGGGGGGGATTGGCATCACGCCGATGATCTCGATGGCGGCGACGCTCAAGGCCGCGGGGCAGGACTTCACCTTTCACTATACGGGCCGCAGCGCGCCCGTCATGGCCTATCGCGATGCCCTGCGCGACAATTTCGGCGATGCGCTGCATCTGCATTGCGATGATGACGCCACGGCGCTGGACCTCGGCGCGGTGATCGACAGCCTCGGGGTCCAAGCGCATCTCTATGTCTGTGGGCCTAAAGGGTTGATCGACGCGACCAAGGCAAAGGCCGAGGCCGCGGGCATCGCCGCCGAGCGCATCCATTTCGAACTCTTCGACGCGCCACAGGAGCAAGAGGGCGACAGTGCCTTCGAGGTAGAAGTCGCCTCAAGCGGGGAGGTTTTCACCATCCCCCCCGGCCAGTCGATCATCGACGTGCTGGAGGCGGGCGGTGTCGATGTCATGTACGACTGCCAGCGCGGCGACTGCGGCATCTGCCAATGCGATGTGCTCAGCGGCACGCCAGATCACCGCGACGTTGTCCTGTCCGAGGCCGAGCGCGCGGCAGGCAATGTCATGCAAATCTGCGTCAGCCGCGCGAAATCTCCGCGCCTTGTGCTCGACATCTGAGGGAGGAACTCATGGGACGTTACGACAGCCCGGCGGCCTTGGCCGCCCTCGTGCAGCCACATCAGGTACACCGCGATATCTACACCGACCCAGAGGTGTTCCAGCAGGAGATGAAGCATCTCTTCGCCAATGCTTGGGTCTTTGTCGGCCATGAAAGCCAGACCCCGAATAAGGGCGATTATTTCAGCACCCACATCGGCACCCAACCCGTCATTCAGGTGCGCCATTCGACGGGCGAGATCTATGTGCTGCTGAACCGCTGCCCCCATAAGGGCACTAAGATCGTGATCGACCGGCAGGGCAATACCGGCAAGTTCTTCCGCTGTCCCTATCACGCATGGAGCTTCAAGACCGATGGCTGCCTCTTGGCGATCCCGCTCAAGAAGGGCTACCAGAACACCGGGCTGGAAGAGACCGACAGCGGCAAGGGGATGCGCAGCGTCGGGGATGTGAAGAACTACCGTGGTTTCATCTTTGCGCGGCTGGCCGACGAGGGGATGAGCTTCGAAGAGTTCTTTGGCGAAAGCCTGTCCTCGCTCGACAATATGGTTGACCGCTCCCCCGCCGGACGGCTCGAAGTGGTCGGCCCGCCGCTGCGCTACATGCATCATTGCAACTGGAAGATGCTGGTCGAAAACCAGACCGACACCTGTCACCCGATGGTGGCGCATGAAAGCTCTGCCGGGACAGCGGTGAAGCTCTACGAAGAGCTGGGCCTGCCCGAGGACGCGCCCAAACCCCCCGCGATGGAGATCATCGCCCCCTTCATGTCGCCTTACGATTTCTTCGAAGGCATGGGCATCCGCACATGGCCCAACGGGCACGGGCACACAGGCGTAAACCACTCTATCCACTCGGATTATTCCGCCATCCCCGGTTATTTCGAAGCGCTCTGCGACAGCTACGGAGAGGAGAAGGCCAAGGCGATCCTCGATGAGAACCGCCACAACACGGTCTATTTCCCCAACATCATGATCAAGGGGCCGATCCAGCAATTGCGGGTCTTCATCCCCATCGCCGCCGACCGGACCGTGGTGGAAAGCTACATCTACCGCCTTGTCGACGCGCCCGATGAGCTGACCGCCCGCACCGCGATGTACAACCGCATGATCAACGCGCCCACCTCCATCGTCGGCCATGACGATCTGGAAATGTACGAACGCGCGCAGGAAGGGCTGATGGTTGACCGGCTGGAATGGGTGAACATCCAGCGCCTGATCGAAGAGGATGAAGACTTCGAGGTCGAAGCGGTCGAGAACGGCACCACCGAACGCCAGATGCGCAACCAATTCCACGCATGGGTCAAGTTCATGACCATGGGCCAAAAGACGGAGGCGGCGGAATGAGTGTGACGCGCGAAAGCCTGATCGACTTCATCTATGACGAAGTGCGCATGTTGGATGAGGGGCGCTATACCGAATGGCTCGACCTCTGGCTGCCGGATGGGCACTATTGGATGCCGTTGGACTATCAACAGCAAGACCCGATCAACGAGACCTCGTTGATGTATGAAGATATGTTCATGCTCAAGCTGCGCGTCGAACGTCTGAACGGCGCGCGCACCTTCAGCCAAAAGCCCAAGAGCCGCTGCCACCATGTGATCCAACGGCCTTTCGTGGATGAGATGGACGCGGAGGCCGGGCGTTTCGTCACGACCACCTTCATGCACTACGTCGAGACGCGGCTGGACGAGCAACAGTTGCTCGCCGTCACCGCGCGGCATGAGCTGGCGCTGGTCGAGGGGCGTCTGCGCATTGCTAACAAACGGGTCGATATCGTGAATTGCGACGCGGCTTTCCGCAACATCCAGTTGCTGCCATGATCGGGGCAGAGACTGAGACGGTCTACGCGGCCTTTGAAGACACCGCCGCGCGGCACCCCGAACGGGGTTTCCTGAATGTCCTGCCGGAAACGGCGGACATCTACGGCATCGCGGCGGGGGAGGTGAGTTATGCCGAAGCCGCGCGCGAGGTTGCCGCCCTGCGCAAGCGCATTTCGGCGGCGGGCTATCTGCCCGGGCAGCGCGTGATGCTGCTGATGGAGAACCGCCCGGCCTTCTTCCTCTGGTGGCTGGCGCTGAATGGACTGGGCCTGTCGGTCGTGCCGGTGAACCCCGATCTGCGTGCGGCAGAGCTGAGCTATATGATCGACCATGCCGAACCGGTCTTGGCCGTGGCGATCCCTGCGCGCGGCGAGGACTTGCGCGCGGCGGGACGGCAAGTCGGGCGCGACATGTCGGTAATCGCACCGGAGGATCCCTTGCCCGCCCCCGCGACGCGTGAGACCATCGCGGCACGGCAAGGGGGGGCGGAGGAGGCTGAGGCGGCACTGCTCTACACCTCGGGCACCACCGGTCAGCCCAAAGGCTGCATTCTGACCAACACCTATTTCCTAGATGCCGGACGCTGGTACGCCGACACCGGCGGGCTTTGCGCCCTCTCGCAAGACGGCGAGCGCATGATCACGCCCCTGCCGATCTTCCACATGAACGCGATGGCCTATTCCTTCATGGCGATGATCGCAGTGGGCGGCTGCCTGACCGCGCTTGACCGCTTCCACCCCCGCAGTTGGTGGTCCTCGGTCCGGGCCTCGGAGGCGACCTGTCTGCACTACCTCGGCGTGATGCCGTCGATGCTCATGGGGGCCGAGGCAAGCGAAGCTGACCGCGACCATGCCGTGCGCTTTGGCTTCGGCGCGGGGGTGGACCCGAAATTGCACGCCGCCTTCGAGGCGCGTTTCGGTTTTCCATTGGTTGAGGCTTGGGCCATGACCGAAACCGGCGCGGGCGCGGTGATCTGCGCCAACCGCGAACCGCGCCGCGTGGGCGAAAGCTGCCTCGGCGCGCCCGAAGGGGGGCTGGAGGTCCGGCTGCTCAACGATGCCGGGGAAGAGGCCGATCAGGGCGAATTGCTGGTGCGCCGCGCCGGTGCCGACCCGCGGCGTGGGTTCTTTGCGGGCTACTTCAAAAATACCGAAGCCACGGATGAGGCTTGGGCGGGCGGTTGGTTCCACACCGGCGACATCGTGCGCCGCGCGCCGGATGGGGCGATGTATTTCGTCGACCGCAAGAAAAACGTGATCCGCCGCTCGGGCGAGAACATCGCGGCGGTCGAGGTGGAATCGACCCTGATGCGCCACCCCGCCGTGGCCAGCGCCGCCGTGGCCGCCGTGCCTGACGCGGTGCGCGGGGATGAGGTTTTCGCCTGTATCGTGCCGAAGGACGCCGGTGCCGACCCTGCCGTCTTGGCCCGTGAAATCACCGAATGGTGCCTGACCCAACTTGCCTATTACAAAGCCCCCGGCTTCATCGCCTTTGTCGAGGCGCTGCCGCTGACGGCGACGCAGAAACTCCAACGCGGGGTGCTGAAAATGCTGGCCGCCGACCTGCTGGACGATCCCGCCACGCAAGACCTGCGCGGGCTAAAGAAACGGACGGCAGCATGAGACGCAGGGGCTATGACGGCGTCGTCATCGCGGTGCCCACCTCGGTGCCCTATGCGCGCTACAGCAATGAGACCGCCCATTGGTGGATCGCCCGCGCGCTGCGCGCGATGCTGGGCAAGGCTGGGATCGCGCCGGGCGAACTGGACGGGTTCTCGGTCTCCAGCTTCTCGCTCGCGCCGGACACGCCGGTCGGGTTGACCCAGCATTTGGGGCTCAGCCCGCGGTGGCTCGATACCGTGCCGACGGGCGGGGCCAGCGGGGTCATCGCGCTGCGCCGCGCTGCGCGGGCGGTGCAGGCGGGCGATGTGGATGTGGTGGCCTGCGTGGCGGGGGACGCGAACCGGATCGACAGCTTTCGCAGCCTGCTCAGCGGCTTTTCGCGCTTTTCGATGGATGCGACCTTTCCCTATGGTTTCGGCGGCCCGAACGCGAGTTTCGCCCTGCTGATGGACCGCTACATGCAGGAATTCGGCGCCACGCGAGAGGACTTTGGCAAAATCGCCGTGGCGCAACGCGCCAATGCGCTCTGCTATCCCGATGCGCTGATGAAAACCCCGCTGACGCTTGACCAATACCTGAATGCGCGCATGATCTCGGACCCCATCGCGCTATTCGACTGCGTGATGCCCTGCGCCGGGGCCGAGGCGTTTTTGGTCATGCGCGAGGATGAAGCCCTGCGGCGCGACCTGCCCTTCGCGCGGATCAGCGGCACCATCGAGCGACACAACGCCTACCCCGAAGATCCGATGCAACTGCGCGGCGGCTGGGGCGTGGATATCGGTGAGCTCTACGAGATGGCGGGCCATGGGCCTGAGGGGATCGATCTGCTGCAAACCTATGACGACTACCCGGTGATCTCGATGATGCAGTTCGAAGACCTCGGGTTCTGCGCCAAGGGGGAGGGGGCCGCCTTTACCCGGCGGCGGGATCTGACGATCCACGGCGATTTCCCCCACAACACCTCGGGCGGGCAGTTGTCGGTCGGCCAAGCCGGGGCCGCGGGCGGCTATCTGGGGCTGGTCGAGGCGATCCGGCAGGTGACGGGGAAGGCCGAGGCCACACAGGTTGCCAACGCCCGGCGGGCCTTGGTCTCGGGCTTTGGTATGATCAACTATGACCGGGGCGTCTGTTCTGCCGCGGCGATCATCGAAGGGGGCGCGCCATGACCGACCCATTGACCCCGCCCCGAAAGAAGAACCCGCAAAAGCGCAGCAGGGTGCCGACGCTGCCGCCCGCGCAGCGGTCGCGAGCGGCCCTCGGCCTTGCCATCGCCGCCGGGCGTGGCACCTTCGCCTTGCAACACTGCGCCGATTGTGGGGCGGTGCAATACCCCCCGCGCGATGCCTGCTGCAAATGCCTGTCCGTCGCGCTGGACTGGCGCGAGACGGACCGCGCGGGCGAAGCCTTGGCCGAAACCACGATCCGCGTCTCGCCCGACCCGTATTTTCGTGAGCGGTTGCCGTGGCGCATCGGCACGGTGCAACTGGCCGCAGGGCCGGTGGCCGTGTGCCATCTGCATGGCGAGGTCGAGCGCGGTGATGCCGTGCGGCTGGCGTTGAAACTGGACCGGGCCGGGCAGGGGGTCATGGTGGCCCTGCCGCGAGAGGGAAGCGAATTGATGCAAGACGATCCGATGCTCCGCGAAATGTCGAGCGATCCGAAACATCGGCGGGTGTTGATCACCGATGCCCGCTCGCCCTTGGCCCTGCCGCTGGCCCAAGCGCTCCTGAGCGCAGGTGCGGCGAAGATATTCCTGGGGGAGCCGGAACATTGGCGCCGATGGGAAGGCCGCGCGGCCTTCGAGGGGATGGAGAGCGTCAGCCTCATGCCGCTCGATGTCACCGATGGGGCCTCCGTCTCGCGCCTCGCGGCTGAGATCGGTGGCAAGGTCGACATCCTGATCAACACCGCCCAATTCATCCGCCCCGGCGGGGTGCTCGGCAGTGACACTGTCTTTGCCCGCGAGGGGATGGAGACCAATGTGCTGGGCCTGATGCGATTGGCGCAGGGCTTTGGCCCCGCGATGGCCGCGCGCACGGCGGATGGGGCTAATGCCGCGGTGGCTTGGATCAATCTCCTCTCGGTCGGGGCCTTGGCCCCAGAGGCGGGGTTCGGTGGTTTCGATGCCTCACAAGCGGCGGCGCGGTCGCTCAGCCAGACGATGCGGGCGGAGTTTGCCCGGGCAGGGCTGCGGGTGATGAATGTCTACACCGGCCCCGTCGATGACGAATGGCGCCAACCCCTGCCGCCGCCCAAAGTCTCCCCCCGCGCACTGGCGCGGACCGTGGTGAGCGGGCTGGTCGACGGGTTGGAAGAGGTCGCATGCGGTGACGTGGCCAAGGACGCGCTGGCCCGCTGGCTGGACGATCCGGCCTTGATGGAACGCGAAACGCGAGGGGGCGGCGCATGAGCGATGCAATCATGACACTGGCCGAAGCACTGGCAAGCGGTGCCGCAAAGGTCGTCGATCTGACCCATCGGCTCGACCCGGACTTCCCGGTCATCGTCCTGCCGCCAGAGTTCGGCCAATGTGCGCGGTTTCGGATGGAGGAAGTCTCAGCCTATGATCAACGCGGCCCGGCGTGGAAGTGGCATAACCTCACGCTGAACGAACACACCGGCACCCATTTCGACGCGCCCATTCACTGGGTCTCGGGCAAGGACGTGGCCCATGGCGCGGTGGATGAAATCCCGCCCGAAGCCTTCATCGGCCCGGTCGTGGTGATCGACTGCTCGGCGGGGGCGGCGCAGAACGACGACTTCGAACTGACGCCCGAGATCATCCGCGATTGGGAGGCCCAGCACGGGCCGATCCCCGCCGACGTTTGGGTGTTGATGCGCACCGATTGGTCGAAACGCAGCGGCGCGGATTACCTCAACATGCGCGAGGATGGCGCCCATTCGCCCGGCCCCACTCCCGCCGCCATCGAACTGCTGCTAGAGCGTGGCATTCGCGGCTTTGGCACGGAAACGGTCGGCACTGACGCGGGGCAGGGGATGCATTACGACCCGCCCTTCCCCGCGCATTACCTGCTGCATGGGGCGGGGAAATACGGGCTGCAATGCCTGTGCAACCTCGACCAACTGCCGCCCACCGGGGCCATGCTGATCGCACCGCCGCTTAAGATCAAAGGCGGCACCGGCAGCCCCTTGCGGGTGCTGGCACTGATACCGGGAGAGAGGCCATGACCGAGTACACCGCCGTCATCACCGGGGGCAGCAAGGGTATTGGCGCCGATCTCGCGCAGCGGTTGCTGGGGCGAGGCTATCGCGTGATCTCGATCGCGCGGGGCAAGCCGGAGTGGGAGGCGGAGGGCTGCGAGCATATCGAAACCGACCTGCTCGACCCCGCCTCCGTCGCCGCCGTTGCCGCTGACATCGCCGCGCGCCATGAGGTGACCCATCTGGTGCATAACGCGGGGCTGATCTGGCCCA
This sequence comes from Sulfitobacter sp. 1A13368, assembly GCF_043557275.1. Classification (NCBI taxonomy): domain Bacteria; kingdom Pseudomonadati; phylum Pseudomonadota; class Alphaproteobacteria; order Rhodobacterales; family Roseobacteraceae; genus Sulfitobacter; species Sulfitobacter sp. 1A13368. The sequence continues at coordinate 98,310 of NZ_JBIFFR010000008.1, read as the reverse complement.
ATCTGGTTGAAGAGGCCAAGCCCGAAGACATCACCGGCCTTGCGCAACTGCACCTCGGCTCGGCCCTGACGCTGCTGCAAGCCTTCTTGCCCGCGATGAAAAAACGCGGCTTTGGCCGAGTGATGTTCAACGCCTCCCGCGCGGCCCTAGGCGCGCCAACGCGCACCGCCTATTCGGCCTCGAAAGCCGGGATGATCGGCATGGCGCGCACATGGGCGCTGGAGCTTGCGCCGTATGGGATCACCGTCAACGTCGTGGCCCCCGGCCCGGTGCAAACGGATAATTTCTGGGGCATCATCCCGAAAGAAAGCGAACGCGAAGCAGAGTTGGCCAAGCGCATCCCCGTGGGGCGGTTAGGACAGGTGGAGGACGTGACCAACGCCTTCCTCTTCTTCTGCGACCCGGCCAGTAGTTTCGTCACTGGCCAGACGCTTTTCGTCTGCGGCGGGTCGAGCATCGGGACGCTGACGCTCTGACCCCTCGGGCTTAACCCTTGCGGAAATGTTGCACCAATTCAGGGACATAGGCATCGCCCGCGCCCTTTTCGACGACGTTGGAAAGGGCGCGATAGACCCCATCGGCAATCTCGACTTGCGCGCCCGCTTGGGCGGACATCTGGCGGTAATAGTCGAAGTCCTTCAGCGCGTTGCTGATCGCGAAGGGCAGCGCCTCGCGGTCGCCGCTGGTGATGAAGGGCGACAGCCGATCAAGCGCGACACTGGCACCGCCGCCGCCCGCCAAGACATCCACGAAGCTCTGCGGATCGATCCCCGCATCTGCCGATTGCGCAGCCGCCTCGGCCAGCAGAGACATGAAGCCGACCGAGACATAGTTGTGCAGCAGCTTCAGCCGATGGCCCGCGCTGACCGCGCCCACATGTTTGACCTCTTCGGTAAAGGCCGCGAGCACCGGAGAGACCTTTTCGACCGTGGCCGCGTCACCGCCGACGAGCAGGTTCAACTTCCCCTCATGGGCAAACTGCGCCGTGCGGGTCATCGGCGCATCGACGAAATCGCCCCCCGCCGCCTTCACCGCCTCGGCCATCTTCAACGTTGAGGCGGGCAGGGAGGTTGAGCAATCGACGACCACAGCACCCGGTTTCAGCCCCGCGATGACGCCGCCCTCTCCGGTCAGGATCCCTTCGACCTGCGGCGAGCCGGTAACGCAGAGGATGATCACATCGGAGGCGGCGGCCAGATCGCTCAGACTGTCGAAAGCCGTAGCCCCCAGCCCGTCCAACTCATCGGTCGGCTGGTTGCCGGGGTGGTCGAAATAGCCAAGCGCAAATCCCCCGCGCCGCATTACATTGCGGGCAATTCCGTGGCCCATCAGGCCGACACCGATCATACCGATTTTCATGGATTTTCCTTCGCTTGCCACCGCCACCCCTGCGCGCGGTTCCCTTGGGGAAAGTTCTAGCGATCCACCCAGCACGGTGCAACGCGGCAGGGCCGGATTTTCTTGCCCAAACAGGGCTTTGTATATTTGAAACCGACAATTCGATTGATAGGAATGGCGCATAAATGGAATGAGGCTGAAATGACTTTGACCCGCGACCCCCACCAGATTGCCGAAACGCTTTACCACGGGCAGTTCTGCCCGATGTTCATCGATGGTCAGGACGTGCCCGCCTACTCCGGCGCGGTGATTGAGGTGAAGGATCCCGCCTCTGGCCGCAAGCTGGCGGAAGTGCCGCGCGGCGGGGCGCGGGATGTCGATCAGGCCGTGGATGCCGCGCGCCGCGCCTTCGAAGGCGTCTGGTCCACCTTCACGCCCTACGACCGGCAGGAGGTGCTGTTGCGCATCGCCGATGTGATGGAGCGGGATTGGGAGAAGCTCTGTGTCTCCGACACCGCCGACATGGGGCTGCCGCTGGCGCGGACGCTCGGGAACAAGCGGCGGGTGATCGGGATGCTGCGCTTCTACGCAGGTCAGGCGGTGGCGCTGCATGGCGACGTGATCGAGAACTCGATCTCGCAGTCGATGCTGTCCTTCACCACCCGCGAACCGGTCGGCGTGGTGGGCGCGATCATCCCGTGGAACGCCCCGACCGCCGCCTCGATCTGGAAAATTGCGCCTGCGCTGGCCACCGGCTGCACCGTGGTGCTGAAACCCTCTGAGGACGCGCCGCTGACGCCCTTGATGATCGCGCGGCTGATGCAGGAGGCGGGCGTGCCCGACGGCGTGGTCAACGTGGTCACCGGCACGGGCCGTGAGGCTGGCGCGCGGCTGGCCGAACATCCGGATGTTAACAAGGTGGTCTTCACCGGCTCGACCGCGACGGGCAAGACCATCGCACGGGCCGGGGTGGAGAACCTCAAGCGGATCACGCTGGAGCTTGGGGGGAAAAGCCCGCTGATCATCTGCAAGGATGCCGACCTCGACAAGGCGGTGCCGGTGGCGGCGATGGCGGTCTATGCCCACTCGGGGCAGATCTGCATCGCCGGCTCGCGGCTTTTCGTGGCGCGGGAGATTCAGGATGAGTTTATCGAGAAACTGGCGGCCTTCGCGCGGGGGCTGAGGATCGGGCATGGCCTCGACGAAGGTACCGATCTCGGCCCGCTCATCAACGCCGTGCAGACCGAAAAGGTCGAAGACTATATCGCCAAGGGCAAGGCCGAGGGCGCGCGGCTGGTCACGGGCGGCGGTCGGCCCGAGGGGGAGGGCTATGCGGGTGGCAACTTCCTCGAGCCGGTGATCTTTGCCGATGTGAAAGACGAGATGACCATCGCGCGGGAGGAGATTTTCGGCCCCGTGATCTCGGCCCTGCCCTTCGACACGATGGAGGAGGTCGTGACCCGCGCCAATGCCACGCCCTACGGGCTGGCGGCGGGGATATTCACCCGCGATCTCGGGGTGGCGCATCGGACGGTGAAAAAGCTGAAGGCGGGCTCGGTTTGGGTGAACATGTACCACGCGATCGACCCGGCGGTGCCCTTTGGCGGGCTGAAGATGTCGGGCTACGGCAAGGAGGGTGGCGTGGAGCACCTGCAGGCGTATCTGGATACCAAGGCGGTTTGGATCCAGACCGAGTAAGGACAAGCTCAGCGCGGCGCCGCCCGGTCTGATGCCGGGCGGTAAATTGCTAAAAACCGCTGACCTTTGGCAGCCATGTCGAAATTGCTGGCACAAACGTCAGCAACATCAACACGACGAAATTCGCAAAAAAGAACGGCGGCATCTCGCGGATCAGCGCGGCGGGCTTCAGGTTCACCGCCGAGGAGACCACGAAGATCAGGCTCCCCACGGGTGGCGTCGTCAGCCCCAGTGTCAGGTTCACGATCACCACGATGGCGAAATGATCCGGCGCGATGCCGAGGGCGTGGCTGATGGGTGCCAGGATCGGGACGAGGATCATAACCCCCGGCAGCGGATCCATGAACAGACCAAAAAGCAGCAACAGCACGTTCACCGCCAAGAGGAACAGGATCGGCGAAAGCTCCCACGCGATGATCGTCTCGGCCAGAAACTGGGGCACGCCTTCGATCACCAAGACCCATGCGAAAGCCCGCGCGGCCCCAAGGATCAGCAACACCGCGGATGAGATCAGTGCCGCGCGCAGGATCAGCCCCGGCAGATCGCGCAGGCGCAGGGCGCGGTAAACGAAGAACCCGCAAAACAGCGCATAGAACACGGCGATGACCGACGCTTCGGTCGGGGTGAAAATGCCGCCCCGGATGCCGCCGACGATCAGCACGATCAGCCCAAGCGCGGGCAGCGCCATCAGGCTGTTGCGCCACATCTGCGCCCGCTCGGGCCGGGCCTCATCACTGCGGTAATCGCGTTTCCAACTGACCCAACCATTGGCCGCAAGGCTCCCTCCGGCGAGCAGCAGCCCCGGAATGACGCCCGCCATGAACAGCGATCCGACCGAGACTTCCTGATCCTGCAAGGCATAGATAATCATCACGATCGAGGGCGGGATGATCGGCCCCACCACTGCCGAAGAAATCGTCAAAGCTCCGGCGTAGGAGCGGTCATAGCCGCCTTTCTCCATCATGCGGATCATCATCGCGCCCGGTCCCGCCGCATCGGCCAGCGCCGAGCCGGAGATCCCTGCGAACATGGTCGAGGAAATCACATTGGCATAGCCCAGCCCCCCGCGCAGATGGCCCACGAATTGCGCCGCGAAACGCAAAAGCGTGTGGGTGATTGCCCCGCCGGTCATGATCTCGGCGGCGAGGATGAAGAAGGGCACGGCCAGCAGCGGGAAACTGTCGAGGCCCGAGAACATCTCTTTCACCACGACGATCTGCGGGTAGGAACTGCCCAGACCGATGGCGGCAAAGACGGAAATGGCCATGGCAAAGGCGACGGGCAGCCCCAGCACCATAAGCACGAAAAGCGAGATGAAGAGGATCTCAGCCATTGGCGGCTCCCGGCATGTTTTCGGTCTGACCTTCGGGCTGGTGATAACGGCCCGCCATGATGAAGGGCCGCGCGATCAGCAATAGATGTACGATCAGCAGCGTGAAACCGACCGGCATGGCGGCATAGACATAGCGGAACGACAGGCGCATCGCCGGGGTCATCTGATACTGCGCGCGCTGCATATAGTCCCAGCCGACTTTGACCATGAAGGCAAAGAAGAACAGCAAAATCAAAACGATGACCCCGCGCAGGATGCGCTGCATCCGGGTGTTCATCACATCATGCAGATTGGTGATGGCCACATGGCCGCCCTGCCGCAGGGCAAGGCCAGCCCCCAGAAAGGCCATCCAAATCATCAGGTAACGGGCGGATTCATCGGACCACGAGAGCGAATGGTTGGTGCTGAACCGCAGGGCGACATTGGCCCCCACGACCAAGACCATTCCCGTCAAACAGGCGATCACCACGGCGGCGTTCACCTTGACGAATAGCTGTTCCAATCTGCGCATGGTTTCCCTCCCGTGCAAAACGGCCGGAAGCACTGCTCCCGGCCGTCCGTCTTTCCGTCGCGGCGCTTACTCGGTCGCGGCGATCTGGTCGATCAGATCTTTGCCGTAGGTCTCGTAGTAGCCCTCGTAGGCGCTTTCGATGGAGGCGCGGAAGGCGGCCTTCTGCTCTTCGCTGAGCTCGTTCACTTCCATGCCGCGCTCTTTCAGCGTCTCGACGCCGCTTTGCTCCACGTCATCGACGAAGGCGCGCATGGCGGCGACGGCTTCGGTCGCGCCTTTCTCGAAGGCGGCCTTGTCTTCATCCGACAGACCTTCCCAGAAGGGTTTGGAGACCAGCAGCATGGCGGGGGAATAGACGTGGCCCGACAGCGTCAGGTATTTCTGCACCTCGTCGAGCTTCACGGAGACGATCACCGACAGCGGGTTTTCCTGCCCGTCGATGGTGCCCTGCTGCAGCGAGCTGATCACCTCGGGCCAGGCCATCGGGGTGGGGGCGGCACCAGCGGCGTTGAAGGCTTCGAGGTGCACCGGGTTTTCCATGGTGCGCAGCTTCATGCCCGCGATGTCTTCGGGTGTCTCAATGGCGTTGCGGTTGTTGGTGATGTGGCGGAAGCCCTGCTCACCCCAAGCCAAGGCAACCATGCCCGCGCCGTCGAACTCGGCCAAGATGTCCTGACCAATCGGCCCGTCGAGCACGCGGCGCGCGTGGTCAAGGCTACGGAACAGGAAGGGAATGTCGGTGACGCCGGTGGCGGGGACGAAGTTGCTCAGCGTGCCGGTGGAGACGATGGTCGCCTCGACGGTGCCCAGTTGCAGGCCCTCGACGACCTCGCGCTCACCGCCCAGACCGGAGGAGGGGAAATGGCGGAAGCTGAACTTGCCGTCGGTCTCGGCCTCGACGACCTCTTGCCACTTCTGCGCCGCGACGCCGTAGTGGCTGTCGGGGGCGAGGGCGTAGCCGATCTTGACTTCGGTCTCAGCGCTCAGGGCTCCTCCGGTGAGCGCGGCCAAAGTGGCGAAAATTGCCGTGGGCTTGGTGATTTTGAACATTTTGTATCCTCCAGCGATCTTATTAACAAGGTCACGAAAACTGCTAGCGGCGGATGTTCAGAATGGCAATGGGGGAGGGGCGCTTTGTGGACAATGAATCCACAGCAAAGCGCTGCTAAATTTCCGTGACGATATGATCGGGCGCGATGCCCGAGCCTTGGATCGCCGCAGCAACCTCTAACCCCAAGAGGGAGCCGTGGCCGGTGACCAGTGCCGTGGCGAAACCCGCCTGCGCCCCGCCGAGGATGTCGGTGTGCAGCGTGTCGCCGACCATCAGCACGCGCGCCGGATCGAGGGGCTTTGCCCGGGCGAGGGCCAAATCAAAGATATCGGGGAAGGGCTTGCCGCAGAAATGTACCGCCACGCCGGTCGCGTCGATCAGACGATGCGCGAACCAGCCGGGTTCGAGCGAGAGGCCATCCTCACGCGGGGCGACGAGATCGGGGTTGCCGACAAAGACAGGCCGGGGCTGGCGTTTCAGACTGGCCTCCAACAGGGCCTGCCGCGCCTCTGTCCACCCATCCGCCCCGACGAGGAGGAAACCTTCGGCCCGGTCATAGACTGCCGGATCATCCGCCAGAACGGTCGCGCCGAGGTCGGCGATCTCTCCCATGTCCTTATCGGGGTTCAGCATCACGCCCCAGCGGCGCGCGGGTTCTGCCGCGACGCGGTGCAGCAGCGCCTCGCGGCTGGTAACCACCTCGTCGGCTGCAAAATCAAAGCCAAGCCGCGCGTAGCGGTCCATCATATGCGCCTTGGGATATGCGGCGGAGTTGCTGACGACCATGACCGACTTGCCCATCTCGCGCAGAGCGGCAATGGTCTGCGCGGCCCCTGTGATCGCGGTTTCGCCGACGTTCAGCACGCCGTAGGCGTCGAACAGGATCAACTCATAGGGCGCGACGATATCGAGGAAACGGGCGGCTTCCGCCCCATGGCCGAGCTTGTCGCAGGCGGGCAGGCGGGGGCGCAGGCGCTGGTATTCGGCCAGCGCCTGCGCGGGGTCTATGGCGAGACTCACAGGATGCGGCGGCGCAGGAAGGCCGAGATCACCTCACCGATGATCACCAACACGATGATCGCGATGAGGATCGTGGCGACCTCGGGCCAGTTGAAGGTGTCGATGGCACCTTGCAGGATGATCCCGATGCCGCCCGCGCCGACGAGGCCCAGAACGGTGGATTCACGCAGGTTGATGTCCCACCGCAGGATCGACACGGCCCAGAAGGTCGGCATGACCTGCGGCACGATGGCATAGGCAATGACCTTGAAGCGCGAGGCGCCGGTGGCCTCCAGGGCCTCCACAGGGCGGCGGTCGATCTCCTCAATCGCCTCGCCCAGAAGCTTTCCGATAAAGCCGATGGAGCGGAACATGATCGCCAAAATGCCCGCCACCACGCCGGGGCCGAAGATCGCCACGAAGAGAAGCGCCCAGATGATCGTGTTCACCGACCGCGAGGTCACGAGGATCAGCCGCCCGAGCCAGAGCGTGGCCCGGTTGGGCGTGGTGTTCTGCGCCGCGATATAGGCCACCGGCAGCGACAGCAGCACCGCGAAGGTGGTGGCGAAAGTGGCGATGTTCACCGTGTCCCACAGCACCTTGAGGATCGTGTCGAGGTTGCTGGGGTCGGGCGGATACATGCGGCCGAAAAGGTCACCGATCTGCTCGGGCGCGCCCCAGACCCAGGCCCAGATGACTTCGATCGAAGTCAGCGCCCATGCGATGGCGAGGGCGCAGCCGAGAAGCACGCCGTAGCGGGTGAGGCGTTGGCGCAGGGTGAAACGGGTCCAGTCGTCGCGGCCGAATTTCTCTGCAAGGGTCGTCATTGGATGCGCTTTCTGATCACGCCGCTGACGGCTTCGGAGACAAGGATGACACCGACGATGACCATGGTGATCGCCAGCGCGAAGTCATAGTCGTAGCGGCCAAAGGCATTGGCGAGCGTCGCCCCGATGCCGCCCGCGCCGACGATGCCCACCACCGCTGAGGCGCGCAGGTTGCTGTCGAGCTGATAGATCGTGAGGCCGATCTGACGCGGCATGATCTGCGGAAAGATCGCGTAGATCAGGGTCGAGAAATAGGGCGCACCGGCGGCGCGCATGGCCTCGACCTGACCGAAGTCGATCTCCTCGATCCGTTCGGCCAGCATCTTGGCAACGAAGCCGATGGAATAGACGATCAGTGTCAGCACGCCCGCGAAGGGGCCGAAGCCCACGGCCTTGACGAAGAGGATCGCCACGATGACGGGGTGAAAGCTGCGCGCCACGATGATGATGGCGCGGCCGAGGTAGAAGATCGGTTTGGGCGCCACATTGCGAGCGGACATGAAGGCGATGGGGATCGACAAAAGCACGCCGCCCGCGGTGGCGAGGATGGCGATCTTGAGGCTCTCAAGAAAGCCGTCGATCAAGAGGCCCGAGCGTTCGAAACTTGGCGGGAACGCCCCGCCAAAAATGCGCCCGGCGCGCCCCAGCCCTTCGGCGACGCGGTTCCAGTCAATCGGCATGGTCAGACCGACCCAACCGAAATAGGCCACCGCGCCCAAGATCACCGCCCACCGCAGCACCGGGTTGGCGATGAAGGGTGGTTTTTTCCAGGTATCTCGCGGCGCGCTCATGCCGCGGCCCCATCTTTGGCGCGGTCCGCATGGGGGCTGCCGGCGTAGATCTGATCCATTGCCGCTTGGTCGAGCTTGCTCGGCTCGTCGTCAAAGATGATCCGGCCATAGCGCATGCCGACGATACGGTCGGTGTATTCCTTGGCCTCGGTCACGTTGTGAATGTTGATCAGCACCGGCAGTTTCAGCTCACCGGCCAGATCGCGCAGCAGGCCCATGATCTGCTCCGAGGTCTTGGGGTCGAGCGAGGCGGTCGGCTCATCCGCCAGCAGAATGTCGGGGTCCTGCATCAGCGCGCGGACCACGCCGACGCGCTGGCGCTCGCCGCCCGAGAGCTGGTCGGCGCGGGTGTTGGCATATTGCGCGATGCCGACGCGCTCCATTAGCTCATAGGCGCGGCGGATGTCTTCTTTGGGATAGCGGCGGGTCACGGCGGACCATGTCGAGATGTAGCCCAAGCGGCCCGACTGAACGTTCTCCATCACGGTCAGACGGTCGACGAGGTTGAAGCCTTGGAACACCATGCCGATCTTGCGCCGTGCGGCGCGCAGGTTCTTGCCCCTCAGGTTGGTCAGTTCGGTGCCATTGAGCATGATCGACCCCGAGGTCGGCTCCACCAGTCGGTTGATGCAGCGCAGCAGCGTCGATTTGCCCGCGCCGGAGGAACCGATGATAGACACGACGCTTTCGCCCTCGATCGTCAAATCAAGGTTCTTCAGCACCGGATCACCGCTGCCATAGCGTTTCACGAGGTCGGAAATTTTCAGCATTTAATGTACCTTAAACGAGGGGCCGACCGCAAAGCCGGCCCCCGGTGTTGAACGATTATTCAGCCGCGAGGCCCTGCGGCGTGTACTCGACGCCGTTCGCCTTCTGGATCTGACGGATCACCGCCCACTGGTCCTTGTAGGTGATCGGGACGAACTTGCTCACCCCCGCGAATTCCTCACCCAGTGCGGTGCCTTCGAAATCGAAGGAGAAGAAGGCTTCCTTGATCTTTTCCTTCAGCTCGGGCGCGAGGTCATGCGCGACACCGTAGGAGGTTGTCGGGAATGGGTCGCTTTCCCAGACAATGCGCACATCCTCGGGGTCGTAAAGACCGCGCTCGGCCATGCGGTCGACCACTTCGGAGGCGACGGGGGCCGCGTCATAGTCGCCCGCGACGACGCCCAGCATCGACTGGTCGTGGCTGCCCGAATAGGTCACTTCGTAATCCTCACCCGGCACCACGCCCAGATCGGGGAAAAGCGCGCGCGGCGCCTGGTTGCCGGAGTTGGAGGTCGGCGAGGTATGCGCGATGCGCTTGCCGGCGAGATCCTTCATCTCCTTGATGTCGCTGTCGGCCTGTGTGTAGACCTGCAGCTTGTAGCCGAACTGGCCGTCCTCGGCGCCCATGATGGCGAAGGGCTCGACGCCTGCGAGGTTCACGGCGAAGGGCGTGGGACCGGTGGAGAAACCGGCGATATGCAGACGGCCCGAGCGCATCGCCTCGACCTCGGCGGAGTTCGACTGCACTGCGAAGAACTGCACGTCCTTGCCGGTCGCGTCTTCAAGATGCTCGATAAAGGGGGTCCAGATGTCCTCGTAGATCGCGGGGTCTTCGACGGGCGTATAGGCGAAAACCAGCGTCGAGGGATCTTTCAGCATATCGGGATCGGTCGGCGCATCGGCGACCAGATCGCCATCGGCGTCGCAGAACATCTTGTCCAAGGCGCCGCGCTCGCAATCCTCTTGCGCGAAGGCAAGGCTGCCCGTCAGTGTGAAGGCCGCGGTGAGACCTGCGGCGAATAGGTATTTATGAGACATTGCGTTCTCCTCCCTGAGAATCCGCGCATCTGGCGCGAAATACAATAATGCGCAGATACGAACATCGAACAGTTTCGTTTGCAAGCTGTTCCGGCGCGTCGGCGGACAAAATTGTCACAAAGCTGTAACATCTCCCGCCGCAAAGCGGGGAAGGCCGGGGCGCGGTTTAACCAGTCGAAACGGGGGCTTCAGAGATCGAGTTCGATCTTGCGCACCCGGTCGCGCAGCAGGGTTTTGGAAACGGTCAGCAAATGCTGCTCCATCGCGGCGGCGGCGCCGAGCGTATCGCGCCGGGCGATGGCGTCGTTCAGGGTCATGTGCTGCTCGCCCAGAACCTGTAGGGTTTCCGGGGCGTGATAGGTCCGGCGGCGCGAGGTCCATGCCACTTCGCGGCGCACCGCGCGGATGGATTCGTAGACCGTAAGGAACAGCGGATTCCGCGCCATCTCGGCGATCTTGTAGTGGAACATGTCATCCGCCGCCTCATAGGCGTCAGGGTCACTGAGGTTGAGCGTGGCGCGCATCAGCTGATCCAACCGCTCGATCTCTTGCGGGCGGGCGCGGTCGGCGGCGAGGGCGGCAAGGGCGGGCTCAACCTCTAGCCGCACTTCCATGACGTCGCTTGGCGTGACTTGTCGTGCAAGGTGGCGCAGACTGTCGGCATTGGTCGCGGGGGGCGGTGTGGCGAATGTGCCTTGGCCGTGGCGGCGGTAGATCGTGCCGTCCTCTTGCAACAGGCCAAGCGCCAGCCGCAGCCGCGCCCGGCTCACGCCGAAATGCTCGGCCAGCGCCCGTTCGGGCGGCATCCGCCCGTCGTTCAGGATGTCCCCTTGGCGGATCGCTCCGCGCAGCCGCTCGGCCAATTCATCTTCACTTGGGGCGGACTGGGGGGTCTGTGTCATGAGTTGGAAAACGCTTCAAATAAATCAATGAACATACGCAGAGAGGTTACCATTAGGAAAATTCCAAAGGCAAACCGAAGCGCCCGGCGCGGAATGCTATGGGCCAGTTTCACACCCACATGGGCAAAGCTGGAAGTGAGCGGAATGATGATGGCCGCAGCGGCAAGGTTCACATAGCCGAGCGAGAAGGGCGGCAGCCCCTCGGCCCCGAGGCCGGTGAGCGCATAGACCACCGCACCCGGCAGCCCGATGATGAAACCAATCGCGGCAGAGGTGCCCACGGCGCGGCGGATGTCATAGCCCAGAAAGTTCAATAGCGGCACGCCGATGGTGCCGCCCCCGATGCCCATCATCGCAGACAGCCCGCCGGTGACGACGCCGAGGATCGCCCAGATCGGTTTGGCAAAGCCGCGCGGCGTGGGGTCGTCCTTGGTCTTGCGAAAGATCATGTCGAGCGCGACGAGTGCGGCCACGGTGGCAAAGACGCCGACAAGGATCAGCCCCGAGACATAGCCCCCCAGAAGCGCGCCGATCACGACGCCGATCAGCAGTGACGGCGCCCAGAGTTTCAAAAGGTCCATATCAATCGCGCCGCGTTTGAAGTGACCATAGCCCGAGGACAGCGAGGTAAAGACGATTGTCGCAAGCGAGGTGCCCACCGCCACTTGCATGGTGATCGCCGGGTCCATCCCCGCCGTCGACAGCGCAAGATAAAGCGCGGGCACGATCACGATACCGCCGCCCACACCAAGCAGCCCCGCAAGGATGCCGCCAAAGACCCCGGCGGAAACCGCAATGGCGAGAAGGGGCAGAAGCTGGCTGAAATCGAGCGCGTTCATATGGTTAATCTTTCTTTGTCTCTAAATCTGTCGCTAGCGACCGGCTGGGTTTGCCTGCTGCCTTGCGCGCCTCTTCGGCGCGCGTGATGGCCGCATCAATCGGCGCGCGGTCCGAGGTGCCCGAGAAATTGTCGAGGCTCGGCATCGCTTCGGCCACATGCAGATAGCGCTCTCCGGCGACGTCGAGCAGCCGGTCAAGTTCGCTCAGCGGGTCGCCATGGTCATCGACGCGCAGGTCGAGATAGGCGTGGTCCTGTCCGCGGTGGATCACCAGCCCCGCGGCTTGGCGCCCGCGCATGTCGCCGCCCGCCTCTTCGCCCGCGCGCATGGCGGCGAGCAGACGTTCGGCCATCGGCAGATCATGGCGCGCGGCGTAGGTCTCGAACGTGGCCTCCACCACCTCCGGCCCGGTCAGCATATTGCCCGCGACGGAGTGAATGGTCCCCACACGGTGCCCGGCCCAATCGACACAGCCCGCGCCGGTATGCGCGGCGAAGTTTCCTTGGGCATCGAGCATGTGACACTGGCGGATGTCGCGCCCCGCATCGCGGGCGGCGAATTCCTTCAGCAGTGCTTCGGCGGGGTCGCCGCTTTCCAGCATGCGCCGGCCTTCGGTCCCCCAAAGCGGGTTGACGAAAGCCTGCGTGGCCACGGCGACGCGCCGCCCGATGTAGGGCACGGCGGCACCGCAGGCGAAAAAGCGGCTGGCCACGGCGATGCCAATCTCTTGGCTGTCGGGGTCACGGGCGATGATGGAATAGGTCATGGGTCAGCGTCCTACGGCATAGGCCTGCATCAGGCGGGGGGTCGCGGCGGCGTGAAGGCTGCCATCGGGATTGCGCAGCGCGGCGGTCATTCGGCCCACCGACCACGGCTCGGCCACGGTAACGATATGCCCCCGGGCGCGCAGCGCGTCGATCACTGCGGGGCCGACATTGGGTTCGATCATCATCTCGCCGGGCAGGGCTTGGCGGGGGAAGAAACTGCTTTGGAAGTGCAGCGTGTGGAACAGCGGCGCATCCATCCCCTCTTGCAGGTCGAGGCCGTGGTGCACGAAACGCAGGAACCAGATCAGCTGCCATTGGTCCTGCTGGTCGCCGCCCGGCGTGCCAAAGACCAACTGCCGCCCATCGGCATGTTCGGCAAAAGAGGGGGTCAGCGTGGTGCGCGGACGCCGCCCGGGGGCGAGGGAGGTGGGCAAACCCCGCTCAAGCCAGAACATCTGCGCGCGGGAGTTCAACGGAAAGCCCAGCCCCGGCACCACCGGATTGCTCTGCAACCACCCGCCCGAGGGCGTGGCCGAGACCATATTGCCCCACCGGTCGATCACATCGAGATGCACGGTATCGCCGCGTTTCTCGGTAAGATGCGCCATCGTCGGCTCTTGCGGGGCGGCGTTCTGAACGCCGAAATCACGGGCAGCGCGTTCGATATAGCGCTCGGCCAGATGCTCCAGCCCTGCAATCACGCCGGGGCGCTGCTCAAGCGATGCCTTGCCGTTCACCAGCTTCGCGCGTTCCGCGTTATAGGCGTCAGAGAGTAGCTCTTCCATCGGGATGATGCTCTGCTCGGGGTCGCCGTAATAGGCCTCACGGTCGGCATAGGCGAGTTTCATCGCCTCGATCACCGTATGGGTAAAGGAGGCGCCCATCGGATCCATCGCGGCCAGATCGAAATGTTTGAGGATGGCGAGGGTCTGCAAGAACACCGGCCCTTGCGACCATGCGTGGGTCTTATGCACCGTCCAGCCGTGGTATTCGTAGGTCAGCGTGTCCTCATAGCTGGCCTGCCATTTGGCCATGTCCTCTCGCGCCAGAAGGGCGCTGTTCTTTTGCTCGGACACGTCATGCACGCAGGCGTCTTCGAGGTAGTCGAAAATCGCATCTGCCACGAAACCTTCGGACCAGATTTTGCGCGCCGCTTCGATCTGCGCCACGCGGTCCTCGCCTGCGGCTACGGCCTCGCTTACCAAGCGTTCATAGGTTGCCGCCAGATCGGGGTTTTTGAAGTTGGCGTTCGGCTCGGGCGCCGCGCCGCCGGGCGTCCAGACGGCAGCGGAGGTGGGCCATTCGGCGGCGAAATATTCGGCCAGCCCCTTGATGGTGTTCGACACGCGCGGCAGCACCGGATGCCCGTCGCGGGCATAGTCGATCGCCGGTTGCATCACCTCGCGCAGACCCATGGTGCCATGATCGCGCAGCATCAGCATCCAGCCGTCAAACGCACCGGGCACCACCGTCGACAAAAGACCCGAACCGGGGATCAGTTTCAGCCCGAGCCCCTCGAAATGCTCCAGCTTGGCGGCGGCGGGGCTGACCCCTTGGGCGCAGACGACCTTGGTCGCCTGTTTCTCCGCGTCGTGAAAGATGATCGGCAGGTCGCCCGCCGGGCCGTTCAAATGCGGCTCGACCACTTGCAGGACAAAGCCCGCGGCGACAGCGGCGTCAAAGGCGTTGCCACCTTTTTCAAGGATGCCGAACCCCACGGTCGAGGCGATCCAATGGGTCGAGGTGGTGACACCGAAGGAGCCGCGGATCTCGGGGCGGGTGGTGAAGGGGGTCATGTCGTCTCCGGTCAGTGTTCGCGTGGGTCGAGCGCGTCGCGCAGCCCGTCGCCCAGAAGGTTGAAGCCAAGTACGACCATGAAGATCGCGATGCCGGGCCAAAGCGCCATCCAGGGCGCCTGATTGAGGAAGTTCTTCGCCGTGTTCAGCATCGACCCCCAAGAGGGCGCGGGCGGTTGCTGGCCAAGGCCGAGGAACGACAGCGACGCCTCGGCGATGATGGCGGTGGCGACGGTCAGCGTGGCCTGCACCAACACGGGCGGCAGCACGTTGGGGAAGATATAGCGGCGCAGGATGCGTGGCGTGCTGAGACCAATGGCGCGGGCGCTTTCAACGTAGTCCTCGGCGGCGACGCTCAGCACCTGACCGCGGGTCAGGCGGATGAAGATTGGCGTGGCCGAGATGCCGATGGCGATCATTGCGTTTGTCAGGCTCGGCCCGAGGAAGGCCGCAAGCGCGATGGCGAGGATCAGGAAGGGCGCGGCCAGAAGCGCCTCGGTGCAACGCGAGATCACCGCGTCGGTCCAGCCCCCGAAATAGCCCGCCACGATGCCCAAAGGCACGCCAAGACCAAGGGCGATGGCGACCGAGACGACCCCGGCCAGCAGAGACGCCTGCGCGCCCCAGACCAGACGGCTCAGCACATCGCGGCCCAACTCATCGGTGCCCATCCAATGGGCTGCCGAAGGGCCCTTGCGCACCGCGCCCCAATCGGTGGCGGCGGGGTCGGGGATCGGCAGCAGCGGGGCCAAAAGCGCGATGGCGCAGAAGAAGACCACCAGCACGCCGCCCAGCATGGCGCTGCGATGGGTACGGAACTTCTTCCAAACCCGGTTTTCGGGACGGGCGGAGAGGACCGGATCGGCGGCGCTTTCGGCGTCGATGGTGATGGGGGTGGCAGGTTGAGCCATTATTGCTTCCTCAGGCGGGGGTTCAGCAGCACATAGGCGACATCGGCAAGCAGGTTCATGAAGATGAAGCCGACGGCGGTGACGAGCACGATACCTTGGACCACGGCGTAATCGCGGTTGAACACGGCATCGACTACGAGCTTGCCAAAGCCGGGGATGGTGAAAATCTGTTCGGTCAGCACCGCGCCCGCGATCAGCTCACCAAACAGCAGGGCGGTCAGGGTAACGATCGGCGTCAGCGCGTTGCGAAAGGCGTGTTTCAGGATCACCCGCCGCTCGACCAGACCCTTGGCGCGGGCGGTACGGACGTAGTCACTGCTCAGCACGCTCAGCATGGCCGAGCGGGTGTGGCGCATCAGCGTCGCGGCCAGCGCCGTGCCCAGCACGAAAGCGGGCATGATCATCACGGTGATGGAGCGGATGGGGTCTTCGCTCAGCGGCACATAGCCTGAGGCGGGCAGCAGCTTCCATTTCACCGAGACCAGCAGGATCAGCATGATACCCAGCCAGAAGTTCGGGATCGACAGGCCCGACAGCGCCACGACATTGGCCACATAATCGGTCACGGTGCCCTTCTTGACGGCAGAGAAGATGCCTGCAGGCACGCCGATCAACAGGGCAAAAATCATTGCCATCGTGGCCAGTTGGATGGTCACGGGCAGTTTCTCTCCGATGAGTTCCAGCACCGGCTGGTTGGTGCGCAGCGAAATGCCCAAGTCACCGGTCAGCGCGTTGCCGATCCAAGTGAAATATTGCACCGGAATAGGATCGTTCAGGCGGTATTTCTCGCGCAGGAACTCCAGCACCTGCGGGTCGCGTTCTTCGCCGGCCATGGCCAGCACCGGGTCGCCCGGCAGCAGCTTTTGCAAGGTGAAGACAAAGACCGAGATCAGGATGATCGTCGGGATCGCGATCACCAGACGGCGCAGGATGAAGGACAGCATTTTGAAACGTCTCGCTCAGGGGAGGGGCACCGCCGGAACCGGCCCGGCGGTGCGGATGCAGAAGGGTTAGCCTTCTTCTTTTTTCATGCCCGCAAGGCGGATCATGCCGTCAGGATAGGGGGTGAAACCGGTGATGTCGGAATCCAGCGCCCAGATCCATGTCTGGTGGTAGAGGTACACGATCGGCATCTCTTCGTTCAGGATCGCGCGGGCAGCGGTATAGCTCTCGCGGCGCACGTCTTGGTCGTTGGACTTGCGCGCCTTGTCGAGCAGTTCATCCACTTCCGGGTTCGAATATTTGGAATCGTTGATCCCGCCTTCGGTGGTCATGAACTGGTGGATGTTGCCATCGGGGTCCACACGGCCCGACCAGCCGATCTGGCTCGCCTGATAGTCACCCGCCGACTGGTCGGCCAGCAGCGTCGCGAATTCCTTGGAAGTGATCGAGATGTTGATCCCCGCCTCGGCAGCCATGGACTGCACGACCTGCATCAGTTGCAGCGGGATCGTGGTGTTGGGCACCTGCACCTCAAGGTCGATGCCATCGGCAAAACCGGCTTCGGCCAGCAGTTCCTTGGCTTTTTCCACGTCACGCTCAGGCACGGGATAGTCGGTGCTGTACCAAGGGGAGTTCGGCGGGAAGGGCTGGTTGCCCGCGGCGAAGGCACCATTAAAGACGACCTGATTGATCGCCTCGCGGTCGATCGCATAGCTCAGCGCCTGACGCAGACGTTTGTCGTTGCCCCAAGGGTTGTCGCCCTTTTCGCCATTGGCCACGTTGATCGTGATGCCCTGATAGCCGAGCGACACGGCGCTTTCGACATTGATGCTGTCGTCACCTTCGGCCTGCGCAAGGTCGGTCGCGGCCAGACGCTCAAGCATGTCGATGTCACCCGATTGCAGGTTCGCCAGACGCACGGTGGTATCGGGGATCGGCAGATAGGTGACGGTGTCGAAGTGGTATTCCTCGGCGTCGTAATAGTCGGCGAATTTCTCAAGCACGATGCGGTCTTGGGCCACACGCTCTTTGAACTGGTAGGGGCCGGAGCAGACCGGGTTCAGGCCAAAGTCATCGCCCGCGGCCTCAGCAGCGGTGGGGGAGACCATCATGCCTGCGCGGTCGGCGAATTGCGCCATCAGCGTGGCATCGGCATCGGCCAGATCAAAGCGGATCTCATGGCTGCCCAGCACTTCGACGCCGGTGATGGAGGAAAGCTCGGACTTGCGGCGCGAAGTCTCCATGTTCTGGCTGCGGTCGATGTTGGCGGCCACGGCCTCGGCATCAAAGGGCGTTCCATCGTGGAAGACCGCATCGTCGCGCAGTTTCATGGTCAGCTGTTTGCCATCTTCTGAAAAGGACCATTCGGTCGCCAGCTGCGGGATGATTTCGAGGTCTGGGGTGATGTCCACCAGCTTGTCGCAGAGCGACGCGTAGACGATGCGGCCCACGAAGGTGCGCGACTGGTCGGGGTCCAGCACATCGGCATCGGATTGCAGCGCGATGCGCAGATCAGCCGCCTGCGCGCCGAGGGTCGTGGCCCCCAGCAATGCAGCGGCAAGTGTCATTTTGGTAAGTGTCATGTCGAACTCTCCTGTCGTTTCAATGAGTCTGGTTCAGCCTGTTATTCTTGGTTTTGGCGGGGGCGGAGCGTGGTCCGGTCCCGCATGGCGTCTTGGTAAAGCGCAAAGCGCGCGGTGGCCCCGGGGGCGCGTACGGGCGCATCGGCAAGGCCGAGGTCCGGCGTGGCGGCGGCGATCTCTTCGAAGTAATGGCAGGCGGCGACATGGCCCACGCCCGCGCGGGTCTCGCGCAATGAGGGCGGCTCGCTCGCGCAGCGTTCTTTGGCAAAGGGGCAGCGGGTGTGGAAGCGGCAGCCTGCAGGCGGGTTCGCCGGGCTGGGCATCTCACCCTCAAGCGCGGTCTGCGGCGTGCGCGCGCCATGGGCCGCCACCGGAATGGCCGACAAGAGCGCGCGGGTATAGGGGTGGCGCGGATGGTTATATACCGTGTCGACATCGCCCTGTTCGACAATTTGCCCCAGATACATCACCGCCACGCGGTCGCTCATATGGCGGATCACGGCGAGGTCGTGGGCAATGATGACCAATGTGAGCCCCAATTCATCCCGCAGATCGCCAAGCAGGTTGATCACCTGCGCCTGCACCGAAACGTCGAGGGCCGAGACCGGCTCATCCCCGATCACCAGTTTCGGGGCCGAGGCCAGCGCCCGCGCTATCCCGATCCGCTGACGTTGACCGCCCGAGAATTCATGCGGGTAGCGTTCGGCATGTTCGGGGCGCAGCCCGACCTTGGCCAGCAGTCCAGCCACTTTGCCGCGCCGCTCGGCGGCTGACATCTTGGGGAAATGGGTCTCCAGCGGCTCACCGACCAGCTTGCCGACGCTCATACGCGGGTTGAGCGATGAAAAGGGGTCTTGAAAGATGAACTGCATGTCCCGGCGCAGGGCGGTCAGATCACGCCCCGAAAGGCTGCGCACATCCGCGCCGTCGAACTGCACATCGCCCTCGGTCGGCGTCAGCAAGCGCATCAACAGCCGCGCGAGGGTGGATTTGCCGCAACCGGATTCGCCGACGATGGCAAAGGTCTCGCCCCGGCGCACGTCAAAGGAAACGTCATCGACCGCCTTGACCGTAGCCCCTTTGGCCAATCCGCCGCCCGAGGTTTTGAAATGTTTCTTCAGCCCGCGCGCTGTCAGGATCGTGTCACTCATGCGCTCTGCTCCAGATGTGTCTCCAGCGGGGCGAAATGGCAGGCCACGGCATGGCCCCCCTCCAGCGGCGCAAGCGGCGGCTCCTGCGCGCAGATGGGCTGGGCGAAGGGGCAGCGCG
Organism: Sulfitobacter sp. 1A13368; assembly: GCF_043557275.1. Taxonomy (NCBI): domain Bacteria; kingdom Pseudomonadati; phylum Pseudomonadota; class Alphaproteobacteria; order Rhodobacterales; family Roseobacteraceae; genus Sulfitobacter; species Sulfitobacter sp. 1A13368. The sequence goes on along the minus strand of NZ_JBIFFR010000008.1, from coordinate 78,947 downwards.
TGGCAAAACGGCAGCCTTGGGGCATGTTCTGCGTTGTCGGCACCATGCCCGGCACGGTCGCCAAGCGTCCGCGCGGACCGCTGAGCTGCGGGATCGAGGACATGAGGCCGATCGTGTAGGGATGCTGTGGGTCGTTAAAGATGCGTTCCGCAGGGCCGGTTTCGACGATCGTGCCCGCGTACATGACGGCGACGGTATCCGCGATTTCGGCCACCACGCCAAGGTCATGGGTGATCATGATCGTGCCCATATCGGTCTCGGCCTGAAGGTCGCGGATCAATTCGAGGATCTGCGCCTGAATGGTCACGTCGAGGGCGGTCGTCGGCTCATCCGCGATCAAGAGCGCGGGGTCGTTGACCAAGGCCATGGCGATCATCACCCGCTGGCGCATGCCGCCGGAGAGTTGATGCGGGTAGTCGCGCATCCGCTTCTCCGCCGCCGGAATGCCGACCCGCTTGAGGATCGCCAGCGCCTTGTCCTCGGCCTCGGATTTGCTGGCGTCGCTATGGGCGAGCACGGCTTCGGTGATCTGGTCGCCGATGCGGAAGGCGGGGTTGAGCGAGGTCATCGGCTCTTGGAAAATCATCGTCATCCGACTGCCGCGCAGTTTGCGCATGGCGGTGTGGTCGGCAAGGTCGAGCTTCTGGCCTTCGAAAACCATCTCGCCCGAGCGGATTGTCGCCGCACCGGCCGGCAGCAGCCCCATCATCGCCAGCGAGGTCACGCTTTTCCCGCAGCCGCTTTCCCCGACGACACAGAGTGTCTTGCCCGGGTGGACCGTGAAATTCACATGGTTGATTTGGTCGCTCGGCGCGCCGCGAAAGCGCAGGCTGAAGTCACGCACTTCGAGCAAAACCTTGTCGGGACCGGTGTCGGGGCTGGGCAATGGACCGCTTTCTTGAACCAATATCAGATTGGTCGAGTATGCGGTTGCAGCTTTCGCGCTGTCAATCCGGGGATTACAGTTTTTGAAAAAGCCTTTCTAGGTCAGTCTTTTGGCGCGAATTTGCCTGATATATCGGCGGTGATGCCCGTTTTTTAGGCGATCTGTTGCGGCGGTTGGGTGGGCGGTTGGCGCGGGGTGGCGTTTGGGGAGAGTGCGGAAGGTATTTGAGAAAGGATGAAATGAAGGGGGTGGCGCGCTTTGGGGGCGATAGCGCTATTGTAGGGCGGGGGATTTGTTGCTTTATCGAGGGGGAGCCATGAACATCAAAAGGGCGGCATCCCCGCATGACCAGCAAACCTAAAACGGCGGAACGCAAGCGCGGGTCCGGGGCGCAATTTGTCTATTCCATCCTGCGTGATGAGATACTCGACCTGACCCTGTTGCCGGGCAGTCCGATTGACGAGATTCGCCTTTCCGAGCGGCTGTCGATGTCGCGCACGCCGATCCGCGAGGCTTTGGTGCGGTTGGCAAGCGAGGGGTTGGTGACCACGCTGCCCAACCGTTCGACAGTCGTGTCGAATATCGACTTCATGAACCTGCACACCTTCTTTGACGCGATGACCTTGATGTACCGTGTCACCACGCGTCTTGCGGCGCAGTTTCATACGCCGGCGGATATGGCCAATATTCGCGCGCGGCAGGTGGAGTTCGCCAAGGCCGTGTCGGCGCAGGACGCGCTGTCGATGATCGCGACGAACCGGGAGTTCCATGCCGAGATCGCCCGGGCGGGGCGCAACCCCTATTACGAATCGCTTTGTCTGCGGCTGTTGGATGAGGGGCGCCGGTTGCTGCGGATGTATTACCAGTCCTTCGACGATCAGCTTCCCAGTGAGTATGTGCAGGAACATGAGGACTTGATCGCGGCGATTGAGGCGCGGGATATTGGTCGTGCGGATTCTTTGGCCGCAACCCATGCAGATCAGATCGTGGGGCAGATTCAGGCGCTGATTTCGCGGGATCGGCGGCAGCATATCGACCTTTAATTATAGGAAAACGCACCTTTATCGGCCCGTCATAGGGGCTGTGCAGATTTTATGTCGACAAATAAAATACAATAGCTAAGATGCAGCCAAGCCCGGCAGTATCGCGGCCGGTTTCTATGATGGAGAGATATATGACCCCTTCGATTTTTTCCGGCTGCATCCCGGCCCTGATGACCCCCTGCACCGAAGACCGGAAACCTGACTTCGACGCTTTGGTGCGTATGGGCAAAAAGCTGATCGCCGATGGGATGAGCGCGGTGGTTTACTGTGGGTCCATGGGTGATTGGCCGCTGCTGACCGATGCAGAGCGGATGGAAGGTGTCGAACGTCTGGTCGAAGCGGGCGTGCCGGTAGTTGTGGGCACGGGGGCCGTGAATACGAAGCTGGCCGCCGAACATGCGGCGCATGCGCAAAAGGTCGGCGCCAAGGGACTGATGTTGATCCCCCGCATCCTGTCGCGCGGCACGTCGGTTGCCGCGCAGAAAGATCACTTCAAAAAGGTTCTCTCGGCGGCGCCTGAGCTTCCTGCCGTGATCTACAACAGCCCTTATTACGGTTTCGCCACTCGGGCCGATCTGTTCTTTGCGCTGCGGGCCGAGCATTCCAACCTTGTCGGCTTCAAGGAGTTCGGCGGCGCGGATGATCTGCGCTATGCGGCGGAGAATATCACCAGCCGGGATGATGAGGTCACGCTGATGATCGGTGTGGATACCACCGTCTTCCACGGTTTTGTCAATTGCGGCGCCACCGGCGCGATCACCGGGATCGGCAATGTGCTGCCGCGCGAAGTGTTGCATCTGGTCGCCCTCAGCCAAGCCGCGGCGGCGGGCGATGCCGAGGCGCGTCAGCGCGCGCAGGAGCTTGATGCGGCCCTTGGTGTTTTGTCCTCCTTCGATGAAGGGCCGGACCTCGTGCTTTATTATAAGCATCTGATGGTGCTCGAAGGCCATGCGGAATATGCGTTGCATTTTAATGAGACCGACGCGCTGACCGACAGCCAGCGCGGCTATGCCGAGGCGCAGTATAAGCTCTTCCGCACATGGTATGCCGATTGGAGCCAGCAGGGCGGGGCGGTCGCGAAATACGCCGCTTAATCTCCTTAGCCACCTCTCCCCGGCTGGGCAGGCCCGTCGCATTTGCGGCGGGCCTTTCGCGTTCGTGGCAAGCCTTTCGAAGAAGATAATTGCAAACGCATATAAATGTGACTAGCATCTTGGCAGGGACAACGCATCGGGAGTGGGTGCGCCATTTGAGGGAGATTAATTGAAATGAGTGCTACGGATTTAATGCGTGATTTCGGCGCGATGCTGGCTTCGGGCGGGGTTGAGGTCGTCGATTGCTCGGGCGTTTTGGGGCCGGATACGCCGATCCTGCAACTGCCTGCCGATTTCGCCAAGCCGACGCCGAAGGTCGAGATTCACAAGATCAGCGAATATGACGAAGACGGCCCCTTCTTTGCTTGGAACTGGATGGTGCTGGGTGAGCATTCGGGCACGCATTTCGACGCGCCGCACCATTGGATCACCGGTAAGGATTACGACGACGGGTTCACCGATACGCTCGACGTGCAGCGTCTGGTCGCCCCGGTCAACGTGATCGATTGTTCGCAGCAGGCGCAGGAAGACCCGGATTTCCTGCTCGATGCCAAGGGCATCAAGGAATGGGAAGCCGAGTATGGCGAGATCGGCGAAGGCGAATGGGTCGTCATGCGCACCGATTGGGACGCGCGCGTCGATGACGAGGCGCGGTTTCTTAACGCCGATGAGACCGGGCCGCACAGCCCCGGGCCGACCCCGGATGCGATCCAGTACCTGATGGACAAGAAGATCGTCGGCTGGGGCACCCAATGCATCGGCACCGATGCGGGGCAAGCGGGCGGGATGGAGCCGCCCTATCCGGCGCATAACCTGCTGCATAAGAACAACTGTTTTGGTTTGGCGTCACTGGCCAACCTCGACAAACTGCCACCCAAGGGGGCGATCCTGATCGCCGCGCCGTTGAAGATCAAGAACGGCACCGGCAGCCCCATTCGGGCGCTGGCACTGGTGCCGAAGGGCTGATCGGTGACAGATACACCACCTTCCAAGGCCGAGAACGCGCCGCTGGATCGGATGGGGCTCGATAATTTCGCGCCCTATCTGATGAACCGGATCATGGGGCGGTACAATGCCGCCCTGTCGGCGGAGATGGCGGCACTCGGCCTGACCACGCCGCAGATGCGCTCGCTCGCGGTGCTGTCGGTGACCGACGGCATCCTGATCCGCGAGTTGGCGGTTTACGCGGTGGTGCAGCAATCGACGCTGAGCCGCGCGCTCGACGCATTGGTGCGCGACGGGCTGGTCCGGCGCGAGACCGATGCCAACGACAGCCGCGCCACGCGGGTCTACTTGACCGATCAGGGGCGCGAGGCCTATGCGCGGCTCTGGCCGCATATGGCGCAGGCCTATGAGGCGATGTTCAAGGGCATCGGCCCCGAGGAGAAGGCGGCCTTCTTGGCAACCTTGCAGACCATGCTGCGCAACATTCGAAAACACGATTTCTGAGAGGGTCCGATGGCCGAACGTTCGTTCAAGGCAGAGGTGGAACATCTGCGCAAGGGAGACGGCGACGTCTTCACCGGCGAGGGCATCCTTGCGATCACCAAGGCGCTCTTGGAGAACGGCGTGGGCTATGTCGGCGGTTATCAGGGCGCGCCGATCAGCCACCTGATGGACGTGCTGGCCGACGCCGAGGAACTGATGGGCGAGCTGGGCGTGCGCTTTGAGGCCAATGCCTCCGAGGCCGCGGCGGCGGCGATGCTGGCCGCGTCCGTGCACTATCCGATCCGGGGGGCGGTGACCTTCAAGGGGCCGGTGGGGGTGAACGTGGCGTCGGACGCATTGGCCAACCTCAGCTCGTCGGGCGTGACCGGCGGCGCGCTGGTGATCGTGGGCGAGGACTACGGCGAAGGCTCCTCGATCATGCAGGAGCGCAGCCACGGTTTTGCCATGAAATCTCAGTTCTGGATGCTGGACCCGCGCCCGAACCTGCCCTCGATCACCAAGGCGGTGAAGGACGGGTTCGAGCTGTCCGAGGCCAGCAACACGCCGGTGATGTTGATGGTGCGCATTCGGTCGTGCCATGTGACGGGCAGTTTCGAGACCCGCGACAACCAGCGCCCGCCGCTCACCGTGGCCGAGGCGGCGGCGAACCCGCAGTCGGATTTCAACCGCGTGGTGCTGCCGCCGATGTCCTACCTACATGAGAAGGACAAGATCGAGAACCGCTGGCCGGCCGCGGAGACATTCATCCGCGACAACAAGCTCAACGAATTCTTCGGCCCCGAGAAGGCACCCTTGGGCATCGTGGTTCAGGGTGGCATGTACAGCTCGGTCATCCGCGCCCTGCAACGGTTGGGGCTGGCGGATATCCACGGCCAGACCGAGGTGCCGCTCTACGTGCTGAACGTCACCTACCCGCTCTTGCGCGATGAGTTCGACAACTTCTGCGCGGGCAAAGAGCATGTGCTGGTGGTCGAAGAAGGCCAGCCCGATCACATCGAACAGCAGCTTGGCTCCTACCTCTACAAGCTCGACCGCCGGGTGAAGCTGCACGGCAAGGACGTGCTGCCGATGGCCGGGGAATACACCGGGCAGGTGCTGCTGGATGGTCTCACGGCCTTCCTCAAGATCGCCGCGCCGGAGATGCTGCCCGGTGCGGTGCGCGCGCCTAACGCCGAGGCGCCCGCGATCCCGGACTTGTCGCAGACCGTGCCGATCCGCCCGCCGGGCTTCTGCACCGGCTGCCCCGAACGCCCGATCTTCGCGGCGATGAAACTGACCGAGCAGGAGTTGGGCAAGCACCAGATCACCGGCGACATTGGCTGCCATCTCTTCGGCTGCCTGCCGCCCTTCGAGATTGGCGGCTCGACCATGGGCTACGGCCTCGGCCCCGCCTCCAACGCGGCCTTCGATGGGGGCGGCGACAAGCGGGTGATTTCGATCCTCGGCGACGGCGGGTTCTGGCACAACGGTCTGTCGACCTCGATCGGCAACATGGTCTTCAACAAGTCCGACAGCGTCGCGGTGATCGTCGACAACTACTATTCCGCCGCCACCGGCGGACAGGATGTGATGTCCTCGCGCGCGCATAACGACACCAAAAGCACCAACAACCCGATTTCCAAGGCGCTCAAGGGCGTCGGCGTCGAATGGGTTCGCCAGATCGACCGGACCTATGACGTGGGCAAGCTGCGCGAGGTTCTGCGCGAGGCGCTGACCACTGACTACAAAGGGCCGAAGGTGATCGTGGCGTCGTCGGAATGTATGCTCAACAAGCAGCGCCGCGAGAAGCCGAAACGCAACCAGGCGATCAAGGAAGGCCGCCGCATGGAGGTGCCGCGTTTTGGCGTCGATGCCGATGTTTGCACCGGTGACCACGCCTGCATCCGGCTTTCGGGCTGCCCGTCGCTCTCGCTCAAACGTCTCGACGATCCGCTGCGCGACGACCCGGTGGCGCATATCGACCAGACCTGCGTGGGCTGCGGCAACTGCGGCGAGGTCGCGGATACAGCGGTGCTTTGCCCGTCCTTCTATCAAGCCGACGTGGTGCACAACCCGACCCGTTTCGAGCGCTGGCGCGCTGAGGTGACGGGCAAGATCATCGCTTGGCTGCAACGGCGGCGCGACGCGAAACGGCTGCGCAACGAAGGAGTGGCGACATGAACATGGTGCTGCCGCAAAAGACCCCGGACGCGCGGGCCGGGGAGATCATCAAGCTCGCGGTCATGGCCGTGGGCGGGCAGGGGGGTGGCGTGCTCACCGGCTGGATCGAGGCGATGGCCCGGGCCGAAGGCTATGTCTGTCAGGCGACCTCGGTCGCGGGCGTGGCGCAGCGCACGGGGGCCACGATCTACTACGTCGAAATGGCGCCCAAGGGCGCGCTCGACCCCGTCTTCGCGCTGGCCCCGGCGGCGGGCGACGTGGACGTGCTGATCGCCGCCGAGATGATGGAAGTGGGCCGCGCCGTAATGCGCGGTTTCGTGACGCCGGACCGGACGACGCTGATCGGCTCGACCCACCGCGCGCTGGCGGTGAGCGAGAAGATGGCGCCGGGCGACGGCATTGCCGATGCCGATGAGGTCCGCGCGGCGGCCGAGATCGCGGCGCATAAGCTGGTGCTTGAAGATATGGAAGGGCTGGCCGTCGGCGCGGGTTCGGTCATCTCGGCCTCGCTCTTCGGCGCGCTTGCAGGCTCCGGCGCGCTGCCGTTTCCACGTGAGGCCTATGAGAATGCGATCCGCGCCGGCGGCAAGGGGGTCGAGCCCTCGCTGCGCGCCTTCGCCGTGGGCTTTGATGCGGCACAGGGCAAGCTGCCCGAAACACCGCAGGCGCCCGAGGAAGAGATCAAACCGTTCAGCCTTGTCGGGCCGGAGAAGTTGCAGGCCGAATGGGCAGCACTGGTGGAGCGGGCCGACGGTCTGCCTGAGCCGGTGCGGGACCTCGCGCTTGCCGGGCTCGCCAAGGTGGTGAACTTTCAGGACTGCGCCTATGGCGCGCTTTACCTCGACCGGCTCGATACCGTGTTGGCCCGCGACGATGCAGAGCAGGACTGGGCGCTTTCGGCGGCGGCGGCGAAATATATCGCAAACGCGATGGCCTATGACGACATCATTCGCGTGGCGGACCTCAAGACCCGCGCGCCGCGTCTGTCGCACATCCGCCAAGAAATGCGCGCGGGTGACGAGAACCTGCTGCAGCTGACCGAGTATTTCCACCCCCGCGCGGAAGAGATCGCAGGGCTCATGCCCGCGCGGCTCGGCGCCAAGGTGGAGGCGAGCGAGACGTGGATGGCTCGGCTGAACCGCTGGTTCGACAAGGGCCGCCGGTTGCGCACCGACCGGCTGCCCGCCTTCCTGATGCTGCATTTCCTCGGCGGCCTGAAGGGCTACCGGCTGCGCACCCTTCGCCATGCCCTCGAGGTGGCGCATCTGGAGGACTGGCTGCGCCGCTGCCTTGCGGAGGTGGAGAGTGACTACGCCCTCGCCGTGGAACTGGTGAAATGCCGCCGCCTGATCAAGGGCTACTCCGACACCCACGCGCGGGGTCTGGGCAAGTTCGACCGCGTGATGGACGCCGCCGATCTGCTACGCGGGCGCGACGATGCGGCGGAGTGGATCGCGCGGCTGCGCGAGGCGGCGTTGCAGGATGCGGAAGGCAAGGCGCTCGACGGGGCCATCGCCACGGTGCGCTCCTTCGTCTGAGGTGCCCGCTTTTTAAGCGGTCGCAGGGCCGATCACGCACCGAGCGGCCCCGGTCGCCTGCATCCCAGTTGACCATGGGCCAGCACCGCGCCTAGCTGGGCGCAGTCACAGAGGGCCGCCGCCATGGAACTATCGCATCTCTTCGCCTTCAACATCGCGCTCATCGCGTCGATCCTCAGCCCCGGCCCGGCCTTTCTGATCGCGTTGAAAACGACGCTGAGTTCGGGGCGGCAGGCGGGCGTTGCCGTGGGGGCTGGCCTCGGCCTTGTGGCGTCGTTCTGGACCCTCGCCGCGCTCTTGGGGTTGGAGGCCGTCTTCCTCGCCTTCCCATGGGCCTATGCCATCGTGAAAACCGTGGGCGCGGCCTACCTGCTCTATGTGGCCTATGGCATGTGGCGCGGGGCGCGGGCACCGGTGACCAGCACGGTGACACCCGCCCGCCATGCGTTCCGGCAGGGGCTGATGATCAATATCCTGAACCCCAAATCGGTGCTTTTCGCCGCCGCGGTGCTGGTCGTCATCTTCCCCGAGGGGATGCGGCTGAGCGAGAACCTCTTGATCGTCGCCAATCACCTGATCATCGAACTGGCCTTCTACACCGCGTTGGCCTTCGGCATGAGCCGCCCTGCCGTCAGCCAAGGCTACCTGCGCGCGAAAGTCTATTTCGACCGCATTGCCTCGGCTGTGCTGGGGCTTTTGGGGCTGCGGCTGCTGCTTGCGCGTTAAAGCTCGGCCTCCCACCGGCGCGACAGGCGCATGGCGCCGTTGATGATGCCGACCATGGAGTAGGTTTGGGGGAAGTTGCCCCAGCCCTCACCAGTGGCAAAGGCGGTGTCTTCGGACATCAGGCCGAGGTGGTTGCGGGCCTCCAGCAGCTCTTCGAACAGTTTGCGCGCTTCCTCTTCGCGGCCAATCCGTGCCAGCGCGTCGATGCGCCAGAAGGCGCAGACGTTGAAGCCCACCTCCGGCACCCCGAAATCGTCAGCCTCTTCGTATCGCAACATGAAGGGGCCGCGGCCCAGCACTTCGGATAGACGTTCGACCGTGGCGATGAACCGAGGGTCTTTCGGCGGCAGAAAGCCGACCTCGCCCATGAGCAAAACGCTCGCGTCGAGGGTGCTGCCGCCGAAGCTTTCGACAAAGGCGCCGCGTTCCTCGGACCATGCGTTGTCGAGGATCTTGTCGCGGATCACCTCGGCCCGCTCCGCCCAAAGCGTGGCGCGGTCACCCAATTCCAGATGCCGTGCGATCTTGGCCAGACGGTCGCAGGCGGCCCAGCACATCAGCGACGAGGAGGTGTGAATCCGCGCGCGGCTGCGCAATTCCCAAATGCCCGCATCGGGCTGGTCGTGTAACTCCCACGCCTGTTCGCCGAGCGGCTCCAACTGCTCATAGGCGGTGCGCCCTGTGTTCATCGGCAGCCGGTGATCGAAAAATGCCGGGGCCGCGCCGAGGATGATGTTGCCATAGGTGTCATGCTGGAAATGCTCATGCGCCTGATTGCCGATCCGCACCGGCCCCATCCCACGGAACCCCTGTAGACTGGGCGAGATACGTTCGGTCAGCGCCGTCTCAAGCCCCAGCCCCAGCACCGGCTGGATATGCCCGCCCTCGGCATCGGCCACAGCGTTCATCAGCCATTGGAAATAATGCTCCAACGTGCGGGTCGCGGCGAGGCTGTTAAGGGCGCGCACGGTGAAGAAGGCATCGCGCACCCAGCAATAGCGGTAGTCCCAGTTGCGCCCTGAATCCGGCGCCTCGGGCAGGGAGGTGGTGATCGCGGCGATCACCCCGCCCGTGGCCTCATAGCTGCACAGTTTCAACGTGATCGCGGCGCGGATGACGGCCTCCTGCCACTCGAAAGGGATCGCCAAACGCTGCGTCCAGCGCTGCCAATAGCGGGTCGTCTTGGTGCGGAAGGTGGTGCCGATCTGCTCAGGGCTGTCCGACAGGGTCTCATCGGGGCCGAGGATGAAGGTCATCTCACCTTCGAGATTGATCATCCGCCCGTCGAGCACATGGTCAATCGGCGCGTCGGTGGTCAGGCGCATGTTCTGCTCTGGCCCGACGAAACGCACATGGTTCGAGCCGCGGGTGAGGGTCGGGGCGACCTCCCCCCATTGAAAGCGTGGTTTGAGATGCATCCGTATACGGGGTGACCCTTCAATGCGCCGCACCTGCCGTACCAGCATCTGAGGGCGGAAACTGCGGCCATAGGCGGTGAAACGGGGGCAGAAGTCGACAACCTCGACCGCGCCTTTCGGGCTGCGCAACACGGTGCGCAGGATCGCGGTATTGGGCAGGTAACTCTGCTCGCTCTCGGTCATATCTTCGAGTTCGACGGCAAATTCCCCGTCGCCCTCTTCGCCCGCGCCATGGCCCATCAGGCTGTGAAAGACCGGATCGCCGTCGAAACGCGGCAGGCAGAACCAGTTGATCGCCCCTTCGCGGCTGACCAGCGCCGCAACCGCGCAATTCCCGATGACACCCAGATCCATAAGTCCCTCTTTTCTATTCTTGATGCGACTGCCGGGCGGGCCGGATCAGCGCAAAATCTCTTCCAACCAATCGGCAAAACCGGCCACGTCTTCGATGCGATGTTGGGCTTCGGTCGGCCCTTGGCCGATCTTGATGCCAAAGCCACCCATGGCCTGCGCCGCGCGAAAGCCGTCTTCGTCCGTCACGTCATCGCCGACCATCACGGGCAGGCGGTCCGCAAAGGCGGGGGAGGCCATGAACCGCGCCACCGCGCCGCCCTTGTCGACACCTTTCAAGGCGACCTCGCTAACCATCTTGCCATGCAAACCGCGCAGGCTGGAGTCTTCGCCGACCAGCGTATCGACGTAGCCGCGACAGGCGTCTTCTTGCTCCGGGGCCTTGCGGTAATGCAGCGCGATCGCGCCGGGCTTGCGCTCGGATGTTACCCCATGCAGCACGGCGAATTCCTCGACCCGGTCGATGACCGGGGTGGGGATGCCCGCGCTCTGCTCCGGGGGGTGATCCTCCGCGGTGCTGAGCCGCAGCTCCAGCCCATGCGACCCCGAGACCGGCAGGCGCAGCGCGCCCAAGATACGGTCCACATCCGCCATGGCCCGGCCAGATATCACTGCCACCGCCCCATCGGTCTTTGCGACGAGACGGGTCAGAAGATGGCGCGTCGCTTCCGGCAGACAGGCGTCTTCGGGGTTGTCGACAATGGGGGCGAGCGTGCCGTCGAGATCAAGGAAGAACGCATGGCGCTCGACCAGGATCACGGGCGGCAGATTGCGGGGCGACAGGGTGGTGCTATCCATAGGGTCCGGTCTATCCGTTTCGTTGCACGGGCGTTCCCCCAGAAACCTATGCGCCAGCGCAGCGAAATCAACGGATTTATGCTGCAACTGCGCAGAGATGCGCGATGTGCGCCGCGGGAACCCAGCCGATGTGCCCGCGTTGATCAAAACGGGGGCAGGCCCCAGACGCCACCCCGCCTATCGCAATCGGAAGCCCAGATGACCGCACCATCGACGCTCAGGTACTACCCCGACAGCAAACCCGGCATCGCTCGGCGGCGCTGCGGGCGGGGGTTTTCCTATCACGCGCCCGATGGCCGCTGCATCAAGGACAAGGCCGAGCGGGCGCGGCTGGTGAAACTGGCGGTGCCCCCGGCCTATGAGCGGGTCTGGATCAGCCCCTATGACAATGGGCACCTTCAGGCGACCGGCTTCGATGCGCGAGGCCGCAAGCAATACCGTTACCATCCGCTCTGGTCCGAGGCGCAGGCGCAGGAGAAATACGCCAGTCTGCCCGAGTTTGCCGAGACCCTGCCGCGCATCCGCCGCCGCGTGCGCCGTGATCTCAAGGAGGAGTTGGGCGAACGTGATTTCGCGCTGGCCGCCGCCGTTGCGATGATCGACCGGCTGTCGCTGCGCGTCGGCAATCAGGTCTATGCCGAAACCAACCGGACCTATGGCACGCTGACCCTGAAACGGCGGCATCTGGTCCTGCGCGATGGGAAGTTGCAGGCGTCGTTCATGGCGAAGGGCGGCAAACGGGTCCGCCGCCAGATCGCCAACCGCACCCTAATGCGCGCGTTGGAGAGGATCCGCGATCTGCCCGGCGCGGACCTGCTGACGTGGATCGACGAAGAGGGGCAGCCGCGCAGTCTGACCTCCACCGCGCTGAACGATTACATCGCCGAGGCCGCTGGCACCGAAGGCTTCTCGGCCAAGACCTTTCGCACTTGGGCCGGGTCCGTCGCCGCCTTCGACGTTGCGCTGAAAGAGGACAAGCCCAGCATCAAAGCCATGGCCGAAGCCGCCGCCGAACGGTTGCACAACACGCCCACCATCGCGCGTAACAGCTATATCCATCCGCAGGTGATCGAACTTTGCCAGACCCCGCAAGACTTGCCGGACCCGCCCGATATCGACGATATGACCCAAGCCGAACGGGGGCTGCTGGCCTTTCTGCGCGCGAAGACGTGAACTTGAACTGACAATTCGGGCGAACTTTCACCGCGCTCACGCATTGTTAACATGAGTAGCGCTATCGCCCGACGTTAGAAGGACTAGAATTTCATGAGCGATACAGGTCGGCCAACCCTCAGCGGCGTCCTAGATGAGATGGAGCATCTTTCCGGCGGCGCGGATCGGCAAATCACCGTGGAAGAGATCATCGATTGTCTGGGCAAACATTCCTTTGCCTCAACCATCCTCGCTTTCAGCCTGATCTCAACCTCGCCCGCCAGCGGCATTCCGGGGATCACGGCTTTCATCGGACTGGTGGTGCTGTTTCTGGTGGTGCAGATGATCATTGGCCGCGACAGCCTTTGGCTGCCCGGTTTCGTCATGCGCCGTGACATCGCCGCGAAGAAACTCCGCGAGGGGGTGCGATGGCTGCGCCGTCCGGTGGATTTCGTGGACCGCTATCTGCATGAGCGCTCGACCTTCATCCTGCACCGCCCGTGGATTTACCTGCCCCTGTTCATGGTGATGGCCCTGTCGATGTTCATGCCCTTCATGGAGGTCGTACCCACTTCCGGCTCCATCGCGTCGGCGATGATCGCCATCTTCGCGGCGGGCTATCTGATGCGCGACGGGCGGGTGGTCATCCTGTCGATGATCCTCATGTCGCTGCTGCCTGTGGGGGTCGCGTGGTTCTTTCTTGGGCGCTGAGAAAATAATTCCGGCCCTCGGCTATGCTGCACCTGCAAAAGATTTGACCAAAGCTGCTCAAGCTGGGAACCTTTACCGACCTAAACCATTAAACCGTTAGTGGTGGTCGGCGTTCCGCCTAATCAGGCTCGGCGACCGAAAATGATTGTTCCCGAGGCATAAAATGGCTGGCAGATTAATTGTAATCTCAAATCGCATCCCGTCGGAGGCCGCCCCTTCCGGTGGGCTGGTCTATGCGCTGCATGAAACCCTACGCAAGATCGGCGGTATCTGGATCGGGTCGCACCCCGAAACCATGGAAACCCCCGCCAACAGTCTCAGCGAATATGGCGATCAGGGTAATTACACCCGGCTGAGTTTTAGCCTAACCCCAGAAGATTACAAGAATTTCTACCTCGGATTCTCGAACTCGGTGCTTTGGCCTGTCTGTCACCGCCGCGGCGATCTGGTCAAGCTCGACCGCGGGTTCGAGCGGGGCTATTGCGCCGTCAACGCGCGCCTTGCCCGACAGGTGATGGAGGTGGCCGAGCCGGACGATATGATCTGGGTTCACGACTATCATTTCTTCCCCCTCGCCACAGAGCTGCGCAAGCTGGGTTTCACCGGCAAGATCGGGTTTTTCCTGCATATTCCCTTTCCCGCCTTGGGCGATATGGGCGCCCTCCCGCGGGAGGCCAATCTGGCGCATTGGCTGGCGGACTATGACCTCGTCGGCCTGCAAACCCGCGCCGATGTGGCCCGCTGTCTTGAGATGTTCCGGGCCGAAACCGATTCCGAATTCCTAATGGACGGCACGATCAAATGCGGCTCCCGCGCGGTGGCGCTGCGGTCTTTCCCCATCGGCATCGACGTGGAGACCTTTGTGAAGGCCGCGCAGGGCGGCAGCGCGCAGGACCGTCTGGCCGACGATATGGCGGGTGACATCGTGATCGGCGTCGACCGGCTGGATTACTCCAAAGGTCTGCCCAACCGCTTCCGCGCCTTTGGCCGCTATCTCGAAACCCGGGATGAGCGGGAACGCCGGGTAAGCATGGTCCAAATCGCCCCGCCCAGCCGAGAGGAAGTCGCCGCCTATCGCGAGTTGCGCTACGAGTTGGAAGAGCTTGTCGGTCGCGTGAACGGGGAGCATGGAGAGATCGACTGGACCCCGCTGCGCTATATCCACCGCAACCTTGATCGCAACCTTTTGGCCCGCCTTTATCGCCGGGCGCGGGTCGGGATCGTGACGCCCTTCGCCGATGGGATGAACCTTGTGGCCAAGGAATATGTCGCCGCGCAAGACCCCGAAGACCCCGGCGTGCTGATCTTGTCGCATATGGCCGGCGCCGCCGAAGACCTGACGGATGCGATTCAGGTCAACCCCTATGATATCGAAGACATGAGCGAAGCGCTCAAGACCGCGCTCGCCCTGCCGCTGGAAGAGCGGAAGCGCCGCCATGCAAGCTGCATGGCGCAGGTGCGGGCCACGGATGTGAACCTCTGGAGCCAGCATTTCGTCGACGCTTTGAAAGCCTGCAAGCCGACGCTCGTGGTCAAGCCCCGCGCGCGGGAATGGACAGACGCCTAGCGGCGGGGGTCATTCTTCCGGCGCATAGACCACCGCGGTCTCCCAACCGCTGCATTTCTCGGCAAGGCCCGCAGGCAGCGCCAGATCGGTAAAGAACATATCCACCTCCCGCGCCGAGGCGATGCGCGCGGGGGCGGAGCGTTTGAATTTGGAGTGATCGGTCACCAAAAAAGTCTTGCGCGACTGCGCGATGATACATTGGCTGACGCCGACTTCTTCGATGTCGAAGTCGAGCAGATCACCATCCGCGTCCATTGCCGAACAGCCGATCACCGCGATGTCGAATTTGAATTGGCGGATCGTTTCGATCGTCAGATTGCCGACCAGTCCGCCGTCCATCCGGCGCAGTGCGCCGCCGGTCAGCACGATGCGGCATTCGGGGTTATCGACCAGAATATTCGCCACGTTCATGTTGTTCGTCACCACCATCAGATCGCGGTGGTGAAGCAGGGCGCGGGCCACCGCCTCGGTACTGGTCCCGATATTTAGAAAGACCGAACAGCCGTCGGGGATATGTTCGGCGCAGGCGCGGGCGATGCGGTTCTTGGCCTCTTCATGCAGATTGCGCCGCTCGGCATAGCCGATGTTGCTGGCCCCCGAGGGCAGCACCGCACCGCCATGGACCCGCTCAAGCTTACCGCTGTCGGCCAGTTCCGTAAGGTCACGGCGGATGGTCTGATGGGTCACGCCGAAATGTTCGGCCAGCCCATCGACAGTGACTTTGCCTTCGCGCCGGGCGATTTCCAGAATGTCGGGGTGGCGGAATGTCTGTGAAATAGGTGTCGCTCCTGCCTGCTGTTGGCGCATTATCTCCAGTGTTTTGGCTAACGCAAGCAATCGCGCTGCGGATTGCGTTTAACATGTTCGCTATACTGGCGAAACGAACATAAACGAAAATAATTCTTGTGCAGATGAGAGTCGTTTCGTAACACTGCCCCAAATTGGACAGTCTGAGCTGGGGGAGGGCCGGATCGTGAACCAACAGCCCGATAGCCATGTGGCCGCTGCCCCGGTCGATCTATTCGTCATCGGTGGTGGCATTAACGGCGCCGGGATCGCGCGCGACGCGGCAGGCCGGGGTCTGAGCGTGAGCTTAGCCGAGATGAACGATCTGGCCTCGGCGACCTCTTCGGCCTCGACCAAGCTTTTCCACGGCGGGCTGCGTTACCTTGAGTATTTTGAGATCGGCCTTGTGCGCCATGCGCTGACCGAGCGCGAGGTGCTGCTGAAGGCGATGCCGCATATCTCTTGGCCGATGCGTTTCGTGCTGCCCTATCACCGCGACATGCGGTTCGAAGGCGACACGCCGACCTCTAAACTGCTGCGGTTGTTCATGCCGTGGATGCGGGGCCGCCGCCCGGCATGGCTGATCCGGCTGGGCCTGTTCCTCTATGACAACCTCGGCGGGCGAAAAATCCTGCCTGCCACACGCAGCCTGTCCTTGCGCGGCACGCCCGAAGGGGCACCGCTGGAGGATCGGTTCGAGAAGGCTTTTGAATACTCCGATTGCTGGATCGAAGACTCCCGCCTCGTGGTGCTGAACGCCCGCGACGCCGAACTGCGCGGCGCGCGTATCATGACCCGGACCAAAGTCGTCTCTGCCGACCGCAGCGCCGATGGCTGGGCGGTCACCGTGGAGCATGGTGCGGATGGCCAGCGCGAGGTGATCCACGCCAAGATGCTGGTCAACGCGGGCGGCCCGTGGGTCGGCGACATCATCCATAACACCGCGCGGCTGAACTCCTCCGAAGGGGTGCGGCTGGTGCGCGGCAGCCATATCGTGACCAAGCGGCTCTACGATCACGACAAATGCTATTTCTTCCAAGGCACCGATGGGCGGATCATCTTCACGATCCCCTATGAGCAGGATTTCACCCTGATCGGCACCACCGACGCCGATCATCCTGATCCGTCCGTCACCCCGGAGTGCACGCCCGAAGAACAGGACTACCTGATCGACTTCGTGAACGGCTATCTCAAGCAGGACATCACCCGCAAAGATATCGTCTGGACCTATTCCGGCGTGCGTCCGCTTTATGACGACGGGGCCAGCAGCGCCACGGCGGCGACGCGGGACTATACGCTCAAGGTCGACAAGACCGGCGGCGCGCCGATCCTCAATGTCTTTGGCGGTAAGATCACAACCTACCGCAAACTGGCCGAAGACGCGCTGGAGTTGATCGCGCCGCATTTCGACGGGCTGTCGGGCCATTGGACCGCAGGCGTCGCCCTGCCCGGCGGTGATTTCCCGGTGGACGGCGTGGCGCAGTTGATCGCGCGGCTGAAAGCGGATTATGACTTTCTGGATGAAAGCTGGGCAGCACGGCTGATCCGCGCCTATGGTACGGATGCTTGGGCGATGGCGGGCGAGGCCAAGACGCTAGCGGATATGGGCGAGCATTTCGGGGCCACCCTCACCGCGCGCGAGGTCGCTTGGCTGATGAACAGGGAATATGCCCTCAGCGCAGAGGACGTCGTCTGGCGCCGCAGCAAGCTGGGCCTGCGAATGGACGAGACGCAGATCGCGCGTCTTGATGAATGGATGCAGATGCGCGCGGCGAAACAAGCCGCCTCTGCGGCGGAATGAGGGGAGGTCGAACGTGAGTTTGATCCTGAAGAACGTGTCGAAGACGGTAGGCGGCCAAACGCATATCTACCCGACCGACCTGACCTTGGAAAAGGGCACGATGAACGTGCTTTTGGGGCCTACATCCTCGGGCAAGACGTCGCTGATGCGGCTGATGGCGGGGCTCGATGTGCCGGGCACGGGGCAGGTGATCTGGAACGGCGAAGACGTGACCGGCATGCGGGTGCAGGACCGCAAGGTCGCCATGGTCTATCAGCAGTTCATCAACTACCCTTCGATGACGGTTTACGACAACATCGCCTCTCCGATGAAGCTGGTGGGCAAGTCGAAGGATGAGATCGATCGCGCCGTGCGCGAAACCGCTGAGTTGATGCAGCTCACCCCGATGCTCGACCGCAAACCGCTGGAGCTTTCGGGCGGCCAGCAGCAGCGCTGCGCCTTGGCGCGGGCGCTGGTCAAGAATGCCGGGCTGGTGCTCTTGGATGAGCCGCTGGCCAACCTCGACTACAAGCTGCGCGAAGAACTTCGCGCCGAAATCCCGCGTATCTTTGAACGGGCCGGGTCGATCTTTGTCTATGCCACGACCGAGCCGGAAGAGGCGCTGCTTCTGGGCGGCAATACCGCGACGCTCTGGGAAGGCCGCGTTACGCAATTCGGCCCGACGCCGAGCGTCTACCGCCGGCCCGAGAATGCGACCACGGCGCGGGTGTTCTCCGACCCGCCGATGAACTTCCTCAGCATGACCAAATCGGGCGATACGCTGCGGTTCGATGGCGGTGAGATGGCGGCGCCGGCCAGTATGGCCAGTTTGCGCGACGGCGAATATACCGCCGGTTTCCGCCCCAATCACCTCACGCTAAGCGCACAGGCGCCCGAGGCCATCGGCTTTGACGCCGTGCTGAACGTGACCGAGATCACGGGATCGGAGACCTTTATCCACCTCGATTACCACGGTGCGAAATGGGTCGGTCTGGTGCATGGCATCCAGCATTTGCAGCCCGGCCAGCCGCTGCCGGTCTATCTAGACCCGGCGCATATCTACCTGTTTGACGCGAACGGGGCGCTCGTCTCGGCCGCGCCCTATGCGGAGGCGGCATAATGGCCAAGATCACGCTTGATAACCTCGCCCATTCCTATCTGCCCAATCCCAGCGGTGAGGATGATTTCGCCCTCAAGGAATTGAACCACGACTGGATCGACGGCGAAGCCTATGCGCTTCTGGGCGCCTCGGGCTGTGGCAAATCTACGTTGCTCAACATCATCTCGGGGCTTTTGCAGCCTTCGCAGGGGCGCATCATGTTCAACGACGTGGACGTCACCCATGCGCCGACCGCTGAGCGCAACATCGCGCAGGTCTTCCAGTTCCCGGTCGTTTACGACACGATGACCGTGCATGACAATCTGGCCTTCCCGCTGCGCAACCGCGGCGCGGATGCGTCCTATGTCGCGTCCCGGGTCCAGCAGATCGCCAAGATGATCGGCATGGAGGATGAGCTGAACCGCAAGGCGCGCGGCCTCACGGCGGATGCCAAGCAGAAGATTTCGCTGGGCCGCGGCATGGTGCGCGAGGACGTGAACGCGCTCTTGTTCGACGAGCCGCTCACGGTGATCGACCCCCATATGAAATGGGAGTTGCGCACGCAGCTGAAATCGCTGCACCACGAATTCGGCCATACGATGATCTACGTCACCCATGACCAGACCGAGGCGCTTACCTTCGCCGATAAGGTGGTGGTGATGTATGATGGCCGCGTCGTGCAGATCGGCACGCCGCAGGAGCTTTTCGAGCGGCCTGCCCATACTTTCGTGGGCTATTTCATTGGCTCGCCGGGGATGAACCTCTTTGACGCGCAGATCGCGGGAAATGCCGCGCAGGTCGCGGGCACGAGCGTCAATTTGAACAAGACCTACGCCCCCAAGGGCCAGAAAACGCAACTGGGCGTCCGGCCCGAATTCGTTCGGATCAATGGCGAAGGTCTGGGCCTTCCGGCCAAGGTGACCCGTGTCGAAGACGTGGGCCGGCACAAGATCATCCGCCTTGACGTGGCAGGCCAGTCGGTCAGCGCCATTGCCGAAGAAGGCGCGTCGGTGCCGAGCGAAAACACCGCGATCAGTTTCGATCCGGCGGGCATCAACGTCTATGACGACGACTGGCGCATCAGCGCAGAGGGAGAGGCCGCATGAACAAGACCGTCAACCAAAAGGCATGGTTCCTTGTCCTGCCGGTGCTGATCCTCGTGGCCTTCTCGGCCGTGATCCCGCTGATGACCGTGGTGAACTACTCGGTACAGGACACCTTCGGGCGCAACGAGTTCTTCTGGGCCGGGCTGGAGTGGTTCTCTGACATGCTCGACAGCGACCGGATGTGGGACGCGCTTGGCCGTCAGTTGATCTTCTCGGGCGTCATTCTGGCAATCGAAATCCCGCTCGGCATCTTTGTCGCGCTCAACATGCCGAAAAACGGGTTCTGGGCCAGCTTCTGCCTTGTCCTCATGTCCCTGCCGCTGCTGATTCCGTGGAACGTGGTCGGCACCATCTGGCAGATCTTTGGCCGCGTCGACATTGGCCTTTTGGGCTATACGCTCGACAAGCTGGGCATCACCTATAACTACACCCAAGACATCACTTCGGCGTGGATCACGGTTGTGGTGATGGATGTCTGGCACTGGACCTCTTTGGTCGCACTTCTGGCCTATGCCGGTCTGCAATCCATTCCAGACGCTTACTATCAGGCGGCCAAGATCGACCAAGCCAGCCGTTGGGCCGTGTTCCGCTACATCGAACTGCCCAAGATGGCGGGCGTGCTGATGATCGCCATTCTGCTGCGCTTCATGGACAGCTTCATGATCTATACAGAGCCGTTCGTCGTGACCGGCGGCGGGCCGGGCAATGCCACGACCTTCCTGTCGATCGACTTGGTGAAAATGGCCATCGGCCAGTTTGACCTTGGCCCCGCAGCGGCGTTCAGCCTGATGTATTTCCTCGTTATCCTGTTGATCTCATGGGTGTTCTACACCGTGATGGTCAACCTCGACAAAAGGGATGGTGTGTGATGACCGACACAACCGTGCAAGCCCCCGGCGCCGCGCCCATTCCGGGTGACGTGACCGCTGCCAAACGCACCCGGCGCAGCCGCTTCCGGCCCAAAGGCTCGGTGGTGGTGATGACGCTCTACCTGTTGTTCCTGATGCTGCCGATCTATTGGCTCATCAACATGAGCCTCAAGACCAATGCCGAAATCCTCGGGTCCTTCTCGCTCTATCCGCGGGACCTGACGCTGGCGAACTATGCCAAGATCCTCACCGATCCGAGCTGGTACATGGGCTATGTGAACAGTCTGATTTATGTGGTGATGAACACGGTGATCTCGCTCGCCGTGGCGCTGCCGGCGGCCTATGCTTTCTCGCGCTACACGTTTCTGGGCGACAAACACCTGTTCTTCTGGCTGCTGACGAACCGCATGTCACCACCCGCCGTTTTCGCGCTGCCGTTCTTTCAGCTTTACTCTTCGGTCAACCTCTTTGACACGCATATCGCCGTGGCGCTGGCACACTGCCTGTTCAACGTACCGCTCGCGGTTTGGATTCTCGAAGGTTTCATGCGCGGCGTGCCGAAAGAAATCGACGAGACGGCCTACCTCGACGGCTATTCCTTCCCGCGTTTCTTTATCCGCATCTTCACCCCGCTGATCGCCAGCGGCATCGGGGTCGCGGCCTTCTTCTGCTTCATGTTCTCATGGGTGGAACTGCTGCTGTCGCGCACGTTGACCTCGGTCGATGCCAAACCCATCGCCGCCACCATGACGCGCACCGTCTCCGCTTCTGGCCTCGACTGGGGGGTCTTGGCCGCGGCGGGTGTGCTGACCATCGTGCCGGGTGCGCTGGTGATCTATTTCGTCCGCAACTACATCGCCAAGGGCTTTGCCCTCGGGCGGGTATAACAGAGGAGACCGCCCATGTCTTGGATGGCTTGGACCATGCCCACCGCGATCTTCTTCGGTGTCATCGCGCTGTTACTCGTGACCTTCACGATCCTCGCGATCAAATTCCCTGAGACGCCCCGGGTGGGCATCCTCAGAATTGAGAC
Source organism: Sulfitobacter sp. 1A13368 (assembly GCF_043557275.1). Taxonomy (NCBI): domain Bacteria; kingdom Pseudomonadati; phylum Pseudomonadota; class Alphaproteobacteria; order Rhodobacterales; family Roseobacteraceae; genus Sulfitobacter; species Sulfitobacter sp. 1A13368. Next base: position 57,381 of record NZ_JBIFFR010000008.1, on the reverse strand, counting down.
AACCCGTGGTGACCGTCTGTTCATCACGCTTCTCGGCTCGGCCTTTATCAATTTGATCTGGCTGGGTTTCGAGGCGGGTCCGCAGCCCTATGCGCTGCTGGTCTGCCTTGCCTATGCCGCAGCCGTATTTCGCTGGGTCTAGGCGCTATCACGGCGGACCCCGGGCAACCGGGGCCGCCATACGACACGACCAAATGTCTAGGGAGGACATAATGAAACGATCTGTCATGAAATCGAGTACCGCTTTGGCGGTCACGCTCGGTCTGCTCGCCGGGCCAGCATTCGCGGATATGGAAGCCGCGAAGAAGTTCCTCGACGAGGAAATCGAACGCTCCGCGCTGAGCCGCGAAGAGCAGGAAGCGGAGATGCAATTCTTCATCGACGCGGCCGAGCCCTTCAAAGGCATGGACATCAAGGTGGTCTCTGAAACCATCACCACGCACGAATATGAAGCCAACGTGCTGGCCCCGGCCTTCAGCGCGATCACCGGCATCAACATCACCCACGATCTGATCGGCGAAGGTGACGTGGTTGAAAAGCTGCAAACGCAGATGCAGTCGGGCGAGAACATCTATGACGCCTATGTCAACGACTCGGACCTCATCGGCACCCACTGGCGCTACAAACAGGCGCGCAGCCTGACCGACTGGATGGAGAATGAAGGCAAGGACGTGACCAACCCCGGTCTCGATCTGGACGACTTCATCGGCCTTGATTTCACCACCACCCCGGATGGTGATCTGTACCAACTGCCCGACCAGCAATTTGCAAACCTTTACTGGTTCCGCCACGATTGGTTCACCGATCCTGAGCTGATGGCTGAATTCAAAGAAAAATACGGCTATGAGTTGGGCGTGCCGGTCAACTGGTCTGCCTATGAGGACATTGCTGAATTCTTCACTGGCCGCACGATTGATGGCGTCGAAGTCTATGGCAACATGGACTATGGCAAGAAAGACCCAAGCCTTGGCTGGCGCTACACCGACGCGTGGCTGTCCATGGCGGGTGGCGGCGATGTGGGTGAGCCCAATGGCCTGCCGGTCGATGAATGGGGCATCCGGGTGAACGAGAACTCCCAGCCTGTCGGGTCCTGCATGGCACGCGGCGGCGCCACCAACGATGCAGCGGCGGTCTATGCGATCACCAAAGCGATCGAATGGCTGGAGAAGTACACGCCCCCCGCAGCCGCGGGCATGACCTTTAGCGAAGCAGGCCCGGTGCCCGCGCAGGGGGCCATCGCGCAGCAGATGTTCTGGTACACCACATTCACCGCCGACATGGTCAACGACAGCGCCAAGGCCGTGCTGAACGAAGACGGCACGCCCAAGTGGCGTATGGCCCCCAGCCCGCATGGCGCCTACTGGAAAGAAGGCCAGAAGGTTGGTTATCAAGACGTGGGCAGCTGGACGCTGATGGAAAGCACGCCCGTCGACCGTGCCAAAGCCGCATGGCTCTATGCGCAGTTCGTGACCTCGAAAACCGTGGACGTGGAAAAGGCCCATGCCGGTCTGACCTTCATCCGCGAGTCCACCATCCAGCACGAAAGCTTCACCGAGCGCGCGCCGAAACTCGGCGGTCTGGTGGAATTCTACCGTTCGCCCGCGCGCACCGCATGGTCGCCCACCGGGACGAACGTGCCGGATTACCCCAAGCTGGCGCAGCTGTGGTGGCAGAACATCGGCGATGCAATGTCGGGTGCGAAGACACCGCAAGAAGCGCTCGACAGCCTCTGCGCCGAGCAGGAAAAGGTCATGGAACGTCTTGAGCGCGCAGGCGTCCAAGGTGATCTGGGTCCGAAAATGAACGAGGAGCGTGAAGCCTCCTACTGGCTTGAGCAGGAAGGTTCGCCCGTTGCCAAGCTCGACAACGAAGACCCCGAGCCCGAGACCATCAGCTACGAAGAGTTGATCAAGTCCTGGCAGTAAGCCAAACTTTCGGGGGCCGGGACGCAGCAGCGTTCCGGCCCCTTTTTCGTTTCATCCAACATCCGGGGGCCGCGCCATGACCCATATCCTCGCCATTGATCAGGGAACCACCTCCTCGCGGGCGATCATCTTTGACGGCAACATGTCGGTGACGGCCACGGCCCAAGAAGAGTTCCCGCAGCATTTCCCCCGCTCCGGCTGGGTCGAACATGATCCGGGCGACCTGTGGTCGACGACCGCTGGCACCTGCCGCGCGGTGATCGAAAAGGCCGGTCTACGCCCCGATGACATCACCGCCATCGGCATCACCAACCAGCGCGAGACAACGCTGGTCTGGGACGCAAAGACCGGCAAGCCGGTCCATAGCGCCATCGTCTGGCAAGACCGCCGCACCGCCGATTTCTGCCGCGCGCTGCGCGAAAGCGGCGACGACAAGATCATCACCGAACGCACCGGCCTGTTGGCCGACCCCTATTTCTCCGGCACCAAGCTGAAGTGGATCCTCGACAATGTTGAAGGCGCGCGCGAACGGGCGCGGGCGGGCGAGCTGCTTTTCGGCACCGTCGACAGCTATCTAATCTGGAAGCTCACCGGCGGCGCGCGTCATGTGACGGATGCGACCAATGCCGCCCGCACCATGCTCTATGACATCCACAAAGGCCGTTGGAGCACGACGATCTGCAAGATGTTCGACGTGCCGCTCGAAATGCTGCCCGAGGTGCAGGACTGCGCCGCCGATTTCGGCACCACGCGGCCCGACCTTTTTGGACGCGAGATCCCGATCCTCGGTGTCGCGGGCGACCAGCAGGCGGCGACCATCGGGCAGGCCTGTTTCCAGCCCGGCATGATGAAATCGACCTATGGCACCGGCTGTTTTGCCCTGCTAAACACGGGCGAAACGGCGGTCACCTCGACCAACCGCTTGCTCACCACCATCGCCTACCAGCTTGACGGCAAGCCGACCTATGCGCTCGAAGGCTCGATCTTCGTCGCCGGGGCCGTGGTGCAATGGCTGCGCGACGGGCTGAAAATGATCCGCGAGGCGGGCGAGACCCAAGCGCTGGCCGAGCAGGCCGATCCGCATCAGAACGTGGTGCTGGTGCCTGCTTTCGTGGGCCTCGGTGCGCCTTACTGGAACGCCGAATGCCGTGGTGCGATCTACGGGCTGACGCGCAACTCCGGCCCTGCGGAACTCGCGCGGGCGGCGCTGGAAAGCGTGGGCTACCAGACCCGCGACCTCTTGGAAGCCATGCAGGCCGATTGGGCCGCCCAAGGCCAGCCGGGCGAGATTGCGACCCTGCGCGTCGACGGCGGGATGAGCGCCAGTGACTGGGCGATGCAGTTCCTCTCAGACGTGATCGGCGCCTCGGTGGACCGCCCCGACGTGCTGGAAACCACAGCACTTGGCGCTGCGTGGCTCGCCGGGCAGCGGGCGGGTATCTACCCCGATATGGAAGGCTTCGCCCGCGAATGGGCGCTTGATCGGCGGTTTGAAACTGAGATGGACGAGGCCGCGCGCGAAGAGAAATACGGCGCTTGGCAGCGGGCTGTTCAGGCGACGTTGCAGTTCTGATGCAGACGATCTCTCCTTTCGGTTTCGCCACCGCCGGACGTATCCGTTTTGGCCGTGGCGTCGCGGGTGAAGCGGTCACCGCTGCGCGCGGCTATGGGCGGCAAGTGCTATTGCTGCGCGGCAGTTCGGTCGCTTGGGTCGATGAACTGGCGCGCGATTTGGCGGCGGCGGGCTGCGAGGTGAGCCAGTTGCGCAGCAGCGGCGAGCCGTCGGTCGAAGACGTGCGCGCCGCCGTGGCAGCGGGGCGCGGCGCGGATGTGGTGCTGGGCGTCGGCGGCGGCGCGGTGATCGACCTTGCCAAGGCGGCAGCGGCGCTGATCCCGTCGGAGTGCGACGTGATGGAGCATCTCGAAGTCGTGGGCGCGGGCAAGCCCTTGCAGGCCGATCCCCTGCCGATGATCGCGATCCCCACTACCGCAGGCACAGGGGCCGAGGTGACCAAAAACGCCGTCATCGCCGTGCCGGAGGCCGCGCGAAAAGTCAGCCTGCGCGACGACCGCATGCTGCCGCGTCTGGCCTTGGTCGACCCGGCGCTGACCGATGGCGCGCCGCGCGGGGTGACTTTGGGCTCCGGCCTCGACGCGCTGGTGCAGGTGATCGAGCCCTATCTGTCCAGCAAAGCCAACCCGCTGACCGATGCGCTCTGCCGCGCCGCGATCCCGCAGGGCATCGCTGCGCTCAAGCGTCTCGCCGAGGGCGAGGATCCAGCCGCGCGGGTTGCGCTGGCCTATGTCAGCCTCTCGGGGGGGTTGGCACTGGCCAATGCGGGCCTCGGGGCCGTGCATGGGCTGGCAGGTGTGATCGGCGGGCGTTTCGGCGCGCCGCATGGGCTGATCTGCGGGCGTTTGCTCGGGCCCGTTTTGGCCGCGAACAGGGATGCGATTGGGGTCTCGGCCCGCTTCACGGGAGTGCAGATGTGGCTCTCCGACGGGTTCGACCTGCCTGAGGAAGGCACGTTCGACGCGCTGACCACCATGCTGGATGATTGGGGGCTGGAGCGGTTGAACCAATGGATCCCCGAAGATGCGGATCTGGGCGAGACGGCCCGCGAGGCAGCGGCCTCTTCCTCCATGCGTGCCAACCCTTGCGTGCTTGAGGCGGAAACCCTCGAAGCCTGCATCCGCGCGGCAATGTAGCGGGCAGGGGCCACGGCCCCCGCCCGGCAGTTTTAGGCGGCGCGCGGCGGCGTGTTGCCTTCGCCCAAATCCCAGAACACGCCCGCCATCACCCGCAGCGCATCGCGGCAGACGGGTTTCAGCACATGTTCGTCCGGCGCGTGCTGCGAACAGCTGCGGTAGGAATGCGGCACCCAGACGGTCGGCAGACCCAAGATATCGCTGAAGCTGTCATTGGGCAGCGAGCCTGCGAGGTTGGGCAGGATATGCGGCGCTTTCCCGGCGCTTTTCGTCAGAGAGTCAGCCACGAATTTGACCCAAGGGTGATCCGCATCCAGCCGCGTCGCGCGGAAAAAGCCACGGTCATGCGGCTCGATCCGCACATCCTCGAACCCGTGTTTATCAAGGTGGCGGCGCAGCGCTGGCAGGATGTCTTCGGGATCGGTGCCGACGACATAGCGCAATTGGCAGGTGGCCGTCGCATGGGCCGAGATCGCGTTGACCGGCGCCTCGGGGACGCCGCTTTTCATCGCGAGGATGGCAAAGCTGTTCCAGCCGTAGGCGCGCTCGACCGGGGTCAGGTCTTCTTCGCCCCAGTCGCTGTCGATGGCGGGGCCATCATCGCTTTCGATCGGCAGGTCTTTCAACGCGGCGCGGACCGAGGGGGTCAGGCTGTCGGGCCGCCATTCGGGGATCTGGATTTGCCCGCGTTTGTCGGTGATGGTCGATAGGGCCTGCGCCAGGATTATTGCAGGATCAGCCAGCAAGCCACCCCAGTTGCCCGAGTGATGCGCCCCTTCGCGTTTGTCGACGATCAGATCGAACGACACGCCCCCGCGCGAGCCCATGAACATGGTCGGCACTTCGGGTTGCAGCCGCGGCCCGTCCGAGGCGATGAGCACGTCGGCGGTCAGTTCCTCGCGGTGTTCGGCAAAGAACTCGGGCAGGCCCGCGCTGCCGGTCTCCTCGCTCATTTCGATCACGATGCGGCAGTTGAAACCCAGCTTGCCGCGGGTCTTCAGCACCGCTTCGGTGGCGGCGATGTTGATCAGGTGCTGGCCCTTGTTGTCGGCGGTGCCGCGGCCATAAAGCTTGTCACCTTCTTCGACCAGTTTGAAAGGATGCAGCCCCTCGCGCCATTGATCGGTCTGGGCGCGAATCACGTCGCCGTGGCCATAGGTCAGCACGGTCGGCAGGTCATCCCCCTCACGGCGCTCGCCCACCAGAAAGGGGCCGCCGCGCGGGTCAGGATTGTCGTGAAAGCTGCAGACAAAGCCCATCGCCGTCAGCCGCGGCTCCATCGTCTCGACCAGATAGCGTTTCAGTTCGGGGGCTTGGTCAGGGTTCTGGCTTTCGGTCTCGTAGGAGACGAGGTTAGCCAGTTCGGCTTGGAATGTCCCCTCATCGAAATAGGTCGAGATCGCTTCGATCGCTTGATCGCGGGTCATGCTTCAATGTCCTTTGTCATATCTTCGGAAATGGCGTCGCCCCAAGGCGACATGATCTCGGTGCAGCCGGAATTCTGCCCGCCCGCGCGCATCACGCCTGCGGGACAGGCGAAAGCGTAGGGAAAGATCGTGCGTTTGGTCTCGGCGACCTCATTGTTCTCGCGCAGCCGGTCGAGCACATCGCGCGGCAGGCTTTCATCGGCGATGAGCTGGTTGGCGTCCGAGGCGTCAATGCGCGGCGCGTGGAAACTGTCTTCGAGCGACATGTCAAAATCGGTGACAAAGGAGGACAGTTGCGCCACCGCGCCCAAAATCTTGCGCCCGCCGGAGGCGCCGAAGGCGAAGCGTTTGTCGCCCTGTTCGCCGATTACCGGGCAGACATTCATCAGGCAGCGCTTGTTCGGGCCGAGCGAGTTCGGGCGGCCCTGAACCGGATCGAACCACATGATGCCGTTGTTCATCAAAAAGCCAGTGGAGGGCGAGACGACGCGGGAGCCGAAGATCGACAAGAGCGTCTGCGTCTGCGCCACCATATTCCCGCGGCGGTCGACGACCGAGAAATGGGTGGTGCAGCCCGGCGCCTCGGGGCTTTCGCCGGTATCGCCCATGGAGCCCAAACGGCGGGCATAGGCGCCTTTGAGCGCCTCGGCCATGGCGGCATAGCTGTCGGGGCCGGGGGCGTTCCCGAGGTCTTCGGTCGCGAGAGAGGCGAAAGTGTCGCGGAAGGTTGGCCCGGCGGTGAGCCCCGGCACGACATGGAAGCGCGCATCGCGATAGGCGAAGTCGAGCGGCGCGCTGAATTCGGCGCGGTAGGCTTGCAGGTCGTCGTGGCTGAGGCAGCCGCCTTTCTCCTGCACATCCCGCGCCATCGCAGCCCCAAGGTCTCCATCATAGAGCGCGCGCGACCCGTGCCGGGCGATCTGGTCAAGGCTGTCGGCCATCCGCGACTGGTCCAGCCGTTTCTCGGCCAGCGCGGTCCAGCCGCTGATCGTGGGCCACTGCCCGTTTTCCAGAAAGAGGTCCGCCGCATCCGCATCCTGCGCAAGGGCGCGCGTGCAAGAGGCGATGACCAACGCGGCATACCAATCCACCAACAGACCCTTGCGGGCATGTTCAATCGCCGGGCCAAGCAGCTCGGCCCAAGGCATCTTGCCGAAACGTTCATGGGCTTGGCCCAGCCCGTCGACCACGCCGGGCACGGCGATGGCGGTGGCGCCTTGGACGTTGCGGTCCCCCTCCACATGCTCCCAGGGGAAGAGATCGCCCGCCTTGCCCCGCCCGCTCAGCGGATAGTTCGCGGGGTCAAGCGCGCCGGGGCTGCGCATGCCGTGGTTCAGCGCATGGGCTCGGCCTTCTTCGGCGCGCCAGAGCATCATCGCCCCGCCGCCCGCAGGGCCGCTCATCCAAGGTTCCAACACGCCGATGACGAAGGAGGTGGCCACAGCCGCATCCACCGCATCGCCCCCTGCCGCAAGCACCTCGGCCCCCGCGATTGCTGCCAACCGATGCTGCGCGGCGACAACGCCATGTTCGGTTTCGATGACGGTTTTGCGGGTTTGACTGCTGTGAGACAGGTTCGATGACATGGGATTACTCTTGTTCGTACATGGGGGTTTCCGGATCGTGCAGATGGCAGGCGACATGCCCCTGCGGGATCGGGGTGTGACGCGGTGCCTTTTGCTTGCACAGATCCGTCGCGCGCGGGCAGCGCGGGTGGAAATGGCAACCGGGCGGCGGCGCGATCGGGTTCGGGTAGGCCATGCCAAGCTGCGTGTCCGGCACACCCAAACCGGGCTCGGGCGTCAGCACGGATTTCAACAGCGCCTTGGTGTAAGGGTGACGCGGCGCGTCAAAGAGCCCGGCGACCGAGTTCTGCTCGACGATCTCGCCCAGATACATCACCGCCACGCGGGTGGCGAGGTGTTCGACCACCGCCAAATCATGGCTGATGAAGAGATACGTAAGGCCAAACTCTTCGCGCAGCTCGCCCAGCAGGTTGAGGATCTGGCTCTGCACCGACACATCCAGCGCCGAGGTCGGCTCGTCGCAGATCACCACCTCGGGCTTCATGATGAGCGCGCGGGCGATGGCGACGCGCTGGCGCTGGCCGCCCGACATCTGGCTGGGGTAGGTGTTGATCACCCGTTGCGGCAGGCCCACAACGTCGAGGATCTCTTGGACCTTTTTCTTGCGGCTCTCCTCATCACCGATGTTGTGCACCCGCAGCGGCAGAGAGATCACGTCATAGATGCTCTTGCGCGGGTTGAGCGAGGAATAGGGGTCTTGAAAGATCGGCTGGATCCGCCGCGCCAGCGCCAGACGGCCCTGCTGCGTGATCTCCTCACCGTCGATCTTAACGTGACCGGCGGTTGGCTCCTCCAGCCCCAAGAGGATCTTGGCAAGGGTGGATTTGCCGCAACCGGATTCACCGACGAGGCCCAGCACCTCCCCCTTGCCCAATTGCAGCGACACGTCATTCACCGCCGTGAGCGGTTTGACCTTGCCGAACATGCCCTGTTTCACCCGGTAGGTCTTGCTGACGCCGGAAAGCTCCAGCACCGGGGGTGTGTTTACGCTGTCCTTCATACGGTCAGCTCCTTCTCGGACTGGCGTTTGCCATCGGGGAAAATGCAGCGGAAGGCATGGTTGCCGTCCTCGCGTTTGGGGATGTCGCCACGGCATTCGGCGACGGCATGCGGGCAGCGGGTACGGAAGACGCAGCCTTCGACCTCGCCCACCAGCGAGGGCACGATGCCCGGGATCGTGCCCAGTTTCGCGCCGCGGTCGGTCTTGCCCGGGAGCGGGATGCAGCGCAGCAGTCCGCGGGTGTAGGGATGCGAGGGCGCGTTAAAGATATCGCCCACCGGGCCAGTTTCGACCAATTCACCCGCATACATCACCGCAACCTTGTCGGCCACGCGGGCCACCACGCCGAGGTCATGGGTGATGAGGATCACGGCCATATTCATCTCGCGCCCCAGATCGTGCAACAGCCGCAGGATCTGCGCCTGAATGGTCACGTCGAGCGCGGTCGTCGGCTCATCCGCGATGATCAGTTCCGGCTCGCACATCAGCGCCATGGCGATCATCACGCGCTGGCGCAACCCGCCTGAAAGCTGGTGCGGGTATTGCGACAAGCGGCTCTCGGCGGCGGTGATGCCGACCTTCTCCAAGAGTTCAATCGCCCGGTCCCGCGCCTGTTGGCGGCTGACCTTGCGGTGCAAGAGCAGCGCCTCGGCCAGCTGATCGCCGATCGTGTAGGCCGGGTTGAGCGAGGTCATCGGCTCTTGGAAGATCATCGACATCCGCGCCCCGCGCAGCTTGCGCATCTGGCCTTGGCTCGCGGTGGTCAGCTCGGTCCCGTCAAAGGTCATCCGATCCGCGCGGCGTTTGATGGATTTGCCCAAGAGCCCCATCAGCGCCAGCGAGGTGAGCGATTTGCCCGAGCCGCTTTCGCCGACGATGCACAGGGTCTCGCCACGGTTGAGGTCGAAGTCGATCCCGCGCACCGCATGCAGGGTGCCGCCGCCCGTGGGAATATCGAGCCGCAGGTTGCGGACGCTCAGAAGTGGTTCTGTCATGGGTCAGCTCCGGTTTTCGGGGGCGGTGACGTCGCGCAGACCGTCACCCATCAGGTTGATCGCCAGCACCAGCACGAAAAGCACGGCGCCCGGGATCAGCACGAGCCACGGCTCGAACAGCATCATGTTCTTACCTTCGGAGACCATCAGCCCCCAGCTTGGCGTCGGCGGCTGCACCCCGAGGCCGAGGAAGGACAGCGCCGCTTCGAGCAGGATCGCGTGGGCCATCTCAAGCGTCACGACTACGATCAGGTTGTTTGCGATGTTGGGCATGATCTCGGACAAAAGGATGCGCGGGGTGGAGGCCCCGATGACCTGCGCCGCCGCGACATATTCACGTCGCCGGACCTGCATGGTCGAGGCGCGCATGACCACCGCGAAACGGTCCCACAGCAGCAGGCCCAGCACCATGATCACCACTTGCAGCGATCCGCCAAGGATCGCCACCACGGCCAGCGCCACCAGTACCACCGGCATCGCCAGACGCACGTTGATGAGGAAGGTGACGACCGCATCGACCTTGCCGCCGAAATAGCCCGCAGCCACGCCCATGGCGGTGCCGATGAGGCCCGAAATCAGCGCCGCCACGGCCCCGATCAGCAGCGAAATCCGCGCGCCGTAGATGAGGCGCGACAGGTAATCGCGGCCCAGATGGTCGGTGCCCAAGGGATGCTCCCATGTGCCGCCCATGAACACGGGGGGCTCCATCCGGGTCATCAGGCTTTGGGCATAGGGATCATGCGGGGCAATCCAGGGCGCAAGGATCGCGATGATCGTGAGGATGATCAGAACGACCGCCCCGATCAGCAGACCTTGGTGCCCGAAGATGCGCTTGCGCAGCATCTGGCCGGGGGTCGGGCCGGTGATTTCGTCCAAAAGGCTGTCATGTGTGCTTGCCGTGGCCATGTCAGCTGCTCCTCATGCGGGGGTCGAGCCATGCGTTCAGCACGTCTGCGAGGAAGGTGAAAACGATGTAGAACATCGAGAAGATCAGGATCAGCGCCTGCACCGTGGGCAGGTCGTTGCGCGCGATGCTCTCCCACGCCAGATAGCCCGCGCCATGCAGCGCGAAGATCGATTCAACCACGATGGAGCCGCCCAGCATGAAGCCCATCTGCACGGCGGCGAGGCTGACCACGGGGATGATCGCGTTGCGCAGGGCGTGGCGGAACAGCACCCGGCGCTCGTTCGCACCCTTGGCCCGCGCGGTGCGGATGTAGTCGGAGTTCAACACGTCCAGCATGCCCGCGCGCGTCAGGCGCATGATGGCGGGCATGGCGTAATAGCCCAGCACCACGGTCGGCAGGATGAAATGGCGCCACGTGTCGGTGCCCGAAGGTGGCAGCCAGCCCAGTTGGATGGCAAAGACCACGATCAGGATGAGGCCGAACCAGAAGCTCGGCATCGCCTGACCGGCAACCGAGATGAAGAGCGCCACACGGTCGATGATCGAATTGGGGCGGATCGCGGCGACCACGCCCAAGGGCACGGCGGTCAGCAGCGCGAAAGTAATCCCGCAGACGCCGAGCGTCATGGTCACGCTCAATCGGTCGGCGATGAGCGAGGCGACGGGCAGGCGGAAATAGTAGCTTTCGCCGAAATCGCCCTGAAGGGCCGAGAACAGCCATTCGCCATATTGCACCAGCATGGGCCGGTCAAAACCATAGAGACGGCGCAGGGCCTCGATATCTTCGCCACTGGCGGTTTCACCGGCCAGCGCGGCGGCGGGGTCGCCCGACAGGAACAGCAGGCTAAAGCTGATAAACGACACGGTGAAGGCCACGAGAAGGGCCAGTCCCAATCGTTTGAGAATGAATTGAAGCACGGGTGCAACTACCTTGAGGCTGCGCCGCAGGCGAGGGCCTGCTGCGTGGGTCTGGGTTGGGTGCGGAAGGGGAGAAGGGCAGGGGCACCGGTCACGGCGCCCCCGCCGATTGGTTTACTTCCAGCTGGCCGTGGTGAAGCGCAGGACTTCGTCGGCTGTGGGTGTGTATTCCACCTCATTGGTGGTCACGTAGTTGGTGTTGTAGGAGAACATCGGCGCCCAATAGGCTTCCTCGGTGATGCGTTCGATCGCCTTGGAGTAGTTCTCTTTACGGACCTCGGGGTCGGTCGAGCTGTCGGCGATGTTGAGGTATTCAAGCGTTTCGTCGTCCATCGCGTAGTCGAGCGAGCCATGTTTGAAGAACTGGCTGACCATGGCGGAGGCGTCGTTGATCGAATAGCTGCCCCATGTCTGGAACGACACGGCGGTTTCGCCTTTCATGTTCTGCTCGCGCAGGGCGGAATACTGCAGCATCTTGAAGTTGGTATCGATGCCCACGGCGTTCAGATAGCTGGTGATCGCCTCGGCATATTCGCGGTCGCGGTAGGCGTAGAAGTCGATGGTCAGACCGTCTTCGTAGCCAGCTTCGGCCAGCAATTCCTTGGCCTTCTCGGGGTTATATTCATACTTCACCGCCGCGTCTTCGTCGCAGCCGAACTGGCTGGGGAAGCAAGGGGTGTAGACGACTTTGGATTTGCCTTTAAGCAGCGCGTCGACCAGTTCCTGACGGTTGATCGCATAGTTCACGGCCTTGCGCACGCGCACGTCGGTGAAGGGGCTGTCCTCGGACCGGCCCGCCGCATCGAGCGTCAGATAGCCCACGCGCATGGTGGATTCGTTGGAGACTTGGAACTCATCCCGCTCGGCCAGTTTCTCGGCTTGGTCCGAAGGCACCTGCCAGATCAGATCAAGCGAGCCGCTGAACAGTTCCGCCATCTGCGTGTTCACATCCGGGATGGTGCGGATGTCGATATTCTTGATGCTAGGCTTGCCCTTGGGGCTGTCGTGGTAGCCCTCATAGGCTTCGAGTTTGAAGTGCTGGCCGGGGACGACTTCGGTCACCTTGTAAGGGCCGGTGCCGACGGGTTTCAGGCCCATGCCTTCGGGGCCGGCTTCTTCGTAGTAGTCGCTGGGATACATCGAAACGGGGCCGGAAAGGAATTCGATCGCCGCCGGGAACTTCTCTTTCAGCATGATGCGCACGGTGTAGTCGTCGACCTTCTCAGCCGATTTCATCCAGTTCACGTTGCGCTGCGTTTTCACGCCATTGGCCTCATCGGCGACGTAGTTCACGGTAAAGACCACGTCATCGGCGGTGAAGTCCGACCCGTCGTGGAATTTCACGCCTTCGCGCAGTTTGAATTCGATGGTCGTGTCATCGATCCATTCCCATTCGGTGGCGAGGTTGCCCATGTATTCGTTGGTGACCGGATCGCGGTAGATCAGACCATCCCAGACGGCGCGTTGCAGCACCACGCCTTCGCGGGAAGAGTTGAAGTAGCTGTCGACGTTCTCAAGCTCTTTGGTGAAGGCGACATTCAGCGTGTCATTGGCTTTGTCCGCCCAAGCCGCGCCGGTGGCGGCGGCCAGGACAAGCCCGGTGATGGTTGATTTCAGGACCGTGGATTTCATGGTCAACTCCCCTGCTGGTTAACGAATTCGGTTCCGTATCTTTTTGACTTGCGTCTCGTATCATATAATAATACTTGATATCGCAATACGATTAATTAACGCAATCAGATCGACATACGTCAAGCCCCGGTTTGAACAATTGGGCCAGATTTCGGGGTAGGTGATTGGAAAAGAAGCAAAATACCCTCTACGTCGGGTCGCTTGCCAAGGGGCTGCGGCTGCTTCGCGCCTTCGATGAATCGCATACGGAATTGTCGTTGGTCGAGCTGGCCGCGCGCAGCGGATTGGACAAAAGCGCGGTTCAGCGGCTGGCGAATACGCTGCATATCGAGGGCATGTTGGAAAAGGATCCGGCCACGCGGCGCTACCGCCCCTCCCATGCGTGGCTCGAACTGGCCTATGCCTATTACTGGTCGGATCAATTGGTCGGGCAGGCGATTCCCAAGCTGATCGACCTTAGCCAAGAGATCGGGGAGACGGTGAACCTGGCCGAGCTTTCGACCGATCATATCATCTACGTCAGTCGCTTGCCCTGCCAGCGAACCTATTTCGCGGCGACGGTGATCGGACGGCGGCTGCCAGCGCTTTCGACGTCAGCGGGGCGGGCGATCATCTCGACCTTCTCGCCCGAAGACCGGGAAGACGCGATCGAGACTTGGCCGCTCAAACCCTTTACCGCGCGCACCACAATGGACCGCGCCACGATCCGCAACAGCATCGGTGAGGCCGTGCAGCAGGGCTATGCGATTTCCAGCGATCAGATGATTTTGTCCGAGATCGGGGTGGCCTGTCCGATTACCGGCCCCGATGGGCGGGCCTTTGCGGCGGTGCAATGTTCGGTCTCGGCGCATACCTGGACGCGGGAGCGGATCAGGGCCGAGATTCTGCCGCGCCTTCAGGACACGGCGAACGCGATTTCGCCCTCATCACAGGTGCATCGGCGCTAGAAAAGGGCCGGGGCATCGCCGCCCCGGCCCGGTGTTCTCTTATTCCCAGTTCAGCTTTTCTTCGCGCTGCCAGAACCGAAGTTTCCGGCAGGTCTGAAGGAACGCGGCTACGTTATCGGCAGAGACCTCCATCGTGCCCTCGTCCTTCTCGACCCCGGCGGCGTTGAGCAGTGGATCGGCGGCGGGGGTCCATGCGATGAACTTGTTATGCGCAAAGGCGTCCGAGACGAAATCCTGCGAAGGTTTGTTCTTGGCGATCTTGTCGGCTTTCTCATTCCCGAAGACCAAGGCCACCGCGTCAAAGACCACCGAGGGGCCGCCGTCGATCTTCTCATCCGCTTCGCGGGTGCTGCCGTCCGAAAGGGTCACCCCTTGGATATGCGGCGTCACGATGGCGACCATCGCGCCCTCATCGGCAAAGGCTTTTTCCAAGGCTTCCACCACCGAGGCATCCGCGCCTTCGGTCAGGAACAGACCCAACTTGCGGCCCGCGAAGCTGTTCGGCGCGTTCTTTAGAATGCTGAGCGCATCCGACGGCGGCAGATCGGTGATCGGCTCCCGCGCGGGTTTGGCGGGTTCCGGCATCTCGGTCACGCCCAAGCCTTCGGCCACCTGTTTCGCCAGATCGTCATGCACGTTCATCAGATGCGAGAGCATCCGCAGGCGGATGCGCTCTTCCTGACATTTCGACAGCTCGAAGGTATAGGCCGCCGCGATGTGCTGCTGCTCGATCTCGGTCTGGCTGATGTAGAACTGCCGCGCTTGGCTGTAGTGGTCGGCAAATGTCTCGGACCGCACGCGCTGTTTCGTGCCTTCGACTTCGGCCGGGTAGCTCTGAAAACCAATCTCTGGGTTCTCGCGCGGACCACCATCCTCGCCCCAGCTGTTGGGCTCGTAGTTCACGCGGCCCTTGGGATTGTGCATCGCCATATGGCCGTCCTGCTGGAAGTGGTGGAACGGGCATTTCGGCGCGTTGATCGGGATATGGGTGAAGTTCGGCCCGCCGAGACGCTTAAGCTGCGTGTCGAGGTAGGAGAAGTTCCGGCCCTGTAGCAGCGGGTCATTCGTGTGGTCGATCCCGCGCACGATGTTCTGGGTGCAAAAGGCCACCTGCTCGGTCTCGGCGAAGAAGTTGTCGACATTGGCGTCCAGCGTCAGCGTGCCGATAATGCGCACCGGTACCTGCTCTTCGGGGATGATCTTGGTGGCGTCGAGGATGTCGAACTCGAAATTATCGGCGAATTCGTCGTCGAAGACCTGAATGCCCAGATCCCACTGCGGGAAGTCGCCCGCGTCGATGGCATCCCACATGTCGCGGCGGTGGAAATCCGGGTCCGCGCCGTTGATCTTGAGCGCTTCGTTCCAGACCACCGATTGCAGACCCTGTTTGGGCTTCCAGTGGAACTTGACGTAATGCGATTTTCCCTCGGCATTCACCAACCGGAAGGTATGCACGCCGAAGCCTTCCATAAAGCGGAAGGAGCGCGGGATTGCACGGTCGGACATCTGCCACAGCGTCATATGGATCGCCTCGGGCGAGAGCGAGACGAAATCCCAGAAGTTGTCATGCGCCGACTGTGCCTGCGGGAAGCCACGGTCAGGGGCGGGTTTGACGGAGTGGATGAGATCGGGGAACTTGATCGCGTCTTGGATAAAGAACACGGGGATGTTGTTGCCGACGAGGTCCCAGTTGCCCTCTTGCGTGTAGAACTTCGTCGCAAAACCGCGCACGTCGCGGGCCAGATCGAAAGAGCCCTTGTTGCCTGCCACGGTGGAGAAACGGGTGAAGGTCGGGGTCTTTTCGCCGACGCGCTGGAAGATATCGGCGCAGGACAGTTCGGGGATCGCTTCCTTTAGCTCGAAATGCCCATGCACGCCGTAGCCGCGGGCGTGAACGACACGCTCTGGAATGCGCTCGTGGTCGAAGTGGAACATCTTTTCGCGGAAAACGTGGTCTTCCATCAAGACCGGGCCGCGCGGACCTGCTTTGAGTGAGTTCTGATCATCCGCGATCGGGCCGCCCTGCGCGGTCGTCATCGTCTTTTCGCGGTCCGTGGTTTGCTGGCGGGGTTCGCCGCCTTTGCCAAGTTCTTTGTCTGTCATGATCTTTCTCCACAGCGCCCCCGGAATATAATCGGGAGGATTTGTTGCTAATATGTGGCGGGCCGAAAGTGCCGCTCCAGAGCCGGCGGTGATTGCCCGACCCTATGAGAGTTCAACCACCCCCGCGGCGAGGGGTTCCGATGCTTTTGCCCGGCGGGCGGGAAAGTTCTCGCGCGGGCGGAGACCTCCGGCCTCCGGTGCGAGGGGGGCGGCTGTCTCACGGGCCGCGGACTTGTCCAAAAAGCCCCGCAGCAGCGCGATATGCGCGGGCAGTTCATCGACCGGAATGCGTTCAGCCTCCGGCACCTGCACCGGCCAGCAGCCCAAACCCCCCCGGCGCAGTTTCTCCAGCAAGCAGCCCGCATCCGGCAAACAGTCATCGGCGAGATAGCCCGCCCCGCTCAGCCGAGTGCGCAGCGTATCGGCCATGCCGCCTGCCGCCCGCCCGACAAGCCTGCAAGAGGCCTCGACCCAGACATCATCCGCGTGAAGCACCCGGCGGCCCGCGGCCCGCAGGGCGCGGATGATCGCCCGGTCCTCACCGCAGGGGATCGGGGCGAAACCGCCGACGGCCTCATAGGCATCGCGGGTGAAGCCAAGGCTGGCCCCCGGCGCTTCGCCGTGGCTGTTCTGCAAATCAGCGCAGTTCGGGGCGTGCCGCGCGTAGAGCGTGAGCACCAAGCGGCGGTAGGCCATTTCATGGGCCTCAAACATGGGGTCTTGCTGCGCCAAAAAGGCGGCCTCTTCGGGGTTCAGCGTGACCCTGCCGCAGAGGGCATCAAAGCGTTGGAGGTGGTGAATGCTGCGCGCGACCCAATCGGGGCTGACGCGGCAATCGGCATCGGTGGTCAGGATCTGGCGCAAATGAGGCATCTGTTCCAAGGCCACAGCGCAGCCCCTCCGCCTTGCCGCGCCGACCCCCATGCCGGGGGGGAAGGTAAGATCGAGCACGGTGAGGTCGAGGCCAAGCCGTCCCGCCGCCGCCGTGGCGATCTTAGCGGTGTCGTCATCGGTGTTGTTCACCACGAGGATCACGTGGACACGGTCGTTGCACTGGGGGGCGAGGGCGGTGAGGCAATCGCCGATCCGCTCCGCTTCGTTCCGGGCGGGGATGATGATCGCGGTGTCTTTCCAGCGCTCGAAACTCATCTGTCACCCTCCGGAAAGGCGCGGTCGATGCGGTAGTTCTCGGTCTTGCTGACGCAGGTGAAGGCATGGGTGTCGAGCGCCTTGGCAAAGCCGTTCAGCGCCTCCTCCCCTTGCAACGGATTGCCGGTGTCACCGCGCCACGTCACGCAGAGGATCTCGGCCTGCGGCCAGCGGGTCGCGATGTCGGTCGCCAGTTGGTCCAGCCCCGGATGATCCAGAAAATAGAGTACTTCGGAAAGGATCAGCAGATCGAAGTCCCCCTCGGGCAGGGGGCCGGGATAGAACCCTTGGACGAAGCGCCCCTCTGGCACCGTTTTGCGCGCGGCGGTCAGGGCGCTGGCCACGGCGTCCATCCCGGTATAGCGCGCGCAGATGTCGATCAGGTGGCGTGCCAATTGCCCATTGCCGCAGCCCAACTCAAAAGCCGAGCGGTAGCCATCCTGTGAAAGCGCCGCCCGCGTCGCCGCGAATTTGGCCTGCTCATAGGCGCTATGTTCGAACCCCCAAGGATCGCTCGTCTCGGCATAGAGACCTTGGAGATGATCCAACCCCACACCCATCACGGCATCCTCCAAAAGATTTCGTCTTGCTGCGCGAAGAGGTCGATCATCGCCTCGGGCAGAACGAACCCCTCGGGATCGTCTTGCACGACTTGGCCAAGCTGGCTGCGATGCGCGCGGATCGCAGCACTCTTGGCTTCGCGATAGGCGGCGGTGTCGAGGGTAAGGGGGGCGTAGCTTGCCGTGTTCTCGGCAAAGTTCGGATCGTCGAAACGGCTCCACACCGGATAGCTATGAAAATGCAGATCGGGGCGCTGCGCGCGCAGGCCGTCGGCCAGTGACGCGGTGGTTTGGTGGTCGCAATGTTTGTCTTCGCGGGCCGGGACGAAGACGTGGCGTGCCGTTTGCGCGTCGATTACCTGCATCAGCTCAGTCAGGATGGCGTCGGCAGGCACTTCGTGCAATCGGCTGTCGGGATGGCCGAGCCATGTCAAATCCGCTGCGCCGCCACCAAGGAGATCAAGCGCCTCTGCCAATTCCGCGCGTCGCCTTTCGGCCAATCGGGCCGGAGGCCATGCGCGGGAGCCGGGGTGGCTGGCGCCGCCATCGGTCACGCAAATGACATGCGCCCCGGGCCCTGCGAAAGCGCGGGCCACCAGCCCGCCGCAGCCGAGTGTTTCGTCGTCCGGATGCGGTGCCAGAACCACGATCTTTTCGCGGCCCGACAGAGCCTCGGTGAGGGGGGCGTTGTGGCTCATCCAAAGACACCCCAAACCGTCTGGTCACTCGAAAGCGCATGGCGGGCCGCGCGTTGCAGGAAGGCGTCGCGCGCGGCTTGGCGCAGATAAACCGAAAGATCCCGCGCCATGCGGCCCGTCTCGGAGGTTCCGGTGAAATGCCGCAACCCAAGGCTCTGTTCCACTGCTTTGATCGCGTCGAGGGCGACTTCCTCGGTATATATCCGCGCGGCGATTGAGGTGCTGACGAGCGTCTCCTCCGCGTGGTCATTCGCGTTGGCGAGAGCGGCGCGTTCGACCAATGCCATACCGGCCCAGATCCGCATTAGCACCTGCATCAGGCGGCTTAATTGGGCCTCGGCCTCAAGCCGGTCCATGTCCCGTAGAGCGGTGGCCGCCGCATCGATCAACCCCGCCGCGGCGCCCGCCTGAAGCGCTGCAATCCGCCAGACGCCGCCGACGAAATGCGGCTCTTTCAGATAATCGCCGGGGGCGCCGATAAGCGCGTCATCCTCAAGTGGCAGACCAGAAAAATCATACGTCCCCGAGGCCGTCGCCCGCATCCCCAGCATGTCCCATTGCGAGGCATCGCCGCGCGCGGGATCGGTCACATCGATCAGCGCAAGCTGCACCTCAGGGCCGGAATTAAGCGAAACGAGCGCATGGGTGACAGTGCCGAGACCAGAGGCAAAAATCTTCTCACCCTTCAAAACACCCTTCTCGAAACGCGCCGGATTGCCGGCATCGGCCCCCCAGACGCCCAGAAGCCCGCCTTGCCGGATCACCTGTTTCGCCCGCTCTGCCTGCGTCGCGCTGCCGTATAGGCGGATCAGGCGCAGCGCGTTGACGTGGCCCTCCCATAAGCGGCCGACGCTGAGGTTGGCGGCACCGATCTGCATCAACGCGTTGGCGGTGCGCAAAGGGGCGGTGGCGCCATCTTCCAACATCAGGCCCGCGTCGCGCAGGATATCGATAGAGCCGCTGATCGGGGCGGTGCCCGCTTCCTCAGCTCGTGCCGCGTTGCGCAGTGCCTCACGGGCCGTTTGCGAAAGAACATCCGTTTGCGACTGGGGCGGGAAAGGATCGAAACGCGGCGCACTGTTCATGGCAGTGTCCGACAGTCGCGCAGAGTGATACCGAGCAGATCAAGCGTCACGATTTAGCCCCCATTCATAAAACGGGCAGCCTGCGCGGACGGCAGCACTGCCTTTGGAAGTGCAACCGTTCAACTTGTCTTTTGGTTCCCGCCTACGTTGCAGCCGCGGCGGGGGCGGATGTCAGCCCTCGGGAATCTCGCCCATCACCTTGGGCACATGGTAGCCCTTTTGCACCGCGTCCCGCGCGCGGAGGCGCTGATACCACGCACGCACATTGGGATAGTCGGCAAGGTCGATCTGCTGCCATTCATAGCGCGAGACCCAAGGCCAGCAGGCCATATCCGCGATGGAATATTCGCCGCAGATGTGGTCCCGCCCCTCAAGCTGTTTGTCGAGCACGCCGTAAAGCCGTTTGACCTCGGCCCCGAAACGCTCTTCGGCATAGGCGGCCTTGCCGGGGTTGAAATGCAAGAAGTGATGCGCCTGCCCGGCCATGGGGCCAAAGCCGCCCATCTGCCACATCAACCATTGCATCACCTCGGCCCGCGCGGCCTGCCCCTCGGGCAGGAAGCGGCCATGTTTCTCGGCGAGGTAGACCATGATCGCGCCGGATTCCATCAGGCTCACCCCAGTGTCATGGTCCACGATGGCGGGGATTTTATTGTTGGGGCTGATCTTTAGAAACTCGGGCGCGTGCTGTTCATCCTTGCCGATGTTGATGGCGTGCACATTGTAGTCGATCCCCAATTCTTCGAGCAGGATCGAGACTTTGCGGCCGTTGGGGGTGGTCCATGTGTAGAAATCAATCATCGCTTCGGTCCCTTATGCAGAGGTGCGTTTCGGTTTCTTGCAATGTTAAGCAGGCGGTTTGCGGCGGGTCAACGTAAGGAACCACAGCCGCCTGCGGGGGTTTTGCTTAACAAGGCACCAATTTGCGGAGCGAAGATGCAGAACAGTGACCCCCTAGCGCAGCCCGACATCGCAGATCGCGCGAAATCCGTTCTGGAAGTGCTTTGCGACCGCGACATTCACATCGCCACGGCGGAAAGCTGCACCGGCGGGCTGGTCGCCGCGCTGCTCACGGATATCGAAGGGTGCTCACACGCGTTCGAGCGGGGTTTCGTCACCTATACGGATCAATCCAAGCATGAGCTGTTGGGCGTTGACCGGGCGCTTTTGGACCGCTGCGGCGCGGTTTCGCGCCCCGTGGCGATTGCCATGGCCGAAGGCGCGCAGGACCGTTCCGGTGCGCAGATTGCCGTCTCGACCACCGGGTTTGCCGGGCCGGGCAGCGCCAAGGATGAAGAGGGGCTTGTACATTTTGCGCTTGCACGCGAGGGGTGTAACACGGTTCATCGGGCCGAGTCCTTTGGTGCCATTGGCCGGGATGCGATCCGGCAGCGTTGCCTTGAAACGATTTTGGATATGTTGGAGGAGAGCCTGACGTGAGCAAGAGCCAAGCCGCCGCCTTTACCGCCTACCACCGTCATGGTTTTGTCCGGGTGGCGACCTGCACGCCGCATGTGCGGCCCGCTGATGTGGCCTTCAACCGCGACAGCCTGTTGGACGAAATGCGTCGGGCCGATGCGGCGCGGGTGGATTTGCTGGTTTGCCCCGAACTGTCGCTCTCGTCCTATGCCATTGACGATCTGCACATGCAGGATGCGCTGCTGACGGCGGTGGAAGAGGCGCTTGGCGACCTCATTGAGGCCAGCGCCGAGATGACCCCCGTGATCCTGCTCGGCGCGCCACTGCGCCGTGAGGGGCGGCTTTACAATTGCGCCATCGCCATTTCACGCGGGCAAGTGCTCGGCGTGGTGCCGAAATCCTACCTGCCCAATTACCGCGAGTTCTATGAGAAACGCTGGTTTGCCCATGGCCGTGACACCGACGGAGAGATCACTGTCGCGGGCCGGCGAGTGCCCTTTGGCGATGACCTGATTTTCGAGGCGACGGATCTGCCCGGTCTGATTTTCCATGCCGAGATTTGCGAAGACCTCTGGACGCCGGCGCCGCCCTCGGCGGATGCCGCGCTCGGGGGCGCCTTGATCCTCGCCAATCTCTCGGCGTCCAACATCGTGATCGGCAAATCCTCTGACCGTCACCTGCTGTGCCGGTCGCAATCCATGCGCGCCTTCGCGGCCTATGTGTACTCCGCCGCCGGGCCGGGGGAGAGCACGACCGATCTGGCGTGGGACGGGCAGGGGATGATCCATGAGTTGGGCGATCTCCTGGCCGAATCCACCCGTTTCCCGCTGGAGCCGGAGCTGACCATCGCCGATGTGGATTGCGGGCGTATCCAGTCCGAGCGGATGCGGACGGGCAGTTTCCATGATGCCGCGCGGCACCGGGCGCCGGAATTCCGCCGGGTGACCTTTGCCCATCAGCCGCATCACGAGAACGCCGGGCTGATCCGCCCCGTGCGTCGTTTCCCCTATGTGCCGAACCGCGAAAGCCATCTTGACCAAGACTGCTACGAGGCGTTCAACATTCAGGTCGAAGGGCTGCGTCGCCGCTTTGAGGCGACCAAGGGCAAGACCATGGTCATCGGCATTTCCGGCGGGTTGGATTCGACCCATGCGCTGATCGTGGCGGCAAAAGCCTGTGACCGTATGGGCATTCCGCGCGACCGGATCCTCGGCTTTACCATGCCCGGCTTCGCCACCTCCGAGGGCACCAAATCCAACGCGTGGAAATTGATGCAGGCCATGGGGATCACCGCGGATGAGATCGACATTCGCCCCGCCGCGCGCCAGATGCTTGAGGATATGGATCACCACTTCTCGGACGGGGAGCCGGTCTATGACATCACCTTTGAAAACGTCCAAGCCGGGCTGCGCACCGATTACCTCTTCCGGCTCGCCAACCAGCGGCAGGGCTTTGTCATCGGCACCGGCGATCTGAGCGAATTGGCGCTTGGCTGGTGCACCTATGGCGTTGGCGACCAGATGAGCCACTATGCGGTGAACACCGGCGTCCCGAAAACGCTGATCCAATATCTCATCCGTTGGGCCACCAGTTCGGGCCAGTTCGACGCTGAGACGGACAAGGTGTTGCAAGCCATTCTGGACACTGAAATCTCGCCCGAACTGGTGCCTGCGGGCGAAGATGAAGAGATTCAAAGCACCGAGTCGATGATCGGCCCCTATGAGCTGAACGACTTCTTCCTCTTCCACACCATGCGCTACGGGCTCGCCCCGTCAAAAGTGGCCTTTCTGGCCTGGCACGCTTGGCATGATGTCGAGGCGGGGCGCTGGCCCGAGGGCTTTCCGCAGGGCAAACGCAACGCCTATGATCTGGAGACCATCCGCCACTGGCTCGAAAAATTCCTGCATCGCTTCTTTGCCACCAGCCAGTTCAAACGCTCGGCTCTGCCGAATGGGCCTAAGGTCAGCGCCGGGGGGGCATTGTCGCCGCGCGGGGACTGGCGCGCGCCGTCGGATTCTGTCGCCACCCCGTGGCTGGAAGAGCTGCGCAGCAACGTGCCGGAGAGCTGGCCCCAGAGCTAAGCCGCGCTATTCCTCGCGGCTCAGCTCGCCTTCGACAAAGTTGGGGGTCAGCGGCGGCGCCGCGTGGCGCTCTTGGGTTTCGGGATCGCTGCGCAGGGTCATGCGCAGCAGCCCCCATGCCACGATGGTCAACTGAAAACCGCCAAGCGCCAGCGGCAGGCCACGCGGCCCCAGCGTATCCAGCAGCACGCCCGCCAGCAAAGGCCCGATCGCGGCACCAATCCCCTGCATCAGCACCAGCCCACCCGAGACGGCCACCACCGCCGAGCCGGGGGCGCGGTCGTTGACATGGGCGATGACGATGGATTGCGCAGGCAAGACTAGCCCGCCAATGGCAAAGCCCAGCACCAGCAGCATCGACCCCGAAGGCGCGGGGATCGGCAGGGTCAGCATCATCAAAGCACCGCCCGCCACAGCCAGTCCGACGCCCAAGCCCCGGCGGCTCATCCGGTCGGAAACCCAGCCCAACGGGAATTGCAGCATCAGCCCGCCGATGGTGAAGGCCGCGATCAGCAGGGCGATGCGTGATTGGGTATAGCCCATCTCCTGCGCGAAGAGCGGTGCCAGCCCGTAGAACGTCCCGATAGAGGCACCGACCAGCCCCGCGCTGACCGCGCCGTAGGGCGACAGCCCCCACAGCCGGCGCAGCGATGGCGGCTCCTGCGCGCCTTCTGAGCGCGGCCCCTCTACACGGCTAAGCGAAATTGGCACCAGCGACAGCGACATCACGATGGAGACAAGCACGAAGAGGATGAACTCAGCCGGATCCCCGAGGTTCAGCAGGAACTGCCCCGCCGCGCCTGAGGCCATGCCGACCATGCCGTAGACCGCGAGCAATTTGCCCCGTTGCGCGGAACTGACAGAGGCGTTGAGCCAGCTTTCCGTCACGATGATCAACCCGGCAAAGGCAAAACCGGTGAGGCAGCGCACCGCGATCCAGACCCACGGGTCGATGAAAGCCAAATGCATCAGCGCCGCGGCGGAGGCGACAGAGGCGAGTGCGGCAAAGGTTCGGATATGGCCTACCCCGCTGATCAGCCGGGGTGCCACGAAGGAGCCCACGCTCAGCCCCGCGAAAAATCCCGACATGATGAGGCCGGTGGTCGCCCCGCCAAACCCTTCGAGCCCCGCGCGCACGGCCAAAAGCGTGCCCTGCAACCCGTTGCTCATCTGCAAAAGCGAAAAGCCCAGTAGCAGTGTCGCCAGTGGTAGAACCGTCGCGCGCATGATGTCCCCTTGGTCTTTGATCCGGCTAGGGCCAGAATATGTGCGGCGGAAACGGAATTTCTAGTAATCAACCCCATTGCCCTTCCACCCGGCAGGCTTCCGCGCCATAGTGCTAGCAGCCAGCGGCCCCTTCGGGGAATGCCCAGCCAGTGATCAAGCAGAATTGACGTGCCTTTTTGGGGCCGATGCTCAATTATGCGCCTCGTAACATATTTTGAAAGCGCATCCCCCGTGAAAGCCCTGCGCCAATTTTTCGTATTTCTGCTGGTTCTCGTTGCGGGTCTTTACGCGATGTTAACCTATGTCCCCGCCTCCCGCCCCTATGTGGCGGAGACCGGTTTGCTCGATCTTCTGGGGATCGAGGAGGTCGCGGAGGCGCCACAGGGCTCTGGCCGGGGTTGGGGCGGCGGCGGGCCGTCGCTGGTCGTCACCGCCGCGGTCAGCGAAGAGACTTTGGCCGATCGGATCACCGCCATCGGCGACGGGCGCGCGCGCCGCTCCGTCACATTGCGCTCTAACGCCGTAGGGGTCATCACTGATCTCAACCTGCCCGCCGGGCAGTTGATCGAGGCGGGCACAGTTGTGGCCCTGTTGGAGAATGAGGCCGAGCAGATCGCCCTGAAGCAAGCCGAATTGCAGCTTGAAAACGCCCAGACCGAGCAAGACCGCGTGGAGCGGCTGCAAAACACCGGCGCGGTCAGCGAAGTGCGCTTGCGCGAGACGGAATTGGCCCTGCAAAGCGCCGAGCTTGCGCTCAGCCAAGCGCAGTTCGATCTGTCGCAACGCCGCATCCTCGCGCCGATCTCAGGCTGGGTGGGGATCACCGATATCGAAGAAGGCGACCGCGTCAATGCGCAGGATCAACTCGCCACCATCACCGACCGCAGCGAGATCCTGATTGATTTCCGCGTGCCTGAGCGGGTGGTGAGCAAGCTCTCCTTGGGCAAGGAAATCACCGTCACCCCGCTCGGCATGCGCGATTTGACCCTGACGGGCGAAGTCAGCGCCATCGACAGCGTGATCGACCGTGCCAGCCGCACGCTTCTGGTGCAGGGCCGCGTGCCGAACGAAGGCGACCAGCTGCGCGCGGGCATGGCCTTTTCGGTCAGCCTGACCTTTGTGGGCGATCCGTTTCTGGCGATCCCGCCGCTGGCAGTGCAATGGTCTTCGGACGGGCCGTTTGTCTGGACGGTACGGGAGGGCAAGGCGCATCAAGTCGCGGTCGAGATCGCACAGCGCAACAGCAATTCGGTGCTCGTCCTGTCGGATGATCTGACCGCCGATGATGTGGTGGTGACCGAAGGCGTGCAAACCCTGCGCGAAGGCGGCGAGGTGCGTGAGGTCAATCGCGCGGGCAGCGTGCAATCAGATGCCGCTCCGGCTGAGAAGACAACCCTATGAGCGCCGCCCCGACCGAGGACGCCACGCCGCCCGCGAGCACCGCTTCGGGCACCGCGCTTTTTGTGCGCCGCCCGATCCTCGCCTTCGTGCTCAACGCGCTGATCGTGCTGGCGGGCATCGCCGCGCTTTTTGGCGCGGAGGTCCGCGAACTGCCCAATGTCGACCGGCCCGTGGTCACGGTCACCACGACCTTCTCGGGCGCTTCCCCGGAATCCGTCGATCAGGAGCTTACGGGGCGGATCGAAGGGGCCGTGGGCCGGGTCTCGGGCGTGCGGGCGATCTCATCGAACTCGCGCTTCGGGCGCAGCCGGGTCACCTTGGAGTTCAACGACAGCACCGATATCGACGTGGCCGCGACCGATGTGCGCGATGCAGTGGCGCGGATCGTGAACCAATTGCCCGAAGGGGCCGACCAGCCGCAGATCGTCAAGGCCGATGCCAATGCCCAACCGGTCATGCGCATCGCCGTGACCTCCATGGGCCGCTCGCCGGAGGAGCTGACCAAACTGGTGCAAGACCGGGTCGAAGACCGGCTGATCTCGGTCAACGGTGTGGCGGATTTGCAGGTCTACGGCGACCGCGAGCCGTTTTTCCGCGTCGATATCGACCAGTTGGAACTGGCCAGCCGGGGCCTGACCTTGGGCGACATCCAGCGCGCCTTGGCCGATGTGGCCTATGACGCGCCCGCGGGTGATCTAGCGGGCGACCGTCAGTCGATCAACGTGCGCACCACGGCCAGCGTCGTCACCACACAGGCGTTCGAGGCGATGGAGATCAAGCAGAACGTCCGGCTCGGCGATGTCGCCAGCGTCACGCTCGGCCCCGCCGAAGGTGAGACGATCCTGCGCGCCAATGGGCAATTGGGTCTGGGCATCGGTATCATCCGGCAGGCCACGTCGAACACGCTGGAGATCTCGCGCGATGTGCGCGCCGCGGTGGGGGAATTGAACGAGACCCTGCCCGAGGACGTGCGCATTTTCGTGACCTCGGACGATGCGACCTTTATCTCAGGCTCGATCCGCGAGGTGCTTTCGACGCTGGCCTTTGCTGTGGGCATCGTGGTGGCGGTAATCTTTGTCTTCCTACGCGATTTCCGCGCCACGCTAATCCCGGCGCTGACCCTGCCCGTGGCGCTGATCGGCACTTTGGCGGCGATCTATCTGGTGGGCTTTTCGATCAATATCTTGACCCTTCTGGCGCTGGTTCTGGCCACCGGGATGGTCGTGGATGACGCGATTGTGGTGCTCGAGAATATCGTGCGCCAACGGGCGGCGGGCATGGGGCCGCGCGCGGCGGCGGTGCTGGGCACCTCGCAGGTCTTCTTTGCGGTCGTCACCACCACGGCCACGCTGGCGGCGGTCTTTATCCCGCTGTCGTTCCTGCCCGGACAGGCGGGCGGGCTGTTTCGGGAGTTTGGTTTCACCCTCGCCATCGCGGTGATGCTGTCCTCGGTCGTGGCGCTCAGCCTTTGCCCGGTCTTGGCGAGCCGCTTGTTGACCAAACCCGCGGCAGAGAACCCGCGCGGCCCTGTCGTGTGGCTTGGCAACCTGCTGTACCGCGCCTATGCGGCGACGCTTAGATGGGCGCTGGCGATGCCCTATGTCGTGGTGCTGATCGCGGCCTTCGTCGCGCTGACGGCGGTGCTGGTCTCGGGCGAGATCCGGCAAGAGCTGACCCCGCGCGAAGATCGCGCCGTGGCGCTGCTCAGCGTCTCGGCCCCGCAGGGCGTCTCGCTTGATTATACCCAAAGCAAGATGCGTGAGATCGAAGACCTGATTACCCCGCTGCAAGACGCCGGAGAGGCGACGAATATCTTCTCCATTACCGGGTTTGGCGCGGACAATCGGGGTTTCATGGTGTTCACGCTCGCCGGATGGGAAGACCGCGCGCGCAGCCAAGATGAGATTGTGGGCGAGATCAACGGCAAGCTGCGCGGCATCGTGGGCGTGCGGGCCTTTGCGATCCAGCCGAACTCCCTCGGCATTCGCGGCGCAGGGCGCGGCCTGTCATTCGCCATCACAGGCAACAATTACGAGCAATTGTCGCAAGTCGCGCAGGCGATGGTGGACCGGCTGAGCACGAACCCCGCGATGGGGCAGGTGCGGCTGGAGTATGAACGCACGCAGCCGCAGCTTTTCGTGCAGATCGACCGGACGCTGGCCGCTGATCTCGGCGTCGATATCACCGGACTGGGGCAGGCTTTGCAAGCCATGCTCGACGGGCGCGAGGTGGCGTCGGTCTTTATCGACGACACCAGCTATGGCGTGCAGATGCTGTCGACCTCGGACCCGGTGAACGATCCGCGCGACCTTGAGAACGTCTTTGTCCAATCGGGCAACGGGCAGATGATTTCGCTGGCCAGTTTTGTGACCCTCGAAGAACGCGCCGTTGCGCCCGAGTTGGACCGGGAGGGCCAGAACCGCTCGGTCGAGATTTCCGCCGGGCTGACGCCGGGCCTGTCGCTGGGCGATGCATTGGAACAGGTGCGCGCGGTCGGGCAAGAGGTGTTGGACGATGAAAACCTGATCGTGCCGCTGGCCGAGGCCGCCGCGTTGGATCAAACCAGTTCAGGGCTTTTCGTGACTTTCGGCTTTGCGATCCTCGTGGTTTTCCTTGTCCTCGCCGCGCAGTTCGAAAGCTTTATCTCTGCCATCGTGGTGATGGCCACGGTGCCCTTGGGGCTGGCCTGCGCGATCTTCGCGCTGCTGATGACGGGGCAGAGCCTCAATGTCTACAGTCAGATCGGTCTGGTCATGTTGATCGGGATCATGGCCAAGAACGGGATTTTGATCGTCGAATTTGCCAACCAATTGCGCGATCAGGGGGCGGATATCCACGCGGCGATCTTTGGCGCTTCCACCATCCGCCTGCGTCCGGTGATGATGACGATGACCTCTACCGTCTTGGGCGGCGTGCCGTTGATCCTCTCGGCGGGTGCGGGGGCCGAGGCGCGCGAGGCGCTTGGCTGGGTGATCGTCGGGGGGCTGGGCATGGCCACGCTCTCGACCCTCTATCTCACCCCTGTCGCCTATTTCCTGCTGGCGCGGTTCACCACGCCCAAAGCCGCCGAAGAAGCCCGGCTTCAGGCCGAGCTGTCTCAGGCGCAACCGGTCTGAGCCTGCCCGATATTTACGCATCGATGCAACTTCGCGCGGGAATGGGCGTTTAGCCCTGTAGGATCGAAGAGAGAGGGACAAAACGTGCAGGGCGATTTGGAACTGGCTAAGACGAACCACGCGCAAGCGGCCAACGGCCAAAGCCTGTTCAATGACAAGACGACATGGCGCGTCGCCCGGGCCGAGCGGTTTGGCCTTATTGTCGATGCGGCGGATTATTTCCGGGTCCTGCGCGAGATCTTCCTCGGAGCGCGGCAGCAGTTGATGCTGATCGGCTGGGATTTCGATTTCGAGCTTGAGATGCTGCCCGGCGAAAGTGACGAAGACGGCAATGCGCCGGACGGCTATCCCAACCAACTTGGCGCTTTTGTCGAGGCGGTGGTGGAGCGGAGGCCGGAACTGAATGTCTATCTGCTCAAATGGAACGGCGCCGTGCTGGCCGCGCCGGGGCGATTGGTGCCCTCGTTAGCGCTCGGCCTATTCGGTGGCGACCGGATTCACTTTGCCTTGGACGGCCACCACCCCTTCGGCGCCTGCCACCACCAAAAGATCGTCGTGGCCGACGATGCTCTGGCCTTTTGCGGCGGGATCGACGCGACCGAAGACCGGTGGGACACGCCCGACCATCTGCCGCACGACCCGCGCCGCCTGCGCAAGGATGGCACACCCTCCGACCCTTGGCATGACGCGACTTCGGCCATGTCAGGCCCCGCCGCCGCCGCCTTGGGTGAGCTTTCGCGCCGGCGTTGGTTCCGCGCCACGGGGGATGAGATTGCGCGCCCTGAGGATGCGCCCATGTCCGAATGGCCCGAAGACCTGCCGATTGATGCCGAAAACGTCGATGTGGGCATCGCCCGGACGGAGCCGCCGTTTGACGAAGAGCCACTGATCAATGAGATCGAACGGCTCTATATCGCAGGGATCCAATCGGCGCGTGACTATATTTATATTGAATCGCAGTACCTCGCTGCCGCCTCGGTCTGTGATGCGCTCAAGGCGCGTTTGGCCGAAGAGGATGGGCCGGAGGTCGTCATCATCAACCCGCGCGATGCGGAATCCCAGTTGGAAGATGACGCCATGCATGTGCTGCGTGAGCGGCTTGTGGAAGAGCTGAAACGCGCCGATCACCAAAACCGCTTTCGCATCTATTTCCCCGTCACCGAGGAGGGGGAGCCGATCTATGTTCATGCGAAGATCATGATTATCGACGATCATCTTTTGCGCCTCGGTTCCAGCAACCTTAACAACCGTTCCATGGGGTTTGATACCGAATGCGATGTCGCGATCGAACACCCCGCAGAGGTGATTGAAGGGTTCAGAACCCGCTTGATTGCCGAACACCTCGGCCTGCCGCTCGAACGTGTGGCCGAGGTGATGGCAGAGAAGAAGTCGATGATCGGGACCATTGAAACCCTCAACCGCAAGAAGGGCCGTGGCCTGCGGGCGGTGTTCCGGGGCAGCGAGACTGTTGTCGGTGGTTTTCTTGCAGATACCCGCCTGCTCGACCCGCGCTACCATCCGGGGGAGGCCACGACCACCGGGCGCGGCATCCGCCCACGTCACATGGCGCTGATCGCGGGCGGGCTGGGGCTTGCATGGCTGGCTTGGCGCAAATGGGGGCGTGGCGACGACCGGCGTTCGTAAAGGCTAGGGGGCGGCTTAGACGGTTGGGGCTTTAAGCGAGACGGGTGCGGGTTCAGCCGGTGCGGCAAGCACCTGCCGCGAGGTCTCTGCAACCCAGGCTACCCCATAGAGCGCCGCCGTTCCGACAACAGGCAGAACCCACGGCATCCACTGCGCCTCTGGCCGCGCCATCATCGCAACCTGACAGATCAGCGCCAGAACGGTGCCGCTGGCAAAGACCAGCAGACCATGCCGACCGATCAGCCGGACGGGGCTGGCCACGGCATGGGCCGAGAGGCGGGTGACGGTCTGCAACTGTGACAGGAAATACCCCAAGGACAGAATGTGAATGAAACGCGGGGCAGAGAGATAGGTCTTGTCGTGCGAAGTGATGTTGAAGGGCACCCCGGCCTCTCTCAAATGATGCATTTGCAGGTTCAGGAAACGGCCCAAACCCGGCACATAGCGCCATGCGAAGACGCCCAGCAGGATGGCGACGGACAGCCAGAACAGCGCTGGCGAGTTCGGGAAAAAACGGTAGCCCTGCCGCTGGCTCAGACCCACCAGCAGCCCGCAGACAAAGATCGCTTGCCATGCGAAGGGGTTGAAGAACCAGCCGCCTGGGTTGGGGTAGTTCGGCAGGTTCAGCCGGAAGACCCCGGTCAGCAGCCAAAGCACCAGCGACAGCACGAGAAGCAGGCGCGGCCAGCGCAGCCCTAGCATGATCGCCGCCGGGGCGCAGACCAGCAGGACGGAATAGGCGGGCAGAATGTTCACATAGCCGAACTGATGCGTCAAAAGCGGAATGCCGATCACGCTTTGGGTGGGGTTTTGGAAGACCTGCCGCATGTTGATCTTGGTCAGGAAGGCGGCCTCTGTGGTGATCTGGAAGGCAGCGGCGAAGATGCCCAAGGCCACTGCTGAGAGCAGGAGTTGCACCACGTAAAGCGACCACGCCCGTTTCCACAGGGGCGCGATGGCACGCCAGAGGCCGTGGCGCACCCTGCCTCGCGCGATAAAACGCGGCGTATAGGCCAAGCCTGCAGCGATGCCGGACATGAGGAAGAACGCCTCCGCCGCGTCGGCGAAACCGAGGTTGCGGATGGTCAGGGCCTCATAGGGGTTGCCCGGGACGTGGTTGATAAAGATCATCACCAGCGCCAGCCCGCGAAACAGGTCGATGCGCGGATCGCGGGCGGATTTGGGAGCCGCGCCGGCAGCCCGTGCGGCGGGCGATAGCCCGGTGTTAGGCGGTGGCATGGGGCAGATCCGCCGCTTTAGGTTCTGGCATCAGATGTTCGTCATTCCACGTCAGCCGCCAAACATCGCAGATGCTGTCGTATTCCGCGACGACATCGCGCGGCGCGGCATCCTCGGGCACGGCGAAAAGCCTGCGGGGCAGGGGGCGGGAGGTCCAGGAGATGAGCAGCGGCGCCAGCAGCATCGGGACCGCCACGGGCAGCAGCCAGACGGTCAGATCGGGCGCGACCCATTGTACCGCCGCGAGGATCACCGCCCCGATGAACACGATCCACCGGCCCGCCGTCCAGCCATCGGCCAAGCTCAATTGGCCCTCGTTTCGTTGGTTGGCGGGCCAGCCGCCGTCTTGGCCCGAGAGGACCTGCAACACTGCGCGACTGTGGTAGAGCAGCATCAGGGGGGCCAGAAGCGTGGTCAGCACGATCTCGGTCAGCACCGAGAGCGCCATCCGCAAAGCGCGGCCAAAGTCGCGCGCGCGGTCGGTCAGAAGCGCATGGATCAGGATCAGCAGTTTTGGCACCACCAACAGCCCCAGCACGCCCAAAGCCAGCAGCGTGATCTCGCGCGCGCTGGTATCGGGGAAGACGGGGAAAAGCTGATAGGGGCCGGGGAAATATTCCGGCGGCGGCGCGTAGAGCGTGCTGATCGCTGAGGTGATCAGAAAGGCCGCCCAGAGAAGCGAGACCACATAGGCGGTCACATTCTGCAAAAAGACGAAGCGGCTCCACCCCGCCAAGCCGGGCGCAAAGATCAGCCGCGCATGTTGCAGGTTGCCTTGGCACCAGCGCCGCTCGCGCCGCGCGAAGGAGAGGACGTTTTCCGGCCCCTCCTCAAAGGAGCCGCCCAAGGTCTCATCCACCTCGACCTTCCAACCGGCGCGGGCGAGCAAGGCCGCCTCGACATAATCGTGGCTCAGGATATGCCCACCCAAGGGGGGCGGGCCGGAGAGTTCGGGCAGGCCACAGCTTTCGGCAAAGGCGCGCACACGAATGATCGCGTTATGGCCCCAGAACGGCCCCGTCGCCCCTTGCATGCGGGCAAGGCCACGGGTGAAGATCGGCCCGTGGAACCACGAGGCGAACTGCAAGGCGCGGCCAAAGAAAGACCGCGCGCCGATGATCTTGGGCAGGGTTTGCAAGAGCCCCAGCTGCGGATCGGCCTGCATCCGCGCGATCATTGCGCGGATCGTCTCGCCCTCCATCAGACTGTCGGCGTCAAGGATCACGGCAAAGTCGTAGGCCCCGCCGTAGCTGCGAATGAATTCTTCGATATTGCCCGCCTTGCGGCCCGCATTGTCCTGCCGCCTGCGGTAGAAGATGCGCCCCTGCCCCTCGGTTTCGCGCAGCAGGCGGGCGAAGGTGAATTGCTCTTTCCCGGCCAGCGCGTCATCGCGGGTGTCCGACAGAACGACGAAATCCGCCGTAACCCCGGCCCGGGCGACAGAGCGGTCAATCGCGGCGATGCGGGCGAAGGTGGTAAGCGGGTCTTCGTTGCAGATGGGCACCGCGATCACCGTGCGCGGCTGCGGTGCCTCAAGCGCGGGGCGGGGCGGCGTCGATCTGCCGCCGAAAAGCCCGATCAACGCCAGCGACGCGCCCCAAGCCAACCAAGCGGTGGTGGCGAAAACGAGCAGGGCACGGAGGCCGTCCCAGCCGCTGAACCCATCCCGCGCCGCAGCCTCGGCCAAAAGGGTCGCGGCAAGGGCTGCGGAGCCGAGCGACAACAGCAGGGCGACCGCCCGTGCAAAACGGGTCGGGCCATCCGCCGCGATCTGCCTGTGCTGGGGTGTCATGGTGCTCAGGCCTTACGCCGCAGCAGAAATTCCCGCGCAAGGTCGGCCAGCCCGGCCAGATGGCCGCGCCGTTCCAAGCTCTGCCGTGGCATCGCAAGCGGGGCGGCGGGCGGCATCCAGTTCTCGGCCTCGCCAGCCATTGCGGAAGTGGGGGTCGTCGCGTCTTGAAGGGTCATGCGTTGATCCATTGGTACACCCATGTCTCTGTCAGATTGCGGTCATATCCCGATAGAACTGCCTTGATTTCGACGATGGCGTCAGGCTCGGCGCGCAGTTCCAGCACCAGCCGCCATTCGTCCCTGCCATCCACCCGGCTTAAAATCGCCTCAACGATTTCGCCGTTTTGTGCGCTGGTGACGGGTTCAAGCTCGGCGTCGCTCGGCATATCGCTGAGCTGTCCGCCTGCGAAGTCGATGACGAATTTGCGGGTCTCGGTGTCTGCCTCAACACCCGCCACCCCGCCATGGCCCGAGCGCAGCCGTACCACGCGGCCAAGGGTCTGCGGCGTCGCGCCCGGCGGGGTCATCCCCCAGTGCATGCGGTAGCCGTAGGCCAGTTCATCGCCCGCGCGGGTCTCCCCTTCGGGGATCCAATAGGCCACGATGTTGTCATTGCCTTCCAGATCCGAAGGTATCTCAACCAGCCGCAGTGTGCCTTTGCCCCAGTCGCCCATGGGTTCGATCATCAGCGAGGGGCGGCGTTCGTAATGGGCCTGCGCGTCGAGGTAATGCTCAAAGTCCCGGTTGCGCTGCGCCAGCCCGAAAGACCGCGGGCTCTGCGCCCCGAAATAGGAACTCGCCAAACGCGGCGGATTGTTCAGCGGGCGGCAGAGGGTGGTATCCTTGCCTGTGTTCAGCACCAAGACTTCGCTGTCATGCACCGCGGGGCGGAAGTCGTCGAAATTGCCCTTGTCCGCGCCATTGTGCAAAAACATCGAGGTCAGCGGCGCGATGCCAAGCTGTTTGATGTCTTCGCGCAGGAAGAGCCGCATGGTGACTTCGACGGTGGTGTCTTCGCCCGGTGTGATCACGAATTGATAGGCCCCGGTCACCGAAGGGCTGTCGAGCGCGGCATAGATCGTGGCGCTATCGTCACCCGGTTCGGGGCGGCGCAGCCAAACCTCGCTGAAGCGGGGGAATTCCTCACCTTCCGGCAGGCCGGTGTTCACGGCCAAGCCCCGCGCGCTCAGCCCATAGAGCGTGTCCTTGCCCAAGGCGCGGAAATAGCTCGCCCCTTGGAAGACGATCAATTCATCGAAAATATCGGCCCGGTTAAGCGGGGTGTGCAGGCGGAAACCGGCGACGCCCGGCATCTCGGCATTGGGCGGGATCGACTTGGCGAGTTCTTCGTCGTCATACTCAAAATCGGCGGTGGTAAAGCCCATCGGTTCCACCGCGTTGCCCCGGACCTCGTTGATTTTTACCGCTTCCTTGAACAGCCAGCCGGGGTGGAAAGCGTGCAGCCTGAAGGCCACGCCCTTTTCCTGCCAGCGGGCCTGCTCGGGCCGGAACCGGATGCGTTGGTAGGCGTCGTAATCCAGATCGGCAAGGAAACCTTCGACAGGCTTCGGGGCCATATAGGAGGTCTGGGCCAATCGCCGCATATCTTCGACCAGCCCGTCGAAGGTGAAGGAGGCGGCGGGCACCTCCTGGGCCGCGCTGTGCCGCGGCATGAGCGCGGCGGCAAAGGACGCGGCGGAGAGGGTGAGGAACTGGCGGCGTTCTAGGGTTTCGGGCCGCTGTTCAATCGGTCGTGCAGTCGGGAAATTCGGCAAAACAATACCTCGGAAGACACGTTAAGAGTGTGCAATTTTTTCCCTATCTAATCTTTTTGCGGAGGCTGGAAACTTGATATTGCAACTATCAGCGGATTGCCGCAGGGCAGCGCGGAAAACCGCCGATCCGCCTGCTGCGCGGCGGGGGCTGCACAAAATTTCGCCTTGATTTCCGTAGGATCGCCGCTTTTTTGTGACAATCGCCTTGCGGTGGCGGCAAGATTTTGCGGCGATTTAAAGCGGGTTTGGGTGGGATCGCACGCCCCCCCCCGCGGGAGGGTGGCGCGCGGAGGGGGTCAGACGGCGTCGAGCCCTTCGGCCAGCAAACGCTCAAGGCTGCGCATCTCGGCATCCGTCAGGGGAATCCCCTTGGCCCGCGTCTCGGCACGCGCCTTGAAGCGGCGCTGCGAGGGCAACCGCGCCCCTTGGCCGGTGATCGCGTCAAAGAGGGTTTCCGCCCGCGCGAAGGGGTCGCCGGGGCGGCCTGCGGCAAACGTTTTGGGGTCGAAGG
This sequence comes from Sulfitobacter sp. 1A13368, assembly GCF_043557275.1. Taxonomy (NCBI): domain Bacteria; kingdom Pseudomonadati; phylum Pseudomonadota; class Alphaproteobacteria; order Rhodobacterales; family Roseobacteraceae; genus Sulfitobacter; species Sulfitobacter sp. 1A13368. The sequence continues at coordinate 21,536 of NZ_JBIFFR010000008.1, read as the reverse complement.
CGATGATCAATTCGCCATGCGCGGGCGCAAGGGTGAGCGAGCCCAAGGCATCGCGCGCTTCAGGGCTGGTCAGGTCACCGATCATCACCCCGGCAAGCAATTCGATCATGGTCGAGATGGCCGATCCCTTGTGACCGCCGAAGGGCAGCATAGCCCCGGCGAGGGCGGCTTCGGGGTCGGTCGTCGGGCTGCCATCGGGGGCGATGGCCCAGCCTTCGGGCAGGGGCGTGCCCGCGCGGCGGTGCAATTCGATCTCCCCCCGCGCGGCGACGCTGGTGGCGAAATCGAAAACGTAAGGGTCGCCCCCTTCCCGGGGCCAGCCAAAGGCGAAAGGGTTGGTCCCCATCAAGGGGTCGGTTCCGCCAGAAGGGGCGACGCTGGCATAGCTGGGGCACATGGCCATGGCTGCAAGGCCCATCTCGGTCAGCGCCTCGATCTCGGGCCAGAGCGCGGCGAAATGGGTGCAATCGTTGATCACCATGGCGGCGATCCCGGTGGTGCGGCAACGCTCGGCCAGCACCGGTGCGCCTGCTTCGAAGGCGGCGTTGGAGAACCCGCCGCCCGCGTTCACGCGCACCACGGCGCTGTCGTCATGATGCACCCGTGGCACCGCGTCGGGCACCACCTTGCCCGCCTTGATCGTGCGCAGGCAGCCTTCGATCCGGTAGATGCCGTGGGATTTACAGGCATCGCCTTCGCCCGCGACAATCACCCGCGCGAGGGCGGCGGCATTCAGGGGCGACAGGCCCGCGCCTTGGAAAATCCGAACGACCATCGCGGTCAGGTCATCGTGGGAGAGGGTTGTGTCGGCCATCTGGATCCTCGCAGGGCTTGGGTTGCAATCATGCATACATCATGTATGCAGATGTGGAGAGACGCAAGCTGACACCGGGCCGCGGCCCGCATGAAAGGATAGACGATGGCCTTTACCCCCCATGGCAAACACCTGATCGCTGGCGAATGGATCGCCACGGATGACCGCTTTAGCTCTAGCCCTGCCCATGGGCCGGCGCATGACTTCTCGGTCGGCACGGTGGAACTGGTCGACCAAGCCTGCGAAGCCGCCGAAGCAGCGTTTTGGGACTATGGCTATTCCAGCCGCGCGACCCGCGCCAAATTCCTAAACGCCATCGCCGATGAGATCGACGCCCGCGGGGCCGAGATCACCGAGATCGGCAGCCAAGAAAGCGGTCTGCCCGAAGCGCGGCTGGAAGGGGAGCGGGGCCGAACCGTGGGCCAACTCCGCCTGTTCGCGGCGCATATCGAACAGGGCGACTACCTCGACCGCCGCTTCGATGCCGCCATGCCCGAACGCCAGCCCGCCCCACGGCCCGCGATCACCATGGTGCAGCGCCCCATCGGCCCCGTGGCCGTCTTTGGCGCGTCGAACTTCCCGCTAGCCTTCTCCGTGGCGGGCGGTGACACCGCAGCGGCGCTGGCGGCGGGCTGCCCGGTCGTGGTCAAAGGCCACTCCGCCCATCCCGGCACCGGAGAGATCGTGGCCGAAGCGATCCATGCGGCGGTTGAAAGCTGCGGCATGCCGCGCGGGGTCTTCTCGCTGATCCAAGGCGGCAACCGCGCCGTGGGGCAGGCCGTGGTGCAGCATCCGCGGATCAAGGCCGTGGGCTTCACCGGCTCGCTCGCCGGGGGGCGGGCGCTGTTCGATCTCTGCGCCGCGCGGCCAGAGCCGATCCCCTTCTTCGGCGAGTTGGGCTCGGTCAATCCGATGTTCATGCTGCCCGCCGCGATGGCGGCACGGGCCGAGGAGCTTGGCAAGGGCTGGGCGGCATCGCTGACCATGGGCGCGGGCCAGTTCTGCACCAATCCCGGCATCGCCGTGGTGATCGACGGTGCGGGCGCCGATGCCTTCGTGCAAACCGCGGCCACGGCGCTGCAAGACGTGGCGCCGCAGGTCATGCTGACGGACGGTATCGCCGAGGCCTATTGCGCAGGGCGGGACAAGTTCAAATCCGCGCCAAGCCTGCGCCAGGTGCATCTAGCCGACAGCGAAGGCCGCACCGCCGCGCCGGCCTTGTTCGAAACCACGGGCGAAGAGTTCAAGGCCAATCCGGCGCTGCACGAAGAGGTCTTTGGCCCTCTCGGATTGGTGGTGCGGGTCTCTTCGCTGGAAGAGATGCGCGCGCTGGCTCTTGAGTTGGACGGGCAATTGACCATCACCCTGCATATGGATGACGCGGATGTCGACGCGGCGCGCGACCTCATGCCGGTGCTAGAGCGCAAGGCGGGTCGCCTGCTGGCCAACGGTTTCCCGACAGGGGTCGAGGTGGTGGATTCCATGGTGCATGGCGGGCCATATCCGGCCAGCACCAACTTCGGCGCGACCAGCGTGGGCACCCTGTCGATCCGCCGTTTCTTGCGGCCGGTGTCCTATCAGAACCTGCCCGAGGCGCTGCTGCCGGAAGACGCGGCGGAATAATCTGAGATCGCAAAAGCCGGGCCGCGCGCCCGGCTTTTCGCATTTGTTACGCCGTGGGGGAGCCGCCCAACCGGCTGCTCTTTCGCGACCATGCTGGCCAGACCGGAATGTATCAAAAATATGTCGACATGCCGGTAAAAGTCAAAAATACATATTGTATTTTTAATGAAGACATTGTTCCTTCATACCACCCCGCACCCCGTCCAGAGAGAGTCGGGGGCGACCAACCCAAGAGGGAGATACCTATGAAATTCACGCAACTCGCCGGGAGCCTCGTGGCTGCGACCGTGATCGGCACCGCCGCTCAGGCCGACAAACTGGACGACATCATTTCTTCGGGCACGCTGCGCTGCGCCGTGGTGCTGGACTTCCCGCCCATGGGCTCGCGCGATGACAGCAACACGCCCGTCGGCTTCGACGTGGACTATTGCAACGATCTGGCCGCCGCCCTTGGCGTCGAAGCCGAGATTGTGGAGACGCCCTTCCCCGACCGTATTCCCGCCCTCGTCTCGGGCCGCGCGGATGTGGGTGTCGCCTCCACCTCCGACACGCTGGAGCGCGCCAAGACCGTCGGCTTCTCGGTGCCCTATTTCGCCTTCACCAACGTCGTGCTGACCCGCGAAGACGCGGGCGTCGACAGTTTTGAGAGCCTCAAGGGCAAGACCGTGGGCTCCGTCGCGGGCACTTTCGAAGCCATCGCGCTGGAAGAGCAGGTCGACGCATGGGACGAAGGCAGCTTCCGTTCCTACCAGAGCCAAGCGGACGTCTTCCTGTCGCTGGCCCAAGGCCAGATCGATGCGACGGTCGTGACCTCCACCGTGGCCGCCTCCATCGTGGCGAGCGGCAAGTTCGACGGTTTGACCATCGCGGGCGATGCGCCGTTTGACGTGGACTATGTCGGTCTGATCGGCCTGCGTCAGGAATACGGTCTGCTGAACTATCTCGACCTCTTCGTGAACCAGCAGGTGCGCTCGGGCCGTTATCAGGAACTGTTCGACAAATGGGTCGGCGGCGAGGCGCCGGACCTGACCATCGCCAAAGCCTATCGCTGATGAATGCGGGGGCCGCGACCTGCGGCCCCCCTGCCGATAACCGCTGATCGGAGCAAGAGATGGGCAACTATACCTTTCAATGGCGACAGGCTTTTCGCGCCTTACCAGAGATGCTGGAAGGCGCGCTGGTCACGCTGCAAATATCGATCCTGTCGATGCTCATCGGCATTGCCATCGCCGTGCTGCTGGCCGTGGGCCGAGATGCCAAATCGGCTTGGCTGCGGGCGCCTGCGACCGCATGGGTCGAAGTGGCGCGCAACACGCCGGCGCTGTTTCAGATTTACATGGCGCATTTCGGGCTTGGGTCTTTCGGGATCTATCTCAGCCCCTACGCCGCGCTGCTGGCCGGGATCGCGTTTAACAACGCGGGCTACCTTTGCGAGACGTTCCGCGGCGCAATGCGCGCCATTCCGGGCACGCAGCTGCGCGCCGGGCGGTCACTGGGCATGGGACAGGCCAAGGCGTTTCGCTTGATCATCCTGCCGCAGATGTTCCGCATCTCGTTCCTGCCGACGACGAACCAGATGATCTGGGCGATCTTGATGACCTCTCTGGGGGTCACGGTGGGGCTGAATTCGGATCTCGCCGGGGTGACGCAAGACCTCAACGCGCGCAGCTTCCGAACCTTTGAATTCTTCGCATTGGCGGCGGTGATCTACTACGTGATCGCCAAGACCGTGATGCTTGGCGCACGGCTGCTTGCGGCCCGCCTGTTTCGCTACTGAAGGAAGAGAATAGATGTTTGATACGGCTCTGACCTTCAACGACCTGTTGTTCATGCTCAAAGGCGCAGGGGTGACGCTTTCGGTCACCGCCTTCGCGGTGGTGGGCGGCACGCTGCTGGGGGTGTTCTTCGGGGTGCTGCGCAGCCAGATCAACCCATGGGCGGCGCTGCCGCTGACCTTCGTGCTGGATATCTTCCGCTCGGTTCCGCTGCTGATCCAATTGATCCTCGCCAACGCCTTTCAGGCCATCGCGGGCTGGGGGATTTCGCCCTTCGTGACCTCCTGCATCGTGCTGGCGCTTTATACCTCGGCCTATTGCACCGAGATCGTGCGCGGCGCGATCGAGGCGGTGCCTTCGGTCACCCGCCGTGCGGCGCGCTCGCTCGGCATGACATGGGGGCAGGATCTTACGCAGATCGTCTTTCCCATGGCGCTGCGGGTTGGCCTGCCCAGTTGGATCGGCCTGACGCTCGGCGTGATGAAAGACAGCGCGCTGGTGATGTGGCTTGGCATCATCGAATTGCTGCGCGCCTCGCAAATTCTGGTGACACGCCTGCAAGAGCCGATGTTCATCCTGCTCGTGACCGGCGCGATCTACTTCGCGCTCAGTTTCCCCATTGCCCGGCTTGGCAGCCGCTTGGAAAAAAGGTGGCAAGAAAATGATTGAGATTGAAAACGTCCACAAATCCTTTGGTGCGCTTCAGGTGCTCAAGGGCATCGACCTGACCGTAGAAAAGGGCGAAGTCGTCTCGGTAATCGGCGGCTCGGGTTCGGGCAAATCGACGCTGCTGACCTGCATCAACGGGTTGGAGCCGATCGACAGTGGCCGCATCGTCGTCGACGGAACCGAGGTTCACGCCCGCGACACCGACCTGAACAAGCTGCGCCGCAAGATCGGCATCGTGTTCCAGCAGTTCAACGCCTTTCCGCATTTGACGGTGCTGGAAAACGTCACGCTGGCCCCGCGCAAGGTCAAAGGCATCGCCCGCAAGGAGGCCGAAGAGATTGCGGTGCAGCAGCTTTCGCATGTCGGTCTGGCCGATAAGCTCGATGTTTACCCTAGCCGCCTGTCGGGCGGGCAGCAGCAACGGATGGCGATTGCGCGTGCATTGGCGATGTCGCCCGACTACATTCTCTTTGACGAGGTGACCTCGGCCCTCGACCCGCAACTGGTGGGCGAGGTGCTGGACACGCTCAAATTGCTGGCAGATGAAGGGATGACGATGATCTGTGTCACCCATGAGATGAGTTTCGCACGCGATGTGTCGGACCGTGTGGCCTTCTTTCACAAGGGCGTCATGGCCGAGATCGGCGCGCCGGATCAGATTTTTGGCGATCCGCAGCAAGAAGAAACCCGTCAATTCCTGTCGAGCGTGCGGTAATGAACCAAACCCCGGTGACGGTCGTCGGCGCGGGCGTGTTGGGCCTGTCCATCGCGCTGGCACTTCAGGCGCGCGGGCTGCCCGTGCGGGTGATCGACCGTGAAGGCCCGGCGGCGGGCGCCTCGGCGGGCAACGCGGGCGCTTTTGCTTTTACCGAGATCCTGCCGCTCGCCTCGCCCCGGATGATCCGGCAGGCGCCGAAATGGCTGCTTGATCCGCTGGGTCCGCTGTCGGTGCCGCCGCGCTATGCCGGGCGGATCGCCCCGTGGATGTGGCGTTTCTGGAAAGCAAGCTGGCCCGCGCAGGTGCGGGCCTCGACCGTGGCGCAGACGGCGCTGATGAAACTCTCGCAGGCCGCGCTCGACCCGCATCTGGAGCTGAGCGGTCTGGCCCATATGCTGCGCCATGACGGGCAGTTACAGGTCTATGAGAGCGAGGCCGAGTTCCGAGCCTCCCTCCCCGGATGGCAGGCCCGCGAAGAGGCGGGGATCGCTTTCACCCATCTCAAGGGCGATGAGATTGCGGCCTATCAGCCCGGTCTTGCGCCCTCTTTCACCCATGCAACCTTCACCCCGGAATGGCAATCGATCTCGGACCCGCGCGACTATGTGCTGGCGATGGCCGAACGCTTCCGGGCCGGGGGCGGGGAGATCACCATCACCCGCGCCGAACGTCTCGTCGCGGGCGGGGTTGAGACCGCCGCTGGCCTGATGCCGGGCCGCGTGGCGCTGGCCGCGGGCGCGCATTCGCATCACCTCGCGCGGACCGCTGGCGTGAAAGTCCCGTTGGAGACCGAGCGCGGCTATAACACGACCCTGCCCGCCGTGGCCTTCGACCTGAAGCGCCAAATCACTTTCGGCGGCCATGGCTTTGTCATCAGCAAGGTGGGCCATGGGCTGCGCGTCGGCGGGGCGGTGGAACTCGGCGGGCTCGACCTGCCGCCGAACTTTGCCCGGGCCGATGCGATGCTGAAAAAGGCCAAGCGCTTTCTGCCGGGGCTCGACACCTCCGGCGGCACGCAATGGATGGGTTTTCGGCCCTCACTGCCCGACAGCCTGCCCGCCATCGGCGCGCTGCCAAGCCGTCCGGATGTGTTCTGCGCCTTTGGCCACGGGCATCTTGGCCTCACCCAATCGGCAGGCACCGCCGCCATCATCGCGGATCTGATGACCGGCCAAGACCCCGGCATCGACCTGACCCCCTTCTCTCCCGCCCGTTTCTAGAGGCTGACATGACGCAACACACATTTCCCTGTATCGACGGCCATACCTGCGGGAATCCTGTACGGCTCGTCACCGGCGGCGCGCCGCTGTTGAAGGGCGCGAACATGCTGGAAAAGCGCGCGTATTTTCTGGCGGAATACGACTGGATTCGCACCAGTCTGATGTTCGAGCCGCGTGGGCACGACCAGATGTCAGGCGCCATCCTTTATCCGCCGACGCGGGATGATTGTGACATCGCGGTGCTGTTCATTGAGACCTCGGGCTGCCTGCCGATGTGCGGCCACGGCACCATCGGCACAGTCACCATCGCGCTTGAAAACGGGCTCGTTACCCCCGCCACCCCCGGCCAATTGCGCCTTGAAACCCCTGCCGGGCGGGTCGATGTGACCTACCGGCAAGAGGGGCGTTTCGTCGAAGAGGTGCGGCTGACCAATGTGCCCGCCTTCCTCCACGCCGAAGGGCTGACGGCGGAGGTCGAGGGTTTGGGCGAAGTGGTGGTCGATGTGGCCTATGGCGGGAACTTCTATGCCATCGTCGAGCCGCAGAAGAACTTCCGCGATATGGCGGATTTCTCGGTCTCCGAACTGGTTGGTCTGAGCCCCAAACTCCGTGCCGCGCTCAATGCGAAATATGAGTTCATCCACCCCGAACATCCCGCGATCAACGGGCTGAGCCATATCCTCTGGACCGGCGCCCCCCGCGCGGGAGAGGCGCACGCCCGCAACGCGGTTTTCTACGGTGACAAGGCGATCGACCGCTCGCCCTGCGGCACTGGCACCTCGGCGCGGATGGCGCAGCTGGCGGCCAAGGGCAAGCTGAATGTCGGCGATGATTTCGTGCATGAATCCATCATCGGTTCCATGTTCAAAGGCCGTGTCGAAGCGGCGGCAGAGGTGGCGGGCAGGCCCGCGATCATCCCCTCCATCGCCGGTTGGGCGCGGGTGACGGGCTTTAACACCATCTTCATCGACGAGCGTGACCCCTTCGCGCACGGCTTTGTCGTCACCTGAATTGGAGGGGCACCCCATGGCGCAAATCATCGTTCCCGCCGCGGCCCAAGGCGCGGTGCTGGCTTCCTCTGAGGGGCTGAGTTTCTGGGGCGGCGTCGATCCGGCCACGGGCAAGGTCATCGACGCGCATCACCCGCTCTGCGGTCAGTCGCTCGCGGGGAAGATCCTGCTCATGCCCACCAGCCGCGGCTCCTGCACCGGCAGCGGCGTGCTGCTGGAACTGGCGTTGAACGGTCATGCCCCTGCGGCCCTCGTGTTTCGCGAGGCCGAAGACATACTGACCTTGGGCGCGCTGATCGCGGGCAAGATGTTCGACAAGCCACTCGCGGTGCTGCGCCTCGGGGCCGAGGATTACGACCTGCTCGCCAAATCCCGCAGCGCGCGGATCACGCCTGAGATGCTCAGCACCGATGACTGGGATCTGCCCCTGTCGGACAGGCCCGCCCGAGCCCTGCATCTCACCGCCGAGGATCAGGCGATGCTGGACGGGGCCGAGGGCAAGGCCGTGCAACTGGCGATGGAGATCACCTGCACCATGGCGCGGGGGCAGGGGGCCGAGCGGCTGGTCGACGTGACGCGCGTGCATATCGACGGCTGCATCTACGCCAGCCCCGCCAACCTGCTCTTTGCCCAGACCATGGCCGATATGCGCTCGAAGGTGCGCGTGCCGACGACGATGAACGCGATCTCGGTCGATCACGGCAATTGGCGCGATCAAGGCGTGCCGCCGGATTTCGGCCTGCCCGCCAGCCGTTTGGCCGACGCCTATGTCACGATGGGCGCGCGGCCCAGTTTCACTTGTGCGCCCTACCAATTGCCGGCCCCGCCCGAACGCGGCGAGTTCATCGCGTGGTCGGAGTCCAACGCGGTGATCTATGCCAATAGCGTGCTTGGCGCGCGGACGGTGAAACATCCCGATTTTCTCGACCTGTGCATCGCGCTCACGGCGCGCGCGCCGCTCTCAGGGGTCTATCTAGAGGAACACCGCGCCCCGCGCCGGGTGATCGAAGTGGCGCTGCCCGCGCAGTATGACGAGGCGATCTGGCCGATGCTGGGCTGGCTGGCGGGGCAGGCCGCCCCGGACCGGATCCCGCTTTTGCGCGGGTTGGAGGGGGCCGCCCCGAATGATGACGATCTCAAAGCGCTCTGCGCGGCCTTTGGCACCACCTCCGCAGCCCCAATGCTGCATGTCGCCGGGATCACACCCGAGGCCGATCTGCCCCCTGTCGCGGAGGCCGATACGGTCCGCCTCACATCCGATGACCTGCGGCGTGTTTGGCGACAGTTCAACGCGGGGGCGGCGAAGGTCGACCTCGTGGCCTTTGGCAGCCCGCATTTCTCCCACGCAGAATGCCGCGCGCTCGACACCGCCCTTGCCGGGCGCAAGCGCCATGCCGACACGGCGGTGATCGTGACGCTTGGCCAAGACACGTTACAAGCGGCGCGCGATGACGGCACCGTGGCGCGGCTCGAAGCGGCGGGCGTGCAAGTCGTGCCCGATATCTGCTGGTGTTCGATCTCCGAGCCGGTCTTCCCGCCCTCGGCCAAGGTGTTGATGACGAACTCCGGTAAATACGCCCATTACGCCCCCGGACTGTCGGGCCGGGAGGTGCGCTTTGGCAGTATCGCGGACTGTGTCGAGGCAGCCGTGACCGGGCAGGCCGGGGAGGCTTTGCCGCCATGGCTGGCCGAAGAGGAAACAAGCAATGCGTAGCAGCAAGACGGTACATGTGATCTCGGCCCATGCCGAGGGCGAGGTCGGCGACGTGATTGTGGGCGGTGTCACCCCGCCGCCGGGCGAGACGCTGTGGGAGCAAAGCCGCTGGATCGCGCGGGATGAGACGTTGCGCAACTTCGTGTTGAACGAGCCGCGCGGCGGGGTGTTTCGCCATGTGAACCTGCTGGTGCCGCCGAAAGACCCCCGCGCCGATGCGGCCTTCATCATCATGGAGCCGGAGGACACGCCGCCGATGTCCGGTTCCAATTCGATCTGCGTCTCGACCGTGCTGCTCGACGGAGGCATCCTGCCGATGACGGAACCTGTGACGGAGCTAACCCTCGAAGCGCCGGGCGGGTTGGTGAAGGTTCGCGCCGAATGTCGCAATGGCAAGGCGGAGCGTATTTTCGTACAGAACCTGCCAAGTTTCGCGGCGCGTCTAGATGTGCCGCTTGAGGTCGAAGGGCTGGGCACGCTGACCGTCGATACCGCCTATGGCGGCGACAGTTTCGTGGTCGTCGATGCCGCCGCCATGGGGTTTTCGCTAGAGGCGCATGAGGCCCATGACATCGCGCGGCTCGGCGTGCGGATCACCGATGCGGCCAATGCGGCGATGCGGTTCGATCACCCTGTGAACCCCGATTGGCAGCATTTCTCTTTCTGTCTGTTCGCCGGTCCGGTCACCCGCGATCAGACCGGCCTGCGCGCCGGGGCGGCGGTGGCGATCCAGCCCGGCAAGGTGGACCGTTCGCCCACTGGCACCGCCCTTTGCGCGCGGATGGCCCTGCTGCACGCGCGGGGGGAAATGGGGCTGGAGGACAGTCTGACCACCGTGTCGCTGATCGGGTCGACCTTCACGGGGCGTATCTTGGGCGAGACGCGGGTGGGCGAACATATGGCCATCCTGCCGGAACTGTCGGGCCGGGGCTGGGTCACGGGCATCCACCAACATATGCTCGACCCCGATGACCCTTGGCCGGGCGGCTACCGCTTGTCCGATACCTGGGGCGCGCGCGGCTAGGCGCGCCCGTTGCCACGTTGAACCCCGCCGCCCGGGGCAGACCGGGCACCGATCTTTACAACCTCGCGCCGCCTCGGCGCGAAGCAGCCGTGTTTGGCTGACGCGAGGCAACGTCTTGCATGTGCTCTTCGTTTTCGATTGATTACTTTTCAATCAGAACACGAACTTTCAAACAACGGAGAGTCACCATGAAGCTATGCACCACACTCGCATCCTCCGCATTGGCGCTGAGCCTTGCGTTTCAGGCCCATGCCGCCGATGTGCCCGAGGGCGTGAATCTTGCCGACGATCAAACCTATACCTTCTGGCTGCTCGACGCGATCAAGTCGATGGACCCGCAGATCAACACCGACGTTGAAGGCTCAGACGTGCTGCGCAACCTTTTCGAGGGGCTCTACAACGAAGATGGCAACGGTGAGCTGGTCCCCGGTGTGGCGCTCGATCACGAAGTCTCGGAAGACGGCAAGACCTATACGTTCAACCTGCGCGACGACGCCAAGTGGTCCAACGGCGAGCCGGTCACCGCGAATGACTTCGTCTATTCATGGCGCCGTCTGGCCGACCCGGCGACCGCCTCGGAATACGCCTGGTACATGGAGTTGATGCAGGTCGAGAACGCGCCTGAGATCATCGCCGGGGACAAGTCCCCCGAGGAGCTGGGCATCCGCGCCATCGACGACCATACGCTTGAGGTCAAGATCACCACGCCGCTGCCCTATTTCCCGCAGATGCTGGTGCACGGCTCGACCTTCCCCGTGCTGCAAAGCGTGGTCGAGGAACATGGCGACGACTGGACCGATGCAGGCACGCTTGTCGGCAACGGCGCCTATACGCTGGTCGAACACCAGCTGGGCGAGCGTGTCGTGATGGAGAAGAACGACACCTATTGGGACGCCGAGAACGTGGTGATGGAAGAGATCATCGCGCTGACGATCAACGACGTGAACCAAGCCCTGACCCGCTATCTGGCCGGTGAGCTGGACCGCGTGGACATCCCCGCCGGGCAGTATCCGCGCCTGAAGAAAGAGTACCCCGAACAGGCGGTCTCGACCCCCTATAACTGCTCCTACATCTACATGCTGAACGTGGGCGACAAGGGGCCCGAGGCGCTGAAAAACGTCAATGTGCGCAAGGCGCTGGCCTATGCCATCGACCGCGACATCATCGTCGACCGCATCCTGCAAGGCGGCCAGAAACCTTCGTACAACTGGACCCACTGGGCGATCGCCGATTTCGAGCGTCCCGAACTGGACTGGGCCGACAACATGGATCAGGCGCAGCGCGTGGAGAAAGCCAAGGAGCTGCTGGCCGAGGCAGGCTACGGGCCCGACAACCCGCTGGATCTGACGCTGCAGTACAACACCTCGGAAGATCACAAGAAGATCGCCATCGCGGCCTCGCAGATGCTCAAGCAGATCGGCGTGAACCTCACGCTCGACAACTATGAGTGGAAGGTCCACACCGACCGGATGCAGAACCAAGACTACGACATGGCGCGTTATGCTTGGTGCGGTGACTACAACGAGGCGTCGACCTATCTCGACCTCATGACCTCCTATTCGGGCCACAACAACGGCGAGTTCTATAACGACGCCTATGACAAGCTCATGAAGGACAGCAAGACCGCCGAAGATCCGCAGCCGCTTTATCAAGAAGCGGAGAAGATTTTGGCCGAGGAAATGCCGATCATCCCGATCTACCACTACGCGAACGTCGACATGATCGCGGAAGACATCGAAGGTCTGCCTGAGAACAACGTGAACAACACGTGGTACGGCAAAGACCTCTACCGTACCGCGGAGTAACCTCTCGACATTCGGGCAGCCCGGCGGTTATGGCACGGGCTGCCCGATTCTATTCTACACCCCCACAAACCCCGTATTCGGAGCGCGCGCCTCTTGCTCAGTTACATCCTCAAGCGCCTTGCTATCGCTATTCCGACGCTTCTGGTCTTGATCGTCATCTCCTTCCTGCTGATGCATTCCGCCCCCGGCGGCCCCTTCACCTCGGAGCGCGAGTTGCCGCCGCAGGTGTTGGCCAACCTCAATGCGAAATACGGGCTCGACGATCCGCTGTGGAAGCAGATCACAACTTACGTCTGGGGCATCGTGACCGAATTCGATTTCGGGCCGAGCTTTGTTTACAAGGACCGTTCGGTGAACGAGATCATCGCCCAAGGTTTCCCGATCACGCTCACCTATGGCCTTTTGTCCTTCGCCGTGGCGGTCATCGTCGGCGTGAGCCTCGGCGTCGCCGCCGCCGTGCGGCACAACTCGGCGCTGGACTATGCCGCCGTCGGCGTCTCCATCGGGGCGCAGGTGCTGCCGAACTTCGTGATGGCGCCGATCCTCGTGCTGGTCTTCACGCTCTGGCTTGGCTGGCTGCCGGGTGGCGGCTGGCAGGGACCGGAATATTGGATCATGCCAGTGATCGCCCTGTCCACGTCCTTCATGGCGTCGATTGCGCGGATTACCCGCTCCTCGATGCTGGAAGTGCTGACCTCCAACCACATCCGCACCGCCCGCGCCAAAGGGCTGCCCGAGCGCCGAGTCATCCTCCGCCATGCGTTGAAACCTGCGATGTTGCCCGTAATCTCCTACCTTGGGCCGGCCTTTGTCGCGATGATCACCGGCTCCGTGGTGGTCGACATCTATTTCTCCACCGGCGGCATCGGGAAGGCCTTCGTCGACAGCGCGCTCAACCGCGATTACGCGGTGATGATGGGGGTGACGATCCTCGTCGGCGCGCTGACGATCTTCTTCAACCTCGTGGTCGACATCCTGTACGGATGGATCGACCCCAAGATCCGGTACTGACATGGTGATGACATCCGAACAACGGGTCGAAGCCAGCGAGCTTGCGGGCAAGGGGCGCTCCCCTTGGGCCGATGCGCGGCGGCGGTTCTTTCGCAACAAGGCGGCGCTGATGGGATTGGTGATCCTCGGCTTCGTGGTGGCTTTCGCGCTCTTCGGCAACAGCCTTGCGCAATGGTCGAACGAGGAACTCGACTACAACGTCATGGGCCAGATCGTGGAACTCGGCGGGCCGTCTATTGAAAGCGGCCATTACTTCGGCACCGACGATCTGGGCCGCGACCTCTTCGCCCGTACCGTACAGGGCACCCAGATTAGCCTCGCCGTCGGCCTCGTGGGCGCGCTGATCGCCTGCGTGGTCGGCACGCTATACGGCGCGGTGGCGGGCTACTTCGGCGGGCGCACCGACAGCATCATGATGCGCCTCGTCGATATCTTCATGGCCGTGCCTTATATGTTCGTGCTGATCCTGCTCTTGGTCATGTATGGCCGCTCGATCACCATCCTTTTTGCTGGCGTCGGCCTGATTTCCTGGATGGAGATGGCCCGCATCGTGCGCGGCCAGACCCTGACCATCAAGGGCCGCGAATTCGTCGAGGCCGCCCGCGCCACCGGCGTCTCGGCCCCGGTCATCATCCTGCGCCACATCGTGCCCAACCTTCTGGGTGTTATCGCCGTCTATGCCACGCTGCTGGTCCCGCTGATGATCCTGACCGAAAGCTTCATTTCCTTCCTCGGCCTCGGCGTGCAGGAGCCGCTGACCTCCCTCGGGGCGCTGATCTCCGAAGGGGCGGGCACCATCGCCTATGGCACCACCTGGCAGTTGGGCTTCCCGCTGCTGTTCTTCTGTCTCACGCTGTTCGGCCTGTTCTTCATCGGCGACGGGCTTCGTGACGCGCTCGACCCCAAGGATCGCTGATGTCTCTGTTGGAAATCGACAAGCTCTCCGTCACCTTCGACGGCGAAGACGGCCCCGTACATGCGGTCAACGACCTGTCGCTCTCGATCAACCGGGGCGAGACCCTCGGCATCGTCGGCGAAAGCGGCTCGGGCAAATCGCAGACCGCATTCTCGATCATGGGACTGCTAGCGCCCAACGGGCGCACCGGTGGGTCGATCCGTTTCGATGGGCAAGAAATCCTCGGCGCCAAGCCCAAGGTACTGAACAAGATCCGGGCCGAGCGCATCGCGATGATTTTTCAGGACCCGATGACCTCGCTCAACCCCTACATGCGGATCAGCGACCAGATGACCGAGGTGCTGACCCTGCACCAAGGCCTGTCCAAACGCGATGCGCTCGCGGAATCGGTGCGGATGCTGGACGCGGTGAAAATCCCGGCGGCCAAGGAACGCATTCGCCTCTTCCCGCATGAGTTTTCGGGGGGCATGCGCCAGCGGGTGATGATCGCCATGTCGCTGCTGTGCAAACCCGATCTGCTGATCGCCGACGAGCCGACCACCGCGCTCGACGTCACCGTACAGGCGCAGATCATGGACCTCTTGGGCGATCTGCAAAAGGATTTCGGGATGGCCACGATCCTCATTACCCATGACCTCGGCGTTGTCGCAGGCTTCTGCGAGCGGGTGCTGGTCATGTACGGCGGTCGGGTGATGGAGCAAGGCCCGACCGAGCCGCTCTTTGCCCAGCCGACGCATCCCTACACCCGCGGCCTTCTCGCCGCCGTGCCGCGCGTCGATGACGAGGATGCCACGATGAAGGCGATCCCCGGCAACCCACCGAACATGGCCGCCCCGCCCGAGGGCTGTCCCTTCCGCCCGCGGTGCAACTACGCCGGTGACGATTGCCGCGTCATGCCGCCGCTCGCCCCGTTCGACACGGACCGCGCCCGCGCCTGCCACCGTCCCATCGCGGAGGTCACCTCATGAGCCCGCTTCTTTCGGTCCGCGACCTGCACGTCAAATTTCCGATCACCCGCGCCGGCGACATGCCATGGACCAAGCCGCGCATCCTGCATGCGGTCAACGGGGTCAGCTTCGATCTCGAGCCCGGCAAGACCCTCGGCGTTGTGGGCGAATCCGGCTGCGGCAAATCCACCCTCGCGCGCGGGCTGATCCAGATGGTGCCCGCCGAAGGTCAGGTCATGTGGCAGGGCGAGACCGATCTTCTGTCGCTCAGCCCCCGCCGGATGAAGCCCTACCGGTCCGAGGTCCAGATGGTGTTTCAGGACCCGCTCGCCTCGCTCAATCCGCGCATGACGCTGGGCCAGATCATCGCCGAGCCGCTGAAGACCCACCGCCCCGACGTGCCCGCCCGCGAGCGTCGCGCCCGGGTGGCGCAGATGATGGAGCGCGTGGGTCTGCTGCCGCAGATGATCAACCGCTACCCGCATGAGTTCTCCGGCGGCCAGTGCCAGCGCATCGGCATCGCCCGCGCGTTGATCGTCGAGCCGAAGCTCCTGATCTGCGATGAGCCGGTTTCGGCGCTCGACGTCTCGATTCAGGCGCAGGTGATCGAGCTTCTCAAAGAGTTGCAGCGCGATCTGGGGCTCGCGATGATCTTCATCGCCCATGACCTCAGCGTAGTGAAGAACATCTCGGACGAGGTCATGGTGCTCTATTTGGGCCGCGTGATGGAGAAGGCGCCGAAGGCGCAGCTCTACGACGACCCGCAGCATCCCTACACGCAGGCGCTGCTTTCGGCCGTGCCGATCCCCGACCCGATCGCCGAGCGCGCCAAGAAGATCGTGCCGATGACCGGCGACATGCCCTCGCCGATGAACCCGCCCTCGGGCTGCGTTTTCCGGGGCCGTTGCCCGCGGGCGCAGGCCGATTGCGCGCAGGTGGTGCCGCAACCGGGCGAGTCGCTGCATCAAGTCGCTTGCATTCACCCCGGCCCGTTGCAAGCCAGCGAGACCGCGGCGCAGTAAGTCTTCGGTCGGTTTCGATACGAGAATTCTATAACATTCAGCCCCTTAGGGGCGGTTTGCGTTCGCCACCGCCCCGCCCCATCCGCGAAAAATGATATACGTCTATCAAAAATGATTGACGTCTATCAAAATTTCCCCCTAGATAGGCCCCGAGATGCGCAGGCTGGGAGGGCCAGCGCGCGGGGGAGGGGCCATGACAAGTCCGACGTTAAGCGATGTCGCACGCGCTGCCGGGGTGAGCTATGCCACCGCGGACCGGGTGATCAACAACCGCGGCAACGTGGCGGAAAAGTCCATCGCCAAGGTGCGCGAAGCGGTCGCAGCACTTGGCTATGTGCGCAATGTCGCGGCGGCGAACCTGTCACGCGGGCGGGTCTACCGGCTCGCTTTCCTGATCCCCCGCGGCTCCAACGCCTTTTTCAACCGCATCCGTCAACACATCGACCATACTGCCGCCCATCAGGCCACCGAACGCGTCTCCGCCGAGGTGATCGAGGTCGCGGCCTTTGCCGTCGAAGGGCTGCAAGACAGCATCTCGGACCTGCTGGAACGGGATTTCGACGGTGTCGCCATCGTCGGCTTGCAAAGCGCGGCGCTTGAGGCGCCTTTGGCCGCCCTGCGGGACAAGGGGGTGGCCGTGGTGGGCCTCGTCTCCGACCTGCCGCAGGCCGCCCGCGCCGCCTATATCGGGATCGACAACATCGCCGCCGGGCACACCGCGGGGCGCATGGTGGGGCTTGCCCATGGCGGGCAGGGCGGGCGGGTGCAGACCTTTGCAGGCTCGCTGGACGCGCGCGACCACGCGGAGCGTCTGACCGGCTTTCGCGAAGTGTTGCAGGCCGATTTCCCACAGGTTGAATTGCTGGATCCGATCATGACGAAGGACGACGCGCAGGTGCTGAACGCGCAGACGCGTCAGGCGCTCGACCACACGGAGCTGACAGCACTTTACAACGTGGGCGCGGGCAACAGTGGGTTGGTCGCCGCCCTGCAAGAGGGGCAGGCCACACGGCCCTTCTGCGTGGTGCATGAACTGGTGGCCCATTCACGTCAGGCGCTGCTTGATCGGCATATCGATCTGGTGATCGACCAGCGCCCGGATGTCGAGATCAACCGCGCCTTCACCGTCTTGCGCGCGCTGATCGACCAAAAGGAATTGCCGCCGATGCCGGACCTCGTGCCGACGATTTATGTGCGGGACAATCTGCCCGCCGACACATTGACCGATAAGATGAAGGCCAAGATAGATGACTGATTTCTTTAAAGATATAAAGCCCCTCACCTATGATCCCGAGGGGGCCGATCTGGCCTTTCGCCACTACAACCCTGACGAGATCGTCATGGGCAAACGGATGGAAGATCACCTGCGTTTCGCCGTGGCCTATTGGCATTCCTTCGCATGGCCGGGCGGTGATCCCTTTGGCGGGCAGACGTTCGACCGCCCGTGGTTCGGTGATACGATGGAGATGGCGCGCCACAAGGCCGATGTGGCCTTTGAGATGTTCGACCTGCTGAACGCGCCTTTCTTCTGCTGGCACGATGCCGACATCCGCCCCGAGGGTGATACATTCGCCGAAAGCCTGCGCAATTTCGAAGAGATCATTGATTATCTCGGCACCAAGATGGAAGGCTCCAAAACCAAGCTGCTTTGGGGCACGGCGAACCTCTTTGGTCACCGGCGTTTCATGTCGGGCGCGGCCACCAACCCCGACCCTGAGATTTTCGCTTGGTCCGCCGCCACGGTCAAAGCCTGCATGGACGCGACCCATAAGCTGGGCGGTCAGAACTACGTCCTCTGGGGCGGGCGCGAAGGTTATGAGACCCTGCTGAACACCGACCTGAAACGCGAACGCCAGCAGGCCGGGCGCTTCTTGCAGATGGCGGTGGAGTACAAACACAAGATCGGCTTCAAAGGCGCCATTCTGGTTGAGCCCAAGCCGCAGGAACCGACCAAACACCAGTATGATTTCGATGTCGCCACGGTCTATGGTTTCCTCAAGGAATTCGGGCTTGAGAACGAAGTTCAGATGAACATCGAACAGGGCCATGCGATCCTTGCAGGCCATTCGTTCGAGCATGAACTGGCGCTCGCCGCGTCACTGGGCATTTTTGGCTCCATCGACATGAACCGTAACGACTATCAATCGGGCTGGGACACGGATCAATTCCCCAACAACGTGCCCGAAGTGGCGCTGGCCTATTACGAGGTGCTGAAGGCGGGTGGTTTCACCACCGGCGGCACCAATTTCGACGCCAAGCTGCGGCGGCAATCGCTCGATCCGGTTGATCTGGTCGCGGCCCATGCGGGCGCGATGGATGTCTGCGCGCGGGGCTTCAAAGCCGCCGCCGCCATGCTGGAGGATGGCACGATTGAGGCCATGCGCGCCGAGCGCTACGCGGGGTGGGAGACGCCCAAGGCCAAGGCGATGCTGGAGGGGGATCTGGCCTCGATCGCCGCGCAGGTCGTCCAAGACGGCATTAACCCGCAGCCCCGCTCGGGCCGGCAGGAAATTCTGGAGAACATCGTGAACCGGTTCGTTTGAGCCGGGGAAAGGGAGGAACATTATGAAGACGATCAAGGGACCGGCGCTGTTTCTGGCGCAATTCGCGGGCGATGAGGCGCCCTTCAACTCTTGGGACAGCATCACCAAATGGGCCGCCGATTGTGGCTACAAAGGCGTGCAGGTGCCCAGTTGGGACGCGCGGCTGATCGACTTGGCTAAGGCCGCGTCGAGCAAGGATTACTGCGATGAGTTCAAGGGCAAGGCGGTTGAAAACGGCGTGGAGGTGACCGAGCTTTCGACCCACCTTCAGGGTCAGTTGGTCGCCGTGCATCCGGCCTATGACACGGCCTTTGACGGCTTCGCCGTCGAAGAAGTGCGCGGCAATCCCAAGGCGCGGCAGGAATGGGCGGTCGAGCAGGTGAAACTGGCGCTTTCGGCGTCCAAGAACATGGGGATCGGGGCGCATGCGACCTTCTCGGGCGCTTTGGCTTGGCCTTATGTCTACCCTTGGCCGCAGCGCCCGGCGGGGCTGATTGAGACGGCCTTTGACGAACTCGCCGCGCGTTGGCTACCGATCCTGAACCACGCCGAAGATTGCGGCGTCGACGTCTGCTATGAGGTCCACCCCGGCGAAGACCTGCATGACGGCATCACCTATGAGATGTTCTTGGAGCGTACGGGCAATCACGCGCGCGCTAACATGCTCTATGACCCTAGCCACTACGTCCTGCAATGTCTTGATTACATTGATAACATCGACATCTACAAAGACCGGATCAAGATGTTCCACGTCAAGGATGCCGAGTTCAATCCGACCGGGCGTCAGGGGGTCTATTCGGGCTATCAAAGCTGGACGGACCGCGCCGGGCGGTTCCGGTCGCTGGGTGACGGACAGGTTGATTTCGGCGCAGTCTTTTCCAAAATGGCGGCGAATGATTTCGATGGCTGGGCCGTGGTGGAATGGGAATGCTGCCTCAAACACCCCGAAGACGGGGCGCGTGAGGGGGCGCAATTCGTCTCAGATCACATCATTCGCGTGACCGACAAAGCCTTTGACGACTTCGCCGATGGCGGCACCGATGAGGCGGCAAACCGCAAAATGCTAGGGATCGACTGATGGCACGTATTCGACTTGGCATGGTGGGCGGCGGCAATGACGCCTTTATCGGCGGGGTGCACCGCATCGCCTCGCGCATCGACGACCGGTTCGATCTGGTCGCGGGCGCGCTGTCTTCAACCCCCGAAAAATCCGCCGCCAGTGCGGAGGCCTTGGGCATCCCGCGCTCCTACGGCAGTTTCGAGGAGATGGCCGAGGCCGAAGCCGCCCGCGAGGACGGGATTGAGGCGGTCTCAATAGTCACGCCCAACCACGTTCATGCCGCTGCCGCAAAGGCCTTCTTGGCCAAGGGCATCCATGTGATCTGCGACAAGCCCCTGACCTCCACGCTGGAGGATGCGGAGGCGTTGGCGGCCAGCGTCGCCGAGGCCGAGGCGCTTTTCATCCTCACCCATAATTACACCGGCTATCCGATGATCCGCCAAGCGCGGGCCATGGTGGCGGCAGGCGATCTGGGCGAGATCCGGATCGTTCAGGCGGAATACCCGCAGGACTGGCTGACCGCGCCGATGGAGAACGAAGGCGTCAAACAGGCCGAATGGCGCACCGATCCCGCACGCTCGGGCGCGGGCGGCTCGGTGGGCGATATCGGCACCCATGCCCATAACCTCGCCTGTTTTGTCAGCGGTCTGGAGGTCGAAAGCCTTGCCGCCGATCTGCAAAGCTGGGGCGCGGGGCGAAAGCTGGATGACAACGCCCATATGATGCTGCGCTTCGCCGGTGGCGCGCGCGGCATGCTGTGGTCAAGCCAAGTGGCTCCGGGCAATGAGAATGCGCTGAAACTGCGTATCTATGGCGACAAGGGCGGTTTGGAATGGTCGCAAGAGGACCCCAATTACCTGTGGTTCACGCCCTTGGGAGAGCCGAAGCGCCTGATCACCCGCAACGGGGCAGGGGCGTCTGAGGCGTCGCAATCCGTAAGCCGCATTCCCGGCGGCCACCCCGAAGGGTACCTCGAAGGGTTCGCCACGATCTATAACGAGGCCGCCGATGCGATCCGCGCGGTGCAGGGCGGGGCGAGCCGCGAAAGCGCCATGGGTTTGCTGCCGGACATCACGGCGGGCATGGCGGGGATGCGTTTCATCAACGCCTGCGTCACCTCCTCGGCCAATGATGCGGCGTGGACCAAGCTATGAGTGCCACCCCCGTTCTTGCCCTGCGCGACGTGAGCAAGAGCTTCGGCTCGATCGAAGTGCTGCACGGCGTGACCCTCGCGCTAGAGCCGGGGACCGTTCATGCGCTGATCGGTGAGAACGGGGCGGGCAAATCGACGACGATGAAGATCATGGCGGGCTATCAACTGCCCTCCAAAGGCGCTGTCGAACTTGACGGTGCAGCGGTCCGTTTCGACAGTCTGCACGAGGGCGAGATGGCCGGGATCGTGATGATCCACCAAGAGTTCAACTTGGCGGAACAACTCACCGTTGAGCAGAACATCTTTCTGGGCCGCGAGTTGAAACGCGGGCCGCTGCTCGACAAGGCCGAGATGCGGCGGCGGACGCGGGACTATCTTGATCGGGTGGCCTGCAACGTCTCTCCGGATGCGCTGGTCTCGCGCCTGTCGAACTCGGACAAACAGATGGTCGAGATCGCCAAGGCCCTGTCGCGCGATGCGCGGGTGCTGATCATGGACGAGCCGACGGCGGT
>NZ_JBIFFR010000007.1:0-222819 GCF_043557275.1 Sulfitobacter sp. 1A13368 | reverse complement strand
CGGTTGTAGCTCAGTTGGTTAGAGTACCGGCCTGTCACGCCGGGGGTCGCGGGTTCGAGCCCCGTCAACCGCGCCACTTTCCCACTCCATTTCGTAACGTGCAGGCGCTAAGACCTAGTTCGCGCAGGCTTATTTAGCGCGGCCCCTTGAGGCCCGGCCAATGGAATATATGGCGACCGGGCAGGCCCGATCGCCAATCTGCTCAGGTCAGCGCATCAATGATGCGCGCCCAAGAGCGGATGCCTTTGTGAAAGCTCTCCATGTCGTATTTCTCGTTCGGGGAGTGGATTTGATCGTCATCCTTGCCGAAACCGATCAGCATCGGCTCGGTCCCGAGAATCTTCTGAAAATGCCCGGCAATCGGAATCGAGCCACCACAGCCGATATAGGCCGCGGGCACCTGCCATTCGTCGCTCAGCGCTTGGCGCGCGGGTTCAAACATCGGATGGCCAATCTCCACGCCCGAGGCTTGGCTGGCGCCATGGCCTGAGAACTCTACCGTGCAGTCTTCGGGCAGCCTCTCTGCCACCATCTTGCGGAAGTTCTCACGGATGGCGAGCGGGTCTTGCGTACCGACGAGGCGGAAGCTGATCTTGGCATGCGCCTCGGACGGCAGCACCGTTTTAAAGCCATCGCCGGTATAGCCACCCCAGATGCCGTTGACCTCACAGGTCGGGCGCGACCAGATCATCTCAAGCGGGGTGCGGTCCTGCTCACCCGCCGGTTTGCTGAGACCCACATCGCCGAGGAAGGCGGCATGGTCAAAGGCCAAACCCTGCCACTGTGTTTCCAGATCCTCGGGCAGGTCCGGCACGCCGTCATAGAAGCCGGGGATGGTGATGCGGCCTTCGTCGTCATGCAGCGACGCGATCACCTTGCTCAGCGCGCGGATCGGGTTCATCGAAATACCGCCATACATGCCCGAATGCAGGTCTTTCGACGGGGCGGTGACGGTCAGCTCTTCGCCCAAAAGCCCGCGCAGCATGGTGACGATGGCAGGGGTCTTGCTTTCGAACAGTCCGGTGTCGCAGATCATCGCCACATCGGCTTTCAACTCCTCGGCGTTCTCCTCCATGAAAGGGACGAGGGAGGGGGAGCCGGATTCCTCTTCGCCTTCAAGGAAGAAGGTGATGCGGCAGGGCCAATCGCCTTTCACCTCTTTCCACGCGCGTAGGGCTTCAATGATGGTCATCAACTGGCCCTTGTCATCGGCGGCCCCGCGGCCCCGGATCACGCGACCCTTTTCCGTCTCCTCAACCGCCGGATCGAAGGGATCGCGGTCCCAAAGGTTCAGCGGGTCGACCGGCTGCACGTCATAATGGCCATAGAACAGCAGATGCGGCTTACCTTCGCCCACATGACCCACGACCATTGGATGCCCCGGTGTGGCGCGTTTTTCGGCTTCCACGCCCATGGATGTAAGGTCGGCCACCAGCCAATCGGCGGCGCGGTCGCAATCGGCCTTATAGGCCGGATCGGTCGAGATTGACGGGATGCGCAGCAGGTCCAACAGACGGTCGGTGGCGGCGGGCAGATCGTTGTCGATCCGGGCGAGAACATCGTCGAGGGACATGGGCATAATTCCTTGCGCTTGTGAATTTGGCGCGAAGGTATCAGGCGGGCAGGGCGTGTCCAGTGGCCGCAGGGCCCGCGTTCAGAAGGTGAGCGAGAGGCGGCTGCCCTCGGCGGTAAGCTGGCTGTCGACCTGCGCATTCAACTGCGACGCCGCCGCCGCCATCAAGGTTTGCCCAATGCTGTCGGCCCGCCCTTTGCCCTCGTTCGCGGCCCCGATGCCATCGTCTTTGCACTCAAGGTGGAAATTACCGTCTCGCAGGCTGAGGTCGATTTCGATATGGCCGGGCGCGCCATCCGGGAAGGCGTGTTTGATCGAATTGGCGGCAAACTCGCTAATGATCAGCCCCAAGGATGAAGCCGCGCTGGATCGTAGGGTCACAGGGTCCGACCGGTAGCTGATTTTGACATGCCCCGGTGCGGTTTCTCGCAAAAGCTCCAGGACCCTGTCGAGGTATTTGCCCATATCGACCTCATCGCGCCCCTGTCCGGTTTGCAACTCCCCATGCAGGGTTGCCATGGCGTTGACACGGCGCTGAATGCCGTTCAACACATTGACCGTGGTCGTGTCATCCAATTGCCGGGTGTGCAGCCGAACCATGGCCGACAGTGTCTGGAGCGAATTTTTGACCCGGTGGTCGGCCTCGCTCATCAGAACGGCTTGGCTGCGCAGGGAAAGGCGCAGGTCGAGTTGCTTCATCACCTGACGGGACAAGACAGAGATCGCCTTGCGCTGCAGCGCGGTCAGCCTGCGGGGTTTGGTGTCGAGGATGCACAGCGTGCCAAGCGGCAGCCCGTTGGACGCAATCAGCAGCGCACCTGCATAAAACCGCAGCCCGTCGCCTGCGGTGCACAGCGGGTTGTCGGCCATGCGCGGGTCTTTCAGCGTGTCGGGAATCTCAACGAAGCGCTCTTCCAGAATCGCGTGAGAGCAGAGCGAGGTTTCGAGCGGCGTCTCGCGCGCACCCAGACCCACTTCGGCCTTGAACCACTGTCTGTCCTTGTCGATCAGGTTGATCACTGAAATCGGCGCGTCACAGATCTCAGCCGCCAGTTCGACGATCTCGTCGAACTCCTCCTCGCGCGGGGTGTCGAGAATCTCGTAATTATAAAGCGTCCGCAGGCGCTGGTCCTGCTGGGGATGTGGAGTGGCGCGCAAAACAAACTGCCCTTTCTGGGTTGGTCCTTTGGAAACATGAAAGCGGCTGGCAATACAAGCGAACAATCTTAAATCGAGCGTAGAACGCGCAGCGCCTGCGACAGTTCGCCCCGCAAAGGGGCCGGGATAAGAGATTGAAGCTTCGGCTTTGGATCTGTAATCATTCTAAAAGCTGAATATGGAGGGGCCCCCTCCTGTTCGCGCCAAAAGATGGAGACGCGCATGGACTATAACGAGAAGCTCGACGCGGCGATTGCGCGCCTGCATGACGAAGGACGCTACCGGACCTTCATCGACATCGAGCGTCGCAATGGTCAGTTCCCCCATGCCGTCTGGACCAAACCCGACGGGTCGCAGCAGGATATCACCGTTTGGTGCGGCAACGACTATCTGGGCATGGGGCAGAACCCCGTGGTGATCGAAGCCATGGAAGAAGCGCTGCGCGCCACCGGCGCAGGCTCTGGCGGGACGCGCAACATCTCGGGCACAACGGTCTATCACAAGCAGCTCGAGGCCGAACTGGCCGATCTGCATGGCAAGGAAGCGGCGCTGCTGTTCACCTCGGCATATATTGCCAATGACGCCACGCTTTCGACCCTGCCCAAGCTCTTTCCCGGGCTGATCATCTATTCCGACGCACTGAACCATGCCTCCATGATCGAAGGCGTGCGCCGCAATGGCGGAGCCAAGCGTATTTTCCGCCACAACGATGTCGCCCATCTGCGCGAATTGATGGAAGCGGATGACCCTGCCGCGCCCAAGCTGATCGCCTTTGAATCGATCTATTCGATGGACGGCGATTTCGGCCCCATCGAAGAGATCTGCGATCTCGCGGATGAATTCGGCGCGCTGACCTATATCGATGAGGTGCACGCCGTGGGCATGTACGGCCCGCGCGGGGCAGGGGTCGCCGAGCGTGACCGGTTGATGCACCGGCTCGACATCATCAACGGCACGCTGGCCAAGGCTTATGGCGTGATGGGCGGCTATATCGCCGCCTCTGCCAAGATGTGCGACGCGATCCGTTCCTATGCACCGGGGTTCATCTTCACCACCTCGCTGCCGCCTGCCGTGGCCGCGGGGGCCGCGGCCTCGGTCGCCTATCTCAAACGCGCGCCCGAGTTGCGTGAGAAACACCAGCAGCAGGCCAAAGCGTTGAAACTGCGGCTGAAGGGGCTGGGCCTGCCGATCATCGACCATGGCAGCCACATCGTGCCCGTCATGGTGGGCAACCCGGTGCACACCAAGCTTCTGTCGGACATGCTGCTCGAAGATCACGGGATCTACGTCCAGCCCATCAACTTCCCCACCGTGCCGCGCGGCACGGAGCGGTTGCGCTTCACGCCCTCGCCGGTACATGGGCCTAAAGAGATGGATGCACTTGTCCGGGGGATGGACGTGCTCTGGTCGCATTGTGCGCTGAATCGTGCCGAAGCCGCGGGCTAACGCAGCGCTATTCGTGTTTTGCGTTGTCTTGTGGTAGCCTTTTGTCAAGAAAAGGCTACATCCGAATCGTTGGGGCGTGTTTGGATCAAAGCTACAGGCTAACAGGGACAGGGCATATTGATGATCGGGCGATGGGCCTCCAGAACCGCTGAGGACGAAACAGTCGAACCCAAAGGGTTCGATGCATTCGAATTGCGGTTGGGGGATGTCATGCGCGGCGAACGGGCCACGCTTGGTAAATCCCTGCTCGACGTGCAGCGCGAATTGCGCATCAAAGCTTCCTATATTGCCGCAATCGAAAACTGCGATCCCGGCGCATTTGACACGCCCGGCTTCATTGCGGGCTATGTGCGCTCCTACGCGCGCTACCTCAATATGGATCCCGATCAGGCCTTTGCCGCCTTCTGCAAGGAATCCGGTTTCGCCGTGGCCCATGGCATGTCCGCCGAAGCCTCTGTGGTCAAAAAGCCGAGCTTTGAGGAGCGCCGCAAGTCCCCGAAAGAAGACGATCTTTTCGCCCGGCCCAACACGCCCTTCGTGCCCACGGGCGACGGGTTGCTCAGCCGGATTGAGCCGGGGGCGGTTGGCTCTTCGCTGGTGCTAATCGCGCTGATCTCGGCCATTGGTTTTGGCGGCTGGACCGTGCTGAAAGAGGTGCAGCGCGTGCAGGTGGCCCCGGTGGATCAGACCCCGATCGTGCTTTCCGATCTCGACCCGCTGGATGGGGCACTGGCCAGCGCGCCTGACGCAGAAGACGATTCCGCCGCGCCGCAAAGCGTGGAAAGCCCCCGGGGCGAGGCGCTGGACCGGCTTTATCGCCCACAAGCGCTCGACGTGCCGGTGCTGGTGGCGCGTGACGCGCCGATTGCTTCTATCGACCCGCGCTCTGTCAGCAATTTCCCGACGCCGGACCGCCCCGATACCGCCGCGCAAGGCACCGTGGTGGCCGAGGCGACGGAGGGCGATGACAGCATCACCAGCGCCATCGACGAGGCGGTGATGCTCGCCAATGCCGATACCGACCTGCCCAAACCGCAGGTTGTGGAGCCTTTGGGCGAGAAAGTGCGCATGGTCGCCGCTTACCCCTCTTGGGTCCGAGTGCGCGCGGCTGACGGCACAGTGATTTTCGAAGGCGTGATGAACAAGGGCGACACATGGGATGTCCCCGTCACTGAAGAGCCGCCCTCCCTTCGGACGGGCGAATCCGGTGCGCTATATTTCGCCATGGCGGATGGCTGTTTCGGCCCCGTTGGGCCGCGCGGAGCAGTGACCTCCAACGTGCCGCTCCACGCGCAGGCTCTGGCTGAGCTTTATGAGCCGGTCGATCCGACGGCGGAGCAATCGCTCAGCCGGATGTTTGCCGATCTCGAAGGCTCGCTCGACCCCTCCGCTCTGGCGGCGATGCCCTGTCAGGGCAGCTAAACGCGCGGGCCGCCGCTTCCCATTGCACATGAGGCCCCGGCTGAATAGGTAGGGGGCCAAAGCCCCTGATCCCGCGAAAGGTGTCTTCATGTCGCTTCATTCCATTCGCCCTTGGCGTGATATTCCGCGTCGCAAGTCCCGGCAGATCATGGTGGGCAATGTGCCGGTGGGCGGTGACGCGCCGATCACCGTGCAGACCATGACCAACACGCTGACCACTGATGTCTCCGCCACCATCGCACAGGTCCAAGCCGCCGCTGACGCAGGCGCCGATATCGTGCGCGTCTCGGTCCCAGATGAGGACTCGTCCAAAGCCCTGCGTGAGATCGTGCCCGAAGTGTCGGTGCCCATCGTTGCGGACATCCACTTTCACTACAAGCGCGGGATCGAAGCCGCCGAGGCCGGTGCCGCCTGTCTGCGCATCAACCCGGGCAATATCGGCGATGAAAAGCGGGTGCGTGAGGTCATCAAAGCCGCGCGGGACCACAATTGCTCGATCCGCATCGGCGTGAACGCGGGCTCGCTGGAGCGGCATCTGCTGGAGAAATACGGCGAGCCATGCCCCGATGCGATGGTCGAAAGCGGGCTGGATCACATCAAAATCCTGCAAGACAACGATTTCCACGAGTTCAAGATTTCCTGTAAAGCCTCGGACGTTTTCATGGCCGCGGCGGCCTACCAACAGCTCGCCGATGCCACCGACGCGCCCATCCACCTCGGCATCACCGAGGCGGGCGGGCTTATGTCGGGCACGATTAAATCGGCCATCGGACTGGGCAACCTTTTGTGGAGTGGCATCGGCGATACCATCCGCGTCTCCCTCTCCGCCGATCCGGTGGAAGAGGTGAAGGTTGGCTATGAAATTCTCAAATCCCTCGGGCTGCGGCACCGAGGGGTGAACATCATCTCCTGCCCCTCCTGCGCGCGGCAGGGGTTCGATGTGATCAAAACCGTCGAGACCTTGGAGAAACGGCTGGAGCATATCAAGACGCCGATGAGCCTGTCGATCATCGGTTGCGTGGTGAACGGCCCCGGCGAGGCGCTGATGACCGACGTGGGCTTTACCGGTGGCGGGGCCGGGTCTGGCATGGTCTATCTGGCGGGCAAACAGAGCCATAAGCTCGGCAATGAAGGTATGATTGACCATATCGTCGAGCAGGTCGAGGAACGCGCGGCGCAGATTGAGGCTGAGGCGGTAAAGGCGGCTGAGTAGGTTGGGGGCTGGGCCGCTGGCGCTGTGTTGGTTGAGAGGCTGGGCAGAGGTATTTTTAAAAGGATGAAGATGATGGGAAGCGCGTGAGCCGGGAGGTTGGCGCGCTTTATCTGTTGTTGGAATGGGTTATTAATCAGTGGGTTGGGGAGTGGTCTTCAGCTTGTTTGGGGTGAGGTGTTTTTCGAGGACGATGGGCGGCATGTACCCGTTGAGGATCATTTCGGGCAGCACGTAGAAGGGGGCGTCGATGAGCTCTAGGGTGGCGGCCCAGCGGGCGGGCTGGGGGTGGCTGAGATCGTGTTGGATGAAGGTGATGCCGTAACGCTTTGTGACCGCGGTCAATTCTTTGGCGGCGGCAGCGCAGGTTTCGCAGTCTTCTGCGGTAAAAAGCGCGATGGGGTGGCCCCCCAGAAGGTCGGGAGCGAGCTGTTCGAGCAGAGACAGGTCGTTTTGGATATGCCGTTGCATCTGCGTTGGGCCGGCCAAGGCTTTGGCGATGACATCGCCATTGGCTAGGATCGCGGCGCGGAGTTCGGTTTCAAACGCATCTCGCGCGGACGGTTCATCGGCCCCGGCGGGCTGGGCCAGCGCGAGCGCGGCCAAGACTGCCAGGGCGCGCATCTTTAGCCGCGCTTTTCTTCTACCAGTGCCATCATTTGATCATAGGGCAGGTAGCCGCGCAGCATTTCGTCTTGCATGACGAAGGTGGGCGTGCCGGTGATCTGCAACTTTTGGGCCAGCGCGCGGGTTTGGGCGATCTCTTGCGTGACCGCGTCGCTGTCCATCTCGGCTTCGATTGCTGCGACATCCAGATCGAAGCTTTCGCCCAAGCGGCGGAGGGCGGGGAGGGTGACCGCTCCGTTGAAGGCCATAAGCGCATCGTTCAGTTGTTTGTAAGCGTCATCGCCCGCGACCTGTTTGGTCGCCACGGCAAAGCGCGAGGCCAGCAGCGATTGGTCGCCAAGGATCGGGAACTCTTTGACGATCAGTTTGATGTTACCGTCGGTTTCCAGAAGTTTGGCCACTTCGCCATGGGCGCGTTTGCAGTAGCCGCAGCGGTAGTCGAGGAATTCAACCAGCGTGATGTCCCCCTCCGGGTTGCCGCCGACCCAAGAGTA
Organism: Sulfitobacter sp. 1A13368; assembly: GCF_043557275.1. Classification (NCBI taxonomy): domain Bacteria; kingdom Pseudomonadati; phylum Pseudomonadota; class Alphaproteobacteria; order Rhodobacterales; family Roseobacteraceae; genus Sulfitobacter; species Sulfitobacter sp. 1A13368. The sequence goes on along the minus strand of NZ_JBIFFR010000007.1, from coordinate 214,889 downwards.
GCCATCGTCGAAAATCTCATCGGCATTGGCGGAGACCAGATCGAAATCCGCCTGCATCTGCGCTTGGGCCTGACGGTTTTGCATCTGCTCTACCGCTTGCAGGATCACTTCGGGGTTTTCCATCAGATAGGCGCGGACCTCGGCCCGGAACTGCGCGCGTTCGGCGTCCGTAAGCTCGGTCAGGTCCATCGCCCCGGCGGGGGCGGCAAGGGTGACTGCACCGGCGAGGGCGGGGGCGAGGAGGCGGGCGAACATGGGCGGTCCTTTCGGTAGAGCTGCGAAATAGGGGCCAAGGGTTGACGCCCGGCATCAGGCGCGGTGAAAGCACATGCCGACAGTAGGAGCAAGCCCATGCGCAATTCAACCAGGTCCGCCGTTGATCCCTTTATCGTGATGGACGTGATGCAGGCCGCCAGCGCCGCCGAAGAGGCGGGCCGTCACATCATTCATATGGAGGTTGGCCAGCCCGGCACGGGCGCGCCGAAAGGGGCGGCAGCCGCGCTGACCAAGGCGATGGGTGAGGGGGCCTTGGGCTATACCGTGGCGCTTGGCCTGCCCGCTTTGCACGCGCGGATCGCGAAGATGTATGGCGAATGGTATAACGTCGATCTCGATCCGGCGCGGGTGGTGATTACCCCCGGGTCGTCGGGCGGGTTTCTGCTGGCTTTTACCGCGCTTTTCGATTCCGGGGATCGGGTGGGCATCGGCGCGCCGGGCTATCCCAGCTACCGTCAGATCCTACGCGCCTTGGGGATGCGGCCCGTCGATCTGCCCGCCGCGCCGGAGAACAGATATCAGCCCGTCGCGGCGGATTTCGCGGGGGAAGACCTGCGCGGTTTGCTCGTGGCCTCCCCCGCCAATCCTTCGGGTACGATGCTCGACCGGCTCGCCTTGACGGCGCTGACGGATGCCTGTGCGGCCAATGACATGTCCTTCATCTCTGACGAGATTTACCATGGCATCGAATATGACAAGAAGGCCGTGACCGCGCTGGAGGTCACCGATGACTGCTATGTAATCAACTCCTTCTCGAAGTATTTCTCGATGACCGGTTGGCGCGTGGGCTGGATGGTGGTGCCCGAGGATCAGGTGCGCGTGGTCGAGCGGATCGCGCAGAACATGTTTATCTGCGCGCCCCATGCCAGCCAGATCGCCGCGCTGGCGGCGATGGACTGTGACGACGAATTGCAGGCCAATCTCGCGGTCTATCGGCGCAATCGCGACCTGATGATCACCGGTTTGCAAGAGGCGGGGTTTACCGACATCGCCCCGCCCGATGGGGCGTTTTACGTCTATGCCGATGTTTCGCGCTTTACCGATGACAGCCGCGCCTTTGCGGCGGAAATTCTGGAGAAGGCTGGCGTCGCCGTGACCCCCGGGCTCGATTTCGACCCGGCGCGGGGGCATAAGACGCTGCGCTTTTCCTATGCGCGCAGCACGGCGGATATGGAGGAGGGCATCGCCCGGCTCAAAGCCTTCATGGCGGCGCGCTGAGTGCTGGTTTGGCCGCGCGGCAGGTGGTAGAAGGGCGAAAACGGGCAGGGTGGTCGATCATGCGGGCAATTCTTAGAGGACTGGCAGTGGCGCTGGCCTGTGCGGGGCCGGTCACCGTCGCGGCGCAGGAATTGACCGCGCTGGCGCGGGTCGATCCGGTCGAAAGCGCTGTGAGTGATCGCTGGTTTGGCAAGACCGACCTGACCGTGGCGCTGAGCCAGGGGGTGCCTTTCCGTGTTTTTCTGCTGGATGATCCCGCCCGCCTGATCGTCGATTTCCGCGAGGCGGATTGGTCAAATGTCGCCCGGGGAGATCTGTTGGGAAAACCGGGCCGTATCTCGGCCCTGCGGTTTGGCGCGTTTCAGCCCGGTTGGTCGCGTCTGGTGGCGGATTTGGCCGAGCCGATGGTTCCCGCCGAGATTGGCATGCCGGTCGATGCAAGCAGTGGCAAGGCGCGGCTTGAGATTACCTTGGAAGTCGTCGAGTCGGAGGTTTTTGCCAAGGCCGCGGGCGCGCCGGTGGACCCTGATTGGACCACCGCGCTCACCGCGCCGCCGAAACCTGCGGTGGCAGACAAAGACAGTTTCACCGTCGTTCTAGACCCCGGCCACGGCGGCATCGACCCCGGTGCGCAGCGCGAGGGGTTGGACGAGAAAGACCTGATGCTCAACTTCGCCCGCGACCTGCGTGATGCGCTGCGGCGCAAGGGTGTGGATGTTTTGCTGACCCGAGACGAGGATATCTTTGTGGCTTTGGAGCACCGGGTGGCCATCGCCCATCAGGCTGAGGCCGATCTGTTTATCTCGCTCCACGCCGACAGCCTGTCGCAGGGCGGGGCGAGCGGGGCGACGGTCTATACCCTTTCCGATGATGCCAGCGATGTGGCGACCGAACATCTGGCCGCGCGACATGACCGGTCGGACATCATCGCGGGGGCGGATTTGACCGGCTCAGATGATCAGGTGGCGGGCATCCTGTTGGACCTTGCCCGGCAAGAGACCGAGCCGCGCTCAGATGCGCTGGCCGAGATTTTGGTCGAGGGCATGGGCGCAGCGGGCGGGCCGTTGAACAGCCGGCCTCTGCGGCGGGCGGGTTTCTCGGTCTTGAAGTCTGCCGATATTCCTTCGGTTTTGGTCGAAGTGGGGTTCCTGAGTTCCAAGCGCGATCTGACCAATCTGCGCGATCCGGTGTGGCGCGCGTCGATGGTGAGCGCGATGGCGGATGCGATCGTGACATGGCGTGATCAGGACGCGGCGCTCAAGCCTTTGATCAGAAAGTAAATTAGAAAGATATGGCTGCTTTGGCGATGGGCGAAGATTCGCCCCCGCTGGCGGCCATGTGTTTTGACCCGAGCCGGTGCATCCTGTATAGGCTCGGAACTGTCTCTAGCCAATGGTGGTCCGCGCGCGTGTTTCGATTTGTTCTGTCCTTTTTCGGGGGGATCTTTACCACCCTGACCCTGAGCGTCGGCATGGTGGCTTTGACCATCGGAGCGGTGTTCTGGATGTATGGCCGGGATTTGCCCAGCCATGAGTCGTTGGCGCAGTACACGCCACCGACGATCAGCCGGATTTACTCAGGCCAAGGCCGTCTGATCGACGAATTCGCCAAGGAACGTCGTCTTTTCGCCCCGGCCAATACCATTCCGGATCTGGTGAAACAGGCCTTCATCTCGGCAGAGGACAAGAACTTCTACACTCATGAGGGCTATGACCTTCGCGGCATCGGTGCGGCGGCGGTGGATGCGGTCAAATCGCGCGGGCGCGATGTGCGCGGGGCTTCGACGATCACCCAGCAGGTGATGAAGAACTTCCTGTTGTCGGGCGACCGCCGGGCCGAGCGTAAAATCAAGGAGATCATCCTTGCCTCGCGTCTGGAAGAGACCCTGAGCAAAGAGAAAATTCTCGAGCTCTATCTGAACGAGATTTTCCTCGGCCAGAACTCCTATGGCGTGGCGGCGGCGAGCCAGACGTATTTCAACAAGACGCTGAGCGAGTTGGCCCCGCATGAGGCGGCCTTCCTCGCCTCGCTGCCCAAGGCACCCTCGGATTACCACCCGGTGCGCCGCAAGGACCGCCTGCTGGCACGGCGGAACTTCGTGCTGCGCGAGATGAAAGAGAACGGCTATATCTCGGAAGCGGTCTATGAAACCGAAGTGGCGCAGCCGCTGCGCTCGGTCCAGAACGGTGATTTCGAGAGCTTCAAGGCCGAACTGCCGCCGCGGGATTACTTCACCGACGAAATTCGCCGCCAGTTGAGCGAGGATTTCGGTGAGGGGGAGTTCTTTACCGGCGGTCTGACCGTGCGCGCGACCATCGACAACGAGATGCAGCCCATCGCCGCCAACGCCCTGCGCCGTCAGCTGGAGCAATATGACCGCGGGCAGGGCATCTGGCGCGGGACACGCTTCGAGATCCCCGCCGATCAACTGGACAGCGAAGAGAAATGGCGTGCAGCACTTGCGGACCTGCGGGTGCCGCGCGACATCGATCTGGAGAACCAGTGGTATCCGGCGGTGGTGCTTGAGGTCGGCAGCAATGACGCCCGCATCGGGATCGAAGGCGTCGAGGATGACGAAGACGGCCACTGGATTCCGGCCAAGGACGTGCAATGGGCGCGCAAACGGCTGGATGACGGCTCTCTCGGGCGCAAGGCTCAGGTGGCGGGCGACCTGCTTGAAGTGGGCGAGGTGGTCTTGGTCCGGCGCATGACCTCGGACAGCGACGGCTCATTCATCCGCTGGACATTGCGGCAGGTGCCAGAGGTGCAGGGCGGTTTCGTCGCGATGGACGTGCACACGGGCCGCGTGATCGCGATGCAGGGTGGCTTTTCCTATCAGGCGAGCGTGTTCAACCGCGCCACACAGGCCAAGCGCCAGCCGGGGTCAAGCTTCAAGCCCTTTGTCTATGCCTCCGCGCTGGACAGCGGCTATAGCCCCGCGACCATCGTGGTCGATGCCCCGATTGAGATCAACACGCCGCAGGGCGTTTGGCGACCGCAGAACGCCTCGCATAAATTCTATGGTCCGACGCCCCTACGCACCGGGATCGAACAGTCGCGCAACCTGATGACCATCCGTCTGGCGCAAGAGGTCGGGATGGATGTGGTCGGCAGCTATGCGGAGCGTTTCGGCGTCTATGACGACCTCGCGCCCTTGCTGTCGAACGCGCTCGGCAGTCAGGAAACCACGCTTTATCAAATGGTTTCGGCCTATGCGATGTTCGCCAATGGCGGTGAGCGGGTACAGCCCACTTTGGTTGACCGGGTGCAAGACCGCTATGGCCGCACCGTCTACAAACATGATGAACGCAAATGCTACGACTGTGAGCAGATCAACCTCGCCCCCGGCGAGGCGCCGCGGATCATTTCCAACCGCGAGCGGGTGATGGACCCGGTGACCGCCTATCAGTTGACCTCCATGATGCGCGGCGTGGTCGAGCGTGGCACGGCGCGCAATGCGGTGAACCTGCCGGTGCCGATCGCAGGCAAGACAGGCACCACCAACGATGAGAAAGACGCGTGGTTCGTGGGCTTTTCCTCCAACGTGGTGGCGGGCTGCTATATCGGTTTTGACACCCCACGCCCGATGGGCCGGGGCGCGGGCGGCGGGCGGCTTTGTGCGCCTGTCTTCCAGCGCTTCATGAGCCAAGCGATCAAGAAATACGGCGGCGGTGACTTCGCAGTCCCCGACCAGTGCCGCTTTATCAAGATCGACCGTTTCACAGGTGCGCGGCTGAGCGACAGCGCCACCGGCGCCAATGTCGTTTCGGAATGTTTCCGCGATGGCGAAGAGCCGCTCTTTGGCATCTCTTTCGATGGCGGTTTTGCCATGGGGGCGGACCTGCCGCTGGTCGAAGAACTGGGCGGCTCCTCCTCGCGTGAGGTCACGACATCGACCGGCAAGAAAGCCACCGTCGGCCCCAAGGCGAGCTTTGGCACGCTGAGCTCCGGCGGTCTTTACTAATCAGGCCAAAGGGGGCGGGGCAAAGTTGCGCTTTGCCGCCCCCCACTTGCCGCCGCTGGCGGGCTGGTCTATCTCTCGTGCGGCTCCGGTTTTCGGGGCCGCATTACTTATCAAAGGCAGGCACACATGCGCGCAGAGGCACAGAATACCGCGGACCAGATCAGCAAATCGCTGGAATTGCTGGCCCAGCGACTGGATGTGGAGACCGCGCCCTACCGGCTGGAAGAATTCAACGCCCGCGTCGAAGACCCGAACCTTTGGGACAACCCCGATGCGGCGCAAAAGCTGATGCGCGAGCGTCAGTCGCTCGTGGATGCCATCGACACCTATGAGGGCATCAAACAAGAGTTGGCCGACAATCTCGAACTGATCGAACTGGGCGAGATGGAAGAGGACGAAGAGGTCATCTCTGACGCCGAAGCCGCGTTGAAGGCGCTGGCCGAAAAGGCCGCGCAGAAGGAACTCGAAGCGTTGCTAAACGGTGAGGCCGACAGCAACGACACCTTCCTTGAGATCAACGCAGGCGCGGGCGGCACGGAAAGCTGCGACTGGGCCAGCATGCTGGCGCGGATGTATGTCCGCTGGGCCGAGAAGAAGGGCTATAAGGTCGATCTTCAGGCCGAAAGCGCGGGAGACGAGGCAGGCATCAAATCCGCGACCTATAAGATTGAAGGCCATAACGCCTATGGCTGGCTGAAATCCGAAAGCGGCGTGCACCGTCTGGTGCGCATCTCGCCCTTCGACTCGGCAGCCAAGCGGCACACCTCTTTCACCTCCGTGAAGGTCTACCCGGTGGTCGACGACAATATCGAAATCGAAGTGAACCCGAGCGACATCCGGATCGACACTTATCGGTCCTCCGGCGCGGGCGGTCAGCACGTCAACACCACCGACTCGGCGGTGCGGATCACCCACCACCCCACGGGCATCGTCGTGACCTCTTCGGAGAAATCGCAGCACCAGAACCGCGACATCGCCATGAAAGCGCTGAAATCGCGGCTCTATCAGATGGAGTTGGACAAGCGCTCGGCGCTGGTGAACGAGGCGCATGAGAACGCAGGCGACGCGGGCTGGGGCAACCAGATCCGCTCCTACGTTCTGCAGCCCTATCAGATGGTCAAAGACCTGCGCACCAATTACGAGACCTCGGACACCAAAGGCGTGCTCGACGGCGATCTCGACGGGTTGATGGGGGCGACGCTGGCGCTGGCGGTCTCGGGCAAAAGCCGGGCCGAGGCGCAGGGCGACTGAGCCCATGACGTCCCCTTCATGGAATGACAGTGATCAATAGGGGGACATGATGGAATTGCTAAATTGGGACGCCTCAGAACTGTCTGAGGCACTGGCCGCGCGAAAGATCTCCGCGGTCGAGTTGATGCAGGCGACATTGGCCCGGATCGAGGCGGTGAACGGCAGGGTGAATGCCGTCGTCTCCCTCCGCGATCGCGACGCTCTGCTGGCCGAGGCTGAGGCCGCTGACGCGGGCCCGCGCAAGGGCTGGCTGCACGGCATTCCCATGGCGATCAAGGATTTGGCGGATGCAGAGGGGCTGCCCACCTCGCAGGGCTCGCCGCTGTTTGGCGCGGCCCCGGCCACGCGGGATCACCCGGCGGTCGCGCGGCTTCGCGCCGCCGGGGCGATTGTGATTGGCAAGACCAACACCCCGGAGTTTGGCCTTGGCAGCCATACGTTTAACCCGGTGCATGGGGCGACCTGCAACCCCTATGACCTCGGTCGCTCGGCTGGCGGCTCCTCTGGCGGGGCGGCGGCGGCGCTGGCGGCGCGGATGGTGGCCGTGGCCGATGGCTCCGACATGATGGGCTCCCTGCGCAATCCGGCGGGGTGGAACAACGTCTACGGCATGCGGCCCAGTTGGGGCACGGTGCCTTCGGGCAATGACGGCGATCTTTTTTTGCACCAGCTTTCGACCTTGGGGCCGATGGCGCGCAGCCCGCGCGACCTTGCCGCCCTGCTGGACGTGATGACAGGCTATGATCCGCGCGAACCGCTGACCCGCACGACCCCCGATGCGGCACCGCAGATCGACGCGGCACTGGCCCCCCAGCGGATCGGCTGGCTGGGTGACTGGGGCGGTGCCTTCCCCTGTGCGCCGGGGATCATCGACCATAGCGAGGCGGCGCTGAAGCGCTTGGCCGACCTTGGCCATACGGTCACGCCCTTGGCGGCACCCTTTGATGCGGAGGCCATGTGGGAAAGCTGGATCACCCTCCGGTCCTTTGCCGTGGCGGCCTCTCTCGGGGCGATCTATGACGACCCCGCTCGGCGCGAGGGGCTGAAACCTGCCGCGCAATGGGAGGTCGCACGGGGGCAGGGGTTCTCGGCCTCTGACATCCAGCGTGCCAGTAGCATCCGCTCCAATTGGTTCCGCGCGGCGGATGCTCTTTTTGAGGAAGTCGACGTGCTGGTGCTGCCTTCGGCGCAGGTCTGGCCCTTCGCTGTCGAACAGGTGCACCCGACCGAGATCGACGGTCAGCCGTTGGATACCTATCACCGTTGGATGCAGGTGGTGGTCCCGGCCAGCCTGATTGGCCTGCCGGTGGTCAACATCCCCGCGGGTTTTGATGCGCGCGGTCTGCCCTTGGGGCTGCAACTGATCGGCAGGCGCGGCGGTGACGCGCGTCTGTTGCAATTGGCCCAAGGTTGGCATGAGGCGACGGGCTATCCGCAGGCGCAGCCGCCCCAGCTATAGCCGGTCTCAGTTAAACGGTGCGTCGGGCTGAAGCAGGCGGCGGTGGTAGGGCATCAGCGCGTCGATGTCGGTGAACCCCGCCTGCCGCGCGGCGGGCAGAACGGTTTTGGGGTCTCTGCCGATATACTCATAGGTCAGCCGGGTCACCCGCGTGCCCGCGGCGCTTTCGGGGGCGGTGCGGGTGACGTAGCCCACCCAAAAGTTATTCTCGAAAGAGGCGACGCGGTTGAGGTAGTTGAACGACCCGGTCAGCGTGCGACGCCGCGAAACGACGATGGAAACCCCATTCTCTTGTCGTGAGACGATGCCGCGATATTCCCGCGCCATCGGGTTGGTCGGCAGCTCTTGTGCACGCAGCGATGGCGCGCTCTCATAGCCGCGCAGGAAGGTGTTGCTGCCATGGCGCGTGATAAAAACCACGCCGGTCACGAACCTGTCCTGATCCAGAAAAGACCGCCGCGCGAAACGGTAAAAACCGCTTGGAAAATCCGCCTCGGGCACGTTTTGAACCCCAGTGCCCAGAAAGTCGCGCAGGAAGCTGTTGTTGATAGGGTCTTGGTTCAGGGAAATCTCGGTTACCGGCTCCAGCAGCACCCGCGCGTCGATCTCGAAAAAGCGGCAGATCCGGGCCAGTACATCGGGCCGGGGGAAGCTTTCGCCCGAGAGGTAGCGGTTGAATTGCGTGCGATTGATGCCAAGCTGCCGGGCAAGGTCAGAGATCGAGGGGTAATCCGCTGCCAACTGGCGCAGATTGGCGCCGAACATGCTACGAAGTTCAGAGGGGGAGCGGTTGGGAGCGGACATGCGGCCTCGTTCTGATTTGCGTCGCGGCCTTAAAATAAAAGCCGTTATGGCCAGATGGTTAACAGGCTGACGCGAAGGCGCGTCAAAGCTGACGCTGATTTGTAGCTGACCCTACTGGAACCGACACAAAATGCAAGCGGACGTTGCATTTTAACCTATGTTTCACCTCTTTCGATTGTCGCAGAATGGAGAACAAACATCGAAAGCGGGGTGTACTATGATTGGTGTAGTTCTGTGGAGCGATAATAGCGCCGGAAAAGCGGTTTTCTGGTGCGAAGATCAAGGCGATCTTGCCTATTACGAAGAGCCGGCGATCCGTGTCGGGCAGGGGGCGGGGTTTGACACGGGCGATATGGTGCAGTTCGACGTCTCAGTACATCGCAAGCTGCGTATCGCGGACAACCCCCGGCTGGTGCAGGAGAAAGCGGCTTCGCATCTGCCCGAGGCGCTGCGGCAAGATAACCCCGTGGCGGCAGAGCCGGAGGCAGAGGGAAAGCGCCAGCAAGGCGCCCAGATCATCCCCTTTACCGCCAAGCCCGGACCGCGCCAATTCCGCGCGGCCCAGCTGAAAGCTTAAACGCCCCGCGTGTCAGACACCACGGGCGAGGGCGGCCACGCCGGTGCGGGCGACATCAGCCAGCCCCAGCGGGCGCATCAACTCGGCGAAAGCGTCGATCTTGTCGGGCGCGCCGGTGATCTCGAAAACAAAGCTTTCGAGCGTGCTGTCGACCACATTGGCGCGGAAGATATCTGCCAGCCGCAATGCTTCGACCCGATGCTCGCCCTTGCCGACGACTTTGAAAATCGCCAGTTCCCGCTCCACGCTTGGCCCTTCGACGGTGAGGTCATGCACCTCATGCACCGGCACGATGCGACCGACCTGCGCCTTGATCTGCTCGATCACCTGCGGCGTGCCGCTGGTGACGATGGTGATGCGCGACAGATGCCCGGTGTGGTCCACCTCGGCCACGGTCAGACTGTCGATATTGTACCCCCGGCCTGAGAACAGGCCGATCACCCGCGCCAGCGCGCCGGGCTCGTTCTCGACCAGCACGGCCAGCGTGTGTTTTTCAACCACATCCGAGAAGTTGGGCCGTAGGTTATAGGCGGAATGCGAGGTCGCACCTTTTTTGATTTTTAGGGCAGCCATGTCTTCGTCCTTCTTCATCTTCGCCGGAAACTTCAACAATTTCCGGGACGTTTTCTTTTAAAGAAAACGGGTTACACCAACACCGATCCTTTTGCGTCGATCACACCTTGAGTCTCATGATCGCCGGGCAACAGCATTTCGTTATGCGCCTTGCCGCTTGGGATCATCGGGAAGCAGTTCTCATGCTTCTCGACCAGACAGTCAAAGATCACCGGCCCGTCGTGGTTGATCATCTCCATGATCGCATCATCAAGGTCATCGGGGTCCGAGCAGATGATCCCCTTGGCGCCAAAGGCTTCGGCCAGTTTGACGAAATCGGGCAGGGCTTCGGACCAGCTTTGCGAATAGCGCTCACCATGCAGCAGTTCCTGCCACTGGCGCACCATGCCGAGCCGTTCGTTGTTGAGGATGAACTGTTTCACCGGCAGGCCGAATTGCATCGCCGTGCCCATTTCCTGCATGTTCATCAGCCACGAGGCTTCACCCGCCACATTGATCACCAGTGCCTCGGGGTGGGCCATCTGCACGCCGATGGAGGCGGGGAAACCATAGCCCATGGTGCCAAGGCCGCCCGAGGTCATCCAGCGGTTCGGCTCCTCAAAGCCGAGGTATTGCGCGGCCCACATTTGGTGCTGGCCCACTTCGGTGGTAATATAGCGGTCATGATCCTTGGTCAGCGCTTCGAGCCGTGCCAGCGCGTGCTGCGGTTTGATCACCTTGCCGGTCTGGTTGAACTTGAGGCAGTCGATGCTGCGCCATTCTTCGATCTGCTGCCACCATTTCGCCACCGCCTCGCTATTGGTCTTGCGGCCGCGCGATTTCCAGACCTTCAGCAGGTCTTCGAGCACATGTGCCACATCGCCGACGATCGGAATGTCGATGCGGATCACCTTGTTGATCGACGATGGGTCGATGTCGATATGCGCCTTGGTGGATTTCGGGCTGAAACTGTCGATCACGCCGGTGATCCGGTCATCGAACCGCGCGCCGATGTTGATCATCAGGTCGCAGTCATGCATCGCCATATTGGCCTCGTAGAGCCCGTGCATCCCGAGCATCCCAAGCCATTTGTCACCCGACGCCGGGTAGGCGCCGAGGCCCATCAGGGTGGAGGTGATGGGAAAGCCGGTGGCATCGACCAATTCGCGCAGCAACTGGCTCGCCGCCGGGCCGGAGTTGATGACCCCGCCGCCGGTGTAGAAAATCGGACGCTTCGCCGTCTCCATCGCCGCGACCAGTTCGGTGATCTCGGCCATGTCGCCCTTGACCTGAGGCTGATAGCGCGAGGTGGAGGGTTTGGGGGACTCGTAGTGGCCAGTGGCGAATTGCACGTCCTTGGGGATGTCGATCAGCACCGGGCCAGGGCGGCCATGGGTGGCGACATGGAAGGCCTCGTGCAGAGTGGCGCCAAGGGTGTCGGTCTCTTTCACCAGCCAGTTGTGCTTGGTGCAGGGGCGGGTGATGCCCACGGTGTCGGCCTCTTGAAAGGCGTCCGAGCCGATCATGAAAGTAGGCACCTGACCGGTCAGCACCACAAGCGGAATGGAATCGAGCAGCGCATCCGTTAGGCCCGTGACCGCATTCGTGGCACCGGGGCCGGAGGTCACCAGCACAACGCCCGGCTTCCCAGTGGAACGGGCATAGCCTTCGGCGGCGTGCACCGCCCCTTGTTCATGGCGCACCAGAACGTGTTTGATCGAATTCTGCTGAAAGACCTCGTCATAGATCGGTAGCACCGCGCCACCGGGATATCCAAAGACGGTGTCCACACCCTGGTCAATCAGGGCTTGGACGATCATTTTCGCTCCGGTCATCTGGCGTTTCATCTTGGGTGCTCCGTAAGGCAGGTTATTGCGATTGGCATAAAAAAACCCCCGGTCTGACGGGGGCGCATGGGAAGGATTATGGTCTACCGTTACCGGCCCATGCGCGTGTGTCTTACAATAATGACTAGGTTGGTCATCTTCAGGGTCCTTTAAGCGTGGCGTGAGATTAGGAGGGGGAAAGAGGGGCGTCAACAGCGAAATGGCGAAAATCTTGTGTGTCAGGCGGGATTATCTGTAGGTTTATTTCACAACGTGCCTCATCTTGGTTATTTTCGGAAAGATTTGATCGGCGCGGCGTACTTTCCTGCATTTCCGGCGCGGTATCGCACAAAGCAAAATGGGCCGCCCAAGGGGCCGCCCGTTAATAGTGCCAAAATCAATAGGTTTTCTCAGCGCGGGCTGACATCCGGCAGGGTAATATTGGCCACCTGTTCGGCGATGGGATCGTTGCTGAGCGGGTGCTGGTCGGGCACGAAACCCTCAGGATCGCGCAACTTTTGCCACTGCCCGCCCATATAGACCTCTAGCCCCGAGAATTTAGCCTTATACCCCATCTTCTGGCTGCCGGGCACCCAATAGCCCAGATAGACATAAGGCAGCCCCGCCGCGCGGGCGATTTCGATATGGTCGAGGATAATGTAATTGCCCAGCCCGTTGCGGGGCCGGTCGGGGGTGTAGAAGGAATAGACCATGCTCACCCCGTCGCCCAGCACATCGGTCAGGCAGACGCCGACGAGGGCATTGTCGGCCTCAGGGTCGGTATATTCGATCACCCGGCTGCGGATCGGGGTTTCCTCGATCATGGCAGCGAATTCGAATACGTCCATATCCGCCATGCCCCCATCCGCATGGCGGCTATCAAGGTAGCTGCGGAAAAGGTCATATTGCTCTTCCGTGGCCCAAGGCGATGTCGCGCGGCGCTCAAGCCCTGCGTTGCGCTTCAGGATGCGGCGCTGACTTTTGCTGGGGCGAAAGGCGGCCACGTCAATCCGCGCGGAAAGACAAGCGGCGCAATCGGCGCAGGACGGACGGTACAGGACGTTTTGCGAGCGGCGGAAGCCTTGGCTCGACAGGCTGTCATTCAGGCGTGCGGCATTGTCGCCCTGAAGGGCGGTGAACAGCTTGCGCTCCATCCGGCCCTCCAGATAGGGGCAGGGCTGCGGCGCTGTGACATAGAATTGCGGTGTCAAAGGCAGTGTATGTCGCATGGGCTTCCAGCATTTATCGGGGGATGCTATCAACCACCCCCCGCTGCGCCAAGGGCAAATTTGCGTGATGCCCTAGCGGCTGAGGCGGCGGTTCACCGGCACGGTGCCAAGCGCCATGTCCGTGAGGCTCTGACGGCGGGCAGTGGTGCAGATCAAGACGGCCGAAACCACCTGAATGATCGTGACCGTCATCGACAGCGAATAGCCGATGGTGTGCAAAAGCGCGGTCATGAAATCAAAGGGTCGATCGCGGTTGTCACGCAGCTCCATCGCCATCAGGCGCATCCCCCATGTGGCCGAGCCGCCGGTCAGCGTGGCCACCCGGTAGGCAAAGCCCACCACCAGCGTCAGGAAGGGGAAAAAGAACAGCCCCGTAAAGGCCGTGAACGGCAAGATCAGCACGCAAAAGAGCAGGACAAGGGTCACATCGATGACCCAAGCCAGCAGCCGTTTGCCAGCGATGCCGTCATAGAATTGCGGGTGTAGGTCGGGGTCTGGGGTCTGGGTCATGTCTTGTCCTGCGAAAGGCCCCCCGGGCGCGATGCCGGGGGGCGGGGGTCAGGGTGCGATCAGGCGTTTGTGGCCGTCTCGTCCCGCTTGGCGCGCTCGTCCATGAACTGGTCGAACTCGGCCTTGTCCTTGGCCTCGCGCAGACGCTCAAGGAAGGCTTCGAAGTTGTGCTGCTCTTCCTCCAAACGGCGCAGGGTGTCGGCCTTATAGGCGTCAAAGGCGCGGTTGCCGGTGCTGCGCGACATCATCGCGCGGCTGGATTTGCGGCTGCAGGATTTCGAAGAGAACATGCGTTTGCTCCAAGTCATATAGGCAAGAAGGGCGAGGCCCAGGGGCCAGAAGAAGATGAAGCCGAGCACCATGGCGGCGATCCATGCGCCTTTGCCGCGTGCGTCCATCCAGGCTTCTGTCCGGGCCAGCCAGCTGGGGCGGGGGGAGTAGGTCGGGTCGGTGGTCACTGTCGTCATTGTTGAGCCTTTCGGTCGTGACGGGCCTGTCGCCGGCCCGGGCGTTTCGGATAATGTGAATGTCTTTCACATTGAATAGATCGGAACGCCGATGTCATTTCGCAAGGGGGCTATGTGAATGTTTTTTACATTATTTAGGAAGCGACAGTGAAATCAGCTACTTGCGCGCCCGAAAGCTGCGCGATTCTCTGCGGTTCAAGACAGAAAACGTGATGCGGCGTGCCCGCAGCGGCCCAGACCAGCGGGAATTGCAGCAGGTTGCGGTCAAACCAAGCGCGCGGCGGCGTGATATGCCCCAAAGGCGCGACGCCGCCGATGGCAAAGCCGGTCTGCGCCCGGATCAGCGCGGCATCGGCCTTGCCCAAAGGCTCCCCCGCCAGCGCCGCGGCCTGTTCGAGATCGACCTGCTGCGCGCCCGCGGTGATGAAGAGCAGCGCCGCCCCGCTGTCTTCGCCGCGCAGAACGATCGATTTCGCGATCTGGTCGACCGCGCAATCAAGCGCCGTGGCCGCATCCACCGCCGTCCGCGCCAAAGCCGTCTCGCGGATTTTCGGCGTCACCCCAGCGGCCTCCAGCGTGGCGCGCACCCGTTTCAAACTTTTGCTCATCTTCATTCCCTTGCTAGATGGCAAAGTCGTAGCAAGGCCACGCCCTGTCGCAACCCCCATTGACGCCGCTTGGATCAGCCCGCAAAGCTGGCCCCATGACAGACCCATCTCTCGCCGCCCGGATCACCCGTTCCCCCCGTGTCTATCACCGCGAACGCGCGCAGGATGCGGCGGCGCTGCTGCCCGATCTCGCGCCGGAGTTGCGCGAGATGATCTCGGCGGCGGCCTCGACCGCGCCCTATCTGATGGCGCTTTTGGAGAAAGAGGCGGGCTGGCTGAGCGCGGCGGTGGCCAATCCCGAAGCCGCTCTGGCCGAGAATTGCGCGGCAGCGGCGGAACTGGCCCCTGACCGGCTTGCCGATGGGCTGCGGCAGGGCAAGCGGCGCATGGCTCTGCTGACCGCGCTGGCCGATCTGGGCGGGGCATGGTCGCTGGAGGAGGTGACCGACGCGCTGACGGAATACGCCGATGCCGCCAGCGGCGCGGCCCTGCGGGCGGGGCTGGCGGCACAGATCAAACGCGGCAAGCTGCCGGGCATGACGATGGACGATCTTTCCGATTGCGCCGGCATGGTCGTCTTTGCCATGGGCAAGATGGGCGCGGGGGAGCTGAACTATTCCTCAGACATCGACCTGATTTGCCTTTTTGATGAAAGCCGTTTTGCACCTGATGATTTCCACGCCGCCCGGAGCGCCTTCGTCAAAGCCACGCGCGCCATGTCTGCCACACTGAGCGAGAATACTGCCCAAGGCTATGTCTTCCGCACCGACCTACGCCTGCGCCCCGACCCGGCGGTCACCCCCGTCTGCATCGCGATGGAGGCAGCGGAGCGCTATTACGAAAGCCTTGGCCGCACATGGGAGCGCGCGGCCTATATCAAGGCCCGCCCGGCAGTGGGCGACATCGCGGCAGGCGAGGCGTTTTTGCAATCCCTGCGCCCTTTCGTCTGGCGCCGCCACTTGGATTTCGCCGCGATCCAAGACGCCCATGACATGCGGCTAGCAATCCGTGAGCACAAGGGCTTGGGCGGCCCAATCACCCTGCCGGGCCATGATATGAAACTGGGCCGGGGCGGCATCCGCGAGATCGAGTTTTTCACACAGACCCGGCAACTCATCGCCGGGGGCCGGGATGCGGACCTGCGACCCCGCGGGACGCTGGCGGGATTGCGCGTGCTGGCCGAAAAGGGCTGGGTGCCCGAGGAGGTGGCCGCGACGCTTGGCGATCACTACCGCGCGCACCGCACGGTCGAACACCGGTTGCAGATGGTGCAAGACGCCCAGACCCACACGCTGCCGCGCAATGATGCCGATTTCGACCGGCTGGCCGCCATGATGGATATGGATGTCAAAGACTTGCAGGCTGATCTTCATGCGCGACTTCAAGCTGTGCACGACCTGATCGAAAGCTTTTTCGCCGCCACGAGGGAAGAGCCGGAAGCCGCGCGCCCTGCGCATCAATTCGACACTTCGGTGCTGGACCGTTGGCCCAGCTACCCCGCGCTGCGCTCGGAGCGGGGTGCGGATATCTTCGGGCGGCTCAAACCGCTTCTGCTGGACCGTCTGGCGCAATCGGCCAAGCCGGATGAGGGGCTTTTGGCCTTTGACGGTTTTCTCGCGGGATTGCCTGCCGGGGTGCAGCTCTTCTCGCTTTTGCGGGCCAATCCGCAACTGGGCGATCTCTTGGTGGATATCGTCGCCACCTCGCCCGCATTGGCCACGCATCTGTCGCGCAACTCCGGCGTTTTCGACGCGGTGATCGGCGGGGATTTCTTTTCGGACTGGCCGGGGCAGACCAAGCTGACTGAGATGCTGGAGCAGCACCTTGCGGGGGAGGCGGATTATGAATTGCGCCTTGACGGCACCCGCCGTTGGGCGCGCGAATGGCATTTTCGGATCGGCGTGCATCTGCTGCGCGGGCTGATCGACGCGGCCACCGCCGGGCGGCAGTATGCCGAGCTTGCCCAAGCCGTCTTGCAGGCGCTTTGGCCCGTGGTCGTCGATCAATTCACCACCCGCCATGGCCCGCCGCCGGGGCGCGGGGCGGTGATCCTTGGCATGGGTTCGCTCGGGGCCGGGCGGCTGACGCCGACTTCTGACCTCGATATGCTGGTAATCTATGACGCCGATGGGGTGGAAAGTTCCGATGGCCCCAAACCCCTCGCCACGCGCATCTATTACGCGCGGCTGACCCAAGCGATGATCACTGCGATGACCGCGCCGATGGCCCAAGGCAAGCTCTACGACATCGACATGCGCCTGCGCCCTTCGGGCAATCAGGGGCCGGTGGCGACCAGCCTTGCCAGTTTCGAGAGCTATCAGAAAGAACAAGCATGGGTGTGGGAGCATCTGGCCCTCACCCGCGCCCGGGTGATCGCGGGGGCAGAGGATCTGGGCCGCGATGTTGACGCGCTGTGCAAAGACATCCTCAGCCGCGCCGCCCCGCGTGACAAGGTGCTGGGGGAGGTGGCCGATATGCGCCGCCGCATCGCCGCGGCCCGCAGCCCCGCAGGTGCGCTCGACGCCAAGACCGGCGCGGGGCGTTTGCAGGATATCGAACTCTTCGCGCAGGCGGGGGCGCTCATCGGGGGTACCGGCGCGCGTGAGATCGACGCGGGCCTTGCCGCCGCCCGCGACGAAGGGATGATCGACACCGAAGGGGAGGCGACCCTCTCCGCCGCCTATACCGACGCTTGGACCCTGAACTGCGCCGCGCGGCTGCTCTCGGCCAATCCGATCGAGGCGGGGGCGATGGGGCAGGCGGGGGCGAGTTTCCTCTGCCGGGTGCTGGAATGTGACGACCTCTCTGCCTTGGAAAGCAAGATGCAGACCGACTACGACAGCGCCGCGCAGATCATCAACGCGGCGCTGCCAGTGCCACGGCGGGAGGGCGCATGAGCGATCCCGATGACCCCAAGGGCCTGATCCGCGAATCCTACCGCATGGAGGGGATCGGCCCCGCCGAATGCCGCAGCATCTTCCTTGATTGGGCTTTGAGCCTGCCCGACGGACACGACAGCAGCGCCGCCATTACCCGATTGCTGGAACAACACCGCGCCACCGCCGATCACCCGATGACCCAAGTGCTGCGCGAGGGGCAGACGACGCTCACCACCCCGCGCCGTCGGGGCGGCTGGCGGGGCAGGGCGCGCAACTGACCGCCGATGGGGGCTTGCGAAACCTCTTTCCCCAGCCGCGCGAACGCAGTACGAGGGGCGCTATGACAACGCCCCAAACCCCCTCCGCCCCGCAGCCTGCCACACGTCCCGTGGTGCGCCTATTGCCCAAGGCCAACGCCCGCGCCATCCGCCACGGCTTTCCTTGGGTCTATGCCAATGAATTGGTCACCGACCGCCGCACGCGCGGGCTCGCCCCCGGCACGCTGGCGCTGTTGGAGGATGCCGAGCGCAAGCCCATGGGGCTGGTCGCGGTCAATCCGAATTCCAAGATCATCGCCCGGATGATCGACCAAGACGCCGAGACGCAGATCGATCAGGCCTGGTTCGAAGCCCGCCTCAATCGCGCCCTTCAACTGCGCAGCCAGCTTTACGATCAACCCTATTACCGCCTGATCCATGCCGAGGCCGATGGCCTGCCGGGTGTCATCATCGACCGTTTCGGCGATACCTGCGTGATCCAACCCAATGCCGCTTGGGCCGATGCGCTGATCGAACCGCTCGTCGCCGCGCTGCAATCCGTGACGGGCGTGCACAACGTACTCAAAAACGCCTCAGGCCGGACCCGCAAGCTCGAAGGGCTCGACGATGCCTCGGCCACGTTGGCGGGCGAGACGCCCGAGGGGCCGCTGCCGGTGCCGATGAATGGCGCGACCTATATGGCCGACCTCACCGGCGGGCAGAAAACCGGCCTGTTCTACGACCAACGCCCGAACCACGCCTTTGCCGCCAATCTCGCGCGGAATGGCGCGCGGGTGCTCGATGTTTTCTCCCACGTCGGCGGCTTCTCCCTCGCAGCACTTGCGGGCGGCGCGGCCTCAGCGCTGGCGGTGGACGGCTCCGCCCCCGCGCTGGAACTGGCCGAGGCCGGGGCCGCAGCGATGGGCATGCAAGACCGTTTCGCCACCCGCCAAGGCGATGCTTTCGACGTGCTCACCGCCCTGCGGGACGAGGGCGAGACTTTCGATGTGGTGATCTGCGACCCGCCTGCCTTTGCCCCCTCGCGCCAAGCGGTCGACGCTGGCTTGCGCGCCTATGAACGTGTCGCGCGCCTCTCGGCGCAACTGGTGGCGGAGAACGGCATTCTGGGGCTTTGCTCTTGCTCTCATGCCGCTGACCTGAACCAGTTCCGCACGGCTTCGGTGCGCGGCATCGGTCGGGCCGGACGCCGCGCCATGCTGCTGCACACCGGCTTCGCCGGGGCGGACCACCCGCAACTGCCGCAGCTTGCGGAAAGCGGCTACCTCAAATCGCTGTTCTTCCGCCTGTGATGAAAGCGCGCCCCCGCGTGCTGATCGACGCTTGCGTGCTTTACCCCACGGTGATGCGCGAAATGGTGCTCGGCGTGGCCGCAGGGGGCGCGTTCGAGCCGATTTGGTCGGCGCGTATCTTGGAGGAATGGGCCCGCGCGGCGGTCAAGCTTGGCCCCGCGGGCGAAGCGCAGGCACGGGCCGAGATTGCGCTGTTGCGCGGCAAATGGCCGGGGGCCGAGCGCGAGGCTTCCCCCGGTCTGCAAGCGCGGCTTTGGCTGCCGGATGAGAATGACATCCATGTGTTGGCCGTCGCCGTGGCCAGCAGTGCCGATATGATCCTGACGCTGAACGCCAAGGACTTCCCGCGCCAAATCCTCGCCGAAGAGGGGCTGAGCCGGGCCGATCCCGACAGCTACCTGCATGGCATCTGGCAGGCGACGCCGGAGATGGTCGCCCCCGTGGCCGAAGCCGTTCTGCAAGAGGCGCGGCGGCTTTCCGGTGAGCCATGGGAAATGCGCGCGCTGCTGAAAAAGGCGCGGCTGCCGAGGCTGGCAAAGGCTTTGGGCTAGGTCAGCCGTCCCACCGCAACTGCATCTGGCGCAGCTTGTCGATCCGCTCTTCCGTCTTTGGATGGCTCAGCAACCACGCAGGCGGACGGTTGCCGCCAGATTGGCTCAGCGCGTCGAGTTTTTCAAACAGGGAGATTTGCGGGCCAATGCCGATCCCGGCCTTGGTGAGCAGGGCGGCGGCATAGGCGTCGGCCTCATATTCATCGTTACGCGACAGCCGCGCGGCAAGCAGGCTGGTCAGCCCGCTGGCGATCCAGACGCCGATGCCGGGAATGAGCCGCCCGAGCACCATCGCAAGGGCCGTGCGCAGGGCGTTTTGGCCCGAGAAATCAATCATCCGGCGGCGCGAATGGCCAAGCGCGACATGGCCCAATTCATGGGCGATGACGCTTGCCAATTCTTCAGCCGTTACAGCACCTTGGCGGAATTTGTTGTAGAAGCCGCGGGTGATGAAAATCCGCCCATCGGGGGCCGCCAGCCCGTTTACGGGTTCGATCTCATAAAGATGCACCTTGATGCGCGGCAGGTCGAGCGCGCGGGCCATGCGGTTGCTGATCTCGTTTAACTTCGGATCGACCAGCGGCGTCGATTTCGCATCCAACTCCCGCGCCGTGCGCCAAGCCGAGAAACGGTACATCGCCAGCGCATAGAGGATGGCGAGAAGGATGGGGATAACGCGGATCATGCGCTCAATATGGGGAGCGGGGGGACCGGGGGCAAGCGGCCATGGCCTGCGCCCCGGTCGTATTCTTGGCGATCAGACGAGTTTCGCGTCCATCGTGATCTCTGCCGTCAGCAGCTTAGAGATCGGGCAGTTCTCCTTGGCGGTTTTCGCCGCCTTGTCGAAGTCCTCTTGGCTCGCGCCGGGGATGCTGGCCTCAACCGTCAGATGCACCTTGGGCACATGAAAGCCGCCGTCTTTCTCTTCCAGATGGACCTCTGCCTTGGTCTCGATACTGTCGGGCGTCAGGTCGCTTTGCCCGAGGATCATCGACAGGGCCATGGAAAAGCAGGAGGCATGGGCCGCACCGATCAACTCTTCGGGGTTGGTGCCTTGCTTGCCTTCGAAACGGGTGTTGAAGCCATAGGGCTGGTCGGACAGCACGCCGCTTTCGGTCGAGACATGGCCATTGCCCTCTTTGAGCGAGCCTTCCCATTTCGCGCTGCCGGATTTGATGATCGGGGACATTCTATTTCCTTCCACATTGCTTGCCTTCGCCCCCTGAGGTGGCGCGGCGCGGCAGGCTGTCAAGGAAGGGGTCAGCGCGTCATGGTCTTAATGCCACGGCTCAACCCTTCGAGCGTCATGGGCACCATTGCCTCGGGGCCGAAAATCTCTTGGATCATGGCGATGGATTGGGTGTAGCCCCACTGCCGTTCGGGGACGGGGTTGATCCACAGGTGGTTCGGCCATTGGTCCCGCGCACGCGCCAGCCATGTGGCTCCCGCCTCGGCATTCCAGTGCTCATTCGCGCCGCCCGGATAGGCGATCTCATAGGGCGACATGCTGGCATCGCCCACGAAAATGCATTTGTAGTCAGAGCCATAGCTGCGCAGCACCTCATGGGTGGGGATCTGCGCATCCCAGCGGCGGCGGTTGTCGCGCCACACGCCTTCGTAGAGACAATTGTGGAAGTAGAAATGTTCGAGATGCTTGAACTCACCTTTCGCGGCGCTGAAGAGTTCCTCGACCACTTTCACATGCGGATCCATCGAACCGCCGATGTCGAGAAACAGCAGCACTTTCACCGCATTGCGCCGCTCGGGCCGGGTTTTAACGTCGAGATAGCCATGTTCCGCCGTGGCGCGGATCGTGCCGTTGAGGTCAAACTCCTCTGCCGCGCCATCGCGCGCCCAACGGCGCAGGCGTTTCAGCGCCAGTTTAATATTGCGGGTGCCGATCTCGACATTGTCGTCGAGGTTGCGGAATTCGCGCTTATCCCAGACCTTGACCGCGCGTTGGTGGCGGCTTTCCTTCTGGCCGATCCGCACGCCCTCGGGATTGTAGCCATAGGCGCCGAAGGGCGAGGTGCCCGCCGTGCCGACCCATTTGGAGCCGCCCTGATGCCGGCCCTTCTGTTCCTCCAGCCGCTTTTTCAGCGTCTCCATCAGCTTGTCGAAACCGCCCATGGCTTCGATCTCGGCCTTTTCCTCAGGCGTGAGGTGCTTTTCGGCCATCTTGCGCAGCCAGTCTTCGGGCAGGTCCACGGCGTCGAGCACATCGTCGAGGCTGATCTTCTCCAACCCTTTGAAGGCGGCGGCGAAGGCGCGGTCGAACTTGTCGATGTTGCGCTCATCTTTGACCATCGACACGCGGGCGAGATAGTAAAACGCCTCAACGTCATAGGTCGCAAGCCCCGCTTTCATACCTTCGAGAAAGGCCAGAAATTCCCGCAGGGAGACCGGGACATTGTGGCGGCGCAGCTGATCGAAGAAGGGCAGAAACATCAGACGCTCAATGCGCGGTCCAGCAGAACCGTGGCGATCATGCCGACGATGAGAAAGGCCATGCCATAGCCCGCGGCATATTGCGCGATGTCCTTGCGGTTGCCGCCGCGTTTGCGCGCGGTCAGCCCGCCGATAATCGCGCCGATCAATGCCAATCCGAGTGCTATCATAACCTATTGCCCGTTTGTTTTGCGGGCCTATCCATTGCGCGGGTTTAGGCTTGCGATCTCGCGCAGCTTGGCCCGCACGGCCCAGTCAGGGCCAAAGCCGTATCGCGCCCAGCCGATGCTGTCCAGCCTGACGCGGCGCGCCTCAATGCCGCGGCCTTCGATCTCCAACGCTTCGGCCTTGAGCAGCATGAGTGTGGCCAGAAGGGCGGCGTTTTCGCTGGCTTCGGCCACGGGCAGATGCGGCGCGATCAGCGCCAGCGCGCCTGCGCCGTCGCCGATGGTCACCGCATAGCCTGCTCGCTGGGTGGCGACATAGGCGCGGTGCAGCGTGGTGCCGGGGGTGCGGGCATAGAGGGCGTCGGCGGTTTGGTAATGCGCCTGTGCGGCGGCGGGTTCGGTCATCTGGATGACCCGGCCCATGGCGTAATGCGAAAAGGCGTGGCGGTTGTCCTGCCAGCCCTGCGTCTCGGCGATGCGCAGCGCATCGCGGGCGGCCTTCAGCCGGGCGTTGCGGCCCACGTCGCGGCCAAGGGCGGTTTGGATCGCGCGGCTCCAGACCTGCGGCGTGGCGCGGGCGGGGCGGGGGGCGACGGTGCCGCCTGCGGGGTTCACCCGGGCCAGAATGCCCGGCAGACGGGCGGCCACCTCCTCGCGGTTCATGCCCGAGCGCAGCGCGGGGTCATAATAGATGCGCAGCACCAGCATGTCGAAACCGGTCAGCACCGTATGCACATTGTCGTCGTTAAACACCGAATCCGGCAGGCGGTAGAGATCGTTCAGCGGCCCAAGCGCTTGGGCCAGTTCCTCATGCAGGCAGTCGCGGCTTTCCTGCGGGCTCACGTCATTGGGCAGGAAGATCGCCAGCTTGCGCCGCTCGGTCAGGCGGGTCCAATCGGTGGCGGGCGAGCGGCGCGCGCGGCGGTATTCCTCAAGCGTGCTGACGTTTGGCACTACGAAACAGGCCGCCTGCGGCAAGAGCCGCCGGATCTGGCTGCGGTTCACCGCTTGAATGGTGATGCTTGCCTCTCCGCCCGTGACCTCACGCAGTTCGATCCCGGCCTCGCGGCGCAGACGGGCCAGCAGTCGCGCAAGGTCCGGCCCCAGCGTGGCGGGCGGCTGGCCCAGCACGCGCAGGGTGATCGGCCCCTCGAAACGGGTCAGAACGGGCAGGGCGCGGCCACTTTCCATCCGGAAGGACAGGTCGAGGAAATCCTCCGCCAGCGCGGCATTCGACACATGCGGCTGAGCGGGGCGGGCTTGGGTGAACTGTTTCATCGGGGGCAGGGTGCTGTCGGCGATGACCGCACGGGTTGCCACTTCGGAATGCGAGGCGGGCACGCAGGCGTTCAGCAGCAGCATCAGCGGCAGGATCAGCCGCGCCTTCACGCTGCGTCTCATGCGCCGGGGCCCCATGCGCCCGGGCCTCTCTGCCTCCCTGCGTGGGCTGCTCTATCCCAATATGCGCGTGGCGCGGTTGCTGATTGTCCTTGCATCTGCCTGCCCCATCGGTCGTTTCAACCCGGGTCTTTGCGCCCGTGATTGACCTCAGCCTAGGCAGGCGAAAAATCAAAAGCGAGGAAAATACCCGCTTTTGACGTAAAGTGGCATTTGTGTTGCCGCCCTACCGCTGGCGACGCGCCATGAAGGCCAGCCGCTCGAACAGATGCACGTCCTGTTCGTTCTTCAACAGCGCGCCATGCAGCTTGGGCAGGGCGTTGGGGCCGTCCTTGGCCAGATCTTCGGCGTCCATATCCTCGGCCAGCAGCAGTTTCAGCCAGTCCAGCACTTCGGAGGTCGAGGGTTTCTTCTTCAGCCCCTGCTGTTCGCGGATCTCGTAGAACTGCGTCAGCGCGGTGGTCAGAAGCTGTTGCTTGATGCCCGGATGGTGCACTTCGACGATCTGTTTCAGCGTCTCCATGTCGGGGAATTGGATGTAGTGGAAGAAACAGCGGCG
Organism: Sulfitobacter sp. 1A13368; assembly: GCF_043557275.1. NCBI lineage: Bacteria > Pseudomonadati > Pseudomonadota > Alphaproteobacteria > Rhodobacterales > Roseobacteraceae > Sulfitobacter > Sulfitobacter sp. 1A13368. Next base: position 190,579 of record NZ_JBIFFR010000007.1, on the reverse strand, counting down.
CAGGAAGGCGTCGGGCAGTTCTTTTTCGTTGTTCGAGGTGATGATGACGATGGGGCGCTGCTTGGCCCGGATCGTCTCACCCGTCTCATAAACGAAGAATTCCATCTTATCGAGTTCCTGCAACAGGTCGTTGGGAAACTCGATGTCGGCCTTGTCGATCTCGTCGATCAGCAGCACGACCTTCTCGTCCGCCTCGAAAGCCTGCCAAAGCTTGCCCTTGCGGATGTAGTTCTTCACGTCATGAACCCGCTCGTCGCCCAACTGGCTGTCGCGCAGACGGTTCACGGCGTCATACTCGTACAGGCCCTGCTGTGCGCGGGTGGTCGATTTGATGTTCCATTCGATCATGCGCAGGCCCAAAGCGTCGCTGACCTGCCGCGCCAACTCGGTCTTGCCGGTGCCGGGCTCGCCCTTCACCAGCAATGGCCGCTCCAGCGTCACCGCCGCATTGACGGCAATTTTCAGGTCATCGGTGGCGACGTAGTCTTTGGTGCCTTGGAATTTCATCTTGTTTTCAACCTCGTGTGACGGGCGCTTGATCCTTGGCCTTTAACCAAAAATCAAAGGGATTGTGTAGTGACAATTGTTACCCGCTCAGATAGACGCTGCGGCAGGGGACGATGTCGGGAGACAGGCCTTTTTAATGTCTGAATTGAAAAACGCCGGGGAAAAACAAATGAAGCAGGAAATCTTCCTGCCGGACGACTATCGTCCGGCCGAGGACGAGCCATTCATGAATGACCGTCAGCTTGAATACTTTCGGCGCAAGCTGATCAACTGGAAAGCGGAACTGTTGGCAGGTAGCCGCGACACCATCGAGACACTACAAGACGGCACCCGGAACATCCCGGACGTGACCGATCGCGCTTCGGAAGAGACCGACCGCGCCTTGGAACTGCGCACCCGGGATCGGGCGCGTAAACTGGTCGGCAAGATCGACGCGGCGCTGCGGCGGATCGACGAGGGAGAGTTCGGTTACTGCATGGTCACCGGCGATCCGATCTCGCTAAAACGGCTGGACGCGCGGCCCATCGCCACCATGACCCTTGAGGCGCAAGAGCGTCACGAGCGGCGCGAGAAAGTCCACCGCGACGACTGACATCACCTGAAACACCACACGCCGGGGCAAATGCTTCGGCGTTTGTGGTTGGGGCGCGAATGAAACCTTCCAATGCGATTGTCGTGGGCGGCGGGATCGGCGGGCTGGCGCTGGCCACGGCGCTGGCGCGGCGTGGCGTGGCCGTGACCCTGCTCGAACAGGCCGCCCGCTTTTCCGAGATCGGTGCCGGGTTGCAGATCAGCCCCAATGGCCTCGCCGTCCTGCGCGGGCTGGGGCTTGAGCGCGGGTTGGCAGCGCGCGGCGCGGTGCGCGGGCAGGCGGTACGGCTCTGCGACTACGCCAAGGGCGGCCAAGTGGCGCGGCTTGATCTGACCCGTCTGCCGGATGATCAGCGCTATTATTTCCTCCACCGTGCCGATTTGGTCGATCTGCTGCGCGAGGCCGCGCAGCGTGCCAACGTCAGCTTTGAGACCGACGCGCAGGTCGCCTCCATCCACCCCGGCGCTTTGCCGCAGGTGCAGATGGCGCGCGGCGGGCGGCGGCGGGCGGAACTGGTGGTGGCCGCCGATGGCATCCACTCGGTCGGGCGGATACAGTTGAATGGGGCGGATCAGGCGCGGTTCTCGGGGCAGGTGGCATGGCGCGCGCTTATCCCCAACGTGGTCGATCACCCGCCCGAGGCGCGGGTCACCATGGGCCCGGGGAAACATCTGGTCAGCTATCCGCTGCGCGAGGGGCGTATGGTCAACCTCGTGGCCGTGGAAGAGCGCGACGATTGGGCCGCCGAAGGCTGGCACCACAGCGACGATCCTGCCAACCTGCGCCGCGCCTTTGCCGGTTTCGGCGGTGAGGCCGCGCAGATGTTAGAGATGGTGCAGGACGTGACCCTGTGGGGGCTGCACCACCACCCCGTCGCCGCCGATTGGCAGGCGGAGGGTGTGGCGCTTTTGGGCGATGCGGCCCATCCGACACTGCCCTTTCTGGCGCAGGGCGCGAATATGGCGTTGGAGGATGCATGGGTTTTGGCCGATTGCCTGACCCGCCATCCGCGCGACGTGGCGCTCACCGCCTATCAGGCCGCGCGCATCGACCGGGCGCGGCGCATCGTGAAAACCTCCGAAGGCAACGCCACCCGCTATCACCTGCGCTCAGGTCCGATACGCTTTGCGGCCCATACCGGGCTGCGCATCGCCTCAACGCTGGCGCCCGGCGCGATGCTGCGGGTCTTCGATTGGCTCTATGCCCATGACGTGACGAAAGGGTAGAGGCCGCCGCGGAAGGACGGCGGCCCCAAACACTCAACCCGCGCGTTGCAGCATGCCAAACAGGTCGCGCGGATCATCCGGGTCGGCCAGAAGGTCGAGCGGCTGGAACAGCCCGGTTTCGGCAATCTGGTCGCGGACATAGCGCAGGGCCGAGAAATCTTCGATCGCGAAGCCCACGGAGTCGAACAGGGTGATCTGTTGCGCATCGCGGCGGCCCTCTGCCTGACCGGTCAGCACCTGCCAGATCTCGGTCACCGGGTGGTCAGGCTCAAGCTGCTGGATTTCGCCCTCGATGCGAGTCTGCTCGGGGTATTCCACGAAGATGGCCGAACGGTGCAGGATCGCGGGCGCCAGTTCCGTCTTGCCCGGACAGTCGCCGCCGATCGCGTTGATATGTACGCCGGAGCCGACCATATTGTCGGTCAGGATCGTGGCATATTGCTTGTCCGCGGTGCAGGTCGTGATGATCTGCGCGCCCATGATCGCCTCCTCGGCACTGTCGCATTCCACCACCTTCAGCCCCGAGCCCGCCAGATTGCGCGCGCATTTCGCGGTCGCCGCGCGGTCGATGTCGTAAAGGCGCACCTCGTCCACGCCGCAGATCGCCTTCATGGCGAGGCTCTGGAACTCGGACTGCGCGCCGTTGCCGATCATCGCCATGACCCGGCTGCCCTTGGGTGCCAGCAGCCGCGCCACCACCGCCGAGGTCGCCGCCGTGCGCAGGGCGGTGAGGATCGTCATCTCGGTCAGCAGCACCGGGTAGCCGTTGGCCACATTGGCCAGAAGGCCAAATGCGGTGACGGTCTGGAAGCCGGTCTTGGTGTTGTCGGGGTGGCCGTTGACGTATTTGAAACCGTAAACATCGCCGTCAGAGGTCGGCATCAACTCGATCACGCCCTTCTCGGAATGGCTCGCCACGCGCGGGGTCTTGTCGAAAAGCTCCCAACGTTTGAAATCGGCTTCGATGTAGTCGGCCAGCCCGCGCAGCATCTCTTCGACGCCGACATGGTGGATCAGCTTCATCATCTGATCTACGGAAACAAAAGGCACCAGTGCCTTGTCGGAGGGTTTGAGGTTGGTCATCTTGGGGTCTCCAATCAATATGCGCGTGTGGGGCGGTCAAAGACGCGGCGGCCAAAGGCCGAGGCGGTGAGGTCGACCATCAGCTGCGCGGTGCGCCCGCGTTCATCGAGGAAGGGGTTCAGCTCCACCAGATCGAGCGAGGTCATCAGACCGCTGTCCGAAAGCATCTCCATCACCAGATGCCCCTCGCGCACGGTGGCGCCGCCCGGCACGGTGGTGCCCACGGCGGGCGCGACGGAAGGGTCGAGGAAATCAACGTCGAGCGAGACATGCAGCATCCCGCCCGCCGCCGCGACCTTGTCGAGGAAACGTTGCAGCGGCTTGGCGATGCCGCTCTCGTCGATCTCGCGCATGTCGACGTAAGTAACGGTGGTTTCCTGCAAGGCGGCACGTTCGGCGGCATCGACGGAGCGCAGCCCGATCATGGCGATATTGTCATGGGGCAGGGGGCTATCCATTTTTGGGAAGCCGTCAAAGCCCTCGCGCCCGGTGACATAGCCCAAAGGCGTGCCATGCAGATTGCCGCTGTCGCTGGTCTGGGGCGTGTGGAAATCCGTATGCGCATCGAGCCAGAGCACGAAGAGCGGGCGGCCCGCCTTCTCGGCGTGGCGCATCGCGCCCAGCACGGTGCCAAGCGCCAGCGCGTGGTCGCCACCCATGAAGATCGGCAGCCCGTCGTCCATCGCCGCATCGGCGGCGGCGGCGAGGCTCTCGGTCCAGGCGATGGTCTCTTCCAGCGCGTGCAGTTTGTCGTGCTCCTTGGCGTGGTAGGGGGCAGGGGCCACGTTGCCGCGGTCGGTCACGCTATGGCCGAGGTCGCGCAGCGCGCGCTCCAGCCCCGCGGTGCGGTAGGCGTCCGGCCCCATCAGGCAGCCGCGACGGCGCTTGCCGCTGTCCAGCGGAACGCCCAGCAAAATACAGTTCTGTTGGTTCGACATGGGGGACTCCTGAGATGTTTGATCTCAGATAATCCGCGCATCTGTCGAACGACAAGCCGTCAAACTGTCCGTTTCGGGGGTGTTTTTGACAAACTGGAAGGTCACCTGTCCAGTTTGTCCGGTTCTCGTTCTTCAGGCCGCCTTCCGCGCGGCGGCGACCCAAAGGCCGACCAAGATGAAAGAGAAAATCGCGTTCCACCCGGCCATCGACAGGCCCAGAAACTGCCAGACGATCTCATCGCACATGACCAAGCCGCTGGGGCCTTCGGTCGACAGCAGCGACCCGCCATCGAGGCTGCCCAAATCCATGCCGCCGCCGGTGCAGGAACTTGGCCCGGGCCACCAGCCCCATTCCACACCGGCATGAAAGACGCCAATCAACGCGGTCACCGCCGCCGCCAAAGCGCCGAGCCAGGCCAGCACGCGCGGCCCGCCAAGCAGTACGATTGCCCCAAACAGCACCGCCGCCGCATGGGGCCAGCGCTGCCAAAGGCACATCTGACAGGGCGCGTAGCCGCCCAGATGTTGAAACCCGAAAGCCCCCAGCAACAGCGCGGCCGAACCGAGCGTCGCCAGCAAAGTCAATGTCTTACCCGTCATAGAACCTTCACCACCATGAAGCCGCCGATCAGCAGGGCGACGGCCAATGTGAACATCAAACCCAAGCGCCGTTCAATGAAGTCTCGGATCGGTGCGCCAAAGCGCCACAGCAGCCCCGCCACGACAAAAAACCGCAGCCCGCGGGCGAGGATCGAGGTCATGATAAAGGTGCCAAGCGGCATACCCGTCCAGCCCGACATGATCGTGATGACCTTGTAGGGGAAGGGGGTGACCCCGGCGACCAGCACCGCCCAAAAGCCCATGTCATTGAACCGGGTCGAGAATTCCGCCATGGCATCGGTCTTGCCCAGACTTGCAAGGATCGGCTGGCCGAGGTTCTCAAAGGCCAGCGCGCCGATGGCATAGCCCAAAAGCCCGCCCAAGACCGACGCGAGCAGCGCCACCCCGGCGATCAGCCAGGCGCGATTTGGCCGCGCGATGATCATCGGGATCATCAGGATGTCGGGGGGGATGGGAAAGAAGGAGCTTTCGACAAATGCGACAACGGCAAGCGCCCAAAGGGCATGGCGGTGTTGGGCCAGGCCCAGGGTCCAGTCATAAAGGCGGCGGATCATTATTGGGGGCTCCGGCTGTTTTGAATGCCTCACCATGTCGCGCGGCCAAGGTCAAGCAACTGGGCGCGCAGCGCGGGTGAAAATCCACTTGCTCCTGCCGCTTTTGCAGGCTACATCGCCCTACGTGCCCAAGTGGCGGAATGGTAGACGCAGGGGATTCAAAATCCCCCGCCGCGAGGCGTGCCGGTTCGAGTCCGGCCTTGGGTACCACCTTTTTCGTAAGGTTTTCCGCATATTCGTATAAGTGAGACCGGTCCTCTGCGCTTTCGGGCCTGTTCATTCTTCGCGCCAAAACACTGCGATCACCTCCTGCGCCATCTTATTCTGCACTGTAAAATCAGTATCCCCCGCACCGCCGCCTTCGGGGTCGGTGAACCAACGCCAGATCCAGACGTCTTGAATCCCCCGGGCCTCAAGGGCGCGGAGCCAGCGATCCAGCACCTCGGCCTGAAGCGCCATGTCGGCGGGGGCGGCGCGTTCTTCGGCGCTTTCCCATGGGCGCGCGGTCGCGCCTTCGGCGGAGCGGAGGCCGATTTCCGCGATCCAGAGGGGTTTTGCGTGTTTTCGCGCCACGGCGGCGACCCGGTCCAATTCTGCGGCGATGGCGCGGTCCCAATCGGTCGGCGCGTCCGGGGCGCCTAGAACGGGGTAGAGGGATACCGCTACGGCATCCAGTTCGGGCCAGAAGGTGATCTTCTCGGCCTCATCGGCGCCATGGGCGACATAGGTGAGTTTTCCGCTGAAAAGCGCGCGTATCTCGGCGATGGTCTCGCCCCAACGCGCCGCCCCCGATACGCCGCGCAATTCGGTGCCGAGGACAAGCACGTCGGCGCCGTTACGCTCTGCTGTGAATGCGATGGCGCGTAGAACCTCTGCGTAGGCGGCGTGCCATGCGTCTGCGCTGTCCGGCTCGGGGGCAATGGCGCCGGCCCAGCTTTCGGGCACCCAGACATGGGGTTTGACGATGGCGGCGATCCCGGCGGCGTGCAGCTGCGCGATCCCGGTGGCGATCCTGTCATGGGGCAGCGCATCCCCCATGACGATGGCGCTGGAGCTGGGCGAAGGCTGCCATAGGAAGGGGATCACCGTCGCCGCCGTCGCGCCTGTGTCACGTAGCCGCGCGATGCTTTGGGCGGCGGCGGGGCTGCCGAAGGGAGCGTTCGGCGTCTCGATCAGGTTGAACCCGCGTAGGATGCCACCCGCCTCTCGGGAAAATGCCGCTGTCGCAGTCAAAGCGGTAGAGCCGAGGGCCCAGAGAAGCGTGCGACGGTCGATCATGGGGCTAGGGTAGGATGACTTCCCCTGCCGCACAACGGCATGCTGGCGAAGCTGCGTGGCCTTTTGGTCACAGCCGCGAGCCAAATAGCGTCAATTTCGCGTAAAACTGGCGGGCTTTTATCTGTCGGACCCGCGCAGAGCCCAGTGACAATTCCCTTTCCCCGCTCGGCCCAAGCGCGTAGGCAGCGCCTACCTTGGAAAACGAGACATATCATGGCGCAGAATGCCACCATCTACAAAGTCGAGCTTTCGGTCTCGGACATGGACCGTCATTATTACGAGACCCATAAGCTGACCATCGCCAAACACCCTTCGGAAACCGATGAGCGCCTGATGGTGCGGCTGGTGGCCTTTGCCCTTAACGCCCATGAGCATCTGGAGATGACCAAGGGCCTCTCTACGGATGATGAGCCGGACATCTGGCAGAAGAGTCTGAGCGGCGAGTTGGACGTTTGGATCACGCTCGGCTTGCCGAGTGAGAAGGTCCTGCGTCAGTCCTGCAACAAGGCGGCGAAGGTCGTGGTCTACCCCTATGGCGGCAAGACGGCGGAGGTCTGGTGGGATAAGGTCAAGAACGGCACCACCCGTTTTGACAATCTGGACGTGGTGAACCTGGCCGAGGCCGACACGAAAGCGCTGGCCGATCTGGCAAACCGCGCGATGAAGCTTCAGGTGATGATCCAAGACGGCGAGGTGACGGTGAACCTTGATGAGGCGATGGTGACCCTCACGCTCGACCGTTGGAAGACTGCCCAGTAAAGGACGGCGCGCTTAACTACTGTAGAAAAAGAGGCGCGCCGCAATCGGGCGCGCCTTTAAATTTAAACGTCCAGCTTCTTGTCGCCGCGCTTCCATGCCAGCGGCTGGAAAACCTCATCCACCGGGGTCTCGGCAACGTGGTTGACGTAGTTGGAGATGGTTTTCTGCGCCATGCCGAGGATCACGTCCAGCACCGCGCGGTGGCCATAGCCTGCGTCGAAAAACGCCTGCATCTGTGCGTCGGAAACGAAGCCGCGGTTGCGCACCATTTGCACGGTGAAGGTCCGCAGCGCTTCAAGTTTGGGCGTCGGCAGGGCGGTTTCATTGCGCAGCGCGTCGCTGATCTCGTCCGAGACCTTCATCATCTTGGCGATGCCGGTGTGGGCGGGCACGCAGTAATGGCACTCGTTCTCGACGTTGATCGACTGCCAAACAACGGTCAGCTCTTCGGCGTCGAACTCGGTCTCGGTGAAAAGCTTGTGCAGCACCTGATAGCCTTCATAGGCCTGCGGGCTTTCGGCCAGCACCTTGTGCAGACCCGGCAGGCGGCCAAAGGCCTTTTGCGATTCTTCCAGCAGCGGCTTGGAGGCTTCGGGCGCGGTGTTTTGGTCGTGGGACGGGAATGTCATGGTTTCTACCTTTGTAAATCGTCGATATCCGTCATTTAGGCTTTCTTGAGCGATCACTCAAGTATATATTTGAGTGATCGTTCAACATATGGTGATCTCATGCCCCGCAAACCGAACCACGACCGAGCCGAGTTGATCGACCGCGCCCGCGATCTGTTCTGGCGTCAGGGCTGGGCGGGCACGTCGCTGAAAGACCTCGAAGCGGTGCTGAAGATGAAGCCCGGCAGTTTCTACGCGGCCTTCGGGTCAAAAGAGGCGCTGTTTGAAATCGCTTTGGACAAATATGCCGAGGATGGGGCCGGGCGCTTGGCCGAATTGGTCGCGGAACATGGTCCGATGGCGGCGCTGAAACGCTATCCCGAATTGGCGATCTGCCGCGAGGAAGCTCCGGCCAAAGCCTGCATGCTCTCCAAAACCTTGTTGGAGCTACAGGCTCATGGCCACCCGTTGGCGAAACGGGCCAGCGCGCATCTTATGGGGATGGAAGAGCAATTCGCGGCGCTTTTCGCGCAGATGCAGCGAGACGGGGAAATCGGCGCGGGGCATGATCCAAAGGCGCTGGCCCGGCGCTATCAGAGCGATCTTTTGGGCCTGCGCGTCTCGGCCGAGCGGGAGGGGATCGACGCCCATGCCATCGCCTGCGAGATCGCGGAAGGGCTGGAGCGGCTGTAGCCCCAGAGGGCGCTATTCGATCTGCTCTTCCAACATTGTGGTGATCTTGCGCCGTTGAAAGATATTGCGGATCTGATGCGCCATGATCCGCTCCGGCACGAAATATGGTTTGCCGTCTTTCCATTCCGCCCGGAACTCATGCCGCGCGGCGATCAGCTTGGTGGTATGGCCATCCGCTGCAGCAACGGTGAGGTCCATCTGCCGGACTTTATCGAACAGCCCCTCGGTCCCGATGCGCGTCTCGGCGCGACGCAATAGGTCCAGAAAGCTGCCGATGTCGATGAAATCACCGCTTTTGATCGGCCCCTGATTGGTGCGGGTCAGGGGGTTCTCCACATCGTTCAACGCCACCTCTTCGCGTTCGGTGACCTTGACGTGATAGGTTTTCTCCTCCGTCACGACCCGCGCCATGACCTCCAGCAGGTAAATCGGCTCGGCCCCCATATTCGTCACGAAGCAATGGGCATTCTCATCCCGCGCGATCGAGCGGTTGATCAGGATCACCGGCTGCCGCTGCCGCCGGAAGTTGAGCCATAGGATATGCAGATAGGCGAGCCAGACCACTGCCGTAAAAAGGCTCACTGCCACTTGCAACGTGCCGGAATTCTCTGCAATCCAATCAAGCATCCTATCTCTTCCTTATCAAGCCTGCGGGGGGCGCGAGATTAACGCACGGGGCGGCGCTTCGTTGCACAGAGATTGGCGGGGCGGGGTTGACCGGGCGGTATTATATCAATAATTCGCGATATATGGATAATGAAGACGCCCTCCAAGCCTTCGCCGCCTTGGGTCAGCCGACCCGGCTGGATGTCTTTCGCCTGCTGATCAAAGCGGGCGGTAAAGGCATGTCGGCGGGCGAGATCGGCACCGCGCTTGATGTGCGGCAAAACACGATGTCGGCCAACCTCTCGGTACTGGCCCGCGCGGGGTTGATCCGCAGCAAGCGCGAAGGGCGCAGCATTCGATATTTCGCCGATATGAATGGGCTGCGCGCGCTGCTGGGCTTTCTCTTGGAAGACTGCTGCGGCGGCCAGCCTGAACTGTGCCAACCGCTGCTGGATGAGCTGACCTGTTGCTAACCCCATAGATACAAACGAAAGACCGCCATGACCGATACCGCAAACCCCGCATCCGCTGGCCTTGGGGCGTTTGAACGCTGGCTCTCGCTCTGGGTGGCGCTGGCCATCGGGGCGGGGCTTTTGCTGGGCAATCTCTTTCCCGGACTCTTCGGCGCGCTGGCGGCACTTGAGGTCGCCTCGGTCAACCTGCCGGTGGCGGTGCTGATCTGGGCCATGGTCTATCCGATGATGGTCGGCGTCGATTTCGGCGCGCTGCGGCAGGTGGGGGACAAGCCGAAAGGGCTGGTGGTGACGCTGGTGGTCAACTGGCTGATCAAACCCTTCACCATGGCCGCCCTCGGAGTGCTGTTCTTCAACTACGTTTTCGCCGGGCTGATCCCGCCGGATGATGCGCAGGCCTATCTGGCGGGGGTGATCCTCTTGGGGGCAGCGCCCTGTACCGCGATGGTTTTTGTCTGGTCCAACCTCACGCGCGGCGATGCCACCTATACGCTGGTGCAGGTCAGCGTGAACGATGTGATCATGGTCTTCGCCTTTGCCCCGATCGTGGCTTTCCTCTTGGGTGTGACCGACATCACCGTGCCTTGGGACACGCTGCTGATCTCGGTCGGCCTCTACGTCATGCTGCCGCTGCTGGCCGGCTACCTCACCCGCGGGCGGTTGGTAGCTAAGGGCGGTGAGGCGGCGGTCGACGCTTTCAAGGCTCGGGTGCAGCCCTTTGCCATCATGGGGCTTCTGCTGACGGTCGTGTTGCTCTTTGGCTTTCAGGGCGAGGTGATCCTCGACCGTCCGCTCGTCATCGCGCTGATCGCCGTGCCGCTGTTGCTGCAATCCTACGGCATCTTCTTTATCGCCTATGGTGCTGCGCGGGCGTGGGGCATTCCCTTCAACGTGGCCGCCCCCTGCGCCTTGATCGGCACGTCGAACTTCTTTGAACTGGCCGTCGCCGTGGCGATCAGCCTGTTCGGACTGGGGTCGGGCGCGGCCTTGGCCACCGTCGTGGGTGTCTTGGTCGAAGTGCCGGTCATGCTCTCCCTCGTGGGCTTTGCCAACCGCACACAGCATTGGTTCCCCGCCGCCAAATGAACCACGCCCGATAACCCACTGCCGCCTAAGGATATTCCCGTGACCGATACGCCAAATATCGAAGAAGACCACTTTAACCCCATCGACGAGGCCCGCCTCCTGTCGCCTGACCGCGCCACCCACGGCCCGCGCATTCTTCTTCTCTACGGCTCGCTTCGCCCGCGGTCCTTCAGCCGCCTGATGACCGAAGAGGCCGCTCGCATCCTCACCCGTCTCGGGGCCGAGACGCGCACCTTCAACCCCACGGGCCTGCCGCTGCCCGACGATGCCGCGCCTGAGCATCCCAAGGTGCAGGAACTGCGCGATCTGGTGTCATGGTCCGAAGGCATGGTCTGGTGTTCGCCCGAACGCCACGGCGCGATGACGGGGATCATGAAAACCCAGATCGACTGGATCCCCCTGTCGCTCGGCGGGGTGCGCCCGACACAAGGCAAGACATTGGCGGTGATGCAGGTCAGCGGTGGCTCGCAAAGTTTCAACGCGGTGAACCAGCTGCGCATTTTGGGCCGCTGGATGCGGCTGCTGACCATTCCCAACCAATCCTCGACCCCCAAAGCTTTCTTGGAGTTTGACGAGGATGACCGGATGAAACCCTCGCCCTTCTATGACCGCGTCGTCGATGTGATGGAGGAGTTGGTGAAATTCACCCTGCTGACCCGCGACAATAAGGATTATCTGCTCGACCGTTATAGCGAGCGTAAGGAAAGCGCCGAGGAGCTTTCCAAACGGGTAAACCAAAAGGCGATCTGACCGCCAAATGCAAACGGCAGGGCCAATCTTGGCCCTGCCGCATCATACTCGCGCTAAAAAGCGATCAGTCGTTGGACCAGCCGGAAACCGCTTTGATTTCGCAGAAGTCCTCGATCCCCCAAACGCCGCCTTCGCGCCCGTTGCCCGAACGTTTCATGCCGCCGAAGGGCGCACCTGCGCCACGGCTCTCGCCGTTCATCTCAACCATGCCCGAACGCAGCTTGGTCGCCAGACGGTTGCGGCGGGTGCCATCGCTGGATTGAACATAGTTGGTCAGGCCATAGACCGTGTCATTGGCCATCTCGACGGCCTGATCCTCGCTCTCGAACTTCATGATCGACAGCACGGGGCCAAAGATTTCCTCACGAGCGATGGTCATATCGGGCGTCACATCGGCGAAGACCGTGGGTTTGACATAGAAACCCCGGTTCAGATGCTCGGGCCGACCGGTGCCACCGGCCACCAGCCGCGCGCCTTCGTCGATGCCTTTCTGGATCAGGTCTTGGATCTTGCCCCATTGCGCCTCGTTCACGACCGGGCCGATGTGGCGGCCCTCTTCGCTGGCGGGGCCGACTTCGACCTTATTGGCCACTTCGGCTGCCGTCTCGACCGCTTGGTCATAGACGCTGGCCTCGACCATCATCCGGCTCGGCGCGTTACAGCTTTGGCCGGTGTTGTTCATCATATGCAGCACGCCGCGTTTGACGGCCTTGTCATCGGCATCGGCGAAGACAAGGTTCGCGCCCTTGCCGCCAAGCTCCAGATGGACCTTCTTCAGCGTATCCGCCGCGTTCTTGGAAATCGCGATGCCGGCGCGGGTGGAGCCGGTGAAGCTCACCATATCCACATCCTCATGGCCGGTCATGGCGGTGCCCACGGTCGCGCCGTCGCCGTTCACAAGGTTGAAGACACCGGCGGGGAAGCCTGCCTCATCCATCATCTCGGCAAAGATCACCGCGCTCAGCGGGCTTTCCTCAGACGGCTTCAGCACCATGGTGCAGCCCGCGGCAACAGCGGCGCCGACTTTCAGCATCACTTGGTTCATCGGCCAGTTCCACGGCGTGATCATCGCCACGACGCCAACCGCTTCGTGAATGATCCGGTCGTTTGGCGCGTGATCCCCCAAGGGCTTTACGAATTTGAAATCTTTCGCCGCTTTGATGAAGTTCTTCAGGTGGGTGTAACCCGCCCCCCATTGGGAACTGCGCGCCATCTCGATGGGCGCGCCCATCTCGGTGCTGATCGCTTGGGCCATGTCCTCGGTCCGGGATTTATAGACCTCGGCCAATTTCTCCATCAGCGCGATACGCTCTTCGGGGGCGGTGGCCATCCATGCGGGCAGGGCGGCCTTGGCCGCGGCTACGGCGGCGTCCACATCCTTCGGCCCGCCGAGCGAGATCACGGTGCAGGGTTCTTCGGTCGACGGGTTGATGACCTTATGTTCACTGCCCTCAAGCGGGGCAACCCATTTGCCGTCGATATAGAAATCACGTTTTTCGATCATGCTCTGTCTCCGTTATTGGCCAGGCGCGCGTCTTTCTTGCCGCCTAGAAGTGTCCGGGAATCGCCGGCTCCCGATATGCCTAGGACAATTTTACGGGGCGGAAAAGTTCGGAGGTGATTTTTGATCAAAAAGACGGGCGCGGCGGCCCGAAACCCGTGGGCGGGCAGGGCGCGCGCTTAGCCCTGCGCCGGGAAGCTGATTTCGACGCAAAGCCCGTCTTGGCCTTCGACCTTCAACGTCGCTTCGTGCTGGAAGGTCAGCGTGCGGATCATCCGCCAGCCCAACGAATCCGACCGCTCGGGCCGTTTGGCGTCCTCAGGCAGGCCGACGCCATCGTCATAGACCTTGAGCGTCAGACCTTCATCGCTCTCTTGCGTGACCTCAATGGTGATCACCCCTTTGTCGCGCCCTTTGAAAGCGTGTTTATAGGCGTTGGTGATCAACTCCCCCACGATCAGCCCGATGTCGACGGCCAGTTTGTTGTCCATCTTGAGGCTGGGGCAAATCAGCTTGATGCCGATGTTCTGACGATCCCCGGTAAAGGCGCGTTCGGCGTTTTTGGCGACCTCATCCAGCATGTCCGCAAGGTCGAGATCGGTGCTGTTGGTTGAGCGTTGCATCAACTCATGCGCCTTGGAAAGCGAGCCGACGCGGGTTTCCAACTCGCGCAGCACTTGGCGGGTCTCGTCCTCTTTGGCTTGGCTTTTGCTCATCCGGATCAGCGCCACGATCAGGGCAAGGTTGTTGCCCGTGCGGTGATGAAGCTCTTGCATCAAGAGGTCGCGGTCGGCGATGCCTTCGCTGAGTTCGCGGTTCTGTTCGGTCAGCGCGGCGGTCGGGTCTTTGGCGTTATAGGCCTCCAGCGCCGCCATGGCATCGGCCTTGATCTGCTCAACCGCGCTTTGCGGCTCGGGCAGCAGGAACTCCGCATGAACCCGCGTGCCTTCTTGCCCGGTGTCCACATCGAAACGCGCCGCGATACGCTGCACGCCGCGCAGGCCGAGGCCCAGACCGGTCTCCGACACGATGTCGCGGGTGGGGTCGAGCTTGTCTTCCTCGATCCCGCGGCCCTGATCGATTACCGTTAGGCCAAGGGCGGGCTTCCCGTTGACATCCGTCAGTGAAAAGCGCGCGCGGCCTTTCTGGCCGTGCTCTATCGCATTGCGGCCCAGTTCCACGGCGGCGGTCACGGTGCGCGTCCGCTCGAATGAGGTAAAGCGCATGGCTTCGGTGAGGGTCAGGGCGATCTGGCGCAGGGCTGCGATATCACCGCCCTTTTCAAGGTTCACCGATGTGAGGTTCGTTGCTTTCATCAGTCCGCGTCCCGTGCAATGCGTATGACCACGATGGAGGCGTCGTCACGCCCGCGAAATGCCCGGTCGAGCAGGTAGCCAGCGATCAAAAGCGGAGATTTCCACAATAGACCCTGTGGGAGATAGCTGTCGCGCAGGGTTTTCAACCCGTCGCTGTGCAGGATCATCAGATCCCCCGGTTCAAGGTCAAAGGTGTCTTCATAGCCTCGCGTGGCGCGGGCACCGATCCGCCCGTCACGCACCGGCAGGCGTTTGACCGCACCGTCGCGGACCCGCAGCGTGGCGATATTGCCCAAGGCAGCATAGCGCAGGACCATCTGCGGCTGCGCGATATGTACAAGGGCCGCCACCGCGCCGCGCTTGCCGATCAACTGCTCGGTCACCTCATACATCACCGCGCCCGGCTCACTGTTGAAGCTGCGCGTGGCTTTGACGGCGTCGGTGACCTCCAGCGAAGCGGCTGCGGCTTCGGGGCCATGGCCCAACCCGTCGCACAGCAGGATGTCGGTGGCTTTCGGCGTCTGCCGCAGCAGGTAATCGTCGCCACACTCCTCTTCGTTCGGATGGCAGACCCGTAGGCCCACGGCCTCGACCCCATGGGTCGGGCAGGGGGTACTGTTTTTGACAAAGCTGCAAACGATGGTGGTGCCCACCTCCGGCCCGCTGAAAATGTCGAAATCATTCGACAGGCGGCGGATCGCCCCGAGGCCCAGCCCAGCAGAGCCGCCGCTGCTCATGCCGTCCTGAAACATGTGATCCATATCGCTGATGCCGGGGCCACGGTCGGTGAAGATCATCACGATCTTATCGCCCTTGCCCTCGGCCGGGGCATTGATCAGCGCGCGGCCCTTTTCGGCGTAGCGCAGGATGTTGGTGGTGGCTTCGGTGGCGACGATGGCCAATTCGTCGGTCCGGTGTTTGGGCCAGCCGTGTTCAGCGGCCAGACGACGCGCGGCGCGGCGCACCACGGCGATGGCGCTTTGGTCCTGCACTTCGACCCACTGTATCATAGGTTCACACTCATCAACACGCTGGTGCCCCCGCCCACGGCGGTGCGGATTTCAAATTTCTGGGCGAGCCGCTGTGCGCCGCCCAAGCCCCGGCCAAGCCCGCCGCCCGAGGTATAGCCGTCCGTCAGGGCCAATGCCACGTCCTCGATCCCCGGTCCCTTGTCCCAACAGACCACGCTCAACCGCTTGGCCTTCGGGTCGACATAGATGGAAAATTCGCCGCCGCCAGCATGAACGATCGCATTGCGCGCGATTTCACTGACGGCGGTGGCGAAACGTGTGATATTCAGCGCCGAGGCGCCATGTTCTTTCATGTAGCGCGCCACGGCTTGGCGGACCGTAACCGCGTCGCCGCTGGTCTTTAGTTTGAACTGAGAGAGAAGAACCTGCGCCCCAAGGTCCTTTTCATCAAACGCGTCGTAGCTGGGTGAGGGCATGGGTCAGGCTCAAGGCGGTGCGGATTTCTGGCAAGTACATGCCAAGCTCAACCAGCGTGACCGCCACTGTGGGGCGCATGCCGACCACATAGGTATCCGCCGCCAGCAGGCGAGAGATCCCCGCCAACTGCGCAATCACCCGCCCAACGAAAGTGTCCACGATCTCAAGCGCCGAGATATCGAGGATCACCCCATCGATGCGATTCTGGGATATCTTGTTCGACAGCCGATCCTGAAGCTCCAAAATCTCCGTGTCCGTGATGTCATCCTGTATCGAAACGAGGAGCGCATGTTCGACCAGATTAATCGACGTGACACCGGCCACCTTATTGGCCCTCGGTCTTCTTGATCACATAGCCGACGGTCATCAGCGCATCCGACAGGGCGGTGCGGATGCTGGACCGGGTAGAGACGGTACCCACGTCGATGCCAAGCTGCACCATGGTCTGGGCGATCATCGGGCTGATGCCGCTGATGATACATTCGGCCCCCATCAGGCGCACGGCGGCGGCGGCGCGCAGCAGGTGTTGCGCCACTTGCGTATCGACAGTGCCCACACCGGTGATGTCCATGATGACCACTTCGGCCTGACGCTCAAGAATGGTCTGCAGCAGGTTCTCCATCACCTCTTGGGCGCGGGCGGAATCCAGCGTGCCGATCAGCGGCAGGGTCAAAACGCGGTCCCAAAGCTCGACCACAGGAGTCGACAGTTCCAGCATCTCTTGGCGCTGGCGATCAATGATCTGCTCACGCTCAAGAATGAAGATCTCGTTGGTGTAGATGGCAAAGGCATCGACCAAACGGGTGACCAGCATCACGTCGCGGATCAGCATCGCGTGGTCGCTGTCCAGCATCGTTTCAAGCCGTTTGAACAGCGGCGTTTTCAACGCCAGCACAAAGGTCGCCATCTCGGTCGGGGTCACGCCCCGGTTGACCCGCTCGCGGCTGACATCGGTCAGAACGGCGCGCAGATCGTCCCATTGGGTATCGTCAAAGTCGAAATCCTCGCCGGTGACCCCATCGCGCACACCTTTGGAGAAGGCTTTGAGCAATTCGCGGTTCTGGTTACGGCTCTCCGCATCGGAGAACAGGTCAGAACGCTTTACGCCTTCTTTGACCTGCGTTCCCAGCCACTCCTCGATGATACCTTTGAAATCGGTGTCGAGAACAGTCAGAATATTGGCCGTAGCAGATTGCGGCATCTTGAACCCCAGTATTTATTTCACCCCCCATAGGCCAATCGTGTGCGTGAGTGTCAATAGGACGCAGGGAGTTTGATCGGCGGTAAAGCGCCGTTTTACAGAATGAAATGGCGCGTAAGTAGCTGTTTTTAAGCAGGCTCTCGCGACGAAACGTAAGGGTCGCCTGCAAAAAGGGCAGCAACGGCGCTTTGGCCGGGTGCTGCCCCTTTCTTGGTCTTGTCTTGCGGCTGTCAGGTTGCCGCGAGGTTATTCCGCCGCCTCGCCGGGGTGACGCGGCACCAGCGCGCGCACCAGATCGCGCATATGCAGCACGCCAACCTGTTTGCCTTCGCGCATGACGCGGTAGTTGTTGGTGGTATCCCCGCCGGAGACCGCGATGATGCTTTCCAGCGTGTCGTCGAAATCAACCTCACCGGCCACATCCGTGGGCGGTACATCGGTCTTTTCCATGACAGAGCGGACGCGCAGCACGCGGGCACGGTTAATGTCGCTGACGAAGGCTTCGATATAGGGATCGTTGGGGTTCAGCAGGATATGCTGCGGCTCGCCCTGTTGGACGATGAACCCGTCTTTGAGGATCACCAGATGATCCGCCAGTTTCAGCGCCTCGTCCAGATCGTGGGTGATGAAGATCACGGTCTTATGCAGTTCTTCCTGCAATTCGATCAGCAGGTCCTGCATGTCGGTGCGGATCAACGGGTCGAGCGCGGAAAACGCCTCGTCCATCAGCATCACGTCGGAGTTTGAGGTCAGCGCCCGGGCAATGCCCACACGTTGCTGCATCCCGCCGGAAAGCTGCGCGGGATACTGCTCTCCTTGGCCTTCCAGCCCGACGCGGTTGAGCCATTTGGTGGCCTCATCCGCGTATTTGCTGCGGCTCTTGCCTTCGATCTCCCAACTCAGTCCGGTGTTTTCCAGCACCGTGCGGTGGGGCAGCAGGGCGAACTTTTGGAACACCATCGACATGTCATGCTTGCGCAACTGGCGCAGGCGACGCTCGTTATAGTCGAGGATGTTCTCGCCGTTCACGATGACCTCGCCCGCCGTGGGGTCGATCAGCCGGTTGAGGTGTCGGATCAGCGTTGATTTGCCCGAGCCCGAGAGCCCCATGATCACCGTCGTCTTGCCCGCAGGCATGTCCACGTTGATGTCATTGAGACCCAGCACATGGCCGGTTTCGGCCTGAAGGTCGGCCTTGCTCATCCCGCCCCGCACCTTTTCCAGCGCGGATTTGGGATCGTCGCCGAAGATCTTATAGAGATTGCGGACGGAAATCTTGATGTCGTCTGTCATGTCTGGCCTCACTTCTGCGCCGCGTTGATCCGCGCAAGCGCGGCTTTGGTGACCCGGTCAAGGATGATCGCAAGAAGCACGATCCCCAGACCCGACAGGAGGCCCACGCCCAACTCAAGGCTGCGAATGCCGCGCAGCACCAGCACGCCAAGACCGGGAGCGGACACCAGCGAGGCGATGACGACCATGGCAAGGCTCATCATGATGGTCTGGTTCACACCGGCCATGATATTGGGCAGCGCCAGCGGGATCTGCACCTTGTAAAGCTTTTGGCGGTTGGTCATGCCAAAGGCATCCGCGGCCTCGATTACGTCCTTGTCGACCAGACGGATGCCGAGGTCAGTCAAGCGCACCACGGGTACGATGGCATAGAGGATGATCGCGATGCCGTAGAGCTTGGGCTCGGTCACCGAAAAGAGGAAAATCAACGGGATCAGGTAGACGAAGGGTGGCAGGGTCTGCAGCATATCCAAAACCGGGATCATCGAGCGTTGCACCCTGTCACTGCGCGACATGGCGATGCCGATGGGCACACCCAAAAGCACGCAGATGAAGGCGCAGACAAAGATGATCGCCAGCGTCTGCATGGTGTGCTCATAAAAGTCGATGAAGGCGAGGAAGCCAAATACCAGCGCCACGAGACCCACCAGCTTGAGCGAACGGCCCACGGCATAGGTGATTGCCATCAAAAGCGGGATCATCACAAACCACGGCACCGATTGCATCAGCCAAAGCGCGTTCTCCAGCGCCCAGCTCAGCGGTTGGGTGAGGGGGTCGACAACAACTTTGAGACTGTCCTTAATGGCAAGGAAGCCTTGCTCCAGCCCTTGGGTCAGGTCGCGCGATTGTGGGATGGCGTCGCAACTGTCGTGCAGCGCATCCAGAGAGGGAAAGGGCATGTCCCAAAGCGTGGTGTCGGTATCACCGCCCGCTTGGCCCATGAGGTCGGCCATGGAGCTTAGCCCGCCGCCTTGATCGTCGCCGCACCAGTCCCGCAGGCCGAGCGTGTCAAAGAGATTGTCGTAGGTTGCCATCTGTCGCTTTCCCGGCCTGCATCAGACCGTTTGCTTTCGGGGAGGGGGCCGGGGCGCCGCGCAGGCCGCGCGGCGTCGGCTGCCCCATGCAGTGGCGGCAATTCAAACCTATGTCCTTACAAAGGAACTGCGCTTCGGGCCAAAGGGGCCAAGGCGCAGTCGGTATGAAAAGACGTAAGTCTTGCCGCCGGTCATCGAAACGAACGGGCGGGAAACCCTGATGAGTTCCCCGCCCGTCGTTTTGGTCAGTCTGTCTTACTGCTCAAGCAGCTTGGACAGGTTGCCACGGGCGTCATCGCTCAGCCATTCGGCCCAGACGTCCTTGTTGTTTTGCAGGAAATACACCGCCGCTTCCTCGTTGGAGGCGTTGTTTTCACCCTGCCATGCCAGCAGCTTGCTCATCTCGTCGGTCTTGAAGGTCACATTGCCGATGAACTCCGCGATCTCGGGGTTCTCGTCGTGGAAATCCTTGGTCATGACGGTCAGCACCGGCGCGGTCGGGAAGGCCGAAGGTTTGGGGTCCGGCGTGTCGGCGTTCTGGTTGGCGTTATGCGCGGCTTCGTCATATTCGCCCAGATCGACGCTGGTCATGTCGTATTTGCCAAGCGGGGTGGTGGGCGCCCAATAGTAGCCGAACCAAGGCTCTTGGCTCTCATAAGCCGACGCCATCGAGGTCACCATCGTCTCACCCGAGCCGTGGTTGAAGACTTCGATGCCGTTGCCTTCGAGGTCATAGGCCCGCGCGAGGTTGTCGCTCACCACGCGGCAGCCCCAGCCATCGGGGCAGTTGTTGAACATGCCGCCGACCAGTTCGGGGTTTTCCAAGATGCCTTCGATGGTCTTCAGCTCGGGGTGCTCTTCGGCCAGATAGGTGGGGATCCACCAGCCTTCGACGCCGCCGGGATCGAGCACGGAGGTCAGCTCAACAATCTTGCCGTCCGCTTTCAGCTTTTTGTAAGCGTCACCGGCGGAGTTCGGCCACAGTTCAGGCACGATGTCCGGCTCGTTGTTTTCGGACAGGGAGGTCACGGCGGGGGTGGTGTCCGAAGGCACCACGGTCACGTCGCAGGAATAGCCCTGTGTCAGCAGGAATTCGGTGACGGCGGTGACGATCTGCGCCGAAGCCCAGTTCATTTCCGCGATCGAGACTTCGCCACAGTCCTGTGCGGCGGCGGCCATCGGGGTTGCAACGGCAAAGGCCGTGCCAAGCAAATAGCGTTTCATAGTGATATCTCCTCTATTGTATCCGCAGTGTCACGCAGCCGCGCACCGCTGATCTTTGCCCCTTTCCATCAAGAAGGAGCCGGTCGCGCGATAGGCGCGGCAGCTTTCGATGGGCGGGTTTGCTGGAGATATGAAAACAAATCATGCGCCCCTGTGCAACACGATTGCCGGGCGCAAGACGCAAGAACGGGCACCGCGCCGGGCCTGACGCGATGCCGCTATATGCGGCGTTCCCATGCAGAACGCCATATTTTTAAGGGTCGGCACGGCCCCTCACGCGGGGCACGGGCCAGAGCATTCAGCGGCGGGAAAAACTTTCCATGTCGCGGATGTGCTGGGGGATGTCTTTGCGGTTCAGGCCGATATCCTGAAGCAGACGGTCGTCCATCGCGTTCAAGGTCGACAGCGTGCGGTTACGCTCCCAGCGACGTGCGGTGTCGCGCAGCGCACGGCGCAGCATGGCAACAAGGGCCAGACCCTCGGCATTGGCGACTTGACCGATGCTGCCGTTAAAGGCGGTTCCGGGCATCCCGGCGATCTGGTTTGTGTTTTTCAGCAGGCGGAAATGCATGGCATGCTCCATATCAAAAAGGTCGAAGTGGGAAGGATCCGCAAGAGACGACGGTCAGTGCCAGAAGGCCGGGCCGGGTCGGTTGTGTGGGTCTCATCCCGAGTGTGATCCGGAAAGTCAGTTGGAACCCCGATGGTCTAAACAGGCGGATCGGCCTGTCCGACCGGGGTTACCGGCGGTTCAGCAGCGTGCCCGGTTTGCGCGGGCGCCTCTTATGAACAGCATACATCAACATGCCGCGCATTTGGTCCACCCGAGCGGGCTTTGCAATAGGGTGAAATAGGGGTGCGACACCCTGCCGCATGTGCAGGGCGCAGAGCCTACTATGGCTGAGGTTTCCGCCCGCCCGGCGCGGTGTCGTTTGCAGCATCTGAAATGTCGTTTTGAGAGTCGGATTTGGGGCATTTTGGCGCGGTCGATCGAACGGAAAGGGGCGGTTGTTTGGGTGGCCTTCGCGGCTGGCTTTCGCATTTTTTCCGCGGTCTATCTCGGCGCGAGGTGAGGGGCGGAGTGCTCACCATGAATCGCCCGTAACGCGCGCGGCTTTTGCCGCCGCGGGCGCTCAATGCCGCGAGGAGTTGATTCGGCGGGAATAAGGCGGGTCGCCCGTGGTTTCGTCACCAGTTCCGCAGGTTTGCGGGCGATTGGTTCCAGCCGGTGAACAAGCAATCGAAAAGAATGACAAAAACAAGGCGGCGCAGATGCGGCTGATTTGCGGCGGAATTGTCGCGCAATGCGAAACAGTCTTGACCGAGGGATCGGCGCAGCCGTCCTGCGCAGGCGTTAATTCACCTTAATCCTATGGCGATTCGCGATACCGACGCGGAGTGCGCCGGAAACAATCGCGCCCAAAAGTCGCGCTAAACCACCTGAATTGCGGCAAAACTTCAATTGGTTCCGGCAATTTTCAAACATTTTTTGCTTTGTCCATTCGTATAGGAGGGCTATTCCTATAGGTGCCCAACTGGGGGGCATAGAAGTCTGTAGGTCACGGGGGCGGCCGCATTAAGCGCATCAGGGATGCGGGAAATGTGGGTACGCCGCAAGTTTGCGACCGTAAACACAACATACCGAAGCGCATCGCGCCTCGGCTGTGGGCCATGTTCCGGCTCTTCCCCTTCGTTGCGCAGGATGCGTGCCGCTCGATCTGGATTTCTGCCAGCGGGGCGCGTGTGAACGGAGGGAGAGACGAGATGATACACAAGCGACAGGCCCTGCCACTGGCCTTCTGCGGGGCAAGAAATGCCCGTTTCGACCGCTCTGCCGTTCGGCGCTCCATTCCTCAGACTGAAACAGCATCCACTTCCAAGACGGCCGCGTTGCGCGCCGCGTGCAACACCGCTCAGGAGATTTCACAATGATTAGAACACTTGATTTCAATGCGTTCAGCGCAGGCACCATCATTGACGACGAATATGCGGATCTGGGCGTTACGGTTTCGGCCAGCGGCGGCTCCGGCGATGCGATGGTCTTTGACAGCAGCAACCCCACGGGCGGCGACAGCGATCTGGCCTCCGACACGCTTGAGGGGCTGTTGATCGTCTCCGAAGACGGCGACCAGAGCGACCCGGATGATAACGCCGGCGGCGGCAGCCTGTTCTTTGATTTCGATGAGATGGTGCGCATGAAGGGCGTGACCTTCAAAGACATCGAAGAGACGGGCGGCGAGGGCACCCGTGTCATCTTTTACGATGACAATGGCGATGTGATCCAAAACCATTATGTGCAGCCCACCGGCGATGGCGGTGAGCGTTTCGTTCAGTTCAACATTGATGGCGTGTCGCGTTTCGAAGTGCGTTTCGAAGGCTCGGGCGCGATCGACAATCTGGTTTTCGACGATGGCCAACCGCAGGGCGGCGGCAATGACGCGCCCGTGGCCGAAGACGATGTGCTTGAGATCGACGAAGATACCTCGGGCACCGTCGACGTGCTGGGCAATGACAGCGACAGCGATGGCGACACGCTGACCGTCACCATGGCAACCTGCCCGGCGGGCCCGGTCGTCATCAATGACGATGGCACGCTGACCTTCACGCCCGACGCGGATTTCAACGGCGACACCACAATCACCTATACCGTGGATGACGGCAATGGCGGCACCGACACCGGTACCGTGAATGTCACCGTGAACCCGGTGAACGACGCCCCCGTCGCCAATGACGACACCGCCGACACCACCGGCACCGATCCGGTCGTGATCCCGGTTCTGGACAATGACACCGATGTCGACGGCGACACCCTGAGCGTGACAGATGCGTCGAGCGATGATGGCACCGTGACCATCAATGACGATGGCACCATCACCTTTGTCGCCAATGACGATTTCACCGGCGATGCGACGATCACCTATACCGTGGCGGACCCCGACGGCCTGACCGACGAAGGCTCGGTGACCGTGACGGTGGGCGACGGCGGTTCGACCCGTGACGGCTATGTCGACGGCACAGCGGGCGCAGACTTGATCGACACCGCCTATACCGGCGACCCCGATGGCGACATGATCGACAATGACGACGCGATCCTGCCCGATGCCGAAGGCGACGACGACTATGTTCGCGCGGGTGACGGCGACGACACAATTCTGGCGGGCGACGGCGATGATATCGTCGAGGCTGGCGCAGGCTCCGACGTGGTCGAGGGCGGTGAGGGTGATGACATGATCACCACCGGCAGCGATGACCTCGCCCCCGATCTGGGCTACCCGGAAAGCGACAGCGACGATCTGGGCTTTGACCCCGACGCCGACCCCGAGAATGACCGCGACTCTGTCGATGGCGGGGCGGGCAATGACACGATCAGCACAGGCGACGACCGCGACACCATCACCGGCGGCACCGGCGATGACGTGATCAACGCAGGCATCGACGACGATATCGTCGACGGCGGTGACGGCGACGACCGGATCGTCGGCGGCGAGGGCAACGACAGCCTGCTCGGCGGCGCTGGCAACGATACGATCTATGCGGGCAACGACCCCGATCTGGGTCTCGACGTGCTCGACATCCCCGACGAAGAGGATGCGTCCAACCCCTTCACCCCTGACCGCAACCCGACCAACGGGATGGACACGGTCGACGGTGGCGCGGGCAATGACGTGATCTATGGCGCCGACGATGCGGATATGCTGCGCGGCGGCTCGGGCGATGACTATATCGACGGTCAGATCGACGATGACGTCATCTCGGGCAACACCGGCGACGACACGCTGCTGGGCGGTCAGGGCGACGACAGCCTCTCGGGCGGTCAGGGCAATGACGAGCTTGACGGCGGCACCGGCGACGACACCCTGCGCGGCAACCGGGACGACGACCTGCTGGTCGGCGGCGAAGGCGATGACCTGCTCGACGGTGGCGGTGAGAATGACACGCTGATGGGCGGCGAAGGCGACGACGAACTGCAAGGCGGTCGGGGCGACGATCTGCTCGACGGTGGCGCAGGCGTCGACGTGATGACCGGCGGTGCCGATCAGGACAGCTTCGTCAACGTCAACGCAGGCGATGACGTCGACGGTGGCAGCGCGGGCGAGGATTACGACACGCTTGACCTGCGCGGCTCTGCGCCCGAAGGGGGCCGTCTGGAGATCACCTATACCTCCGACGACCGCGAAGACGGTTTTGTTGACTACTTCAACCAGGACGGCAGCGATGCCGGACGTCTGAACTTCGTCGAGATTGAGAATGTGATCCCCTGTTTCACCCCGGGGACCAAGATCGCTACACCGCGCGGTGAGGTGCCGGTCGAGGCGCTTCAGGTCGGTGACCGGGTCATCACCCGCGACAATGGCATCCAGACGATCCGCTGGGTCGGCGCGCGTGAGATGACCGGGGCCGAGTTCGAAATGGCCGCCCATCTCAAGCCGGTGCTGATCCGCAAAGGCGCGCTTGGCAACGACCTGCCCGAGCGTGACATGATGGTCAGCCCCAACCACCGCGTCTTGGTCGCCAATGAAAAGACCGCGCTCTACTTCGAAGAGCGTGAGGTGCTCGTCGCGGCGAAACATCTGACCGGGATGGAAGGCATCGACGTGGTCGAGGTTTCGGGCACCAGCTACATCCATGTGATGTTCGACCGTCACGAGGTGATCCTCTCCGACGGCACATGGACCGAGAGCTTCCAGCCCGGTGATATGTCCCTTGCCGGTATCGGCGAAGAGCAGCGTCAGGAAATCTTTGAACTGTTCCCCGAACTGGCGACAAAGGACGGGATCGAAGGCTACACCGCCGCGCGCCGTTCGCTGAAAAAGCACGAGGCCAGCCTGCTGGTGAAGTAATCCGGCAAGAGCCGAGCGTGACACAGTTTGATAACGGGGCGGGCGACCGCCCCGTTTTTTCATGCGCGGGCTATTCCTGCTCTGCGCGCCACGCCGCCCAGTCCTGGGGCGTGTCGAGGTCGCGCCTTGCGCGCTGGCCGGGCAGGGGCACAAGCTGCATCCGGTCTGCGGCAGCGCGCACAACCGCGCGGCCCCCGTCATCGCCGCGCAGCTGTTTCAACTGATTGAAAAGCGCGGCGGCAAAGGCGATGGGATGCCCGGGCTTGCCGTCCTCCGTGGTCGCGCGCCAGATCAGGGTCTCGCCCGTCAGGTCCACCGCAGCCGCGAGATGGGCAAGATCGCTGGCCTCAAGCGCGGGCATATCGGCCAGCAGCACCATGGCGGCGGGCGTGTCCAACGGCAGGGCGGCAAAGGCGCGGCGCAGGCTGGCGCCCATGCCCTCTGCGGCCTCGGGAACGGGCAGCGGCGTGATGTCCAACCCGCTAAGCGCCGTGTAACGCGGGTGCGGCGCGGGCGGCAGGGCGACGGTGACGGGGCCAATGTCCTGTGCCAGCCGTGCCTGACGGCGCAACAAGGGCTCACCGCCGATATCTTCCAACAATTTGTCACGCCCCCGCATCCGAGTGGAGGCACCGGCGGCGAGGAGGATCACGGGCAAAGGGGCTATCGTCATGCCGCCCAACCTACCGGGCACGGGGGGCGAGGATAAGGGCTTTTTTGCCCCCGCGCCGTGGGGCGGCGTTTCGCGCCGGGCCAGAGTGCAGATTCCGTTAAACCGCCGTTGGCAGGGCGCTTTTTCGTGCTACCCTTTCCCCATGAACATCAAAGACCTGATCCCGCACACGCTGTTTCGCAAAGCCCGCGAATATTCTCGCAAACTTTGGGTGCGGGTGGTTTTCATGGGGCTGCTGGCCTTCGTCGCCCTCGGGCTGACCCAGCTTTTTGAGCCCTTGGTGCCCAAGGAAGTCGCCACGAGGTTGACCGGCGAAGCGGCGGATCGTCTGTTGCAGATCATCGCCGATGCGATGCTGGCGGTCACGATCTTTTCGATCACGATCATGGTCACGGTCTACCGGGCCTCCTCGGCGCAATTCACGCCACGGGCGCATCGGCTGATCATTCAGGACCGCACCACGCAGAACACGCTGGCCGTCTTTATCGGCGCCTATGTCTATGCGCTGGTGGCGATCATTATGCGCGAGTTGGGCATCTATATCGACGAACGCTCCTTCGTGCTGTTCCTGACCACGGTCTTGGTGCTGGCGATCATCGTGATCTTCCTGATCCGCTGGGTGCTGCATCTGCAAAGCTTCGGCAGCCTGATCGACACCACCCGCCAGATCGAGGCGGTGACCACTTCATTGTTCAAGGAACGGCTGAAGACGCCCTGCATGGGCGGCCATCCCCTGACCGGTCCGGTGCCCGATGAGGCCCGCCCGATCTTTGCCCCTGAGAGCGGCTATATCCAACATATCTACCCCGAGGCGCTGGACCAGCAGGCGCGCGACCATGGGGTCGCAATCTATATGCCCCGGCGGATCGGTGATTTCGTCTTTGTCGGAGAGCCTTTGGTCATGGTCACCCGGCGGGGCAGCCCGCAGGATGCGGAACATGATTGGGACAGTCTAGAGCAAAAGGTTTTGGAGACCGTGCAACTGGGCGATCTGCGCACCTTTGACCAAGACCCGCGTTTCGGCCTGCGGGTGCTGGGCGAGGTTGCCTCCAAGGCGCTGTCGCCGGGGATCAACGATGGCGGCACGGCGATTGACGTGATCACTCGCATCGGGCGCGTGCTGTCCTATTATTCAGATGAGGCCAAGCCGGGCGGCAAGGTCGCGCTGCCGAACCTGCATATCCCGCCGATCCCGGCGGACGCGCTGATCGAAGACGGGTTTGGCGCACTGGCCCGCGATGGCGCCTCGGTCGTCGATGTGCAGATGGTCTTGCAAGAGGTGCTGACAGGGCTGATGCAGCACCCCGACCCCGGCCTGTCTGCCGCCGCCCGTGACGCGGCAGAGGATCACCTGCGCCGGGCTTTTGAAGAGGTGCCTTTCGGCCCCGACCGGGCGCGCATCTGGTCCGCCGCCTGCAAAGACGTGCAGGCAGCGGTGGAAACCCCGGCCTAAGCCGGATCAAAGGGGGCGGATCTTGAGCTGGGTGATCCGGTTGCCGTCCCGCTCGATCACCTCAAAGCGGAAATTGTGGAAGGAGAAGACCTGCCCCACGGTGGGGATCATCTGCGCCTCATGGATCACCAGCCCGGCCACGGTATTGGCCTCGTCATCGGGCAGGGACCAATCGGTGGCGCGGTTGAGGTCGCGGATCGTCATCGCGCCTTCGACCATCAGATGCCCGTCGTCCGACTGTTTCAGCGGGTGATCCGCATCGGGGTCAAACTCATCCGTGATCTCGCCCACGATCTCTTCGAGGATGTCTTCGAGCGTGATCAGCCCTTGGAGCGAGCCATATTCGTCCACCACCAGCGCAAAATGCGTACGACGGCGCAGGAACTGGCGCATCTGTTCGTCCAGGGTCGAGGTTTCGGGCACGAAATAGGGTTTCATCACCACATCGGCCACGTTGAACCCGTTGAGCGCTGCGGCATCGCCGTTGGGGCCACCGATCAGCTTGTACATGGCGCGCAGCAGGTCTTTGGCATGGATCACGCCGATAATGTTCTCGGGGTCCTCGCGGAACACCGGCAGACGGGTGTGGTTGGATTGCAGACATTTCTCCATGATGTCGGTCGGGTCTGAATCCGCGTCGATCATCTCGATCCCCGAGCGGTGCAGCATGACCTCTTCGACCGCGCGTTCGCGCAGGTCGAGCGCGCCCAGAATACGGTCCCGGTCTTCCTTTTCGACGACGCCTTCGGAATGGCCCAATTGCAGCGCCCCGGCGATTTCTTCGCGCACCGCCAGAATGTTGCTGTCGGGGTCGATCTGCACGCCGAAAAGCCGCAGCACCCCGCGCACGAAATAGCGCACCGCCGTCACCACGGGCGAGAAGATAAGCACCACGATGCTAATCGGGCGCGAGACCAGCGCCGCCGCCGTTTCGGCATTGGTGATGGCATAGGTCTTGGGCAGCACCTCGGCAAAGACGAGCACCAGAAGCGTCATCACCAGCGTTGCCAGCGCCACGCCGCTTTCACCGAAGAGCCGCGTAAACAGCGCCGTCGCCATGGAGGCCGCAAGGATGTTGACCAAGTTGTTGCCCAAAAGGACCGAGCCGATCAGCCGCTCGTTATCCTCGGTGATCTTGAGCGCCCGGATCGCGCCGCTTGCGCCCTTGTCGGCCTGCGCGCGCAGCTTGCCGCGCGAGGCGGCGGTCAGGGCGGTCTCGGAGCCCGAGAAGAAGCCCGAGAGGACAAGGAGGAACAGGATAATTCCGGTGCTGATCCAGAAAGCGGTGTCAAAAAGGGCGGGGCCCGTTTCCATGAGGTCTAAATCCATCCATTATGTGTTGCGAATGTTATGGGCGCAGGGGCTGCGTCATTCAAGGGTTGCAACGGGGCAGGGTGGTGCGATGCAGGCGAAAATCAACTGTGCGGAGCTTGGGGTTTTGGACGGGCCGGTGCTGTTGTTCGGTGGGCCCTATTCCAACCTTCAGGCGGTCGAGGCGCTGGCGGCTTTCGCCGCGGCGCGCGGCATCGACGGGGGGCAGATGATCTGCACCGGCGACATGGTGGCCTATTGCGGCGCGCCGCGCGAATGCGTGGCGGCAATCCGGGCGCTTGGCTGTGCCGTGGTGGCAGGGAATTGCGAAGTGCAACTGGCCAGCGGGGCCGAGGATTGCGGCTGCGGCTTCGCGCCGGGCAGCAGTTGCGACATGCTTTCGGGCGCGTGGTATGCCCATGCGGCAGGCCAGTTGGACGCGGATGCGAAAGACTGGATGGGTCGGCTACCGGATGTGGCGGTGTTCCAGCATCAAGGCCAGCGCTATGGCGTGATGCACGGCGGGGTGCGCGATGTGGCGCGGTTCATCTGGTCTGAGAGTGCGGCGGCGGTGTTTGACGAAGAGTGGCAGGCGCTAGAAGACATCGCAGGCCCCGTCGATCACATCATCGCGGGCCACTCCGGTCTGCCCTTCATCCGCGAGACAGAGCGCGGGCGTTGGATCAACGCAGGCGTGATCGGCATGCCACCCCATGACGGCGGCCAGCAGACGCGGGTGGCGCTGCTCGACGGGGGTGAGGTGGGCTTTCACCGGCTGAGTTACGATGTGGCCGGGGCCGTGGCCGATATGGCCAAGGCAGGCTTGCCGCGCGCCTATGCAGACGCGCTACAAAGCGGTTACTGGCCTTCGGAAGACGTGTTGCCGCCGGAATTGCGGGTGCCGTCCTTGGCGAGGGGGTGACGCTCCAGCACGAGGTCCGACAGCCGCTCTTCCAGCACATGGGTGTAGATCTCGGTCGTTGCGACATCGGCGTGGCCCAGCATGGTCTGGATCGCCCGCAGGTCGGCGCCATTGGCCAGCAGATGCGTGGCAAAGGCATGGCGCAGGGTGTGGGGCGTGACTTTCTCGGGCGGCACGCCGCCGGTCACGGCGAATTCCTTGATCAGCAGATAGAAGCGATGCCGCGTCAGATGCCCCGTCGCCCCGCGGGACGGGAAGAGGTGCCGCGCGGGCGGTTTGCCCTTGGCTTGGGCCGCCTCATCCGCCTTGTCGCGCACCACGAGCCATGCCGCCAGCGCGTCGCGCGCGGGCTCTGACAGGGGCACCAGCCGTTCGCGGCCCCCTTTGCCTGCGATCAGCAGCAGGCGCGGATCGCCCCGCGCGGCGCTGACCGGCAGGCTGACCAATTCGCTCACCCGCATGCCGGTGGCATAAAGCAGCTCCATCAGGCAGGTGTTGCGCAGCTGATCGGCCAGCGACCGGCCAGAATTGCGCGCGGCATCGAGCAGCCGGTCGACCTCTTCCTCGGACAGGATCTTGGGCAGGCGTTTGTCCTGCCCCGGCCCGGCGATTTGCACCGCAGGGTTGTCTTCGCGCAGCCCTTCCTCAAAGGCGAAACGGTAAAGCTGTTTGATCGCCGAGAGCCGCCGTGCGCGGGTGGATTTCGCCAGCCCCTGCGCGTCGCAATAAACAAGGTAATCTTCGACCTCGCCGCGGCTGGCGGTCAGGAAATCATGGTTGCGCTGCGCCAGAAAGGAATCGAAATCCTTCAGGTCGCGGCCATAGGCCAACTGCGTGTTGGTGGCGGCACCCTGTTCGGCGGCGGCGGCCTCCAGAAAGCTGGAGATCCAATGGAAGGTCGGGGTCTGGGACATCATCATTGCTGGAGCAATACAATCTGCAAGGCGGCACGTCGGGCGGTGTCTTCCAATCCGAGGGCGCGCAGGGTGGCTAGGGCGTCGCGAAGCGCCGATGTGTCACCACTCGCCCCGTCATGCAAGAGCGACAGTAGGCGCAAAATCGCCATGCCCAATTCCTTGTCCCGCGCCAGCGCCATCAGGTCGGCGCGGGGGGTGGGATTGGCGAAAGCGTCATGCACCGCGGCGGCCAATGGCGCATCGGGCGCGGGGCCGTTGGGCGTGTCGCCCACGGCCACGGCGCGCAGCAATTCGTCCTCGGGGGACTTGCCGATCACCCGCGCCGCGGCGGCCTCATACTCAGGCGACAGCAGCGCCACATCCCGCGCCAGACGCGCGGCATGGCCCGCCAGCGGAATGGTCGAGAGCGGTTCGGCAAAGAGCGCGGCAAAGGCCACTTCGAGAGAGGCTTCCCGCATCGCCTCCCACGCCGGCGGCAGGGTCTTGGCCACCGCCTCGGCGCTGCCGGTGCGCAGAGCCGTTTCAAACCTTTGCAGCGCCGCAACCCGGTCCCAGACCCCGCCAGAGGCGGCGGGCTGCCTATCGGTGTAAAGCCCCAGCAGCAGGTTATCGGGCAGGGCGCCCGCGCGGGTCAACCGCTCGGCAGCTTCAAGCTGGGCCTTCCAACCGGCGATGTCACGCAGATCGGCCACCGCATAGGCGCGGGGCAGAATGTTGGAAGGCAGCGGCTCGCCAATGGTTTCGAATAGACGGAAGGTCATCGGGTCCATCTGACGCGGCACGCGCAGCGGCTCGGCCCCCTCGTAGAAATCCGGGTTGAGGAAACGGTCGAAGAGTTCAAGCTGTGTCTCTGGCAGCAGGCCAAGCGCTTGGGCCGAGCCAAAGGTCAGGGCCGCGTTCTCCCAATTGCCAGCGCGGGCGTTGCAGAAAATCCGGGTGCCATAGTCGCGGGTCAGATGCGGCGATTTCACCAACCGCTCGCAGACGCGATGCTCGGTCCCGGTGAGCAGGGAAAGCTGCATCCACAGGTCGAAATGCGCGGTCGAGGTGGTCACCCCGGCCTGTTCGATCAGCGACAGCGCCGGGTCGAGGGCGCCAAGCTCCATCAGCTTTTCGCCCCGCGCCAGCGCCAAAAGATCGCCATTGCGCGCCTCGCCCTGCGGGGCCTGTGCCTCGGCCAGAAGCACGGTGTACAGCAGCGCCTGCGCGGCGGGCAGATGCAGGTCCGGCAAATCGCGGATGCGGTCGATCAGGGCGGTCGTGTCGCTGCCCAGCCAGATGTCCCCGCGCAGCCCGGTGACAGAGCCGGGCACCAGCCCGATGCGGCGCGGCGCGCCATCGCCCAGGGGCGTGACCTGCACCGGCGGCGGCAGGGCGCTGTCGGCCACGGGCGGTTCCGGCACCCGGCCCGGGTTGGGCGGGCGTTTTGGCCGGTTTTCGGGCGGCGATTGCGCGCCCAGCCAGTCGATCACCGAAAGCGGCTGATCGTTGGCGGCGGGGGATTGTTCTTGCTGCTGAGCCGCCTGTCGCGATTCGCGGCCCAGATTGCGGTCTTCTTCGGATTCGGCCAGCAGGGCCGTGGCGCTGACCGAGCAGATCAATGCAGCGCAGACGGCCCATTTGCGTTTGGACAGGGCGTTTGCCACGCCGCTCAATCCGCTGTCAGCGTGACAGGCTGGCGCGTCTCAATCTGTTCGGGCGAAAAATCCACGCCAAAGAAAGGCCCGACGTAGGCATAGCCCACAAGACCGATGAAGCCGACAATCAATAGAAATATCAAAAGCTTAAAAAGTTTACCCATGATTTATGCCTGCCCGGAATTCTGCTATTTTGCCAAACTATATATGGCCTTTTCGGCAAGATCACGTCATTCAGAGAAAAATGAGCGGAATTAAGCACAGCATCACCGATGGCGAAGAAACGCCGCCCCGCTACCGTCTGAACAAGACGGTGGCGCTGGTTGGCATGATGGGCGCGGGCAAGACGGCGGTGGGGCGTGCGGTCTCGGCCAAACTGGGCGCGCCCTTTCTGGACAGCGATGCGGAAATCGAAGCGGCGGCCAATCTCAGCGTGCCTGAGATTTTTACCCGCGACGGGGAGCCGTTCTTTCGCAAACGCGAGACCGAGGTGATCGCGCGGCTTTTGGCCGAGGAACGTTGCATCCTGTCGACCGGTGGTGGTGCCTTTCTGGCCGAGGTGAACCGCGACAATATCGCGGCTTACGGTGTGGCGCTTTGGCTCGATGCGGATTTGGACTTGCTGTGGAACCGGGTGCGCTACAAGGACAGCCGTCCGCTGCTACGCACGGCTGATCCCAAGGCCACGCTGGCCGCGCTTTATCGCGACCGGGTGCCGCTTTACCGGTTGGCGGATCTTTCGGTGCGCTGCGACCCGCGCCTGTCGATTGACGCCATGGCCAACCGGGTGGTCGACAAGCTGCTGACAAGGCCCGATGTTTTGGAGAGATTGGATGCGTGAGACGGTTTCCGTCGCCCTGCCGGGGCGCGAGTATGACGTGGTTATCGGGGCGGGCTTGCTGGGGGATGCCGGCGCGCTGATCGCGCCGCTGCTGCGCCGCAAGCGGGTGGCCGTCATCACCGAAAGCCGCGTCGCTGCATTGCATCTGCAATCCCTGCGGGGGGGGTTGGCGGCCGAGGGCATCGCGATGTCTGCACTGGAACTCGCCCCCGGCGAGGGGACCAAGGATTGGGCCAATCTTCAGCGCTGCGTGGACTGGCTGCTTGATGAGCGGGTGGAGCGCGGCGATATCGTCGTGGCCTTTGGCGGCGGGGTGATCGGTGATCTGGTGGGTTTCGCCGCCGCCGTGCTGCGGCGCGGGGTGCGTTTTGTGCAGATCCCTACCTCTCTTTTGGCGCAGGTCGACAGTTCGGTGGGCGGTAAGACCGGGATCAACGCGCGCCAAGGCAAGAACCTGATCGGGGCCTTCCACCAGCCCAGCCTCGTGCTGGCGGATACCGAGGTGTTGGGCACCATGCCCGAACGGGATTTCCTCGCCGGTTACGGCGAGGTGGTAAAATACGGGCTGCTTGGCGATGCGGCGTTCTTTGACTGGCTGGAGGCGCAGGGCCCGGCCCTCGCGGCGGGCGATATGGCCGCCCGGATCGAAGCGGTGCGCCGGTCGGTTCAGATGAAAGCCCATATCGTGGAGCGCGACGAGACCGAGCAGGGCGACCGTGCGCTTTTGAACCTTGGCCATACATTCGGCCATGCGCTTGAGGCCGCGACGGGCTATTCCGACCGGCTGCTGCATGGCGAAGGGGTGGCGATTGGCTGTGCGTTGGCCTTTGAGCTTTCCGCCCGGCTGGGGCTTTGCCCGCAGGAAGACCCAAGCCGTCTGCGCGCCCATTTGGTTCAAATGGGCATGAAGACCGACCTGCGCGACATTCCCGGTGATCTGCCTGAAGCCGAGGAACTGCTACGGCTTATGGGGCAGGACAAAAAGGTGGTCGATGGCCGTTTGCGCTTTGTTCTGGCACGCGGCATCGGGCAGGCCTTTGCGGGGGCCGAGGTGGAGAACGCCGAGGTGCTTGGGCTGCTGCGGGATGCGCTCGGCTGAAGCCCCACGGCTACGGCTTCGCGTAAAGGGCCATCGCCTGCAGTTAAAATTCGGGCTAGGTAATTTTCGGATCAGTTGGCCTGAGACGTGTCTCTGCGCGAGGCTGCTGTCTAGCCGAGGGCCATCGCCTGCCCGCGGGTCGGCGATCCAACCTCGCTTCGTGCCACTTTATGCCTCAACCGTGATGTGCGTTCGCAAAGTCGCGGCTAACCTCACCAAATCGCCTACCCGGTGGGGCGGGCAGGCGATGGCCCGGCGCCTTCGGCTTGATTCCGGGCTGGGTGGTAATCTTGAGCCGTCGCTCAAGGCGGGCAGGGCGCTCCAGCGCCCGACCCAATAGTCTAAATCAGAACGGGATCTCATCATCGAGGTCACGGCTGCCGCCGCCGCCACCGCCGCCCGAAGAGGACGGGCCGCTGTCATAGCCGCCGCCGTAGTCGTTGCCGCCACCGCCGTAGCCGCCACCGCCGCCACCACCGTAGCCGCCGCCACCACCGCCGCCGCCGGAGCCGCCGCCGGGACCGTCGAGCATGGTCAGCGTGCCGCCGAAGCCTTGCAGCACGACTTCGGTGCTATAGCGGTCTGCGCCGGATTGGTCCTGCCATTTGCGGGTTTGCAACTGGCCTTCGATATACACTTTGGAGCCCTTCTTGAGGTACTGCTCGGCGATGCGAACGAGCCCCTCTTGGAAGATCGCCACCGAATGCCATTCGGTCTTCTCGCGACGCTCACCGGTGTTGCGGTCTTTCCATGTCTCCGAGGTGGCGATGCGCAGGTTGCACACTTTGCCGCCGTTCTGGAACGACCGCACCTCGGGGTCGCGCCCGAGGTTGCCGATAAGGATCACTTTGTTCACTGAGCCGGCCATCTTGCCCCCTCGTTTGTCATTGCTGTGTCATTGCGTCGGGCGCGAATCCGAGCGCGCCCAATTCGGCTGTTTATATCGTGCTTGTTCGCCGGATGACACCGGCTTTCCATCCCGCAGCCCATCGCCACGGCCCGCGAAATGGCCGGGATTTCGGGGGCTGGTAGAAGGGGCGCATTTAAGTATACTGCGCGCAATGCAACGGCAGGGGGCAGATATGCGAAAGACGGGACTTTTGGCCGGTCTGGCCGCGGTGAGTTTGACGGTAGCCGGGATCATCGCGATGGGGGCAGTACCAGCGGCTGCCGATATGTTCGCCAGCAAGAACCGCGCGGGGCTCTTCGCCTCGCAGAAAAGCATCCTCGATAATCGGGCATCCAAACAATATTCCGCCTCCGTGCGGCTGCAACCGCCCAAGGTCGTCACCCCGACGAAATGGGATGTGCCGAAATACAACGGGTCTTACAAAGGGGCCTTTCTGACCCATGCCCGCGCCGCGGCCACGCGCCATGGCATCCCGGTCGATCTGTTTTTGCGGCTGGTGCAGCAGGAAAGCGGCTGGAACCCCAAGGCGCTGTCGCACAAGGGGGCGATGGGGCTGGCGCAACTGATGCCGCAGACCGCGAGGGCGCTGCGTGTCGATCCCGCCGATCCGGTGCAAAACCTCGAAGGCGGGGCGCGTTACCTCAAGATGCAGTACCGCGCTTTCGGCAGTTGGGAGCTGGCGCTGGCCGCCTATAACGCGGGGCCGGGGGCGGTGAAGAAATACGGGGGCATCCCGCCCTACAAGGAAACCCGCAATTACGTTAAAGTGATCACGGGCAGTTAAGTCATTGATATTTATGGGCTGGGAGCTGCGCTTGGGCGTTTGTTCGCCTATTTGCACCCCCGCAAGCCTGTCTGGCATCGGCCCCCTCGGGAACCGTCGGGGCAATCGTGGTGTTCTCTGATCAGAAACTTTGCAGCGGGGCATTCTCGCCGCAGAGAGGAAAGATCAAAGGAGAACGACATGCTGACGAATATGAAAAACATCGCCCTTGCCGCTGGTGTAAGCGTTATCGCGCTGAGCGGCTCTGCCTTCGCCGATGACAAGATCATGGTCTCGAAAATCGACGTCGAATCCTCTGTCGCCGCCGCGGCTGACAGCAATGCCATGGATTTCTATCCTGATCTGGAAGAAGACCTGCGCGCCGAAGTGGCAGAGCGCGTGCCGATGAGCAGCGATGGGTCCGATCCGCAGATCAAGATCGACATCCGCAAAATCTCTCTGAACGGCGCGACAATGCTGCCCGACAGCAAGGAATTCAACGAGTTGGAAGGCGTTGTTGATATCACAAGCCCCACCGGCGACAACGCGGGCCTGAGCTTCCCGGTCATGATTTCGGCCTATAGCGGCGATGAGATCGCGCCCGAAGGCTATGTCAACGTGGAGCCGTCCGAAACTGAATTCTACGTGGCGCTCGTCTCTACCTTCGCTGACGTTGTCGCCGAAGGTCTGGCCAATGTGAACACTGCCGGTTCGCCTGTTGATCCCTAAATCCGGGTCTGATTTGGCCGTGCAGGCCGGATCATCATAACCTCAGGCCGTTCCCCCTTAGATAGCCTGAGGCATGAGGCGTGGTTCTTCGGAACCGCGCCTTTTTTCATTCCGCCGCTGTGCCTGTCTCAATCACCGGCTCCATCTCGGCGAATTGCTGGGCCGAGAGGTGGCATTTGATCTGATGCCCATCGGCCATGGTCACCATCGGCGGCACCTCGCGTTCGCAAAGATCACCCGGCACCTGCGACTTCCACCGGCAGCGCGTCTGGAAGGGGCAGCCCGGGGGTGGATTCATCGCCGAGGGCACGTCGCCTTCCAGCACGATGTGTTTCTTTTTCACCTTGGTATCGGCAATCGGCACCGCGCTTAGCAGCGCTTCGGTATAGGGGTGATAGGGCGGGGCGAAAACCTGATCGGTGTCGCCCAGTTCGACCACATGGCCCAGATACATCACCATCACCCGGTCCGAGAGATAGCGCACGATAGAAAGGTCGTGGGAGATGAACAAAAGCGTCGTCTTCTGCTCGCGTTGGATCTCCATCAGCAGGTCGGTGACGGCGGCCTGCACGCTCACGTCGAGGGCCGAGACCGGCTCATCCGCCACCACGATCCGCGCATCCCCGGCAAAGGCGCGGGCGATGCCGACGCGTTGCTTTTGCCCGCCCGAGAGTTGGCGCGGCATCCGGCCTGCGAATTCGCGGGGGAGCTTAACCAGATCGAGCAGTTCGAGCATGCGCTGGCGGCGCTCTTTTTCATTCTTGCCGATGCGGAAAATCTCCAAGGCGCGGATGATCTGCCGCCCCACGGTCATCGAGGGGTTGAGCGTGTCAAAGGGGTTTTGGAACACCATCTGCACATCGGCCACGTTCTTGGTCGTGCGGTCATCAATCGGCACGCCGCCGATGTCCCGCCCGTCGAGGTAGATATGCCCCTCGGTCGCCGTCTCTAGCCCCATCAGCACCTTGGCGAATGTGGACTTGCCGCAGCCCGACTCGCCCACGATGGCGAGGGTTTCACTTTCATGGGCCTCGAAGCTGAGGGTTTCATTGGCTTTGACCACTTTGGTATTGCCGCCGCCGAACATGGCATTGGCCGCGACTTGGTAGTATTTCTTGAGCTTGTCCATTTTGAGGACGACCTCACCGACATCGCTCTTTTCCTTGACCTCGGCCAGCTCCAAGGGCGCTTGCCAGTCGATCTCTTGAAACCGAATGCAGCGGGTCTCATGCCGGTCGTTGCCGGGCACGCTCTCCATCGGGATCGGCGCGGCGTCGCAGCGGCCGGGGACGAAATAGTCGCAGCGCGGGCCGAAGTTGCAGCCCGGCGGGCGTTCGTGGGGCAGGGGGAAATTGCCCGGGATGGCCTTCAGGGGCCGCGCGTTTTTGTCGGCCCCCGGCAGCGGGATCGAGCGGAACAGCGCCTGCGTATAGGGGTGCTGCATCTCGTCGAAGACATCGTGAATCGAGCCTTTCTCGACCGCCTCGCCCGAATACATCACGCAAATACGGTCGCAGGTTTCCAGCACCAGCCCGAGGTTGTGGGAGATAAACAGCATCGAAGTGCCGTATTTCTTGCCCAGATCCTTCACCAGCTCCACCACCGCGGCCTCGACGGTCACGTCGAGCGCGGTGGTCGGCTCATCAAGGATCAAGAGCGAGGGTTCGGACATCAGCGCCATGGCGATGACGATACGCTGCTGTTGGCCGCCTGATAGCTGGTGCGGATAGGCCTTCAGGATGCGCTCGGGGTCCGGCAGCTTTACGTCCGTGACCACTTGCAGGGCCCGTGCATAGGCTTCCTTCTCGGACATGCCGGCGTGGATCATCGGCACTTCCATCAGCTGCTTGCCGATCCGCATGGCGGGGTTCAGGCTCGCCATCGGCTCTTGATAGATCATGGCGATTTCGCTGCCGCGAATGTCGCGCAGCTCTTCGGGGCTCATCTCGCTCAGGTCGCGGCCTTTGAACTTGATGGAGCCGCCGACGATCCGGCCATTGCGACCCAGATCCTGCATCACGCCCAGCGCCACGGTGGATTTGCCGCAGCCGCTTTCGCCCACCAGCCCCACGGCCTCTCCGGGTTGGACGTTCACGGAGAAATCCATCACGGCGGGAATCTCTCGCAAACGGGTGAAGAACGAGATCGACAGGTTGTTGATCTCAAGAATGGGACCGTCGTAATCAGTCTTGGGCATTTGGCTCTCCCAGTCGGGGGATCAAAAGGGGCCGGGAGGGCTGGCCCCCCCCGGAGGATGTTTCTTAGTCGCGCAGAGATTCTTCGCGCAGGCCATCGGCCAAGAGGTTCAGACCTAGCACGAGGCTAAGCAGCGCCAGCGCAGGCGCGATGGCGGCATGCGGGTAGAGCGACAGCAGGCGGCGGCCCGCGTTGATCGTGCTGCCCCAATCGGGGCTCTCGCTCTCCAGCCCGAGGCCGAAGAAGCCCAGCGTGCCCAGAAGGATCGTGGTATAACCGATGCGCAGGCAGAAATCGACGATCAGCGGCCCGCGCGCATTGGGCAGGATTTCCCACAGCATGATATACCACGGGCCTTCGCCGCGGGTCTGTGCGGCGGCGACGTAGTCGCGGGTTTTGATGTCGAGCGCCAAGCCGCGCACGATGCGGAACACCGTGGGCGAGTTCACGAAGACCACCGAGACAAAGACCACCAGCACGCCGGGGTCGATGTCAAAGAGGTCGATCATGCTGGGAAGGCCCGGAATGCGGTAGCTGTCCGTCGCCACGATCGCCCCGTCGGTGGAGACCAGCGACAGGTAGAGCCAGCCGACCACCCCCAGCACCACGATCAGGAGCGGCGTGCGGAACGAAGGTTGCGTGTAGTAGCGCGCGTTCAACAGCACGGCGAGGAAGATCAGCGGGAAGACAAATAGGAAGACCGCCATGTAGTTCGGGATGCCGGTCAGCACGATCTCGGGCGTGACCAGAAGGTAGAACAGCAGGATCACCGGGAAGGCGAGGATCAGGTTTGCCAGAAAGCTCAGCACAGTATCCAACCGCCCGCCATAGTAGCCCGCAGGCAGGCCCAGCGTGATCCCCACCATAAAGGCGAAGAGCGTCGCCATCGGCGCGATCTGCACCACGACCCAAGACCCTTTGATCAGCCGGGAAAAGACATCGCGGGCAAGGTTATCACCGCCCAGAAGGAACCAAGGGTATTCGCCTTCATCCGGGCTGCGCAGGGGCGTGCCGGGCAGTTTGTTCTTCATCCCCGAGGTCTGGCTGAGGCTGTCATGCGTCACCAACAGGTCGAACAGCCCGCCGAAGATACCGGTGTAGACCCAGAACATGACGATGGCGAAACCGATCATGCCGACGGTGCTGTCGAAAAGCTTGCCGTAAAGGCCGAGCCGCCGTTTGAAGTGGATAGAGAGCGCGAAGGTCAGGATCAGCGCGATCCACACGGGCAGCATCTGCTGCGACATGCCGCCGATGATGCCCGCCTGCGGCCCCATGAAGGCGCCTGCGATAATATAGATCAGCAGGACGAGGATCAGGAGCGCAAAAAGCAGGATCACCGCCCGGTTCACCCCGCCCGCTAGCCCGCCTTGCCGGGCGACGGTGCCGTCCGGGTTGATCTGCCGTGCCTCACTGGCGGGAAAGAAGGAAACGATGATCTGCACCGCCACGGCCAAGGCCAGAAGCACCGCGAGACCGAGGAAGATGATGTTGAGCCCCGCAAGCGACCCGGTCCATGTCAAAGGTTCCATGTCCAAGCTCCCTTAAGAAATGCGAATGCGCGGGTTGAGGAAAACATAGCCGATGTCAGAGATTAGCTGCGTCACGAGGACGACGATCACCGACACGACCGAGACCGCCAGCAGCAGTTCGATGTCGTTATTGGCCGCCGCCTGCACCAGCAGCCAGCCGAAGCCCTTGTAGTTAAACAGGGTCTCGACGATCACCACGCCGTTCAAGAGCCACGGGATTTGCAGCATGATGACGGTGAAGGGCGCAATGAGCGCGTTGCGCAGCGCGTGTTTCAGCACGATCTCTGAGAATTTCACGCCCTTAAGCCTTGCGGTGCGGATATATTGCGCGGTCATCACCTCGGTCATCGAGGCCCGTGTCATCCGCGCGATATAGCCCATGCCGTAGAGCGAGATGGTCAGCACCGGCAGGAAGAAGTTCCAGAAGTTCGCATCCTTCATGGCAGAGGTGGCCGAGCCCAGAAACAGTGTTTTGCTGTCGATCCAGCCCCATTCGGCCAAAAGCGGCGACAGGCCAAAGCGTGAGGAGGCGAGCACCGCGATGAAGATCACCCCCGAGACATATTCAGGCGTCGCCGTGGTGGCGATCGAGAAGGTGGAGAGCGAGCGGTCGAGCTTGGAGCCTTCGCGCATCCCCGCCAGCACGCCGACGATCAGCGCCGAGGGGACCATCAGCACCAGCACCCAGAACATCAGCTTGCCGGTAAGTGCCAGACGGGTGAGCACCGTCTCGCCCACGGGTTCTTTGAAGACGGTCGAGAAACCCCAATCGCCTTGCAGGATGCCGCAGCGGGTGGGGCGCTCTTCCACCGGGGTGCCGGGGGCGAAACAGCGGCCAAAGGTTTCCTCGGGCGTCTCGCCTTCGGTCACCCAGCCGGGCAGCACGCCCAGCCATTCGCCGAACTTGTCGACCGTGGGTTGCAGATAGCCGCGGTCTTCGAGGTAGCTGGCCACGGCCTCGTCCGACATGCGGAAGTTGCCTTGGGTCTTGGCGAGTTTTTCGAGGTTCGGATAGAGATTGGTCAGCCAGAAAACGATGAACGTCAGGCAAAGCGCCGTCAGCAACATCACACCCAGCCGGCGCAAAATGAATAGTCCCATGTGGTCCCCTGTAGCAGGGTCGGGCGGTGACTTGGCCCGACGATGCGGCCTTTTGGCCTTTTTAATTCGTGCGGCGCCTTGGGGGGCGCCGGTTCTGTGCGTGGCAGGTTTCTCCGCCTTGTGGCGCTGGGGTGCCGAAGACCTTTTGGCGGTCTTTCTGGCAGCCTGATCGTGTCGATTGCCCCGCCCCTTTGCGGAGCGGTTCAGCCATGAGGCACGGAAATCACCCGCGCGTCAACATTCGGCTGAGGAGTTTGGAGGAGTTTTTGCGACATCCTGAGGGTCTGAATGCGACATTTCGGTCCGGCTCTCAGCGCAGTTTGCTGGGGGGCAGGCCGCTGTGCTGTTGCATGAAACGGGTGAAATAGGCGGCAGAGCCGAAGCCCAAGGTGGCGGCGATCTCGGCAGCGGTGTGATCGGTCTCGGCCAACAGGCGACGGGCGGCATGGCAACTGCGCTCGGTCAGAAGGTCAGCCGCGGATTTGCCGGTGGCCGCCTTCACGGCGCGGGTCAGATGGGTTGGGGTCACGCCAAGAGCTGCGGCGTGTTCGGCCATGCTGGTGCCCTTGGGGGCGCCTTGAGTGACCAAGGCGCAGAACCGCGCGCTCAGCCTGTCGCCTGCCTTGGGCCGGGGGGCGGTATGGGCCTCCGCCATGATCTGGCGGCGCAGCCAGACCGACATCAGCGCCACTTGCGCTTTGAGCGCATCTTGGTGCAGGGGGCGGGCCTGTTGGACCTCCCGTTGGGTCTGTTCGATGAGGGTTGCGATCTCCGATTGCGCGGCCCCATCGCGGATCCGCAATTGGCGCGGGCTCTCGGGCATGCGTTCGTCGCTGTCTTCGGGGATCAGCACCGCATGGCCCAGACATTGATAGCCCAGCTCCAGCGCGAAGAGCGACCGCGCCGGTATCCAAAGCGCATTATGCGGGCTGATGCCGCGGCGTTGGCCGTCGAGCAGCA
Organism: Sulfitobacter sp. 1A13368; assembly: GCF_043557275.1. Taxonomy (NCBI): domain Bacteria; kingdom Pseudomonadati; phylum Pseudomonadota; class Alphaproteobacteria; order Rhodobacterales; family Roseobacteraceae; genus Sulfitobacter; species Sulfitobacter sp. 1A13368. The sequence goes on along the minus strand of NZ_JBIFFR010000007.1, from coordinate 147,903 downwards.
GCCGCCCTTGGCCCCGGGTGATCCAGATCAAAAGATGGTGGTAGCGGTCGTGCGCGAGGGTCAGCCGCCAGTCTTGCCCCGCTGAAAGCTGGGCCAAGGTCTGGGTCTGAATCTCTGTCTCGGGCACACGACGCTTTCGTTGAGAAATGGAAACCTTACAAGGGCAATCTTCAACGTCAGGCTAGCGGAGGGTTGGGATAACGCAAGAAATTCCGCCCGCTCGGCGGCTATTCCGGCGTGACCCGCTGCCAATCTGTCATCTTACTGCGCATCCAAGTGCGCTGCCGTTTGGCGAAACGGCGGGTGGCGACCACGGCAGCCTCGCGGGCGCGGTGCAGCGGCCAGTCGCCGTCAAGGTGGCGGATCAGTTCCGGCACGCCGATGGCGCGATGGGCGGGCAGCGATGGGTCATAGCGCGGGCGAAGGGCGGCGACTTCTTCCAAGGCACCTTGCTCTAGCATCAAGTCAAACCGCTGCGCGATCCGCGCGTTCAACCAGTCCCGCTCAACATCAAAAACGACCGGCAGACAATCCGCGAGCGGCAAAAGCGGTGCGCCGGTGTCGCGCTGCCAGTCCGACAGGCCGCGCCCGGTGGCCTGCCACACTTCCCAAGCGCGCTGCACCCGCGCGCGGTTGCGCTGGTCGAGGCCTGCGGCGGTCTCGGCATCCAGCCCGGCCAACAGGTCTTCGAGCGCCATCTCGTCGCCTTGGGCGCGTACCTCTACCGGGGTGGCCGGAATCTCGGCCAGCCCCTGCGTCAGGGCAGAGAAGTAGAGCCCGGTGCCCCCGGTGATGATTACCCGCTGGTCGCCGCCCAGCAGCGGGGCCACCTCGCGCAGCCAATGGCCGGTGGAATAGGGCGCATCTTCGGCCAGATGACCATAAAGCAGATGCGGCGCGCGGGCCTCTTCCTCGGGCGAGGGGCGGGCGCTGATGATGCGCAGGGGGGCGTAGACCTGACTGGCATCGGCGTTGACGATCACGCCGCCCTGCGCCTCGGCAATGGCGAGGGCAAGGGCGGATTTGCCACTGGCAGTCGGCCCGGCGATCAACACCGGCCGTTCGGGCGGTAAGTCTTGCAACAGGGCGTCCATCTGGGCATTGGGAATATCCGGCATTTCTTTGCGTCTTCCTTACGTCCCGCATTGAACCTTGGGCGTATTTGCGACATTTTGGCGCGAAATGAAAACCCTTCACCGCCGCAAGGCTTAAATCTCCCCCGGTTGGTGAAATAGTAAGGTGTGCCCGATGTCCCAAGACACCCCCCAAGTCTCCTTTAACCGCGTGATGCTAAAGATTTCCGGGGAGGCGCTGATGGGTGACCTCGGCTATGGTCTGCATCCGCCAACCGTCGAACGCATCGCCCGTGAGGTGCAATCGGTGCACAGCCTCGGCGTCGAGATCTGCATGGTGATCGGCGGCGGCAACATCTTCCGCGGGCTGCAAGGCTCGGCGCAGGGGATGGAGCGGACCACGGCGGACTACATGGGGATGCTCGCCACCGTGATGAACGCGCTGGCGATGCAATCGGCGCTCGAAGGCTTGGGCATCCACACCCGCGTGATCAGCGCCATCACCATGAACGAAGTGGCCGAGCCCTATATCCGCCGCCGCGCCGTGCGCCACCTTGAGAAGAAGCGGGTCTGCATTTTTGCCGCGGGCACCGGCAACCCCTATTTCACCACCGACACCGCCGCGACCCTGCGCGCCAATGAGATGTCCTGCGAGGCGATCTTCAAGGGCACCAAGGTCGATGGTGTTTATGACAAGGACCCGGCCAAGTTCGACGATGCGAAACGCTATGATCTGGTGAGCTATGACGACGTGCTGCAAAAGCGGCTGGGGGTGATGGACGCCTCTGCCATCGCGCTGGCGCGGGACAACAACCTGCCGATTATCGTCTTCTCGCTGGATGAGCCGGGCGGCTTCCAAGGCATCTTGGCGGGGCAGGGCACCTATACCCGCGTCGGATAAATCCGGCCTGCATTCCAAGGCATCGCCCCACGGCGGGGCGATTGACCTGATGCCGCGCGCGTCTCTCACAACAGGGGCGCGGGGCGCGTATGGTGGCGCAACAATGGGCAGTTGTGAAAGCGCCGCGCCACCGTTAGAAAGCCGTAACGCAAGGAAACAACAAGCAGGCTCGCCATGTCAGACGAATTTATGCTCGATACCGATGATCTTGAACGGCGGATGAACGGCGCGATTGCGTCGCTTCGGACCGAGTTCGCATCGCTGCGCACGGGGCGTGGCTCGGCCTCCATGCTGGAGCCGGTGATGGTCGAGGCTTACGGCCAGATGACCCCGGTGAACCAAGTCGGCACCGTCAACGTGCCAGAGCCGCGCATGGTCACGATCAACGTCTGGGACAAGGGTCTCGTTGGCAAGGTTGAGAAGGCCATCCGCGAAAGCGGACTGGGCATCAACCCGCAGCTGAACGGCACCATCATCATGCTGCCGATCCCCGAGCTGAACGAAGAGCGCCGCACCCAGTTGACCAAGGTCGCGGGCCAATACGCCGAACACGCGCGCGTCTCGATCCGCAACATCCGCCGCGACGGGATGGACCAGATCAAGAAAGCCAAGAACGACGGCGCCATGTCCGAGGACGACCAGAAAATCTGGGAAGGCGAAGTGCAGGATCTGACCAACCGTTTCATCACGCTCATCGATGAACAGCTTGAGACGAAACAGGCCGAAATCATGCAAGTCTGACCCCGCCAAGACGCAGGGAGACAGAACTTGAAAGAAAAGGTCGAGACATGAGCACCGCCGAAATTCAGCCCCAAACGATACCCGGCGGGCCACGCCATGTGGCGATCATCATGGACGGCAATGGCCGTTGGGCCACCCAACGCGGGCGGCCCCGGCTTTTTGGGCATCACGCAGGCGCCAAACGCGTGCGCGAGATCGTCGAATGCTGCCCCGATGTGGGGGTGGAGTATCTGACGATCTTTGCCTTCTCGACCGAGAATTGGAAGCGCACGCAGGTCGAAGTGGCGGGGCTTATGTCTCTGTTTCGGCGCTATATTTCAAAGGAAATGCGTAGCCTTAGCGACTATGGCGCGCGGGTGCGGTTCATTGGGGATCGCGACCGGCTGGATGACAAGCTGATCAAGCTCATGGGAGAGCTTGAGGCCCATACCGCCCATAACACCCGCATCAATCTAACCATCGCGCTCAATTATGGCGGCCGCGATGAGGTGGCCCGCGCCACGCACCGCTTGGCGCAAGATGTGGCCAGCGGCAAACTTGACCCCGATAGCGTGGACGAAGAGACCCTGCCGCGCTACCTCGATACCCATGTGCTGCCCGACCCCGATCTGGTGATCCGCACCAGCGGCGAGGCGCGGATTTCGAACTTTCTGCTGTGGCAGTCGGCCTATGCGGAATATGAGTTCATCGACACGCTGTGGCCGGATTTCACCCGCGACGAATTCGCCCGGCTCTGCGCCGCCTATGGCGGGCGTGACAGGCGGTTCGGTGCGGTCAAGACCTGAGGAGAGCTGCGATGAAATCACCTGAACAATGGTCCGACCTACGCGCCCGCATGCTGTCGGCCAGCGCGATGATCTTGATCGGTCTGTTGGGCATCTGGTTGGGCGGCACCGTCTTTCATCTGCTGGTGGCGCTGATCTGCGGCATGATGGTCTGGGAATTGGTCGGCATGCTGCGCGGGCAGGGGCAGGCGGCGGCTTGGCAATTGGGGCTGGTGACCGCGGCGGCGGTGCTGGCATCGGTCTATCTGCCGGTGGGCTTTGGCCTGCCGCTTTTGCTGGCCCCGGCGCTGGCGGGCTTCGCGCTATTGAGCGCCAATCGCACGCTTTACATGAGTTTCACCGCGCTAATCCTGCTGGCGGGCTTTGGTCTGATCCAGCTGCGCGATGACATGGGCTTTGGCTGGTTGATGTGGCTGGTGCTGGTGGTCGTGGTGACCGATGTGGTGGGCTATTTCGCAGGCCGCGCCATCGGCGGGCCAAAGTTCTGGCCCAAGGTCAGCCCCAAGAAGACATGGTCCGGCACCGCTTCGGGCTGGGTTGGGGCGGCTGTTGTCGGGCTGATTTTCTCGTTCAACACGGGCTTTGGCCTGCAACTTGTCGGCATCTCGGTGGCGCTGTCGATGGCCTCTCAGATGGGCGATATGGCGGAGTCGGGCATGAAGCGAAAGATGGGCGTCAAGGACAGCTCGGCGCTGATCCCCGGTCATGGCGGTCTGTTGGACCGTTTTGACGGGATGCTCGGCGCTGCCGTCTTCTTGCTGATCGTCGGGCCGCTGATCGGTTTCCCGCCGGGTGTGAACTGACCCGCTATGCCGCGCAAGATTTCGATACTGGGGGCGACCGGGTCCATCGGTCAGAACACGATTGACCTGATCCGCCGCGCGCCCGACGCCTATGAGGTCGTGGCCCTGACCGGCGCGGGCAATATCGCGCAATTGGCCAAGGATGCCATTGCGCTGAAGGCGGATGTGGCCATCACCGCCCGCGAAGACCTGCTGGATGATCTGCGCGATGCGCTCAGCGGCAGCGGGGTCGAAGCCGCAGCGGGGGCCGAGGCCATCACCGAGGCCGCCTCGCGCCCGGCGGATTGGACCATGTCGGCGATCATCGGCGCGGCGGGGCTGGCACCGGGGCTGGCGGCGCTGCGCCAAGGTGGCACGCTGGCACTGGCCAACAAGGAATCGTTGGTCTGCGCCGGGGCGTTGATCATGGGCGAGGCCGCGCGCCACGGCGCGACGATCCTGCCCGTCGACAGTGAACATTCCGCCGTGTTTCAGGCGCTGGTCGGCGAAGACATGGCCGCGGTTGAGCGTGTCATCATCACCGCCAGCGGCGGCGCGTTTCGCGATTGGCCGCTGGAAGACCTCGCCAACGCGACGCTCGACCAAGCCTCAAGCCATCCCAATTGGGACATGGGGCAGCGCATCACCATCGACTCGGCTTCGATGTTTAACAAGGCGATGGAAGTCATTGAAACGCGTGAGTTTTTCGGCGTCTCCCCCGAGGCGATCGAGGTGCTGGTGCATCCGCAGTCGATGATCCATGCGCTGGTGGGCTTTTGCGACGGTGGCTTGATGGCCCATGTCGGCCCCGCGGATATGCGCCATGCCATCGGCTATGCGCTGCACCACCCCGCGCGCGGGCATCTCCCGGTCGAGCGGTTGGACCTGACCAAGATTGGACGTTTCGATTTCACCGCCCCCGATGACGCCCGCTGGCCCGCGCTGCGGCTGGCGCGGGACGTCATGGCAGCGGGCGGTCTGATGGGCGCGGTCTTTAACGCGGCCAAGGAAGTGGCGCTTGACGGGTTCATCGACGGGCGGCTGCGCTTTACGCAGATGGCCGAGATCGTCGAAGAGGTGTTGGAGCGCCGCGCCGAAGAGGCCGCGCAGGGCCGCGACGACATGACACTTGAACTGGTGGCACAGGCGGACCATCTCGCACGCAAGGCGGCAGAGGCCGCAATTCAGAAAAGGGCAGGGTAGCACGTTGGACATCATGGGATTTTTGCCGGAGTTCGGCGGGCTGATCTGGACGATACTGGCCTTTGTCGTGGCGCTGTCGGTGATCGTGGCGATCCACGAATACGGGCATTACATCGTTGGCCGTTGGACCGGGATCAAGGCGGATGTCTTCAGTCTCGGCTTCGGCCCGGTGCTCTTTTCCCGCGTCGACAAACGCGGCACGCGCTGGCAGTTCGCGCTGCTGCCCTTTGGCGGCTATGTGAAATTCGCAGGCGACTCCAACGCGGCCTCCGGCAAGGATGAGACCGCGATGGAAGCGCTCGCCGATGACCCCGAGGCGCTGCGCCACACGATGCACGGCGCGCCGCTCTATGCCCGCGCGCTGACCGTGGCGGCGGGGCCGGTGTTCAACTTTGCCCTGTCGATCATCATTTTCTTTGCCGTGGCGATGACGGCGGGCACCGCCCGTGATCCGCTGACGGTGGGCGAGCTGCGCGCGCTGCCGAGTGATGCCTATGAGTTGGCTCCGGGCGATATTCTGCGCGCGGTCGAAGGCACCCCGGTGCCCTCGCTCTCTGCCGGGGAAGGCTATAGCGATTTCCTGACCAACCTGCCGCAGGAAGCGGTGCTGAGCTATGACATCACCCGCGATGGCGAAGAGCTGACCGTGCCCGGCCCCTATCTGATGCCGGCGCTGGTCAGCAATGTCGCCCCGCAATCGGCGGCGCAAGAGGCCGGTCTGCGCAGTGGCGATGTGATCACCGCGGTGAATGGGCAAGAGATCGTGGCCTTCGGGGAATTGAAAGAGGTGGTCGAAGCCTCCGAAGGGGCCCCGCAGGAGTTGACCGTCTGGCGCGATGGCGAGACTCTGCCTTTCACTCTTGTCCCCAAAGCCACGGATGAGCCGCAGCCCGATGGCAGTTTCAAACAGAACCTGCGCATTGGCATCGTCGGCGGCATGGCTTTTGTGCCTGCCACCGACACCCCCGGCGTGGGCGAGGCGCTCGGCACCGGCTTGGGCAACACTTGGCGCATCATCACCGGGTCGATCTCGGGCCTGCGTGAGATGATTGTGGGCAATATCAGTACCTGCAATCTCAGCGGCCCGGTGGGGATCGCTCAGACCTCGGGCGCGATGGCCAGCCAAGGGGCGCAGTCCTTCATCTATTTCATCGCGGTGCTGAGCACGGCGGTCGGTCTGCTGAACCTCTTCCCGATCCCGGCCTTGGACGGCGGGCATCTGGTGTTCTACGCCTATGAGGCGGTGACCGGCAAACCGCCCAGCGATGGCGCGCTGCGCTTTTTGATGAGCATTGGCATCGCCTTGGTGCTGACCCTGATGCTCTTTGCGCTCGGCAACGATCTGTTCTGCCCCTAAACGGCGCGGCGACAGCGAAAGAGAGCCTGCGCCTTGCCCCCGGGGCAGGGCGCAATGCCTTCAAATGGCCACAATTGAACAAAATCGTGCCGCAATCCTTGGCTATGGTTCCCCTTCATCGAGAAGGAACCGAAAATGCACGTCTTGCAAGGAACATACCGCGGCCTGAGCCTGCTTTTGGACCTGAATTGGGACCGTGCGTTCTTTGGCGCGGCCATTGCCGCCGCGCTTTCTGCCGGGGCCTTTGTCGCCTCTCTCTGACAGCCGCCCCGCACCCCGAAGGGGCGCATTTGCACGTTATCGGCTCATGATGTCATTCCGGCCCAAGATGCCGCATGATATGGACTATTTTTCCCGCCGTTGCTTTTGACAAACCCCGTTAACCTGCGTAGTCAGGTTGACAACAATGTCGTAAAAAAACGGGTCGGTGTAATGGGACTGAGGAACGAGGGCAGAATGCCCGTCGAATGGGCGCAGCGCAGCAATGTCGGCAAGACCCTTCGGGGGGCATCGCTTTGTGTCATGTTGTCCGTCGCGTGGCTCGTGCCCGGCAGCCAAGCGCAGGCGCAGCAATATCAGTTCAACACAGTCGTCATCGACGGCAATGAGCGGATCGGCGACAGCGCGATCCTGCGCCGCGTGGGCATCGGGCGCGGGCAGCCGGTGACGGGCGGCCAGTTGAACGACGCCTATCAGAACCTGCAAAATTCGGGTCTATTCGAATCCGTCTCGCTTGAGCCGCAGGGCGGTACGCTGGTGATCACGGTGGTCGAACTGCCGACGCTGAACCGCGTCAGCTTTGAAGGCAACCGCCGCATCAAGGATGAAATGCTGGCCGAACTCATCGGCTCGACCGAACGGCGGGTGTTCAACCCCAGCCAAGCCGAGCAAGACGCCGCCGCCATCGCCGAGGCTTATAGCAACGAGGGGCGCCTGTCGGCCCGCGTGCAGCCGCGCATCATCCGCCGCGACCAGAACCGCGTCGATCTGGTGTTCGAGATTTTCGAAGGCGACAATGTCGAGATCGAGCGTCTGAGCTTTGTCGGCAACCGCGTCTATTCCGACCGCCGCCTGCGCCGCGTTCTGGGCACCAAACAGGCCGGTCTGTTCCGCCGTTTGGTCAAACGCGACACCTATGTCGAAGGCCGCGTCGAGGCCGACAAACAGTTGCTGCGGGATTTCTACCTGTCGCGCGGCTATGTCGACATGCGCACCGAGGCGGTGAATGCCGAGTTGACCGAAGAGCGTGATGGCGTCTTTGTGGCCTATAACATCACCGAGGGGCAGCAGTTCCGTTTCGGCGAGGTGTCGGTCGAGTCCGAAGTGCCCGGTCTGAACGCCGCCGTGTACCGCGACCTGCTCAAGATCCGCCCCGGCGTGATCTACTCCCCAACCCTGATCGAGAATGACATCGCCCGGATCGAGCGCCAAGCGATCCGTGATGGCGTCGATTTCCTGCGGGTCGAGCCGGTGATCGACCGCAATGACCGCGATCTGTCGCTCAACGTGACCTACAAACTCTCCCGTGGGGAGCGTATCTTTGTTGAGCGGATCGACATCGAAGGCAACACCACCACGCTCGACCGTGTGATCCGGCGCGAATTCGACAGCGTTGAGGGGGACCCCTTCAACCCACGCGAAATCCGCCAAGCGGCGGAACGCATCCGCGCGTTGCAGTATTTCGAGACGGCAGAGGTCAACGCCCGCCAAGGCTCCAGCCCCGAGCAGGTCGTGATCGACGTGGATGTGGAAGAGAAGCCCACAGGCTCTCTGAACTTCGGCGGCTCCTTCTCGAACAACGACGGTTTCGGTGTGGCGGTCAGCTTCCAAGAGGAAAACTTCCTCGGGCGCGGGCAGCGGCTGAACCTGTCGATCTCCACCGCCGAGGATGCCACCCGCTATGGCGTGACCTTTGTCGAGCCGCGCTTCCTTGGCCGCGACGTGGCGTTAGGCCTCAAGCTGGACTATGCCGAGACCAACTCCTCCTACACCAGCTATGACACCGAACGTCTGGTCTTCCAGCCCAGCCTGACCTTCCCGGTCAGCGAGAATGGCCGTCTGTCGACGCGCTATACCCTCGAAGGGATCGAGATGCTGGAGCGGGACGACGAAGACAACAGCGCCACCATCGCGAATGAAATCGCCGAGGGCGCGCTCTTCTCCTCCTCGGTCGGCTATACCTATACATATGACACCCGCCGCAGCGGGCTGGACCCGACGCAGGGCGTTCTGTTCGAGTTCGGGCAGGACTTCGCCGGGCTGGGCGGGGACAACGAATATATCAAGACAACGGCCAAGATCGCGGGCGAAAAGCGCATCTTTAACGAGGAAGTCACCCTGCGTGCCACGCTCGAAGGTGGTGCGCTGTCTTGGAACAGCGGCACCAACCGCGCGGTGGACCGCTTCATCCTTGGCCCATCCATCATGCGCGGCTTTGAGCCGGGCGGCATCGGGCCGCGCGACCAGAGCAATGGTGTGGACGACGCGCTTGGCGGCAACCTCTTTGCCGTTGCCCGTTTCGAGGCGGAGTTCCCGCTCGGTCTGCCTGAGGAATATGGCATCACCGGCGGCGTCTTCTATGACGTGGGCAACCTGTGGGACCTGAGCGATGTCGACACCAGCGGCGGCACCATCGTCGGCGAAAGCGGTTCGTTCCGTCATGTGATCGGCTTCTCGGTCTTCTGGGACACGCCGCTTGGCCCGCTCCAGTTCAACGTCTCCGACGCGCTGAAGAAAGAGAGCTTTGACAAAGAGCAAAGCTTTGAGGTCACCCTACGGACCACGTTCTAAACCCATGCGCCGCGCCTTCATCCCCTTGGTGATGATGCTGGCCGGGGTCACCCCCGGCCTTGCGCAGCAGGCGCCTGCGGCGGAACCTCAGACAAATACAGCCGCCCCCACGGGGGGCGGTGTGATCAGCCCAGTGCTGACCATCGACTCCGAACGGCTGTTCCGTGACAGCGCCTTTGGCGAGCGTGTCAGCCGCGAGATCGAAGCCCAGAGCGAGCAATTGGCCACGGAGAACCGTGAGATCGAAGCGGCGCTTGAGGCGGAAGAACGCGAGCTCACCGAAAAACGATCCCAACTGAAACCGGCCCAGTTCCGGCTTTTGGCCGATGCCTTTGACGAGAAGGTGCAGCGCACAAGGGCAGAGCAGGCGGCAAAGAACCGGGCGCTGAGCGAGGCGCTGGACCTTGAGCGCGAGCGGTTTCTGGCCGCTGCGGCTCCGGTGCTTGAGCAGTTGATGCGCAATTCCGATGCAGCGGTCATTCTGGAACGGCGGCGTGTCTTCGTCTCTTCCTCCGCGATCGAGGTCACGGATGAGGCGATCGCGCTTCTCAACGAGACGATCGGCAGCGGGCTGACGGACGCCGAGTAGGCGCTCTGCGCTGCCGGGATGCTTGCCCCTAGCCGCCCGAATTGGTAGCCCTTCGGCAACCTTCTGAGACAAAGGACAGTCCATGACCGAAGAGCTGCTGCGCGCCGATATCCAAATGATCCAGCGCATCCTGCCGCACCGCTATCCCTTTTTGCTGGTCGACAAGGTCGAAGAGATCGCGGGCACCGAGAGTGCTGTCGGCTACAAGAACGTCACCATGAACGAGCCGCATTTCCAGGGCCATTTTCCCGGCACGCCGATCATGCCGGGCGTGACGATTGTGGAGGCAATGGCCCAGACTGCGGGTGTGATGGTGGGCACGGCCCTCGGCATGCAGGACCGCGACATGCTGATCTATTTCATGTCCATCGACAAATGTAAGTTCCGCCGCAAGGTTGGCCCCGGCGATGTGCTGCGGATGGACCTCAAGACCCTGCGCGGCAAGCCGGGTGCGAAGATTTGGAAGTTCGGCGGCGTGGCCACCGTGGAGGGCGAAATGGCCGCCGAGGCCGAGTTCATGGCGATGTTGGATCTCCCGCAGGACGCGGCATGAGCAATATCCACCCCAGTGCCGTGATCGAAGAGGGCGCGCAGATTGACCCTTCGGCGCGCGTCGGCCCCTTCTGCGTGGTCGGGCCCGAGGTCGTGCTGAAGGCGGATGTGGAATTGAAATCCCATGTCGTCGTCACCGGCCGGACCGAGGTCGGCGCGGGCACGGTGATCTTCTCTTTCGCGGTGATCGGTGAGATTCCGCAGGATCTGAAGTTCAAGGGCGAAGCCAGCCGTCTGGTCATCGGGGAGCGGAACCGCATCCGCGAACATGTCACCATGAACTGCGGCACCGAAGGTGGCGGCGGGGTGACCCGCGTCGGCGATGACGGGCTCTTCATGGCCGGCTGCCACATCGCTCATGACGCTGTGGTTGGCAATCGCGTGATCGTGGTGAACAACGCCGCCGTCGCCGGGCATTGCGTGCTCGAAGATGACGTGATTATCGGCGGGCTGTCTGGCATTCATCAATGGGTGCGCATTGGGCAGGGCGCGATCATCGGCGCGGTGACCATGGTGACGAATGACGTGATCCCCTACGGCCTTGTGCAAGCGCCGCGCGGTGATCTCGACGGGCTGAACCTCGTCGGCCTGAAACGCGCGGGCGTGGCGCGCAGCGACATCACGGCGCTCAGGGCCGCGTTCCAGATGCTGGCGCAGGGCGAGGGGACATTCTCGGACCGGGCGCGGCGTTTGGGGGACGAGACCCAAAGCGAGTACGTTCGCCAGATCGTCGATTTCGTCATGGCCGACACGGGCCGCCATTTCCTGACGCCGAAATGAGCCTTGCGCTGATCGCCGGGCGCGGCGGCCTGCCCGCACGGGTGGCGGCGGCGCAGGACGTGCCGCCTTTGGTCTGCGCCTATGAGGGCTGCGCGCCCGATGGGCTGAAGGCCGATCTGACCTTTCGGTTGGAGACTTTGGGCAGCCTGCTTGCGCATCTTCTGGGCCTTGGCATCCGCGAGGTTTGCCTCTGCGGTGCGATTGATCGCCCCACGCTCGATCCTGCCAAGCTCGACATGCGCACTGCACCTCTCGTGCCGCAGTTCAAGGCCGCCCTTGCGGCGGGCGACAATGGCGCGCTTGAGGTGATCAAGACGATCTTCGAAGATCACGGCCTGCGGGTGGTCGGGGCCGATGAACTCGTCCCAGACCTGCTGGCCGACAGCGGTGTGCTGTCCCGCGAGCGGCCCGACGATCAGATGCGCCGGGATGCGGCGCGCGGCGCGGCAGTGCTGGACGGGTTGGCCAGCTTGGACATCGGGCAGGCCTGCGTGATCGGGCGCGAACAGGTCTATGGGGTCGAGACCATTGGGGGCACGGATCACCTGCTCGCAACCCTGCCAGAAGCGGTACAGGGCGCGCGCGCAGTGCTTTGCAAAGGCCCGAAAACCGGCCAAATCCGTGAGATCGACCTGCCGACCATCGGTCCCGACACGCTGCGCGCCGCCCATGCGGCGGGGCTGGCGGGCGTGGTGGTCAAGGCGGGCGGCGTGATGTTGCTGGAGCGTGACGCCTGCGTGGCGCTGGCCGATGAATTGGGATTGGTGCTTTGGGTCCGAGAGGGGGACGCGGGATGAAGGTGTTCATTCTGGCAGGCGAGCCTTCGGGCGACCGGTTGGGCGGCGCGCTCATGGCCGGGTTGAAAGAACTCTGCCCCGAGGTGACATTCGACGGCATCGGCGGGCCGCAGATGATGGCTGAGGGGCTGGAAAGCCGCTTTAATATGGATGAACTCAGCGTCATGGGGCTGGCCGAGATCCTGCCGAAATACCGCGCATTGATGGCCCGGATCAACGAGACGGCGCAGGCCGTTGTCGATACCAAACCGGATGTGCTCATCACCATCGACAGCCCCGATTTCTCACTGCGCGTGGCGCGTAAGGTGAAAGAGAAATCCGACATCAGAACAGTGCATTACGTGGCCCCAACCGTCTGGGCATGGCGCCCCGGCAGGGCCGAGAAGATGGCCCGTTCCGTCGATCACGTCCTCGCCCTGTTCCCCTTCGAGCCGCCCTATATGGAAGCGGCGGGCATGGCCTGTGATTTCGTCGGCCACCCGGTGGTGGCCGAGCCTGTAGCCGATGACGCCGCCGCGGCGTCGTTCCGCGCCGAAAACCGGCTTGCCGACGCACCCTTGCTGTTGGCTTTGCCCGGTTCGCGCCGGGGCGAGGTTACGCGGCTGGCCCCCGTATTCCAGCAGGTCGTCGCCCGATTGGTGGAGGCCGAGCCTTCTCTGCGCGTCGTGGTGCCTGCGGCGAGCCCCGTGGCGGCCTTGGTCAAACAGGTCACGCGCAACTGGGCGGGCAGCCCGCTGGTGCTGGACCCGCGCGACCAAAGTGCCGAGGCTTTCACCGCCAGCAAACGCGCCGCCTTCCGCGCAGCGGATGTGGCGCTGGCCGCCTCGGGCACCGTGTCGCTAGAGCTTGCCGCGGTGAACACGCCGATGGTCATCGCCTATGACATGAATTGGATCAGCCGCCAGATCATCGGGCGGATGCTGCGGGTGGATACGGTGACGCTGGTCAACCTCGTTTCGGAAACCCGCGTGGTGCCGGAGTTCATCGGCGCGAACTGCCGCCCCGGCCCGATCGCCGAAGGTGTCTTGCAAGTGCTGCGCGCGCCCGGCGCCCAGAAGGACGCCATGGCGCTGACGATGGCGCGTCTGGGGCAGGGGGGTGAGGCACCCGGCCTGCGCGCCGCGCGGGCGGTGCTGGCGCGGCTTTAAGGGCTGTCAGCCGCGGTGGATCCAGCCGCCGCCGAAAATGCGCGTGCTTTCAGGATCATAGAAAACACAGGCCTGCCCGGGAGAGACGCCTTCCTCGGCGGTGAGTAGCTCGACCTCGGCCCCCGTCTCGGAAATCGGGCGCAGGATCGCATCGCGCGGTGGACGGGTGGAGCGCACGCGCACAGCGATGTTCCATTCCGCCTGCGAGGTCAGAGGCGCATCGCCCAGCCAATTGATCTCGCGCACCGGGATCTTGCGGGTGGCGAGCATGGATTTCGGGCCGACGACAACCTCTTTCCGCTCGGGGTCGAGCTTCACGACATAGAGCGGATCGGCCAGACCACCGATGCCGAGGCCCCGGCGCTGGCCGATGGTGTAATGGATCACGCCCTCGTGGCTGCCCAGCACATTGCCCTCGGTGTCGACGATATTGCCCGGATCAGCCGCCTCGGGGCGCAGCTTGCGGATCACCGCGGCGTAGTCGCCGTTCGGGACAAAGCAGATGTCTTGGCTGTCGGGCTTATCGGCGACCTCCAACCCGTATTTCGCGGCGAGCTTGCGGGTGTCGTCCTTGCTCGGCAAATGGCCCAGCGGGAAGCGCAGGTAGGAAAGCTGCTCTTCGGTGGTGGAGAAGAGGAAGTAGCTCTGGTCGCGGTTGCCATCGGCGGCGGCATGCAGCTCTGGCCCGTTCTCACCCATCTTCCGCTGGATATAATGGCCGGTGGCCATGCAGTCCGCCTCGAGGTCCTTTGCGGTTTCCAACAGATCCTTGAACTTTACCCGCTCGTTGCAGCGGATGCAGGGTACGGGCGTCGCACCGCCGAGGTAGCTGTCGGCAAACTCGTCAATCACGGCGTCCTTGAAGACGTTTTCATAGTCCAGCACGTAATGCGGGAAGCCCATCTCCTCGGCCACGCGGCGGGCATCCTGGATATCAACCCCCGCGCAGCAGGCGCCTTTCTTGGCCAGCGCCGCGCCGTGGTCGTAAAGCTGTAGGGTCACGCCGACGACGTCATAGCCCTCGTCCTTGAGCATGGCCGCGACGACGGAACTGTCCACGCCGCCCGACATCGCCACGACGACGCGCGTATCGGCAGGCGCTTTGGCAAAGCCAAGCGAATTGAGCGGCGGGGTCTGATCAAGGGCCATGGGTCTCTCCGGAGTTTGTGCGCGAATATAGGAAAATCCTACCTAGTCACAAGGGCGGGCTTCACGCCGCATTAAGGCAGGTGGGGGTTATTGGACGCCAAAACAATGGCGGATGATGCGATGTACCTGAAAAAAGTCGATGGGCCACGGTCTGTTACCCTCGCTGACGGGAGCGTGATGTCCCGCGCCGATTTGCCGAGCGCCGATACCCGCAGATGGGTCGCTTCGCGCAAGGCGGCGGTGGTGCGGGGGGTGGTCTATGGGCTGATCACCCAATCCGAAGCGCTGGAGCGTTACGGCATTAGTGATGAGGAATTTATGGAGTGGTTACATGCGGTTACCGAACATGGGGAGGCGGCGCTGAAAGCCACGGCCTTGAAAAAATATAGACAACTTTAAGTTGTTAATATATCCTGTCGAGTATCGGTAACGGGTAGTTAACCTTTTTTGCTCAGGGTGAGCCCATCGTCCAAGATGAGCCGGAGTAACCGAAATGCGTGTATTGTTAGTTGAAGACGACCCAACGACCTCTCGCAGTATCGAACTGATGCTGACCCATGCGAATCTCAACGTCTACGCCACCGACCTGGGCGAAGAGGGAATCGATCTGGCCAAGCTTTACGATTATGATTTGATCCTGCTCGACCTCGATCTGCCGGATATGAACGGCCATGACGTGCTGCGCCAGTTGCGGCTCGCCCGGATTGAGACGCCGATCCTGATCCTGTCGGGCTCCGACGATACGGAAAATAAGCTGAGGGGCTTCGGCTTCGGCGCCGACGATTATTTGACGAAACCCTTTCATCGGGAGGAACTGGTCGCCCGGATTCATGCCATCATTCGGCGGTCCAAGGGGCATTCGCAATCCATCATCAAGACGGGCCAAGTGGCGGTGAACCTTGATGCCAAGACCGTCAGCGTGAACGATGCCCCCGTGCATCTGACCGGCAAGGAATATCAGATGCTCGAACTCCTGAGTCTGCGGAAGGGCACGACCCTGACCAAGGAAATGTTTCTCAACCACCTCTATGGCGGCATGGATGAGCCTGAGTTGAAGATCATCGATGTATTCATTTGCAAACTTCGCAAAAAGCTGAGCCAAGCCACCGGCGGGCAGAGCTATATCGAGACGGTCTGGGGCCGCGGCTATGTGCTGCGCGATCCTGATCCGGTCGAGATGGATTTGGCCGCCAGCGCCTGATCCCCCTCGGCTCGGGCTCGAAATCATTCGCCCTGAAAACGCTAGACCTGCCCTTGATCGCCACCTATCTAAGCGACAGATGACAATATCGGGGGCAGATCGTGACATCCCAGATCGAGGTTGAAGCGCTGACCAAAGCGCAGGCAGAGACGGAATTGGCCCGGCTGGCCGATGTGTTGAGCACGGCGAACACCGCCTATCATACGGAAGATGCACCGGAAATTTCCGATGCGGAATATGACGCGCTCAAACGCCGCAATGCCGAGATCGAAGCGCGTTTCCCGAACCTTAAGCGCGCCGATAGCCCCTCCGAACAGGTCGGCGCGCCGGTCGCCGAAGGTTTTGGGAAGATACGCCATGCGGTGCCGATGCTCTCGCTCGCCAATGCTTTCGATGCCGAGGAAGTCACCGAATTCGACGCGCGGATCCGCAAATACCTCGGCCTCGGCGCCGATGCGCCGCTGGCCTATACGGCCGAGCCCAAGATCGACGGGCTGTCGCTTTCTCTGCGCTACGAAAACGGCGTGTTGGTCCAAGCCGCCACCCGCGGCGATGGTGCTGTGGGTGAGAATGTCACCGCGAACGCCCGCACGATCCAAGACATCCCGCAAGAGCTCAAGAACGCGCCCGATTTGCTGGAGGTGCGCGGCGAGGTCTATATGAGCCACGCCGATTTCGCGGCCCTGAACGCGCGGCAGGCGGAAAGGGGCGGCAAGACTTTCGCCAACCCGCGCAATGCCGCTGCCGGATCGCTGCGCCAATTAGACCCCGAAATCACCCGCGCACGGCCGCTGCGGTTCTACGCTTATGCCTGGGGCGCGCTTTCGGCCCCTTTGGCCAACACCCAAAAAGGCGCCATCGACCGTTTGGCGGAACTGGGGTTCTCGACCAACCCTTTGACCGCGCTTTGTGAGGGGCCGGGCGATATGGTCGCCCATTATGAGACGATCGAGGCGCAGCGCGCCACTCTTGGCTATGATATCGACGGCGTGGTCTACAAGGTCGATGACCTTGCCCTGCAGGACCGGCTCGGCTTTCGCTCGACCACCCCGCGTTGGGCCGTGGCCCATAAATTCGCCGCCGAACTGGCATGGACCCGGCTTGAAAGTATCGACATTCAGGTCGGCCGCACCGGCGCATTGTCCCCCGTGGCGCGGTTGCAGCCGGTGACGGTGGGCGGTGTCGTCGTCTCCAATGCCACGCTGCACAATGAGGATTACATCAAAGGGCTCGACAGCAAGGGTGCCGAAATCCGCGGTGGCAAGGATGTGCGCGTCGGTGACTGGGTGCAAATTTACCGCGCGGGCGATGTGATCCCGAAAGTGGCCGATGTGGACCTCTCAAAACGCCCCGAGGATGCGGCGCCTTTCGTCTTTCCGACCACCTGCCCGGAATGCGGATCGGATGCGATCCGCGAGCCGGGCGATGCGGTGCGCCGCTGCACCGGCGGGCTGATCTGCCCGGCCCAAGCCGTTGAAAAGCTGATCCATTTTGTCAGCCGCAAAGCCTTTGACATCGACGGTCTGGGGGCCAAACAGGTCGAACAGTTCTACCACGACGGCTGGATTGCAGAGCCTGCAGATATTTTTACCCTGAAAGAGCGTTATGGCAGCGGCGTGCAGCAGTTGAAAAACCGCGAAGGCTGGGGGCCGAAATCAGCCGAAAACCTGTTCCAAGCCATTGGAGATCGGCGCGAAATTCCCATGGCGCGGCTGATCTTTGCCCTCGGCATCCGCCATGTGGGCGAGGCGGCGTCGAACCTGATCGCGCTCCACTACGGCGATTGGCAGAGTTTCGAGGCCGCCATGGCCGAGGCGCGCGGGCTGGACGGCCCGGCGTGGGACGATCTG
This sequence comes from Sulfitobacter sp. 1A13368, assembly GCF_043557275.1. Classification (NCBI taxonomy): domain Bacteria; kingdom Pseudomonadati; phylum Pseudomonadota; class Alphaproteobacteria; order Rhodobacterales; family Roseobacteraceae; genus Sulfitobacter; species Sulfitobacter sp. 1A13368. Next base: position 130,205 of record NZ_JBIFFR010000007.1, on the reverse strand, counting down.
ATCAGCGTCGATGGGGTGGGCAGCGTTATGGCGGGCTCGCTCGTCGCGGCCTTCGCGCAAGAGGCGGAGCGCGCCTCGATCGACCGGCTGGTGGCGCATCTGACCGTGATTCCTGCCGAGCGGCCCGACACCGAAGGCAGCCCCGTGGCGGGCAAAACGGTCGTCTTCACTGGCACCTTGGAGAAGATGAGCCGTGCCGAGGCCAAGGCCCGCGCGGAGCGTTTGGGGGCCAAGGTTTCGGGCTCGGTCAGCGGCAAGACCGACATTCTGGTCGCGGGGCCGGGGGCGGGGTCCAAGGCCAAAAAGGCCGCCGAACTGGGGATCGAGACCTTGGATGAAGACGGCTGGCTGGCCCTGATCGACGGCCAATGAGCGGCAGACCGGAACAGCTCTTCCCGCTTTTCGCCGGGCTGGAAACGCTCGAAGGGGTGGGGCCTAAGACCGCGCAATTGCTGGGGCAATTGGGCATCCAAGCGCCGCGCGATCTGATTTTTACCCTGCCGCATTCCGGCATCGACCGCCGTCTGCGCGACAGCGTGAAGGACGCGCATCTGCCCGCGACACTGACCGTCGCTGTGACCATCGGCGCGCATCGCCCGGCCCGCAACAAGGGCGGCGCCTATCGCATCATGGTCGAGGACGCGCAGACCAGTTTTCAACTGGTCTATTTCCACGCGCGAGGTGATTACTGGCAGCGCCAATTACCTGAAGGCAGCCGTCGCATCGTCTCGGGCCGGGTGGAATTTTTCGACGGGATGGCGCAGATGGTCCACCCCGATTTCGCGGTGCCGGAGGATCAGGCCAGCAGCATTCCCGATTTTGAGCCGGTTTATCCGCTGACCTCCGGGTTGACACAAAAGCTGATGTACAAGGCCACCCGCGGCGCGTTGAAACGGCTGCCCGTGGTCGCCGAATGGGCTGATCCGGGGCAGGTGGCGCAGGCCGGCTGGCCCGATTTTGCCGCCGCCGCAGAGGCCGCGCATGATCCGCAGAAGGCCGAAGACCTGACCGCCACCGCGCCCGCGCGTGAGCGGCTGGCCTATGATGAGCTTTTCGCCCATCAGGTGACCTTGGCGCTGGCGCGACAGAATGAACGGCGCAAGATGGGGCGGGCGAACCGGGGCGACGGGCGGCTGCAACAAAGGGTCCTGTCGTCCTTGCCCTATCGCCCCACCGGCGCGCAGCAGCGCGCCATCGAAGAGATCACCGCCGACATGGGCCGCGAGACCCGGATGAACCGGCTGTTGCAGGGCGATGTCGGGGCGGGCAAGACGCTGGTGGCTTTCATGGCGCTCTTGCGCGCGGTTGAGGCGGGGGGACAAGCGGTGCTGATGGCGCCGACGGAAATCCTTGCCCGTCAGCACCTTATGGGGCTTCAACCGCTGGCGGAACAGGCGGGCGTGGTGCTGGAACTGCTCACCGGGCGCGACAAGGGGGGCGAGCGTCGGGCCAAGCTCGCGGCGCTGGAACGCGGCGATATTCAGATCCTCGTCGGCACTCATGCGGTCTTTCAGGCGGATGTCAGCTTTGCCGATCTGCGCCTCGCCGTGGTTGATGAACAGCACCGTTTCGGCGTGCGGCAGCGGCTGGAACTGGGCCGTAAGGGGAAGCTTGCCGATGTGTTGGTGATGACCGCCACGCCGATTCCGCGCAGTCTGGCGCTGGCGCAATACGGCGATATGGATGTCTCGATTTTGGATGAAAAGCCTCCCGGTCGGCAGCCCATTCGCACCGCGCTCGTCTCGACCGCGCGGATGGATGAGGTCATCGACCGGATGCGCCATGCGATCAGCGAGGGGCGGCAGTGCTACTGGGTATGTCCGCTGGTTGAGGAAAGCGAAGTCAGCGATCTCACCGCGGCGGAGGACCGGTTTAAGCGGCTGCGTGCGGCCTTGGGCGAAGGGATCGTCGGGTTGGTCCACGGCCAGATGCCACCTGCCGAGAAGGACGCGGCAATGCGCGCCTTCCAAGCGGGGGAGACCAAGGTGCTGGTGGCCACGACAGTGATCGAAGTGGGTGTCGACGTGCCCAATGCAACAATCATGGTGGTGGAACGGGCAGAAATTTTCGGCCTCGCGCAGCTGCACCAGTTGCGGGGTCGCGTCGGGCGGGGCTCAGGCGCCTCGACCTGCCTTTTGATGTATCAAGCGCCGCTGAGCGAGACGGGCCGCCAGCGGCTTGAGGTGCTGCGCGAATCCGAGGACGGGTTTGTCATCGCCGAAACCGACCTGAAGATGCGCGGCACGGGGGATCTGATTGGCACGGCGCAGTCCGGCGTGCCGCGTTTCCGCGTGGCGGATTTGGAGCGTCAGGCGGGCCTGATGGCGGTGGCGCAATCAGACGCTCGCAAGCTTTTGGTCGATGACCCCAGCCTCGAAGGGCCGCGCGGCAAGGCCGTGAGACTGCTTTTGTGGCTCATGCGCCAGGATGAGGCGATTCGTTTGATAACAGTGGGTTAGCGATCGAAACCTCATTATGTTCGCGGATGTTCTCAAAAAGTTCTTTACTTGCGGGTGAAGAAATGAGAACAAAGAAGCAACACAGATAAGGAGGTATTGATGATGACTTACACTGCCCTGAAATCTATCGCCGTCAGATCACAGGCCACATTGCTGCAAGATGCAGCAGGGGCCGCCGCTTTGATCGTGATGCTGGTGGTGGGTCTGCATCTGCCCGCCTTTATCTGAGTTCTGCCAAGGCTCTCATGCCGCTTTGCCGCTGCATCCGTCCCAATTTGATGCTCCGACTTGCCTGTCCGCGTCGGGTTTCGGCAAAGTGGGTCCCACATGAGGCACGCCGACTGACGCCGCCATCCTTCGCAGGATGTGCGGCGTTTTTTTAGCTTTTACGAGGGAAGGCAGGCTGAGGTTGGCCGCGATCAGCGCTCGCCCGCTTCGGCAGGTGCCTCGGCCTCTTGCATCGCTTCCGTCAATGCTTCGATGCTGAGCATGATGGAGGCATGGCGGTTTTTATAGGCCGTGGCGGGGGTTAGCACTTCGAAACCGTCGAAGGGGGCATCCGGCACCGGGCCTTCGCCTTTAAGCATGGCGCGCAATTGATCGCGTGCGGTTGCGATCTGCACAAGCGATCTGCCGGGGGCGGCATCGCCCACCACGGCGGCGGCGGCTTGCCCCAAGGCGCAGGCTTTCACGTCCTGCTTCATCTCGGCCAGATGCCCATTCTCAACCCGCACATCGACCGTCACGCTGGAGCCGCAGAGCGGCGAGCGGCGTTTCACGCTGGCTTGCGGGGCTTCCATGCGGCCCAAGTGGGGGATCTCGGCCGCGAGCGCGAGAATGCGCGCGGAGTAGAGCTTGATGAGGTCCGTCTCATCCGACATGGGCTGTTCCTTTTCGTGCTGAAACCCTACATAAGCGCCGCAGAGACAGATGCAAATATTTCCACGAGGTGCCCGATGACATTTGATCCTGCAAGCCTTCAGTTCAACGAAGCGGGGTTGATCCCGGCCATTGCACAGGACGCCGAGACCCATGAGGTGCTCATGCTGGCGTGGATGAATGCTGAGAGCATCGCGCGCAGCCTCGAGACCGGCAAGGTCACCTATTGGAGCCGCTCGCGGCAGGCGTTCTGGGTGAAGGGCGAAACCAGCGGCAATGTGCAAAAGCTGGTCGAAATGCGCGTCGATTGTGACCGGGACTGCCTGTTGTTGATGGTGGATCAGACTGGGCCGGCCTGTCACACCGGGCGGCGGAGCTGCTTTTACACTGGCATTCAGGACGGTGAAGAGGTCGAACTGATGAAGCCGATGGATTAAGAACGTGCTCTAAAGCCCGACGATATCACGAATTTCGTCGGGCGTGGCGCCGTTCTCGCGATAGAGCGCGATGGCGCGGGCGTCATCACGTTTGGCCAGTCTCTTGCCGCTGTCATCGCGGATCAGGCGGTGGTGGTGATAGAGCGGCGTCGGCAGATCGAGCAATGCCTGTAGCACCACATGAATATAGGTTGCTTCAAACAAATCGGCCCCGCGCGGGACCAGCGTCACCCCCTGCGCGGCGTCGTCGAGCACGACCGAAAGGTGATAGGACGTGCCCATGTCGCGGCGGGCCAAGACCACATCCCCGACCGTGCCGATCAACTCATCAGGGGAGAGGGTGATCTTCCCAGTTTCGGCATTCTTCCCCTGGCCGTTTTCGGTGAAGCTTAGCTTGGTATTGCCGAGTATTTCCAGTGCTTTACGCATATCGAGGCGCAGTGCGCCGGAGGCTTTGGGGCGGCCTGCTGCACGGCAGGTGCCGGGGTAGATGAGGCCATCGGGGCCGTAGACGGGTTCCGCTCCCTCTTGCGGCGCGCTGGTGGCGGCGGCAATGTCGCGGCGGTTGCAGGTGCAGGCATAGAGCAGGCCGCGCGACCAGAGGGCATCTAGGGCGGCTTGATAGGCCGCCATTCGTTCCGATTGCCGCATGACGGGTTGCGGCCAGTCGATGCCCAGCCATGCGAGGTCTTCGTAGATCTGCACCTCCCAATGCGCACGCGCGCGGGATTGGTCGATGTCTTCGATCCGCAGCAGAAAATCGCCGCCTGCGGCCTTTGCCAGATCATGGGCCAAGAGTGCGGAATAGGCGTGGCCAAGGTGCAGTGGTCCGGTCGGAGAGGGTGCGAATCTGGTGGTGAGAGTCAATTCTTTTCAATCAGATATACGGTAGACTTCATGTCGATCCCGGGCAGGTGCGGCCCTTCCTCGGCAAAGAGAAGGATCGCCGCGCCGCAATCGGTCCATTCGTGGATCATGCCCAAAGCACCGCGATCTTCCAGCGCCTTTTCATTTAGTGAAAACAGTAGCTTACCGCCCTTTTCTAACCCATGCATCAGCGTATCGAAGAGGCTGATCGGGGCCGCACCGGGGCCGATCACACCGATGGCGCTGATCGCTGCATAAGCCCCGGGCGCAAAGGGAAGTGGCGCGTCAACTTCGAGTTCTAATATGTTGCGGTATATGCCTTTTTTGCGCGCTTGCTCCAGCATGGCAGCGGAAACATCCCCGCCGTCGATGGTGGTGAAACCCGCCTGTTTCAGCGCCGCGCCGGACAGCCCGGTGCCGCAGCCGATGTCGAAGACCGGCAGGTCTTGATCGTCGAGGAATTCTGCGAGCGTGGCAGCGGCGCGGTCGGGCGTGGCATAGCCCTGCGCCTTGATGTCCTCGTCATAGCTGCTTGCCCATTCGTCATAGAGGCTGCGGATCACATTCGTGTCCCGCGCCGCATAGGCCTTGTCAAAAAAATGCTGTGTCATGCCCTTAGGATATGGGGGATGAGCAGGAGGATCCAGTGTTAACCCCCGGCGCGTTAACCTTGATTAAGCCATGTTTGCCAATCGGCCTTGGCGCGGTCGGTATAGGCTTTGTAACGGTCCTTGCGGCCACGGCGGCCCGATTTTAGCCCTTCGACCGGGGGGAAGAGGCCGAAGTTCACGTTCATCGGCTGGAAGGTCTTTGCCTCGGCCCCGCCGGTGATATGGGTGATCAGCGCGCCCATGGCGGTGCTGTCGGGCGGGGTGGGCAGGCTGCCGCCCTTGATTTCAGCAGCGGCCATGCGGCCCGCCAGCAGGCCCATGGCGGCGCTTTCGACATAGCCTTCGACACCGGTGATCTGACCCGCAAAGCGGATATTGTCGCGGCTGCGCAGGCGCATCTGGTCGTCAAGCAGTGTCGGCGAGTTGATGAAGGAGTTCCGGTGAATGCCGCCCAAACGGGCGAAGCGCGCGTTTTCCAGCCCCGGAATGCGTTTGAAAACATCTGTTTGCGCGCCGTACTTCATCTTGGTCTGGAAACCGACGATATTGTACAGCGTGCCCAGTTTATTGTCGCGGCGCAATTGCACCACGGCATGGGCCTTGACCTCGGGCTGGTGCGGATTGGTCAGCCCCACGGGTTTCATCGGGCCGTGGCGCAGGGTTTCGCGGCCCCGCTCGGCCATCACTTCGATGGGCAGGCAGCCGTCAAAATAGCCTGCGGTTTCGCCCTCGCGGAACTCGGTTTTTTCGGCGGCCAAAAGCGCGTCGATGAAACCCTCGTATTGCTCCTTGTCCATCGGGCAGTTGAGGTAGGCGGTGCGCTCTTCTTCGGTCTCGCCCTTGTCATAGCGCGACTGCATCCAGGCTTTGGACATGTCGATGCTGTCAAAATAGACGATGGGCGCGATGGCGTCGAAAAAGGCCAGCGCCTCAGCGCCGGTTTCAGCCGCGATGGCTTCGGCGAGCTTGCCCGAGGTCAGCGGACCGGTAGCGATGATCCATTTGCCGTCGCGCGGCAGTTCGGTGATCTCGCCATATTCGACGGTGATATTGGGGTGTGCCAGCAGGGTGTCGGTGACGGTTTGCGCGAAGGGGTCGCGGTCCACGGCCAGCGCGCCACCCGCGGGCAGGCGGTTCTTGTCAGCGCAGGCCATGATCAGCCCGTTGGCGGCGCGCATTTCCCAATGCAGCAGGCCGACGGCGTTTTGCTCGTCATCATCCGAGCGGAAGGAGTTGGAGCAGACCATCTCGCCCAGAAGCCCGGTTTGGTGGGCGAAGGTTTCGACCTTGGGGCGCATTTCGTGGATCACGACCTTCACGCCCGCGTTCGCCGCTTGCCAAGCCGCCTCTGATCCGGCCATGCCGCCGCCGATGATGTGCAATGTATCTGTCATGGGGGCGATGTAGGGCAGGGCAGCGCCGCACGCAACAGGCAAGAAGGGGCGATGAGGCTGCGGGAGAGGAATGGTTTTGGGGTCGCCGCGGCGGGAATGGTCGGTCAGTGAGAGGCTGACCCGGAGGGACCTTCCGCCTGCGGCGACCCAAAATCATCAGGGTTTCTATGCCCTAACATAACTATGCCGTGATTTCGCCAGATTTGCCAGCCCCCGCGTGGCAACAAAGGCTGGCGATTTTGGAAACAATCATTGGGGCCAATCGGGGCGGCGTTTTTCCAAGAAGGCGTCGATGCCCTCGCGTGTTTCTGCCTCAAGCATGTTGCGGACCATGACCTCGCCCGTGAAGGCGTAGGCTTGTTCGCTGGGCATCTGCATTTGCTGGTAGAAGGCGCCTTTGCCATGGGCGACGGCGGTGCCGAGTTTGGCGGCGATCTTCTCGGCCAGCGCCTCGGTCTCTTGAGCCAGTTGGTCGCCCGGCACGGCGCGGTTGATCAGGCCCAGTTCAGCAGCCCGAGGGGCAGAGATGAACTCTCCGGTAGTGAGCATCTCAAACGCCTGTTTGCGCGGGATGTTGCGGGTCAGGGCGACCATGGGGGTTGCGCAGAAGAGGCCGATATTCACGCCGTTGACACCAAAGCGGCAGTCATCCGCGGCGATGGCCAGATCGCAGGTGGCGACCAATTGACAGCCCGCGGCGGTGGCGATGCCATGCACTTGGGCGATGACGGGCTGCGGCAGGCTTTGAATGCGGGCCATGAGGCCGGCGCAGCGGTCAAAGAGGTCTTTGAAGCCCGCCGCTCCCCCGTCTTCGGCTTGGCGCATGGCGGTCATCTGGCGCAGGTCGTGGCCCGCGCAGAAGCCTTTGCCAGCGCCGGACAGGACGATGACCCTCGTGGTACGGTCTTGGGCCAATTTGTCGAAGCGCTCGTGCAGGGCGGCCAGCATTTCGTCCGACAGGGCGTTCAGCCGTTCGGGGGCGTTCATGCGCAGGTGGGTCACCGGCCCGCGTGCCGTAACGTCAAGAATTGCCACCTTGCCCTCCCCAGTTGATCACGCCAACGTTACGCCGAGGATAGCAGGGAGGACAAGTATGGCCGTGGTGATGGATGCGGAGGCGTTGGAAGCCTTCATGCGGGAGGTGTTCGATCAGGTGGCGGATGATTTCGCCGTGGATCATGTGGCCGAGAACGAGATCACCATGCGCCTGTTGACCAGCCGTCGCCATCTGCGGCCCGGAGGGACTGTTTCAGGCCCGTCGATGTTCGCGCTGGCGGATGTCTCGGCCTATCTGGTGACGCTGGCGATGATCGGGCCTAAGGCGCTGGCGGTAACGACGAATTGCTCGATTGATTTTATGCGCAAACCGCTGGCGGATGTGCCGCTGGTGGCCCATGCCAAGCTGCTGAAGCTGGGGCGGCAGCTGTCGGTGACGGATGTGTTGATCTATTCCGAGGGGTCGGACAAGCCGGTGGCGCGGGCCGGGCTGACTTATGCGATTCCGCCTGCGTCGATGGGGTGAGGGGCAGAGTTTAGGGCCAGCGCCTGACCGTGGGGTGGCGATTGCGACGCCGGTCCATGCCACTTTATGGCGCAGCCGTGATGCGCCTTATCGCAAATGCGCCCAGCCTCACCAAATCGCCAGCCCGCCGGGACAGGCAGGCGATGGCCCGGCGCCTGCGGCTTGATTCCGGTCCGAGGAATTCTCAGAGGCCACAAAAAAAGGGCCGGGAAAACCCGGCCCGAGGAAGAGGTCTGGCAGTCGCCACAGGGAAGCTACGCTTGCCAGAACACGCGGGAAGCCTCGGCCGAGGCTTGTTCCGGTGTCAGTCCCGCATCTTCAAGCTCCCACGGTTCAAGCGCGGCAAGCGCGATCCGGGTGCGTCGGCGGGCCGCCCATGTGGTCACGACCGCCGCAAAGCGCAGCGCAATCACCGCAGGGACCGGCAGCGCGCGGTATGTCATCAATGTCATTGCATCGGCGGTAAGGGGGCGTGCCTGTGTCATGGGGGGACTCCTTGAAATTGTATTGACACAAAGTGTAGAATGTCTACAGATACAACGGTACAAAGCGCGATACAATTTGACCACAGGAATATTGTAATGGGTACAATTTGGCAGCCGACACTGGCCGAGGGGCAGGGGCCGAAGTACAAGCTCGTCGCGCTGACCATCCGGCAGGGGATCAACTCCGGCGCTCTGGCGGTGGGGGATAAGCTGCCGCCGGTGCGGGAACTGGCGTGGCAATTGGGGATTACCCCCGGCACCGTGGCGCGGGCCTATACCATCCTCACCGATGAGGGGCTGTTGGAGGCCGAGGTGGGCCGTGGCACCTTTGTCGCCCCGCCGCAGGCGGCCATTCGCGAAGATGTCTGGAATCGCGAACAAGATAGTTGGATTAAAGAGTTGGAGGTTGCCGATACGGATGCGGTCAGCCTCTTCAGCCCGCGCCTGCCGGACATGGGGCAGGTGGCGCTGATCCGCAGCGCCCTGCGGCAGGTGGCGGATGTGCCGGGCGAAGACCTGATGAACTATCCCACCCGCGACGCCTATGCCCCGGTGCGGCAAGCGGTGGTCGACTGGCTGTCGCATCTCGCCCTCGGGCCGCTGAGCGAGCGTGACGTCGTGCTGTCGCATGGCGGGCAGAGCGGGATTGTATTGGTACTGCAAGCGATCCTCTCGGGGCCGAAGCCGGTGATGCTGGTCGAAGACCTCTCCTACGCCGGGTTTCGCCGCGCGGCGGAAGTGCTGCGCGCCGAGGTGGTCGGGGTGGCGATGGACGCAGAGGGCGTCCTGCCCGAGGCGTTGGACAAGGCCGCGCGCGACAGCGGGGCGCAGGTCTTTTGCACGACGCCGGAGGTGCATAACCCCACGGGCAGCCACACCAGCCTTGAACGGCGGCGTGCGCTGTTGGAAGTCGCCAAACGGCATGGGTTGGAGATTTTGGAGGATGACTGCTACCGCATGGGCCTCGCCCGCGCGCCGAGCTACCGCTCGCTCTGGCCTGAGCATGTCTGGCATGTCTCTTCGATCTCAAAGGAATTGACACCTGCCTTGCGGGTGGGGTTTGCGCTGGCCCCCGCAGGCCGTGCGGCGGACCTGCGGCGGGTGGCGGAATATGGCTATTTCGGCCTCGCCCGTCCCTTAGCCGAAGCCACGCGGATTCTGCTGACGGACCCGCGGCTCAAGACGATCTGCGCCGATATTCGTGAAAGATTGGCGGAATATGTCGAGGTCGCGGTCAATCATCTGGGCGGCCACGATTTGGAATGGTCGCGCGATGTGCCCTTCCTCTGGCTGCAACTGCCGCCGGGGTGGCGGGCCGCCGGGTTCTGCCGTGCAGCAGAGGCGCAGGGCGTGCAGATCCGCTCGGCCGATGAATTCGCCCTGCGCGATGGCCGCGCACCCCATGCGGTGCGCATTGCCGTGAACGCCCATGTCTCCCTGCGCTCCTTCGAGGCGGCAATGCAGCGGCTGCGCTGCCTTCTGGACAATCCACCGGAGCAGATCAGCGTGTAGAAATATGGGGTATTATTATACCTAAATCATAACACCTTGTTTTGGCTTATAAAATCAGGGATTGCTGCGCTTGACCCGGCGATGCAGGTGTTTATAACGCCTCCATCAGACACCGGGCGGGGATTCCTCGTTCCGACCAACCTCAAACGGGAATTCATCCATGAAAACCTTTTCTGCGACACCGGCAGATATCGACAAGAAATGGATCATCATCGACGCCGAAGGCGTCGTGCTGGGCCGTCTCGCCTCGATCGTTGCCATGCGCCTGCGCGGCAAGCACAAGCCGTCCTTCACGCCGCATATGGATTGCGGCGACAACGTGATCGTCATCAACGCCGACAAGGTGCAGATGACCGGCAAGAAGCGCGAAGAGCACTTCTACTGGCACACCGGCCACCCCGGTGGCATCAAATCGCGCACCAAGGCACAGATCCTCGAAGGCGCGCATCCTGAGCGTGTTGTGACCCAAGCGGTCAAGCGCATGCTGCCCGGCAACCGCCTGAGCCGCCAGATCATGACCAACCTGCGCGTCTATGCAGGTAGCGAACACCCCCATGAGGCGCAGAGCCCCGAAGTTCTGGATGTCAAATCCCTGAACAAGAAAAACACGCGGAGTGCATGAGCATGGCTGACGAAATCAAATCCCTCGACGGTCTGGAAGCAGCCGTGACCGACAACATCGGCGGCGTGCAGGGCACCGAGACCGAAGTGACCCCCCGTGAGCCGGTTCGTGACGAACTGGGCCGCGCCTATGCCACCGGCAAGCGTAAAGACGCGGTCGCCCGCGTTTGGATTAAGCCCGGTTCCGGCAAGGTCATCGTGAACGGCAAGCCGCAGAACGAATACTTCGCGCGCCCCGTGCAGCAGCTGATCCTCGCGCAGCCGTTCGGCATCACCAACACCGAAGGCCAGTTCGACGTGATCGCGACTGTCAAAGGCGGCGGTCTGTCCGGTCAAGCGGGCGCGGTCAAGCACGGCATCTCCAAAGCCCTGCAGCTCTACGATCCCTCCCTGCGCGGTGCGCTGAAAGCGGCAGGCTTCCTGACCCGCGACAGCCGCGTTGTCGAGCGGAAGAAATACGGTAAGGCCAAGGCGCGCCGGAGCTTCCAGTTCTCCAAGCGTTAAGCTTACCGATCATATTTTGCGAAAGGGCTGCCCTCCGGGGTGGCCCTTTTTCGTTGCGGTGGGCAGGGTTGGCCGCGGGACATGAAAAAGGCCGCCGCGGTGTCCCGCAGCGGCCTTAGGTCCGGATCGCGATTGATCCGGAAACGGCTTAGCCGCCGATTTCGTAGCTCACGGTGAAGCCCAGCACGCCGTCACCATCGTTGGTGTCTTCGTAAAGCGCTTCAAAGCTGACGCCATCGCCGAAGTCATAGACGGCGCCGGCTTCGGCATAGATGTTGTCGTCGCGGTCGCTGTTGCCGATGAGGCCAACGGCGGTCCAACGCTCGGACAGGGGCGCTTCAAACGCGACTTCCTGATCGCTTTTGCCATTGTCGGGGTCGATGATCACGGCGAATGCGCCCGAGGCGTCACGCCCGATGGGGAAGCCCAGCGTCGCGGTGATCTCTTCGCTGTGGTCTTTGGAATCGTTCAGCCAGATGTAGCCATAGGTCAGATCCCAGCTCAGGCCCTGACCGAAGTCCGCGCCGTAGCCGAGGTTTGCTTCGAATTCGACGTCATCGGTGGGGTCTTGGTAAAGCGATGTCGCGCTCAGCCCGGTGTGGAAGCCGCCGTAGGTCAGCTCGACAAAACCTTCGACTTCGTTTTCGAGGTGATCGAAATCATCCGACGTGTTGAACCGTGTCGCGGCAGAGACGCCGGCGGTCCAGCCAACCATGGAAGTCATGGTGCGGTCTTCGATGACCGGGTCGAAACCGGTGGTGACGTTTTCCTGCGCATAGGCAGCAGAGGAGAGCAGCCCGGCGGTGAGGCCGAACCCGATAAGATGTTTGATATTCATGGCATTTGCCTAGTTTTGGACCATAGCTTGTCTGCGACTGGCGAGGTCAGGTTGTGAAGGCCCATCGGATAGGGCGCCTTGCAGGAGATGACAGTGGCGGCCTAAGGGCCGCCGCCGTCACTCGTCAGGGCTGACCAGCCCCAAGCCGCGCAGATAAATCCCGATCCCGGTTTCCAGCAGGTCATCGGGCGGGAAGGGCGAGGCGCGACCGGGCGAGTTGCGGGCGAAAAGCTCGACCACCCCGTGGCTCATCGCCCAGATATGAGCCGAGAACATCGAAGCTGGTGGGCGTTTGTCCGCAGGGATATGTTGGCTGAGGTCTGTGGCCGCGCGTTCCAGCACCGCATTGGCGCGGTTGGCGGCATGGGCCAGCTCCGGCGTGCGGTTGACCGAGATGCCGGATTCGAACATCGCGATGTAATGGCCGGGATGTTTGCGGGCGAAGGCAAGATAGGCGCGGCCCGTCGCCTCAAAGGCTTTGAGCGCCGAGGGCTGGCCGGATTGATAGGCGAATTCCATCAAATCGGCAAAGATATCATAGCCTTGATGCGCGGCCTCGGCGATGAGGTCTTCGCGGCCCTCAAAATGGCGATAGACCGCCGCCGGGGTGACGCCCGCGCGTTTGGCCGCCTCGGAAAGGGTGAAACCCGTGGGGCCGCGCTGCTCGATCAACTCAAGCGCCGCGTCGATCAGCGCTTGGCGCAGGTTGCCATGATGGTAGCCGCGCTTAGGCATCCCAGATGTCCGGCCCGCCGCAGATCTCATCGTCGATCTTGCCGATCGCCTTGGCGTCTTTCTGAGGATAGTCGAAACGGTGCAGCAGATGGCGCATGGCCGCCAGACGGGCGCGACGTTTGTCGTCAGAGCGGATCACCGTCCACGGGGTTTCATCCGTGTGGCTGCGCAGCAGTGTCTCGGCGATGGCGGCGGAATACTCCTCCCATTTCGCGAGACCTTTGACGTCGATGGGGCTGAGTTTCCACTGTTTCAGCGGATCGGACTCGCGCGACAACATGCGGCGCAACTGCTCGGCCCGGCCCACGTTGAGCCAGAACTTGATCAGGTGAATGCCGTCTTCGACGAGCATCTGTTCGAACGGGGTGACCTGTTCAAAGAAATGCGCGCGTTGTTCGGGGGTGCAGAAGTCAAAGACCTTCTCCACCACCCCGCGATTGTACCAAGAACGGTCATAAAAAACCATCTCGCCCGCCGTGGGCAGGTGTTTGATATAGCGCTGAAAATACCACTCGCCCTGCTCGGTTTCAGTGGGTTTCGACAGGGCCACCACCCGCGCAGACCGCGGGCTGAGGTTTTCGCGCATACGGCGGATGGTGCCGCCTTTGCCAGCGGCGTCGCGGCCCTCGAAAACCATGACGACGCGCTGCCCGGTTTCGCGCACCCAAGACTGCAGTTTGACCATTTCGATCTGCAACCGGTCATAGTCACGCTCATAGGTCTTGCGCGACAGACGTTCGTCATGCGGGTAGCTGGGCGAAAGGATATCATCCTTGTCGGCCCGCTGGATCGCTTGGCGGATGTCCTCGGGGGCGTCGTTCTCGTAAAAGGCGCTGATTGCGCCGTCAAAGGGCAGGTCCATGGGCGCTCCTTGCGGGTTGTTCTTGTTTCAATATGGGATGTTAAGGCGATTAACGCAAACCGGCACGGGCGGCGGCGCGGTCGATGGCATCGACCACTGCCTGCGGGTCGGCGTGATGGGGCATATGGCCCATGCCGGGCAGACGGGTCAGGGCGCCGTTGGGGATGTCTTTGATCAGTTCCTCGGCGTGGATATGCATCGGGACAATGGTATCGGCATCGCCGTGAATGACCTCGACCGGCATGGTCAGGCGGTCATATTGCGCTGCCATTTCAACCACATGGGGGCGAAGCTGGTGGACCTGTTGCGCATTGGCGCGGCTGGCGCTGCGGCGCAGGGTGAGGCCCGTGCCGATGAGATCGGCATAGCCTTCGGGCGCTTGCTGTGGGGCAAAGATCGCCGCGATGCTGCTTTGCACCACGCTGTCAGGCACAAAGGCGGTGACGGCGGGGATAAAGAGCGCACCGCCAAGCCGTGAGGCGCTGACGTTATAGAGCCAGCCCAGACCGCCGGGCCATGGCTCCGACACGGCAGAGACCAGGACCAGCGCTGCGGTCTCATCGGGGCGTTGCAGCCCCCAAGCCAGCGCCACGGCCCCGCCAAAGGAATGGCCCAGCACGATGGGGTTTTCGACGCCCAGTTGATCCGCCGCTTTCTGCAAAAGGGCGGCCTGTTCCTGCGGCGACTCGCCGCGCGGGTTCCAAGGCCCGCGCGCGCCGGGCAGGCGGGCGGTATAGCCCATGCCGGGACGGTCGAACATGATGACGCGGTAGCGGTCGCTCAGCCGCTTAGCGAAGCCCAAAGTGAAATCGCGCAGGTTGCCGCTGGCCCCGTGGATCAAAACCAGATCCGGCCCGCTGCCGATGATCTTGGCATGGACCGGCAGGCCGTCCACCGTGATGATTTCCCCCTCAGGCGGATGGCTGGCTTCGGCCCGCGCCTCATGCCGCGCGGCGCGCCATTGGACGAGCGCGGTAAGCAGCGCCAGCCCGAGAAGGAGGGCAAGCAGCAGTTTAATGGCCGATCTCATTCATATCAAAGGGGGTGGTTTGGTATATCTCGTTGATCCAATTGCCATAAAGCAGATGCGCATGGCTGCGCCAGCGGTTCACCGGCGTGCGCGCGGGGTCATCCTCGGGGTAGTAGTTGCAGGGCACGTTGATCGGCACGCCATTCTCGACATCGCGGTCATACTCTTGCTTAAGCGTGTCGCGGTCGTATTCGAAATGGTTGAAGACATAGAGCGCGCGGTGCGCGGGGTCTTCGATCAGACAGGGCCCAACCTCATCACTGCCCAAAAGCGTGGTCAGGCCGGGATGGGCGTCAACCTCATCTTGGCGCATCTCGGTCCAGCGCGAGACGGGCACGGTGCAATCATCCGAAAAGCCGCGCAAATAGGGCGAGGCGGGCGCGAGGTTGCGGTGCCGGAAACAGCCGAAAGCCTTTGCGCTCAGCATGTGTTTCTTGACGCCGTGGAAGTGGTTGATCATCGCCATGCCGCCCCAGCAGACGCCAAAGGTGGAGTGGATATTGGTCTGGGTCCATTCCATCACCTCGCGCAGCTCGTCCCAATATGTCACCTCGTCAAAGTCGAGATGTTCGATCGGGGCGCCGGTGATGATCAGCCCGTCGAACTTTTCGGCCTTCATCTCCTCAAAGGGGCGGTAGAAGCTCTCCATATGTTCGGCGGCGGTGTTGCGGGTCCGGTGGTCGGACATGCGGATGAGGCTCAGTTCAATCTGCAAGGGCGTGGCACCGATCAGCCGGGCAAACTGGTTCTCGGTCTGGATTTTCTTGGGCATTAGGTTCAGAAGGGCGATGCGCAGGGGGCGGATGTCTTGCCGCGAGGCCAGTTCCTCGTCCAGAACCATGACCCCTTCGTTGCGCAGAACGTCGAAGGCAGGCAGGCGGGAGGGGATCTTGATGGGCATGAGACAGGTCTTTCAGGGGTGGCCAATGCAGTCAGATAATCTTGGGCGGGGCGGGTTCAACCGCCCGCGGGCAGGTGGCGGGCAATGAGGTCGGTAAAGTCTTCGGGAGCTTTCAACGCGTCGATATCGGCGGGGGTGATGGTGACACCCCATTTCGACATCGCCACATAGCGGGGTTGGCGGTGCGACAGGGCGGCGGCATAGGTCCAGCGGATGAAGTCGTCGGGGTTCACCGCGTCCTCTGTAATGTTCTTTTCGGCCAGATAATCGGCCCATGCCCGGGCGAGGAATTCGGGCTGATAGGCCATCGGCTTGGGGGCTTTGTCAAAGCGTCGGATGAGTTCCTCGGTATGGGCCTCGTCGCCCTTGATCCAGACCAGCAGACATTCCTCGGCCAATTGCCGCAGGAGCGGGTCGTTCGGGTCTTCGGGGTCGACCCATTCGCAGATCGAGCCACCGGTGTCGCAGATGAAATGCGGATAGCCATAGAGCGCCTCGGCGCGGGTGGCGAAATAGGCGGTGTCTTGCAGCGCGTTGATCTCGGCCCGGCGGAAAGCCTCTTGCCGTTTGGCGTATTCTTCCATCGGCAGCCCGCCGCGCGAAGGGTCACCCGGTTTGCCCAGCCATGTGGCCACAGGCGACAGGTTGTCGAAGGTGATGTTCGAGCCGATGTAGATGCTATCGCTCAGCAGCAGATCGCGCAGGAAGGGCACTTTCATCGCCTCGGCCTTGGCATTGTCGGCGATGAGCTCGCCCAAGTAGCGGGTGCCGATGCGGTAGTCGATGGAGTAGTGAAACCAATCCCCGCTGGCGCGCAGCAGGCTGGAGAGATGGGTCTTGCCCAAGCCCGACATGCCGAAGATCAGAACTTTGCGCCGCGGCGCCGCGCGCCAATCGTCAGCCGTGGGGTAGAGCATGTATCACCAAGGTTAAGTGCTTCGTTTCCCCTGACTACCCCAGTGTTTGACCAGACGCCAGATGCGGCCATCGAGCACCAGAAGCCCGAGTGCGAGAAGGGCGAAACCCCCATAGGCGGTGGGGCGCAGGGTCTCATCACGCAGCCATGCGCCCAGCAGGATCGCCACGGGGGCGACCAGCAGTGTCACCAACATCAGGTTGCTGCTGCCCGCCATGCCAAGCACGCGGTAATAGAGCAGATAGGCCAGCGCCGTCGCGGCCAGCGCGTAATAGGCGATGGCGACGAGCGTGGCGGGGGCGAGCTTGAGCGTCAGCGGTCCCTCCGCCACCCATGCCAGCGGCAGCATGATCAGCGTGGCGCCGGTGAGCATCCCGGCGGCGGCCAGTTGCGGCGGCTGGCCCGGCAGCAGTTTGCGCGCGCAGACCCCGGCCATGGCATAGGACATCGCACCGCCCAGCACGGCCAGTTGTGCAAGGCTGCCGAGGTCGAAATTCGTGAGATTTTCCAGACCGATGGCGGTACTGACACCCGCGAAGCCAAGGCAGACGCCAATCGCCTTGCGCGGGGTGATCCGCTCATCCGCCAGAAAGATGGCGGCGGCCAGCACGCCAAAGATCGCGGTGGCGGCATTGAGGATCGAGGTCAGCCCCGAGGGGATGTGCAGCTGCCCCCATGCCATCAGCGAGAAGGGGATCACATTGTTCAAAAGCCCCATCAGCAGGAAGGCCGCCCAGATGCGCGGGTCGCGCGGCAGTGGCAGGCGCATGGTGGCGACGGCCGCCCAAAGCACCAACATCGCCCAGAACACCCGATGCGCAACCGATGTCAGCGGCCCGATCTCATCCAAGGCCACCCGCACGGCGACAAAGGACGCGCCCCAGAGCAGGGCGAGAAAGCCCATTTCGATCCAAGCGCGCGGGGGGATGGTTTTCTGTGCGATCATAGCTCGGGTTTAGGCCGTTCGGTGGATCGGCACGACCCGAAAGATGCGCATTCATAAAAAAACGCCGCCCGAGGGTCTCGGGCGGCGTAATATCGATTGTTCTGGTGTGGATTAGAAGGTGAAGCCTACTTTCACACCAAAGGCTAGAGCATCGTTGTCTTCGAACTCGCCCGATGCATTCACACCGTTCAAAGTCGTCTCTGCATCACCGATGTTGACGTAGCGCACGCCGGTGGTGATTTTCATGTTGTCACGGGTATAGACGGCAGCCAGAGCGAGGCTCTTGTTGCCATCGGTCGGCCCGAGGTTGGAGGCGAACCCGCCGTTAGACTTCTCATAGCCGACAGAGGCCGAGACCGACCAGTTGTCGTTCAGACGGCGGCCGACGCCGAGCGAGTAGGTGAAAACGTCGTCATCGTAGCTGACCAGCGAGCCACCGGTCGCGCCTTGGTACTGGGCCGGCGTGATGTCGAAGGAGGACCAATCGACCCAACGGATACCACCGAAGAGCAATGTGTCAGCAGCGATGCCGGTCTGGAAATCAAGGTTCACCGACTGCGGGGTTTCGATTTCGGTCGTGCTCATGACGGCGCCGAACTCGGTCGTGTCGACCTCGTGGTCGATGCTGGAATTATAGGTCAGCGCGACACGCATGGCGATGTCGGGGCGCTCATAGGCGACACCCGCAACATAGCCGACGCCGGTGTCACGCTCGCCGTTCACCGTATAGCCGGCGACGAAGGGCACAGCTGCGACCGCTTCGATGGTCTGGACGCGCAGACCGCCGTGAACGCTGAAGTTCTCGTTCATGCGATAACGCAGCAGGCCGGTAATCGCGTGGCTTTCCAGATCCGCTTGGGCACCTTGTGCATAGTAGCCGGTGGGCGTGGGGTAATCGACATCCGCGCCGAACGGCTGATCGTAGATGATCGCATAGGACAGCTTGTCGTTGATGTCGGCCTTATAGGCTGCGCCAAACTGGAGATAGCTGGAGGTCATATCGCCGGAGCTTACATTCGACAGCGATGGCGGCGGCACCGCCATTGTCGACGTACCACTGGTGGATGGATCGATATGCCCAAAGCTGAATTCGGCATAGCGCCCGCTTTCAAACAGGGCATTGATGGATTGGCCCGACCGATCGATGCCGCCAGCTTGAACGATTGCCGTAGATGCCAACAGTGCCGGAATTGCCAAGAAATAGGTTTTCATTTGCTTTCCTCCCAAAACTTCTGTGCGGTTCCTCCCCGGCACAGGTTAGAAACGATCTAAGCGGATTGCTGCCGTTTGCGTCAATCACTGACCTTGGGTCAGGTTGAAATCTGCGCAAACATTACCTTGGGTGTGCTTTGCGGGTCTCAAACCAGATGTTGAGGTAGTTGCCAGCAAAGATGATCGCGGCCCCGACGAAGACCCAGACATCCAGTGCTTCGGCATAGAGCAGCATCCCGACCACGGCGATGGCCGGAAGGCGGACAAAATCGATCGGCACCACCACGGTTGCAGGGGCGAGGCTGAGTGCGTTGGTCAGGCAGTAATGCGCCAGCAGCCCGCAGGCGCCGACCAGCAGCAGGAAGGGCATCGTCTCAGCCGTGGGGCTGGCGATATCGCCATCGTAGCCCGCCGCGATCAGGCCGAACAGCAGTTGCAACGTGGTGAGGTAGAAGAGGATCGTGGTGATCCCTTGGGTGCGCGTCAGCCGCTTGGTCAGCACATTGGTCAGGGCAAAGAAGACGGCGCATCCCGCCGCCGCCAGAATGCCGGTGTTGAGGTTGCCGATATCGGGGCGCGCCACGATCAGGATGCCGATGAACCCCAGGACGGCGGCCAGCGCCCGTGTCGCGGTCAGCCGTTCGCCCAGTAGGAAAATCGACAGGGCGATGACCCATAGGGGCGATGTGAACTCCAACGCGAAGACCTGCGCCAGCGGGATCAGCGACACGGCGAGGAACCACAGGTTCTGCCCGGTGAAATGCGCAAGGTTGCGCAGCAGTTGAAGGCCGAAGTTGCGGGTGTTGATCTGCCGCCACGCGCCCGTGGCCCCGGCAAGCGACAGGACGATGATCACGCCAATCACGCTGCGGTAAAGCATCACCTCGAAAGTGTCGAACCGCGCCGAGAGTTCGCGCCCCGCCACGGCCATGGTAGAGAATGATCCGATGGAGCCGATCATCCAGAGTGCAGCGCGAAAGGTGGGGCTCATGTGGTTTCTGTGATCTGATAGTCGCGGGCGATCCCGGCGGTGAGCCGCGCCCAGTCCGATGCTACGGCACGGGCCTGGTGCGCCTCAAAGGCCGCGCGGTCGGTGAAAAGCTCCGACACCTGCCAGACTAGGGGATCGTCGGTCGGGGTCACGTCGAAGCTAAGGCAGCCCGGCTCGGCCCGGGTGAGACGCAGATGCGCGTCAAGCCCTGCGCGCACCCGGTCCGCCTCGGCCCGGGTGGCGCAGCGTAGGTGGCCGGTTAGGGCCACCCGCATTTTTATTCCCACTCGATGGTGCCCGGAGGTTTCGAGGTGATGTCATAGGTAACGCGATTGATGCCCGGCACCTCGTTGATGATCCGCGTGGCGGTTTCACCAAGGAAATCATGCGAGAAGGGGTAGTAATCCGCCGTCATCCCATCCACCGAGGTCACCGCACGCAGGGCGCAGGCGAAGTCATAGGTCCGGCCATCGCCCATCACGCCCACAGTGCGCACCGGCAGGATCGCCACGAAGGCCTGCCAGATATCGTCATAAAGCCCATGGCGGCGGATCTGGTCGATATAGACCGCATCGGCTTCGCGCAGGATGTCGAGTTTCTCGCGGGTGATCTCACCGGGGCAGCGGATCGCAAGACCCGGCCCGGGGAAGGGGTGGCGACCGATGAAGGAGGGCGGCAGGCCCAACTCGCGGCCAAGCTCGCGCACCTCGTCTTTGAAAAGTTCGCGCAGCGGCTCGACCAGCTTCAGGCCCATCTTTTCAGGCAGGCCGCCGACGTTGTGGTGGCTCTTGATCGTTACAGAAGGCCCACCGGAGAAGGAAACGCTCTCGATCACATCGGGGTAGAGCGTGCCTTGGGCGAGGAAGGTCGCATCGCCCACTTCCTTGGCGTGTTTCTGGAACACGTCGATGAAGAGTTTGCCGATGATCTTGCGCTTGGTCTCGGGGTCCGAGACGCCGTCGAGCTCGCCCAAGAACAGTTCCTGCTCATCCGCATGGATCAGCGGCATGTTGTAATGATCGCGGAACATGGTGACGACCTCTTCGGCCTCACCCTTGCGCAGCAGGCCATGGTCGACGAAGACGCAAGTCAGCTGGTCGCCGATCGCCTCATGGATCAGCACGGCAGCCACGGAGCTGTCGACACCGCCCGAGAGACCACAGATCACCTTCTGGTCGCCAACCTGCTCGCGGATCGCGGCAATGGCTTCCTCACGGTAGGCGCTCATGGTCCAGTCGCCCTTGAAGCCCGCCAAACGCACGAAGTTCTCGTATAGGCGCGGGCCGTTGGGGGTGTGGTGCACCTCGGGGTGGAACTGCACGGCGTAGAAGTGACGTTCAACATCGGCGGTAATGGCGAAGGGCGCGTTGGGGGAGGTGCCATAGACCTCGAACCCCGGGGCGATTTTGCTGACGTGGTCACCATGGCTCATCCAGACCTGTTCGCGGTCGGTGGCGAACCAGCCTTCCAGCAGATCGAGCTGTTGCCCGGTGGGGGTGACAAAGGCCCGCCCGAACTCAGCGGTGCCATGGCCGCGCTCCACATGGCCGCCGAGGCAATGCATCATCACCTGCTGGCCATAGCAGATGCCAAGGATTGGCACGCCCAGTTCAAAAACAGCCTGCGGCGGACGCGGCGCGCCTTCGGCAAACACCGAGGACGGGCCACCCGACAGGATCACCGCCTTAGGCGCGAATTCCTTGAGGAAGGCTTCGTCCACCGTGTTGAACGGGTGGATTTCGCAAAAGACATTCAGCTCCCGCAGGCGACGCGCGATAAGCTGCGTGACCTGGCTGCCGAAGTCGATGATGAGAAGGCGGTCATGGGTGATATCTGTCATGGGGCTGTGATTAGGCCCGTGCGCGCGCTCTGGCAAGTCTCTAGCAGGCCGAAGACCGGTGCCGCCCGCGTTTAATTCACGCAAGTGGCGCGGGGACGGCACGCGATGTCGCTTTTTGCCGCTAGGGGGCGTTATCCGCGCGAAGCGCCTGCCGGGAATGGGGTAGTGACTGGCCAAGACTTGCGGGAAGGATAGAGCAATGGCGGAATCAGCACGACGGGCACGCGGCGGTGGTGGTGCGGCAAGACGCGCGGCACGCACAGCCGTCTCTTTCGAGACAGCGCGCTATATCGAACGGAATATCCCGAACTTCGAAGTGCTGACCGAAGAGGCGCTGGAGATCATCGAACAGAACGCCGATGCGGTGCTGGAAGAGATCGGCGTGAACTTTCCCGACAACCCCGAGGCATTGGCGCTCTGGCGTGAGGCCGGGGCCGATGTTCAGGGGGAGCGGGTGCGTATCCCACGGGGGTTGGCACGCAAGCTTTGTTGCACCGCGCCTTCGACGATTACCCAAGTGGCACGCAACCGGGATCGGGATGTGGTAATCGGGGGGAGGAACCTTGTCCTCGCCCCCGTCTATGGCCCGCCCTTCGTGCGCGATGCCGCAGGGGGGCGGCGCTATGCCACGATGGCGGATTTCGAGAAGTTCGTGAAGCTGGGCTATATGTCCAAATGGCTGCACCACTCGGGGGGGACGGTATGCGAGCCGACGGATATCCCGGTGAACAAACGTCACCTTGATATGCTGCATGCCCATATGACGCTGAGCGACAAACCCTTCATGGGATCGGTGACCGAACCCAGCCGCGCGCAGGATTCCGTCGACATGTGCGGTATTCTGTTCGGTAAGGACTTCGTGCAGGAAAACACGGTGATGACCTCGCTCATCAACATCAACTCGCCGATGACGTTTGACGATGTGATGATGGGCGCGCTCAAGGTCTATGCCGAGAACAATCAGGCCTGCATCATCTCGCCCTTCATCGTGGGCGGTGCCATGGCCCCGGTGAGTGTGGCGGGCACGCTGACACAGGTCTTGGCCGAGACGCTGGCGGGCATCGCCTATAGCCAGTTGGTCCGCCCCGGGGCGCCGGTGATCATGGGGGCTTTCGTCACCTCCATCGACATGAACAGCGGCGCGCCCACATTCGGCACGCCCGAGGCTGCGCATATCACATATGGCGCTGGGCAGCTGGCCCGCAGGCTCAACCTGCCGTACCGCAGCGCCGGGTCCTTCACCGGCTCGAAACTGCCCGATGCGCAGGCGGCCTATGAGACCTCGAACAGCCTGAACATGGGGCTGCTTTCGGGGGTGAACTTCATGCTGCACGCCTGTGGCTGGCTGGAAGGGGGTCTTGTTTCCTCTTTCGAGAAATTCGTCATGGATGCGGATCAACTGGGCACGTTGCATCACCTTGCCCGTGGGGTGGAGATCGACGTGAACGCGCAGGCCATGGACGCGATCCGCGAAGTGGGGCCTGGGGGGCATTACCTTGGCTGCGCCCATACGCAGAGTAATTTCCGCGATGCCTTTTGGAAGTCGGATCTGTTGGACTACAAACCCTTTGAGACATGGTCGGACGAGGGCGCGCGCGACACGCAGAGCCTTGCCACCGCGCGGGTCGAAAAGATGCTGGCCGACTACCAGCAGCCCGCGCTGGATCCAGCCATTCGCGAAGCGCTCGATGCCTTTGTCGCGACCCGTAAGGCGGCGGAACCCGATAGTTTTAGCTAAGGCTTTGCGGCGGGGGCGATCCCCCGCATCGCAATTCAGGCGCTGGGCATCATCGCGGCCTTCAGGAACCGTGCCTCGCCAACCATGGCAATAAGAACATCCACATGGCGGATCAGGCTATAGCTTGCATCCGCCGTCTTGCGCTGGGTGTCCAACGCGGCCTCGATCTCGATCAGTTTGATCAGCGCGGTGCCGTGGCGTGGCAATATGCCAAAGCCCAGTATCCGTGGCAAATGGGTGCCGCGGCGGTAGTCCTCGGCCCCGATGCGGGCGGCCCGCATCAGCAGGCGCGGGCGGTGAAGTTTTTGCAACATGGTCAGTAGATCTTGCATCACACTCTCCGATTTCTAAGGGGTGAATCACCCCGGATCGGCGAAGTGTCTCACAACCCTTCCGGGTGTTGCGTGTTGCGGGTTCCCGGCGGACGGCGCCTTTCGATGGCGTTTACCTTTTGGAAACAATCATTGCCAAATGCGACGATTTTAACGAACGGGTAACCAAAACATCCATAGGTTGTGAATAACTCTGGGGATAACTCACCCAGCTTGGGGACCCGCCAAAATGGAAGTGGCAGTCAATTGAAGGCGCATCACCAAATTCAACAGTCCGTCCTGCCGGGATGGGTGCCGCACGGAGCCCTGCATTACCTCGCACATACGGAGACCGGCGCCCCGATCCGGGCCTTGGCACGCCAAGCTGGCTGTCATGCCTCGACCATCATGCGTCAAATTCGCCGTATCGAGACACGGCGCGACGATCCGCTGGTGGATGCCGCCCTGCGCAGGCTCGGGGCGGTGCGGCGCGCCTTGGATTGTACTGCTGGCCCCCCAGCAGGAAAGACAGCGACAATGATGAAACCCGCCGCCCCCCTTCTTGACGAAGACACTTTCGCCGCCGAGGCGCTGCGCGTCCTACGGCGCCTGCATGAGGCAGGCGCGATCCTTGCCGTGGCCGAAGGGATGGAAAAGGCCGTCGTCCTGCGCGAGGCGGACACCGGCCCCGGCGCGCGCACCGCCGTGGTGGATAGCGCCGTGGCGCAGGCGATGGCATTGAAAGATTGGATCGCGCCGGGCAGCACAGGCCGGGTGACGCGCTATCATATCACCAGCGCGGGGCGCGCGGCGCTGCGGCGCATGCTTGAAGAGCAGGGCGCAGCCGCAGACGGCTTTGCCGAAGATCAGACCGCCTTTCTGGGCGGGCCCGACGCGCCCGCCGCAGACTTGGGCGCAGATGCGGATACGGCCCCGCGCCGTGGCCGCTATTGCCTGTCCGAAAGCCCGCTTTCGACCCTCGCCCGGCGGCGCGACAAATCCGGCGCGCCCTTCTTGAACGAGGGGCTGGTCCATGCGGGCGAAAGGCTGCGCGAAGATTTCGAACTGGCGCAGATGGGTGGTGAGGTTACGCAGAACTGGGACCACTTTCTGACCCCCGGCGCCAAACCCAGCGGCCGGCGTGACGGGGCCGGCGCCATGGCCGCGGCGGAGGCGCGCAAGAGGGTGGCCGATGCCATGGCCGACCTCGGCCCCGGCCTGTCGGACGTGGTGCTGCGCTGTTGCTGCTATCTGGAGGGGTTGGAGACCACCGAAAAACGGCTCGGTTGGTCAGCGCGTTCGGGCAAGATCGTGCTTCGGATCGCACTCATGCGGCTGAAACGGCACTACGATGAAACCGTGGGGCCGGGTGGCCCAATGATCGGGTAAATGCTGGTCGGGTAAAGAAGGGGCGGCAGGATGATAACCCGGCCGCCCCCGTTGTTTTAGTCTGCGACCTTCGTCGGCGTCTCATCTGTGACCGAGATCGCGACTTCGTCTTTCTCGCAAGCGGCACGCACACCGGCGGCATAGTCGGGGTGCACTTTCTCAAGCACCGCATACCAGCGTTCTTTCACCGATTGCGAACAGGGCGCCATGGCACCGGCCATGTTCTCGTGCAGACGGTCACGCTGCGCTTGATCGAACACCTCGGTATAGAGCTTGCGCGGCTGGACGTAATCGGCATCCGCCTCTTCCTGCACATAGCGGTCCGCATCGCCCGAGATGCGCAGCGGTGGTTCTTGCACCGATGGATCGGGGCGGACCGAGCCTTCGTATTGGTTCGGCTCGTAATAGGCATCCGGGTGGCCGGTCTGCTGCGGGAAGAACCGCATCGCGCCGTCCTTGTGGTAGTGATGCATCGGCGCGGCCTTGGGCGCGTTCACGGGCAGGGCCTCGTAATGCGTACCAAGACGGTAGCGGTGCGCATCCGCATAGGAGAATACCCGCGCCTGCAACATCTTATCGGGCGAGAAGCCGATGCCGGGGATTTTGTTCGACGGCGAATAGGCGGCGTTCTCGATGCTCTGGAAGTAGTTGTCAGGGTTGCGGTTGAACTCCAACATGCCGACGGGGATCAGCGGGTAATCCGCATGCGGCCAAACCTTGGTCAGGTCGAAGGGGTTGAAGCCGCAGGTCTCGGCCTCTTCCTCGGGCATGACTTGGATGTTCAGCTCCCATTTCGGGTAGTCGCCGCCTTCGATCGCGTTGAAGAGATCCTCTTGGAAGTTCTCACGGGTCGACCCGATCAGCTTTTCCGCATCCTCATTGGTGCGGTTGCGGATTTCCTGCTGGCAGCGGAAGTGGAACTTTACCCAGTGACGCTCGCCCTTGGCGTTCCACATCGAATAGGTGTGGCTGCCATAGCCGTGCATATGCATCGGGTTCACCGGAATGCCCCGGTCGGACATCAGGATGGTGACCTGGTGCACACATTCGGGCTGCGCCGCCCAGAAGTCGAACATCGCCTCGGGCGAGCGCAGGTTGGTGCGCGGGTGGCGTTTCTGGGTGCGGATGAAGTCTGGGAATTTATAGGCATCGCGGACAAAGAAGATCGGGGTGTTGTTGCCCACAACGTCCCAGTTGCCCTCTTCGGTGTAGAATTTCACCGAGAAGCCGCGCACGTCACGCTCACTGTCGGCGGCGCCAAGCTCGCCCGCCACGGTGGACCAGCGCGAAATGATTTCGCAGGTCTTGCCCACTTCGGAGAAGATCGCAGCACAGCTATATTGACTGATGTCATGGGTGACGGTGAAGGTGCCCTCGGCGCCCCAGCCCTTGGCGTGAACGGCACGCTCAGGGATCCGCTCGCGGTTCTGATGGGCGAGCTTCTCGATCAATTGGTAGTCGTCCAGCAGGACCGGGCCACGGGCGCCCGCGGTCTTGCTGGTGTCGTTTGTCGGCATCGGTGCGCCGGCGGTGGTGGTGAGACGCTTGCTCATCTTGGGTTCCCCTCGGTTACTGTCTGACAGGAAGATGATCGATTCCGCCCATAATTTCCAATTGCAGTTTTATAAAATTGCGATAGGTAAAAGTTATGAGCTTTACCCTGAAACAACTCGAATACTTTCGGGCGCTGGCGACCTTGGGCAACTTCGGGCGGGCGGCGGAGGCGAGCAATATCTCCCAGCCCGCGCTTTCGGTGCAGATCCGGACGCTAGAGGAAACGCTCGGCGGGCGGTTGATCGAACGACAAAGCCGCGCCTCGGTGCTGACACCCTTGGGCCGGGAAGTGCTGACCCGCGCGGAGGATATCCTGCGCCGCGCCAAGCTGTTGGAGGCCACGGCGCGAGAGCAGGTCGGGCTGGCGGGCACGCTGAACCTTGGCCTGATACCGACCGTCGCGCCCTATCTCTTGCCTGGCGTGCTGGCCGCGTTGCGGGCGCAGGATATCTCGCTTCGGGTCGAGGTACGCGAGGCGCAGACGGATCAATTGCTGGCCGATCTGCGCGCCGGGGCGCTGGATGCGGCGGTGATGGCGGTGCCCTCTGGCGAAACGGGCCTCGCCGAGGTGCCGCTTTTCGAGGATCGCTTTCTGCTGGCCGGGTCTGCCGACCGGATGGCGGGGGCGGATGTCGCCCGCCCGACCGATCTGGCCCGCACGCCGCTGATGTTGCTGGAGGATGGGCACTGCCTCACCGATCAGGCGCTGGAGGTTTGCCAGCGCGACCGCACGCAGGCGGGCATTCACACCGGGGCGTCCTCCCTCGCCACGCTGTCGCGGCTGGTGGAGGCGGGGTTTGGCATGACCCTGATGCCCGAAATCGCCGCCAAGACCGAGCTTGATGCCGCACCGGGCCTGCGCCTGCACCGTTTCGGCGCGCCGGAACCTGCGCGGCAAATCGGGCTCGTCCGCCGGGCTGGCACGCCGGGCAGCGGTTGGGCGGCGCAATTGGCCGAGACGCTGAAAGAAGTGGGGGAGGGGCTGACCGGAGAACTGCGCGCGAAATACTAGGCGCGGGCAGGGCAGCGGGGTCAAAGGGACCGGGCCAAATGGCCCGATCCGGTCACGCAAAGGGGCTTAGGCCGCTTCGGTTTGCTTTTGGTTTTCGAGGTATTCCAGCAGGGTCTCGGGGCTGGAAACGCCATAGGGGTCTTCGTCGTGGTTGTCACGGATGCCGGGCTCTTCGAACCATGCTTCGATCTGACCATCGTTCACGATTGCCGCATAGCGCCAGCTGCGCGGGCCGAAGCCAAGGTTGTCTTTGGCGACCAACATGCCCATGCGGCGGGTGAATTCGCCCGAACCGTCAGGGATCACGTCGATGTTCTGGACGCCCTGCATCTCTTTCCACTTGTTCATGACAAAGCTGTCGTTGACCGACAGGCAATAGATCGCGTCGATGCCATGCTCTTGGAAGGCAGCGAAATTGTTCTCAAACCCGGGCAGCTGGTAGGTGCTGCAGGTCGGGGTGAAGGCACCGGGGAGGGAGAAGAGCACAACGCGCTTGCCTTTGAAGAAATCATCGCTGGTCTTGTCTTCCCAGCGGAAGGGGTTGGACCCTTCGATGCTTTCGTCGCGCACGCGCGTCTTGAAGGTGACGTTGGGGACATTGATACCGGGTTTCATCGCGTCTCTCTTTCTCGGATTGGAATCTTTGTGGCTTGGTAGCCCATATAGGAAGCCTCGGCAACTCTCGCAATGCTGCAACTGCATTGTAATTTTACGTTTACATATCAACGTTCTAAATCAACGATCTAGGGCGATGCCGCCTGTGCATGGCAGCCTTGTCGCGGGGGCGTATGCAGTAGGTGGCCATCGGGTTAAGGACTGTGATAAACAGGGCGCGACACAATGATCAGAGGCCCCCGATGCGCGATCTGAAGATACCCGAACAGCGCCACCCCGAGAAGGCGCGCAAGCCTGACAACGCCCAGCCGAAAAAACCGAGCTGGATCAGGGTCAAAGCGCCCGGCGGCAAAGGCTATGCCGAGACTGCGCGCATCATGCGCGACAACAAGCTGACCACGGTCTGCGAAGAGGCGGGCTGCCCCAATGTCGGCGAATGCTGGTCTCAGGGCCACGCCACGATGATGATCATGGGCGAGGTTTGTACCCGGGCCTGTACCTTCTGCAACATCGCCACCGGCAAGCCGCCCGAAGCGCTGGACGTGTTCGAGCCGGGACGCGTGGCCGATGCGGTCGCCAAACTGGGGCTGAACCATGTGGTCATCACGAGCGTTGACCGAGACGATATCGAGGACGGCGGGGCGGAGCATTTCGCCCAGACCATCCGCGCCGTGCGTCACCGCAGCCCCGATACGACGATCGAAATCCTGACGCCCGATTTCATCCGCTGCGGCCCCGAAGCCCTTGAAAAGGTTGTCGAAGCGCGCCCCGATGTGTTCAACCACAACCTCGAAACCGTGCCGGGCCTTTACCCCGAGGTACGCCCCGGCGCGCGCTACTTCCACTCCCTCCGCCTGCTTCAGCGGGTAAAGGAGTTGGATCCCTCGATGTTCACCAAATCGGGCATCATGGTAGGTTTGGGCGAAGATCGCCAAGCGGTCATTCAGGTCATGGAAGACATGCGCGCTGCCGACATCGATTTCCTGACCATCGGCCAGTACCTACAGCCGACACCCAAACACCATGCGCTGGACCGTTTCGTCACCCCCGAAGAGTTTACCTCTTACGAAAAGGCGGCCTACGGCAAGGGCTTCCTCATGGTCTCGGCCACGCCGCTGACGCGGTCGAGCTACCACGCGGGCGACGATTTTGCGCGTCTGCGCGAGGCGCGGAACCGCAAGCTGGGGATTGCCTGATTGAAAAGACGCGCCCGGCGTTAACCGCCGGGCAGGGCTTTAAGGTAGGCCGCAATCGCTTCGCGGTCGCTTTCGGGGAGCTGCGCGAGGTTACTGACCACCTCGGCCATCTCACCGCCCGCGCTGTCGTATTCCGGCGTGAAGCCGGAGGTGAAATAGGCGACGAGATCGGCCTTTGACCAATCAAGCTGATCCGGTGTGATGCCGGGAATACGCCCCTTGCCCGAAGGGTTCGGCGCGCCGGTCAGCCAAGCTTCACGGTCGAGCGCGCCCAAAGCGTTGCGCGGCGTATGGCATTCACCGCAATGGGCCAGCCCTTCGACCAGATAGCGCCCTCGTTCGACCTCAGCATCGGGCAGGTCGCTCAGCACGAAATCATCATGTGAGAACAGCACCTTCCATGCGCCAAGCCCGCGGCGGATATTGAAGGGGAACCCCACCTCATGCGGCATGCTCGGCGTATCCGAGGTGGGCAGGGTCTGCATATAGGCAAAAAGGTCCACCACATCCTGCGGGGCGAGGTGTTGGTAGGCGGTGTATGGAAAGGCGGGGTAATAATGCTGCCCCTCGGGCGAGACGCCCCGCGTCACGGCGCGGGCGAACTCCGGCAGGGTCCAGTCACCGATGCCCTGCTCTGGATCGGGGGAGATATTGGGCGCGTGGAAGGTGCCGAAATCACTGGCGAAGGGCAGCCCCCCGGCCAGCACCAGCCTCTTATCCTCTTCACTTTCGGGCGCGGCGTGGCAGGAAACGCAGCCGCCGGCGGCAAAGACCAGCGCGCCCGCCTCTGGGTCCGGGGTGAGCCCCGCACCATAGGACGGCTCAAGCGGATCGGGCCGGGTGAGAGCCCAGCCAAGGGCCGCGCCGAGAGCGGCACAGCCCAGCAGTACTGGTATGACCCGTCGCAAGGATCAGTTCTTGGGGCCGCGGTAATCGTCATGGCAAGCGCCGCAAGCCTTGCCGATTGCGCCCATGCCCGCCCTCAGCGCATCCAGATCGGTGCCCGCGGCCTCGATCATATCCGCGCTGGCGGTTTCCAGCGCCATCAGCGCTTCGTTGAACCCTTCGGCATCGCTCCAGATTTCGGCCTTGGCGCGGGAACCTTCGACAGCGCCTTGCTCGGTCCCTTCAAGCCAGAGGGTGCCCGGGGCGAAACCGGCGGCGGCGTTCAGATTGGTCGCGGCGGCGGTGGCCGTCTCGGCGTTATACTCCGTCTCGCCCTTGGCCATGCCGCCCAGAATGCCGGTATGATAGGCAATCAGTTGCATCTGCGCGTGGCGCGCGTTCACCGCCGCACTGGCGGCTTTCTCACTATGGCTGGCGGCGAAGCCTGCGGTGGCAATCAGAGCGGCGCTGATACCAATGGCGGTAATGCTTTTGGTCAAATGCATGGTCATCTCCCTTTTCTTGCCGCAGCGTAACATGGCAAGGGCAGGTCGCAAAAAACAAAAATGTGATCAGCGGGATAAGGCTGCGGGCAGGGTCAGAACCGGCGAGGGATACGCTATGCCGTGGCCCAGTCAGGCCAGTAGCCCAGCCATTCGACAAGCCCCACGGCCAAGGCCGCCGCGATGATCGCGAAGATTACGATCACCCGTTTCGTCGACGGTGGATTGCGCGCCCATTGGGACATGCGCAGCAGCCACCGCGGGTCCATCACGTAAAGCGGACTTTCCCGATGAAGGGCAGGTTGCGGTCGCGTTGGGCAAAGTCGATGCCATAGCCCACAACGAATTCATCGGGGATTTCAAAGCCGGTCCAATCCGCCTTCAGGTCGACCTCACGCCGGGTGGGTTTGTCGAGCAGGGCGATGGACTTCAACCGCGCAGGCTCACGCGAGCGCAGCAGGTTGGTGACATGATGCAGCGTGTGGCCAGTGTCGACGATATCTTCGACGACCAGTACGTCGCGCCCTTCGATGGCGCCGCGCAAGTCTTTGAGAATACGCACCTCACGGCTGCTCTCCATGCCGTCGCCATAGCTGGAGGCTTCGAGGAAATCGACTTCGATCGGCAGGTCCAACTCGCGCACCAGATCGGCGATAAAGACGAAAGAGCCGCGCAGCAGGCCGACCACGACCAATTTATCGGTGCCGTTGAATTCACCGTGAATCTCACGGCAAAGATCTTCGATCCGCGCCGCGATGGCCTTGGCCGAGATCATTTCGTCGATGACATAAGGCCCGTGTGCCATGGTTTTGCCCTTGAATCTGCGGGGTTGAGACGTGAAATAGGGGGTTAACCCGCAACGCTACGGAACGCAATGCCTACGCACTCAGAGACCCGCCAACTGCCCTATAGCGCGCAACAGATGTATGATCTTGTCGCCGATGTGGGCCGCTACCCTGAATTCCTGCCTTGGACCGCCGCCGCGCGTATCCGCAGCGACGAGGACCGCGGCGATCATCGGGTGATGGATGCCGATTTGGTGATCTCGTTCAAAGTCTTTCGGGAGCGGTTTACAAGCCGCGTCGTACTTTGGCCCGAGGCCAAGAAGATCGATACGGAATACCTCGACGGACCCTTCAAGTATATGAAATCAAACTGGCATTTCGAGGATAACCTCGAAGGCTGTCAGGTGCATTTCTTTGTCGATTTCGAATTCCGCAACGCCATCCTGCAAAAGGTCATCGGCGTGGTTTTCAACGAGGCGATGCAGCGTATCGTGCGCGCCTTTGAGAACCGCGCGAAAGAGCTTTACGGCCCCAAGGGTTAAAGCGCCGTGTAGCCTCGCAGCAAAAGGCCGAGCGCATGGTCGCGGGCGGCCAAGCGCACGGCATCACGGCCCTGCGCGCCGAACTCCACCGTTTCGGTCTGAACCCCGGCTGCCGTGGCAAGGCCGAAACAGACGCGGCCCTCGGGCTTGTGCTCTGACCCGCCGGGGCCTGCGATGCCGGTGATCGAGACGGCGATCCGCGCCTCGGACCGCGCCAAAGCGCCCGCCGCCATTTCTTCGGCGACCTGCTCAGACACCGCGCCCCATTGTGTCAGCGTCTCCTCCGACACGCCCAGCATCGCCATCTTCGCCGCATTGGTGTAGGTGACGAAACCCCGGTCCAGCAGCGCTGAGGAGCCCGGCAGATCGGTCAGCGCGGCGGTGAGCATGCCGCCCGTGCAGCTTTCCGCACAGGCGACCATCGCACCGGTTTCGCGGGCCTTTTCCAACAGTTGCGCGGCGCGGCTCATTTACAGCACCCCGTGATAAAGCGCGGCCAGTGCCATGACGCCGAGGGCTGCGAAAACCCCGGCAAAGATATCGTCCAGCATCACGCCCCACGGCCCGCCCAGACGGTCGGCCCAGCCGATGATTAGCGGTTTGGTGATGTCGAACAGCCGAAACAGCGCGAAGGCTGCGATCCATCCCGGCCACATGGCAAGGATCGGGATTTGCATCGACCAAGCGGCATAGGAGAGCGGCAAAAGCGCGATCCACTGGCCAACCAATTCATCGACCACGACCTCTCCGGGGTCATGATCCGGCCCGCCCGCCGTATAGCGTCCGGTGGCCCACCAGCCCAAGGGAATGGCCACCAAAAGCCCGATCACCAGCAGCGGAAAGCCCCCCAACACATGCAAAAGCCAAGCATAGGGCAGGGCGATGAGCGACCCCCAAGTGCCCGGCGCGGGGCGGATATGGCCGACGCCCAGAAGCGTCGCGATCAGATGTGCTGCAGTCATGATTTCACCAATGTTGCCGTGGCCATACAGGCGATGCCTTCGCCCCGCCCGGTAAAGCCGAGGCGCTCGCTCGTGGTGGCTTTGACCGAAACGCGGTCGATCTCAATCCCCAGCATCTCGGCCATCGCGGCGCGCATCGGCTGCACATACGGGCCGATCTTGGGCGTCTCGCAAATGAGCGTGCAATCGACGTGGGTTAGGGTGAAGCCCATGTCGCGCGCCAGTTCTGCGGCGTGACGCAGGAAGATATCGCTGCGCGCGCCTTTCCACTGCGGATCACTCGGCGGGAAATGCTGGCCGATGTCGCCGCGTGCAAGCGCGCCGTAGATGGCATCGGTCACCGTGTGCAGCGCTACATCGGCGTCGGAATGGCCGACCAACCCGTTGCTATGTGGGATGTCGATGCCGCAGAGGGTCACGTGATCTCCGGGGCCGAAAGCGTGCACGTCAAATCCATTGCCGGTGCGAATGTCCATGCGGGTCTCCAATATGCGGGCGGCGCGGGCGAAATCCTCGGGCCGGGTGATTTTCAGGTTATC
The DNA here is from genome assembly GCF_043557275.1 of Sulfitobacter sp. 1A13368. NCBI lineage: Bacteria > Pseudomonadati > Pseudomonadota > Alphaproteobacteria > Rhodobacterales > Roseobacteraceae > Sulfitobacter > Sulfitobacter sp. 1A13368. Next base: position 96,612 of record NZ_JBIFFR010000007.1, on the reverse strand, counting down.
GGCGCTGCCTTGGGTGATGGCAACGGTCAGGCCCGCCGCGCGGGCGACCTCAACGTCATCCGCCGCTTGGCCGTCATAAGCCGCATGCGCCGCACGGATCGCGGCGAGGTCAAAGCCCTGCGGTGTCTGCGCGGCGAAAAGGGCGCTGCGGTCTTGGGTGCCGGTGACGCGGCCTTCGTGCCCCTGCCAAAGCGCGTCACTCACCGGCAGCCCCGGCGCGGCGGCTTGATGTTGGTTAAGCGCGTCGATCACGCCTGAGATGATCTGAGCCGAAACACAGGGCCGCGCGGCGTCATGGATCAGCACCTTCGTCGCCTGCTGGATCGCCGCAAGCCCGCGTTGGACCGAGGCTGCGCGGTCCGCCCCGCCAGTGGTCACGGTGATGCCATCCGCCGTGAATGCCGCTGCCTGATCCATGTCGTCCGCGTTCAGCACCAGCACGATCTCAGCGATCTGGGGCAGGGCGCGAAAGGCGGCGATCGTGTGGTCGATCACCCGCGCGCCCGCCAGCGCCTGCCATTGCTTCGGCTGCGGACCGCCGGCGCGACTGCCGCGACCTGCGGCAACGATCAGAGCTGCGATACTCATTTGGGCAATCCGGAAAAGCTGGCGAACATGGCCCTGTCTAGGCAATGCGGCGGCGGGGTGCAATCTGGGGTAGCTGCCTAAAAAATGGGCAGCGCCTTGGCGCATAGCTGCTTTTCCGGGTAGTTTTATTGAGGTCACCCCGTGGCAGAGCTACACAGCAAGGGACCGCACAAGGATTAAGCATGTGACCGCCGACCCCCTGACATTCGACCCGCCGGTATTCCTCGCCCCGATGGCCGGGATCACCGATCTGCCTTATCGCAGCCTCGTGGCGCGATTCGGGGCCGGATTGGTCGTGTCCGAGATGGTCGCCAGCCAAGAGTTGCTCAGCCGCCGCCCCGGCACGCGGGAGAAAGCGGAGCTGGGGCTGGATGTTGTCGGCACCTCCGTTCAGCTTGCCGGGCGCGAGGCCGAACCGATGGCCGAAGCCGCCCGCATGGTTGAGGCGATGGGCGCGCGGATCATCGACATCAACATGGGCTGCCCGGCCAAGAAGGTGACGCAGGGCGCTTCGGGCTCGGCGCTGATGAAAACACCCGATCACGCGCTGCGGCTGATCGAGGCGGTTGTGGGCGCGGTCAACGTGCCTGTGACGTTGAAAACCCGGCTGGGCTGGGACGACAATTTGCTCAACGCCGCACCGATCGCCAAACGGGCCGAGGATGCGGGCGTGCAGATGATCACCATCCACGGGCGCACGCGCTGTCAGTTTTACAAGGGCCGCGCCGATTGGGCCGCGATCCGGGCGGTGAAGGAGGCCGTGAATGTTCCCGTCATCGCCAATGGCGACATCATCGGCAGTGACACGGCGCGCACGGCGCTGCGGCTGTCGGGGGCGGACGGTGTGATGGTGGGCCGCGGTGCGCAAGGTCGGCCATGGCTGCTGGCGCAGATCGCTCATGATCTGCACGGACGGCCCAAGCCGATGATCCCGCAAGGGCAGGCGATGGCCGAGATGGTGGCCGAGCATTACGATGAGATGCTGCGTTTCTATGGCGTCGAACTGGGTGCCAAGGTCGCGCGGAAACATCTGGGCTGGTACATGGATCACTGCGCCACCCCTGCCGATCTGCGTCGCGCGCTGCTCACGGCGCGCGAGGTGAAAACCACTTTCGATCTCATCGCGGAGGCTATGCAATATGACGCCGCCACCGCCCAACCCCGGGCCGCAGCATGAGAAGCGAGACCCCGGAGCGGCAGGTTTGGACCTCTCTGCCGGTGCCTGCCTTCATCGTCGGTGCCGATGACCGGGTCGTCGATCTGAACCCCTCAGCCGAAGGTTTCCTCAATGCCTCCGCCCGCGCCACGATCGGCCAGTCGATCTGGCAGTTGATCGCGGTGGATCACCCGCTTGAGGCCGCATTCGCCCGTGCGCGGCTGCAAGGCACGCCGCTTTTCGTCAATGACGTGGATGTGGGCGCGATGCAGCGCGCGCCTTTGCAGTGCGGCTTGCAGATCGCCCCGCTGGTGGGCGGCGCTGGCGAGATGGTCTTGATGATCACGCCGCGCGAATTGGCCGGGCGCATCACCCAAGATCACAGCGTGAAATCCGCCGCCAAATCCGCCATCGGCATGGCCGAGATGCTGGCCCATGAGATCAAGAACCCGCTGGCCGGGATCACCGGCGCGGCGCAGCTTTTGTCGATGAACCTGTCCAAGAACGATCTGGAACTGACCGATCTGATCGTCGCCGAAAGCCGCCGCATCGTGAAGCTGCTGGAGCAGGTCGAACAATTCGGCAATCTGACCGCGCCCGAGCGCAAGCCCGTGAACCTGCATGACGTGTTGGACCGCGCCCGCCGGTCGGCTCTGCTGGGCTTCGGCTCGCACATGAAAATCACCGAGGATTATGACCCCTCGCTGCCGCCCGCGCTTGGCGACAAGGACCAGCTTTTGCAGGTCTTGCTCAACCTCATTCGTAACGCGGCTGAGGCGGCGGGCGAGGCGGGGGGAACCATCCGGCTGCGCAGTTTCTATGAACATGGCTTCCAACTGCGCCGGGCCGATGGAGATGGCCAGCCGCTGCCCCTCCAGATCGAAGTGATCGACGATGGCCCCGGCCTGCCGGATCATATCCGCGCCGATGTTTTCGATCCCTTCGTCTCGGGCCGCGAGAATGGCACCGGGCTGGGCCTCGCCTTGGTGAGCAAGATCATCTCAGACCATGGAGGCTGGATTTCTGTCAGTTCCGCCCCCGGTCGAACCGCATTCCGCATTTCGCTGCCGCGCGCAGGCGCCGCTGCCCTCAAGGAGAATTGACATGGATGGCACCATCCTCGTCGCCGATGACGACCGCACGATCCGCACCGTTCTGACCCAAGCGCTGACCCGCGCGGGCTGCAAGGTGCACGCCACTTCAAGCCTGACCACCCTGATGCGATGGGTCAGCGAGGGCAAGGGCGACGCGGTGATCTCTGACGTGGTCATGCCCGATGGCAACGGATTGGAAATGTTGCCGAAAATCGCGCAGGACCGGCCCGGCCTGCCGGTGATCGTGATCTCGGCGCAGAACACGATCATGACGGCGATCAAGGCGGCAGAGGCCGAAGCCTTTGACTATCTGCCCAAACCTTTCGACTTGCCGGATCTGATGAAGCGCACGGCGCGTGCTTTGGAGCAGCGCACGACGCTGAGCCGCAAGGCCGCTGCCGACGACGGCGCCGAAATCGACGCAGAGCGTGACGATCTGCCGATGATTGGCCGCACCCCGGTGATGCAGGCGCTGTACCGCACCGTGGCGCGGGTGATGAACACCGACCTGCCGGTGCTGATCTGGGGCGAGAGCGGTTCGGGCAAGTCACTGATCGCGCGGGCGATACACGACTTTTCAGACCGGCGCAGCCTGCCGTTCGTGACCGTGACGGATGCCGATCTTGCGGATATCGAAGGCCCCTCGCGGGTGCTGGCGCGGGTCGGCGGGGGCACTCTGATGATCGATGAGATCGCCGATTTCCCGCAAGATATCCAAGCCCGTCTGGTGCGGATGATGGACGCGCCGGGCGATGACGCGCCGCGCTTCATGGCCACCAGCCAAAGCGATCTGGATGCCGCGATGCAAGAGGGCAAGCTGCGACGCGATCTCTATTACCGTCTGTCTGGGGCGACCCTCGAAGTGCCCGCCCTGCGGGATCGGGTCGAAGACATCCCGCTTCTGGCGGACCATTTTCTGGCCCGCGCCAATCCCGGCCCTGCCTCGCCGCGCAAGCTGTCGGACAAGGCCGCGCAGATCTTGCTGAAATTCCCATGGCCCGGCAATGTGCGCCAGTTGGAACATGCGATGCGGCAACTCGCGCTGGCCAGCCAAGCGGCTGAGATCACGGCGAGCGAGGCCGAGCAACTGCTGGGCGCGCAAAGCGGCCCGGCACCGATGCAGACCGAGGCCGATACTGAACGGCTGGGCGCCTCGGTCGAGCGGCATTTGCATCGCTACTTTGATTTGCACGGCTCCATGCTGCCACCGCCGGGCCTCTACGCGCGGATTCTGCGTGAGGTCGAACTGCCGATGATCGAAATCGCCCTCGCCGCCACGGCGGGGAACCAAGCTAAATGTGCCGCTTTGCTGGGAATTAACCGAAATACTTTGCGTAAGAAGATCACCGACCTCGATATTGAGGTGACACGGGGCCGCAAGATGATGTAAAAGAGCCACATAACAGTGGCCATCGGGGAACTTCCCCGTTCAGGACCACATAATATGGCGGTTGATGCAGCGATGCATCACAACATCGGTGAGGTATGCGGGTGGCAACCCGGTCACGCAGGTTTAAGCTCGAGCGGTTGGGGCGTCTCAGGCGGGTCAAGCGGCTGCGCAATTGGTCCACCTTCGGGCTGGTGGTGCTGGGGCCGGTCTTGGCGCTGGCAACCTATCTGGCGCTCGGGCCGCTAGGGCAGGGGGCGGATACGCTCAACCTGCGGCTCATTCTCTTGTCCGACCTCGTCTATGTGCTGCTGGTGGCGGCGCTGGTGCTGATCCAAGTCGGGCGGCTGATCTCGGCGCGGCGCGCCAAATCGGCGGGGTCGCGGTTGCACCTGCGGTTGACGGGGGTCTTTGCGCTGATGGCGCTGATCCCGACTGTCACGGTGGCGATTTTCGCGGGGCTCACGGTGAATGTCGGGCTTGAAGGCTGGTTTTCCGACCGGGTCAGCGGCGTGGTCGGCTCGTCTTTGGCAGCGGCGGAGGCTTACGAGGCCGAGCAGCGCGAGGCGCTGATCTTGGACGCGCAGACCCTTGCCCGCAGCATCGACAGCGCCCGCGCGCAGGGCATCAACCTGAGCGACAGTGAGCTTTTGGGCGAGGGCCAGCGGCAAATCCAGCGCGGATTGCGCGAGGCTTTCCTGATCGACAGCACCGTGCAGATCCGTGCGCGGGGGGATCGGTCCTATCTCTTTGATTTTGAGGCCCCCACCGAGGCGCAGCTGGAAACCGCCAGCGAAGAGGGGCTTTTGGTCATCGAGGATTGGCCCAACAATGAATTCCGCGCGCTGGTGCCGATGGACGCCTATGTCGATCGTTTCCTCTATGTCTCCCGCGCGGTGGATGGTGAAATTTTGGCGCTGCTGGATGAAACCAAGGAGACGGTGCGCCTCTACCAACAGCTTGAATCCGAACGCGGGCGGCTGTTGTTTGAATTTGCGCTGGTTTATCTGGGCTTTGCGGTGATCCTCATTCTGGCCGCCGTTTGGCTGGGCCTGTGGTTTGCCGAGCGGCTTTCCGGCCCGGTTGGGCGGCTCACGGGGGCCGCGCAGCAGGTGGGCGCGGGCGATTTGAACGTGCAGGTCCGCGAAGAAGAAGGCGATGACGAGATCGCCATGCTGGGCCGCTACTTCAACCAGATGACCCGGCAGTTGAAGGGCCAGCGGGAGACGCTGTTGGAGAATACCGACCAGATCGAACGCCGCCGCCGCCTGTTCGATTCCGTGCTAAGCTCGGTGACCTCGGGCGTGGTGGGGCTCGACCCCGAGGGGCGCGTGACCTTCGTGAACCGCTCGGCCATGCGGCTGCTGGATTGGTCCGAAGATCAGCAAAGCCTGCCCCTGACCCTTGCGGTGCCGGAGTTCGGGCCGCTGTTCGAGACAGTAAAGGCCGCCTCGGACGAGGTGGCGCAGGCCGAGGTCAAGGTCTCCCGCCAAGGGGCGATGGAGAACCTCTTGGTCCGCATGGCGACCCGCCGGTCCAAGGATGGCGATCTTGAGGGCTATGTGGTGGCCTTTGACGATGTGACCGATCTGGTCTCGGCGCAGCGCATGGCCGCATGGGGCGATGTGGCCCGCCGCATCGCGCATGAGATCAAGAACCCGCTGACGCCCATCCAGCTGAGTGCCGAGCGCATTCGCCGCAAGTTCGGCCCCAAGATGGCCGAGGGCGATGATGACGCGCTGGAGCAGATGACCGGCGTGATTATTCGCCAGACGGGTGACCTGCGGCGCATCGTGGATGAATTCTCGAAATTCGCGCGGATGCCGGAGCCGGAAACCAGCCGTCAGGACATCCGGCAGTTGCTGCGCGACGCGGTGCTGCTTCAGCAAAGCCGACAGGAAGACGTGGCGATCAAACTCGACCTGCCCGCAGAGCCGGTGATGGCCAATATCGACGGCACGATGATTTCGCAGGCGCTGACCAATCTGATCAAGAACGCAGGCGAAGCCATTGAAAGCCTGAAGAAAGAGGGTGCGCCCGAAGGGCACGAGCCGCAGATCCGTGTGACGCTCACGCCCGAGAACCGGCTTTTGCGGCTGACCATTGCCGACAATGGCATCGGCCTGCCCGAAGACCGCGCCCGGCTGTTCGAGCCCTATGTGACCACGCGCAGCGAAGGCACGGGGCTTGGCCTGCCGATCGTCAAAAAGATTATCGAGGAACACGGCGGCAGCCTGACGCTCGAAACCGCGCCCGCATTCGACGGGCAAGACCATAACGGTGCCATGGCAGTCATTTCGCTGCCCTTGGCCATCGACGCAACGACAGACCAAGGGGATAAGGCAGATGAGTGACATTCTGATTGTAGACGACGAACGCGACATCCGTGAGTTGATCTCGGACATCCTTGAGGATGAAGGTTTCGCCACGCGCTTGGCCAGCAATTCGGATGAGACGATGGCCGAGATCAACACCGAGGCACCGGCGCTGATCATCCTCGACATCTGGCTGAAAGATAGCCGCATGGACGGGATCGACATCCTCAAGACGGTCAAACGCGACAACCCGGATGTGCCGGTGGTGATCATCTCGGGCCATGGCAATATCGAGATTGCCGTGGCGGCGATCAAACAGGGCGCTTACGATTTTATTGAAAAGCCGTTCAACATCGACCAGTTGCTAGTGGTGATCCGCCGCGCGATGGAAACCTCACGTCTGCGCCGTGAGAACCAGAACCTCAAGCGCCGCGATGTGGCGACCTCCGAGATGATCGGCACCTCCGCGCCTTATCGCGCTCTGCTGGGGCAGCTTGACAAGGTGACCAAATCCAATGGCCGGGTGATGCTGACCGGCCCCGCAGGGTCGGGTAAAGAAGTGGCCGCGCGCTATATTCATGCCCATTCGGCCCGCGCCTCGGCGCCCTTCGTCACCGTCAACTGTGCCGGGGTGGCGCCGGATCGGATGGAAGGGGTGCTCTTTGGCCGCGAGACGCCGGACCGCGGGGTCGAGCCGGGGTTGTTGGAGCAGGCCCACGGCGGGGTGATCTATTTCGATGAGGTCGCCGACATGCCGCTTGGCACCCAGTCCAAGATCCTGCGCGTGCTGGTCGATCAACAATTCACCCGCGTTGGCGGGACGGATAAGGTCCGGGTCGATCTGCGGGTGATCTCTTCGACGAACCGCGATCTGGATCAGGCGATCAAGGCTGATACTTTCCGGCAGGAACTCTATCACCGTCTGAACGTCGTGCCGATCGCCGTGCCATCCTTGGAAGAGCGGCGCGAGGATATTCCTCTGCTGGCCGAACATTTCATCGCCGAATTCAACACCTCGCAGGGGCTGCCGCAACGCGCGCTGACCGAGGATGCGGTGGCGCTGATGCAAACGATGGTCTGGCCGGGCAACGTGCGCCAGCTCAAGAACCTTGTCGAACGGGTGCTGATTCTCGGCGATGGCACCGGCCCGATCGAAGCGCGGGAGCTTCCGGGCGAGGAGGAGAACGGCGGCGATGAGGGGCGCGTGGTGCTCTCGGGCGCGCTGGCGACTTTGCCCCTCCGCGAAGCGCGGGAAGCTTTCGAGCGGGAGTATCTGCTGACCCAGATCAACCGTTTCGGCGGCAACATCAGCCGCACCGCGAATTTTGTGGGGATGGAGCGCAGCGCCCTGCACCGCAAGCTGAAATCGCTTGGCGTCGTGACCTCGGCCAAAGCGGGCGTGCGCGTGGCCCATGTTGACGAGGAAGTCGAAGCGGCGGGCTAAGCCCCGCCGGTCGCGCGCGCGGGGGCTGCTCCGCGCGCTTGCGTCACCCTTGGGTGACGATCTGGAACGACCCATCGCTGTTGCGGATCACGCAGGATTTAGGGTTGAGCGCGGGCAGCGTGGTCGTCGCGCGTGTCGGTGCGGCGCGGGCCACATTGCGGGGGCAGGCGGGGATCGACACGGGCGCGAAACCTTTGTCGGCCATACATTGCGCCTCGACCCGGTTGCGCAGGTCTTCGTTCGGGTCAAAGGTCACCAATTCCCCCGGTACATAAAAACCGCCCCGTGTGGTGCAATTGTTGTCGGCATCGCAGTGGCGCCGCGCGGGCACATAGCGTGGCGGTTCGCGGCGGATTTGCGTCGAGATCGGCACGTCGCGCAGGGCCTGAACCTCGCAAGCGGTGGTGGTGCGATTGACCTGCGCGACACTCGCGCCCGGTTTGTAATAGGTGTTGAGCGGCGCACAGGCCGCCGCCGCCAAGCCGACAAAGGTCAGGGCGACAGCGGCGCGGGAGGGGCGAGGGAATATCGGTTTCATGGCCCCATCATGCCGCCGTTGCGGGGCAAAGACAATTGATTTGACCCTTGCCAACCCATCTGTCATGCCCTCTAACCGACCCAAGACAACCCTCACACGATCTTTGCTCAGGGTAAGGAAGCCTTCATGAAAATCATCATTTGCGGCGCAGGGCAGGTGGGTTGGCAGATTGCCCGTCACCTCAGCGGAGAGCGCAACGATGTGACCGTGGTCGACAGCAATGCAGAATTGATCCGCCGCGCCACCGATACGTTGGATGTGCAGGGCATCGCCGGCTTCGCCAGCTACCCCGATGTGCTGGACCGGGCAGGCGCGCGCGACGCCGAGATGATCATCGCGGCGACCCATTCGGACGAGGTCAATATGGTGACCTGTCAGGTCGCGCATTCGGTCTTTGGCATCAACCGCAAGATCGCGCGGCTGCGCAGCCAGTCCTATCTCGACGCGATTTACTCTGATCTCTACCGCCGCGATCACATGCCGATCGACGTGGTGATTTCCCCCGAGAAGGAGGTCGCGACCGCCGCGCTTCAACGGCTCAGCGCGCCCGCCGCTTTCGATACCGAGATTTTCATGGAGGGGCAGGCGCAGCTTCTGGGGATTTCGATCGACAGCGATTGCCCGGTGGTGAACACGCCACTGCGGCAGCTGACCGATCTCTTCTCAACTCTGCGCGCCGTGGTTGTGGGCGTGCGCCGCGATGGCACGCTTTTCGCGCCCGAGGCGAAGGATCAGCTTTTCGTGGGCGATGATTGCTATGTCTTCTCGCATCACGACGACATCGCCCGCACGATGGAGATTTTCGGCAAGCAAACCACCAAGCAAGAGCGTGTCGTGCTCGTGGGCGGCGGCAATGTCGGCCTGACCGTGGCGCAGCATCTGGAGAGCGGGCCTCTGCGCGTGCGCACCAAGATGATTGAGAAGAACCGAAAATGCGCCGAACGCGCTGCCGAAGGGTTGGAACGGACAATCGTGCTCAATGGCGACGGGCTGGATGCGGCCCTGCTGGCCGAGGCGGGCATCAGCCGTGCCGACGCGATGCTGGCGGTGACCGACGACGACAAGACCAACATGCTGTCTTGTGTCCGCGCCAAGGCCGAGGGCTGCCCCTATGTCATCGCGCTGATCAACGACCCAACGCTGGTGCCGCTGATGACCCACCTTGGCATCGACGCCTATATCAACCCGCGCGCCACGACCGTAAGTTCGATCCTGCGTCACATCCGCCATGGCCGGGTGCGGGCGGTCTATTCCATCGGTGACGCCGAAGCCGAGGTGATTGAGGCCGAAGTGCTGTCAACCTCGCCCCTTGCGGGCAAGAAAGTCTCGGAAATCGACTTCCCCGAAGGGGTTTTGATCGGCATGCTGCGCAAAGAAGGCAAGGTCATTCGCCCCTTGGGCAGCACGCGGATCGACGAAGGCGATGTGGTCGCCCTCTTTGCGCTGGCCGAGGATGTGCCGCGGGTCGAACAGCTTTTGCAGGTCTCAATCGACTTTTTCTAAGCGCAGGAGCGCCTTTGTGACGCAACCGACCAGCATAGGCCCGACCGGCATCCGCCGCGAGATCGTGCAGCTACCGCTGTTCTTGCAGCTGTTCGGCGTCTCGGCCCTGTCGATGATCCTGCCGTCGATCCACGGGCTGGTGATGAACGATCATCTGGCCAGTCGCGCCTTTCTCTATGCGGGGCTGTTGGGGCTTGTGGCCTTCACGCTCATCGCCATCGCCCACGCGGGGCGCAAACCTTTGGACGGGGCGCTTGGGCCGCTTCTGTCGCTGCTCTCGGCCTTCGTGTTCCTGCCGGTGTTCTTTGCGGTGCCCTTTCTTGAGGCGCTGCCGACGACCCGTTTCGTGAATGTCTATTTCGAGATGGTCAGCGCGCTGACCACCACCGGGGCCACGATGTTCAGTCCCGAACGGCTGAGCGACACGCTGCATCTGTGGCGCGCGCAGGTCGGGTGGATGGGCGGGCTGCTCATGTGGGTCACGGCCTCGGCCATTCTGGCCCCGCTGCATTTGGGCGGCTTCGAGGTCACGGCGCAGGCCGAACCGGGGCGGCCTGATGACCGGATCAACACGCGGATGGGCCGGATCACCCCGCGCCAACGGCTGCTGCGCACCACCCAAGCGCTGCTGCCGATCTACTTCGGGCTGACGCTCCTGCTGTGGCTCTTGCTGGTCATCGGCGGAGAGACGGCCTTGGTGGCGCTTTGCCATGCCATGTCGGTCATGGCGACTTCGGGCATTTCGCCCATCGGTGGCGTGGCCGAGGCGCAGGTCGGCGTTACCGGCGAGGCGGTGATGATGCTCTTCATGCTTTTCGCCCTGTCGCGGCTGACCTTTTCCAAGGATACCGTCACGGCGACCCAAGGCGGGCTGATGACCGACCCTGAGTTTCGCATCGGTCTTTTGGTGGTGATCGGCGTGCCGCTGCTGCTGTTCGCGCGCCATTGGATCGGCGCTTTTGAGGTTGAGGTTGAGGTCGACGGCACCCGGGCCTTGCACGCGCTTTGGGGCGGGCTGTTCACGGTGCTGTCCTTCCTGTCGACCACCGGTTTCGTCTCTGAGCATTGGGCCGACGCGCAGAATTGGTCGGGGCTGCGCACGCCGGGGCTGGTGCTCATGGGGCTTGCGCTGATCGGCGGCGGGGTGGCCACCACGGCGGGCGGGGTGAAACTGCTGCGGGTCTTCGCGCTTTACCAAAACGGGGTGCGCGAGATGGACCGGCTGGTCTATCCCAACTCCGTCAGCGGGGCGGGGGCGGCCGGGCGGCGTTTGCAAAGCAACGGGGCTTTCATCGCTTGGATCTTCTTCATGCTCTTCGCCATGTCACTGGCCGGGGTGACCCTGCTGCTGACCCTGACCGGCGCCTCCTTCGATGCGGCGGTGGTCATGTCGGTGGCCACGCTCTCCACCACGGGGCCGCTGATCGAACATGCCGCCGACAAGCCCATCCACCTGATCGAGCTGGGATTGGCGGCCAAAGTTATCCTAAGCGGCGCGATGGTGCTGGGGCGGCTGGAAACCTTGGCGATTATTGCGCTGATGACCCCGAATTTGTGGCGCGCTTGACACGTTTAGCGCTAGAACCGTCCTAGTCCTCTGATATTGGGGCTGGAAACTCACGCTTTCGCACTCCATACTTGAGGCAATGGGGGGGTCCGGTACGCGGACGCCAGCAAGAACAAAAGGCGAGACTACGATGGCGTCAGACAGACAGAACCTTCAGGATGCGTTCCTTAACCACGTTCGCAAGACCAAAGTACCGGTGACAATTTTCCTGATCAATGGCGTCAAATTGCAGGGCGTCATTACTTGGTTTGACAACTTCTGCGTTCTGCTGCGCCGCGACGGTCAATCGCAACTTGTGTACAAACACGCGATTTCGACCATCATGCCAAGCCAGCCGATCAGCCTATATGAGGGCGAAGACGCTTCTTGAGCCGTCCAGCATTTCAGATCGACAACAGCGACGGGCCCCGCGTAACGCGCGCTTGGGTGTTGCATCCTGATATCAAGTCCGACAACGACCGGCGCGCGCCCGAGCCCGCGCTGGCAGAAGCCGTGGCATTGGCCGAGGCGCTGCCCGAGTTGCAGGTCGTCGGCTCCGAAGTCGTGCCTCTGCGCACGGTCCATGCGGGTATGCTGTTCGGCAAGGGCAAGATCGAAGAGCTCGAGCAGCGCATGAAGGGGGCAGAGGTCGACCTCGTGCTGGTCGATGGCCCCGTGACCCCGGTGCAGCAGCGCAATCTTGAGAAGGCTTGGGGGGTCAAATTGCTCGACCGGACCGGGCTGATTCTCGAAATTTTCAGCGACCGTGCGGCGACCCGCGAAGGGGTGCTTCAGGTTGAGATGGCCGCGCTGAACTATCAGCGTACGCGGCTTGTCCGGGCATGGACCCACCTTGAGCGGCAGCGCGGCGGTTTGGGTTTTGTCGGCGGGCCGGGTGAGACCCAGATCGAGGCTGACCGCCGTGCCATTGACGACCAATTGGTGCGCCTGCGCCGCCAATTGGAAAAGGTCGTGAAAACCCGCGCGTTGCACCGTGCCGCACGGGCGAAGGTGCCGTTCCCGATCGTGGCCCTAGTGGGCTATACCAACGCCGGGAAATCCACGCTTTTCAACCGCTTGACCGGGGCCGAGGTCATGGCAAAAGACATGCTCTTTGCCACGCTCGACCCGACCATGCGCAGCCTCGTGTTGCCCGACGGGCCTGAGATCATCCTCAGCGACACGGTGGGCTTCATCAGCGATCTGCCCACGGAACTCGTCGCCGCCTTCCGCGCCACGCTGGAAGAGGTTCTGGCCGCCGATATCATCTGCCATGTGCGCGACGTCTCTCACGCCGAGACCGAGGAGCAGGCGCAGAACGTGCGCGATATTCTCGCCTCTCTCGGCGTGCCGAAAGAGACCCGCAGTTTCGAGGTTTGGAACAAGCTGGACCTGCTGCCCGACGACCGGGCCGAGGCCATGCGTGCCCGTGCCGCGCGCAACGATGACGTGCTGGCGATTTCGGCCATCACCGGCGAGGGGCTGGAGACGCTGCAAGAAACCATCGCCGAGGCGCTGCAAGGTGCCGTGCGCGAGGCTCTGCTGACCCTCGGTTTCGCCGACGGCAAGAAACGCGCCTGGCTGTTCGCGCAGGACGTGGTCGAGGGCGAGCGCCAGACCGACGACGGGTTCGAGATCACCGTGCGCTGGTCCGCGCGGCAAGAGGCGGAATACCAGCAACTTTGACGGGTTTGCCATGGGCGGTGAAATTTTGCCGCCCCCGGCATCGAATTCCGCGCGTCGCGCCGCATATGGTCCTATGACCAGAAACGGAGCGCGCCACATGACCCTCGTTATCCTCTACCTCTCAACCGTCGTCATCTTTCTCGGGCTGGACTATCTCGGGCTGACCTACCTCATCAAACCTGCGTTCGAGCGTGATATCGGCAACTGGCTGTTGGATGAATTCCGCATGGCCCCGGCGCTGATCTTCTACGCCTTCTTCGTGGCCGTGGTGCTGTGGTTCGTGTCTTGGCCCGCGATGGTGCAGGGTCATTCGCTGCTCTGGGTCTTTGGCAATGCGTTGCTGATCGGGGCGATGGGCTATGGCACCTATGAGTTCACCAATTTGGCGACGCTCAAGGATTGGACATGGGCCATGGTCGCGCGCGACTTCACTTGGGGCTCGGTCCTGACCGGGACGGCGGCGACGGCGGGTGTGGCGATCACCCGCGCCTTTACCTAACGGCCCGTTTCGGTCGACCAGCGCCAAGCGCCGGGTTGCAGCCCGGCCAGCGTCCAGTCGCCCACGCTTTCGCGGATCAGCCGCAGGGTGGGCAGGCCGACATGGGCCGTCATGCGCCGCACTTGCCGGTTGCGCCCCTCGCGGATGGTGATGCGCAGCCAAGCGTCGGGCACCGTCTTGCGAAAACGCACCGGCGGGTCGCGGGGCCAAAGCGGATCGGGCGCGTCGATCTGATCCACTTGGGCGGGTTTCGTGAGACCGTCCTTCAGTTCGACACCTTTACGCAGCGCGTCGAGCGCCGCGGCATCCGGCGTGCCTTCGACCTGCACCACATAGCTCTTGGGCCGTTTGTATTTGGGATGCGCAATGCGAGCCTGAAGCGGGCCGTGGTCGGTCAGCACCAAAAGCCCTTCGCTGTCGCGGTCGAGCCGCCCTGCAGGATAAAACCCCTTTTCATTGACATAGGCCGAGAGGGTGGGCCGCGTGCTGCCTTCGGTGCCTTTGTCGGTGAATTGCGACAGCACGCCATAGGGTTTGTTCAGCAAGATCACGCGGGCGGTCATTGGGCAGGCTCCAATCGGGTCACGCCCACGGCGGCGGCGCGGGCCAGTTCGGCGTCCAGCGACATCGGGATATATTCGCCCCGCCGCCAGAGTTGCGCCATATCATCGTAATGGCGCGACAGGAAATGCCCCGATTGCCCGGTAGAGGTGACAAAGACCGAACTGTCGGGATCGGCAAAATCGTAAACGCCGCGATAGCCCGCGCCGTGCACGTTAAAGAAGGGGTCTTTGCCAGTGCCGCGTGTCAGGCCGCGTTGCAGGGTATTGTCCCCGCCCGAGGTCGACTGCCGGATGTTCACGAAGTAGCGCAAAAGCGGCACCTCGCCCAGCACGGGGTGATCATGGGTCGCCTGATGCGCGTCACCCCAGCGGAGCGATTCAAGCTGCGTGCCCCATGTCTCGTTGATCCACAAAAGCGCGTCGTCGAGCGCCAGCCGGGCCATGTCGTGGCAGGTCTCCACCGGGGCGGATTGGCGCACGTCGCACCATTTCGCGGCCCCCTGCACATCGCGAAAGGCACGTTCGATGAAGAGCGGCTGGATATGGGTGAACTCTTCGGCCAGCGGTCCTAATTCGTCGCGGATCAGCCGGTCCTGCAAGGCGCGGATCCACGCGGCATAGATCAGCGGCTCGGGCAGGTGTTCGTTCATCTCACCCGACCAACCGGCGAGCAGGTCAAGCGCGCGCTGGCGCTGGCGCTCCGGCGTGCCGTCCGGTGCGGCCTCTCCGGTGAACCACAGCTCGGCGCCGATGAGCGGCAGCAGCGACCGGGCCGTGGGGCTGACGGTATCAAGCTGCGCTTCGATGAAACTGTCGCGGGTGTGCACCTCGCGGTTCTGCATCAGCCGTTGCCAACGCTGCACCCGCTGCGTGTCGCCCCAGACAAAAGAGACGTGGTTGGGGAAGGGCCGGTCGACCGTTTTGTTGTTGGTATTGCCGAGGATGCCGCCCGCGGGGGCGACGAATTCGGGGTTCGCGGTGTAGGGCAGCATCCCGTCCCAGCGGTTGGCGGCGATCCAACCGGGGCTGGGCATGCGCCCTTGGCTTTGGTGATTGGCATCGCGGCGCGGCATGGCGCCAATGGTCTTCATCGCGATGGTGTCGCGGTCGACCAGCGTGAGGTTCTGCGCGGGCGCCACATAGTCGGTCGCGGCATTGATCGCCTGCTGCACCGATTTCGCGCGCATCACCTTCATCGCGGCGGCAAGTGAGGTGTCCTCTTCGGTAAAGAGGGTCGAGGCGACAGAGGCCACATGCCCTGGCGGGGTGATGCTGCCAAGGTTGTAGTGGCTGCCGGGCAGCACGGGGCCATTGTCGGTCCAGCGCAGGGTGACGGTGATCGGGTCGGCATCGGCGATATTGATGATCGACGCGCGTTTGCGGAACTTCTTGAAGCCATCCGGGGTGCGGTATTCCTCGGCGTTGTCGGGGTTCAGCTCTTCTATATAGACGTCTTGATCGTCGACATAGGCGGTGGTCAGCCCCCAGCCCAGATGGGCGCTGCGGCCCGTAAGCACCACCGGCATCCCCGGAATGGTGCCACCGATTACGCCGCCGGTCTCAAGCTCCAACCGAGCAAGATACCAGATCGCGGGGGCGGTGAAACCCAAATGCGGGTCATTGGCCAAAAGCGTGCCCCCCGCGGCAGAGCGCGAGGGCGCGGCGGCCCAAGCGTTGGAAGCCCCGGCGAAGGCCTGCCGTTTGAAGGGCGACAGCGGGTGGCGCGCCATCGGCGCTGCGGCGGCGTGGCGGCGGGTGACCTCAGGGAAGAGGGCGGCATATTCAGGCAGGGCGGCGACCCCGCTGCCCGGCGCTTCGGGCAGGATATCGCGCAGACGGTCCGGATCGCTCAACTCCAAGGACACACGCGCGCGCAGCACCTCGGCCTCCAGATGGCCCGACATTTGCAGGCCCATGAGCTTGGTGATCGCGAGTGAATCTGCCGGCCGCCAAGGGGCCATGGGCGCATTGAAGAGCCACATCTCGGGCGCACCGCGGCCCAAGGCTTCGGTGTTGATCTGGTCGAGGCGCGCGTTGATCCCGGCGGAATAAGCCTCAAGCGCCGCTTCGGTTTCGGGGTCGAGCTTATCCGCCGCTGCCACGGCAAGCCGGTAGATGTCATAGCGCCGCATCAGTTTGTCGGTGGTGATGGTGGCGGTGCCGAAGACCTCGGACAGCCGCCCCTGCGCGGTGCGGCGCAGGGTGATCAATTGCCACAGCCGGTCTTGGGCATGGGCGAAGCCGAGGCCGAAAAAGACATCCTCATCGCTCTGCCCGAAGATATGCGGCACATTGGCATTGTCGCGCACGATCTCGACCGGGGCGCTGACGCCCGCGACCTCGACCGTATCGTCATAGTCGGGCAGGGACCGCGCGGCGAACCAATAGACCAGCACCAAAACCACGACGCTCAGCGCGACGAGAAACACCGCCAATCGAATAAGCCAGCGAAACATCAATGCCATCGGGGGATCCTCGACTGGCGCGCAGATTGACCGGAGCGCGCAGGGTGGTAGGTGTAATGACAGGGAATAACGCAACTGAATGACAAGGAAAAGCACATGGCAAAGCTCGCGTTTTTGGGACTGGGGGTCATGGGGGCTCCGATGGCGGGGCATCTGCAAAAGGCGGGCCACGATGTGACCGTCTACAACCGCACCGAAGCCAAGGCGGACGACTGGGTGAAAACCTATGGCGGCGCCATGGCCAAGACCCCGCGTGCGGCGGCAAAGGATGCGGATTTCGTGATCGCCTGCGTGGGCAATGACGACGATCTGCGCTCGGTCTGTTTGGGGGATGACGGGGCCTTTGGCGGCATGACGGCGGGGGCGATCTTTGTCGATCACACCACCGTTTCGGCGGCTGTGACGCGTGAGCTTTATGCCGCCGCCGATGATGCGCAGGTGAGCTTTGTCGACGCGCCGATCTCGGGCGGTCAGGCGGGCGCGGAAAACGGCCAGCTGTCGATCATGTGCGGCGGCGACGAAGGCGCTTTTGACCGGGCGTTGCCGATCATGGAGGTCTACGCGAAAATCTGCCGCCGCATTGGGGAGAGCGGCGCGGGCCAGATGACCAAGATGTGCAACCAGATCGCCATCGCCGGTCTGGTACAGGGCCTCTCTGAAGCGCTGCATTTCGCCGAGAAGGCGGGCCTTGATGGCCGCGCGGTGGTTGAGGTGATCAGCCAAGGCGCGGCAGGCTCATGGCAGATGGCGAACCGCTATGAGACCATGCTCGACGACAAGTTCGATCATGGCTTCGCGGTGGATTGGATGCGCAAGGATCTGGGCATCTGTCTCGATGCGGCGGACGAGACGGGGGCGAGTCTGCCGGTGACCGCGCTGGTCGATCAGTTCTACAAAGACGTGCAGAAGATGGGCGGCGGGCGTTGGGATACGTCGAGCCTGTTCAAGCGGTTGCAGAACCTCGGGTAACGCGCGACCGGCCGTTTAGCCCATTGCCCCAAACAAAAACGCCCGGCTTAAAGCCGGGCGTTTGCTTTCCGCAGGCGCGGGTGCCCCTTAGGGAATGATCCGCGTGTATTTCGTTCCTTCCAGCGTCGCGCCGATGCGCAGGCCCGCGCGGCCAAAGACCGCCGCCAGAACCGGGGCCATGACGGTGGTGGTATCCGCGCTGACGCTGTCGCCCTTGTCCGAGATCACATATTCCAGACCGGCCCCCGCCGCCCAACCGGGCGAGCTGCGGAATTCGCGCAAGGCAGGTTCGGTCATGAAGAACAGCACATGCGCATATTGCTGCGCGCCGATCTGCAAGCCGCCCGAGGCTTTGGTCACCGAATAATAGTCCACCGTCACGTCGTTCACGCGCAGCGCGCCGCGCCCGTAGGCACCGCCAAAGCCGAGGCCCGCTTCCGTCACCAGCGGCATGACCAACATGCCATTGGCCTTTTCGGCCAATTGCCGGGTGTTGGGATAGCCGCGATACATCTCGGCCAGTGTCGCATCCACGCGTGCGTCGATCATCGCGCTGCCGCGTCCGCCCACGCCATTGCCGCAGGCCGCGGTCGCGCCGAGCGCCGAGAGGGCGCCCAATGTCACGAAGCGCCGGTTATATGTCTGATTGGTCATCTTTTCTGCCTGTATATTCAAGATCGGTTGCCTGCTGCCGGTTTTCCCGACTTATGCGCGAGATTACGCATAATCACGCGGCTTGTCATGTTGATTGGCCCCTTTGCGCAGATTTACGCCCTTAGGTCACGCGCTTTTGAGCAAAAGCCGGGCGACCTCTGGGGCGAAATAGGTCAGCACGCCGTCGCAGCCCGCGCGTTTGAAGGCCAGAAGGCTCTCCATCATCGCGCGTTCGCCGTCGATCCAACCTTGGTCTGCCGCGCCCTTGATCATGCTGTATTCGCCCGAGACCTGATAGGCGAAGGTCGGCGCGCCGAAGGCGTCTTTCACCCGGCGGCAGATATCAAGGTAGGGCATTCCCGGCTTCACCATGACCATATCCGCCCCTTCCGAGAGGTCGCGCGCCACCAGCCGCAGCGCCTCGTCACTATTGGCGGGATCCATCTGATAGGTCTTCTTGTCGCCGGTCAGCGCCGCAGAGGCGCCAACTGCGTCGCGAAAGGGGCCATAGAAGGCGCTGGCGTATTTGGCGGCGTAGCTCAGGATCATCACATCTTGATGCCCTGCCTCTTCGAGACCTGCGCGGATCGCGCCGATGCGCCCGTCCATCATATCCGAAGGGCCGATGATATCCGCCCCTGCTTCGGCCTGCGCCAGCGCCATCTTGACCAGCGCCTCGACCGTGCGGTCGTTCACGATGATGCCGTCTTCGACGAAACCGTCATGGCCGTTGATGTTATAGGTATCGAGCGCCACATCGGTCATCACCACCATGTCCGGCACCGCCTCTCTGATCGCGGCGATGGCGCGGTTGGTGGCGTTCTGCGGATCCCATGCGCGGGCGCAATCCTCGGTCCGGTCCTCGGGCCCGGTATAGGGAAAGACGCAGACCGTGCCGATGCCCAGATCCGCCGCCGCGCGCACCGCCGGGACCAGCATGTCGACCGACCGGCGCATGACACCGGGCATTGAGGGGATCGGCTCTTCCACGCCCTCGCCTTCGCGCACGAAAACCGGCCAGATCAGATCGCCCAAGTGCAGGTCATTCTCGCGCACCAGCGCGCGGATACCGGCATTGGCACGGGTGCGGCGCAGGCGTGTGGCGGGGAAGGGGGCGTGGACGGGTTGCATCAATTATACCTCAGAATGGCTTGGCAAGGGCTTGCCATGTATTTTTGAACGCCTCAACCCTATGAATTGTCGCGCCGGACCGCTAAGAGATCCGAACTCAATATTCGGACGAGCACGCCTTGGACTGGTATCAAACCCTTTTCGAAATGATCGACATGCGCTCTTTCTCGAACCTTTGGTTCTGGATCGCGCTGGCTGTGATGTGGTCAACGGCAAGCCACTGGGTGCTCGGCGTGCCCTTCGACATGGTCCTGCGCGCCCGCCGCTATGGCGGAGAGGCCGAGGCCGATCTGGAAGACATCGTGCGGATCAACGTGAACCGAATGCTCTATATCTCGCAGGTCTCTGGGCTGTGGCTCTTGGGGCTGGGGTTCTTCGCGCTGACCTCTCTGGTGCTCTTGGGGTTCGTCTATGGCATCGAATTCGCCCAAGCCTTGCTGCTCTTGGGCTTTCCCATGTCGCTGGTGGGGCTTTTGAGCCTGTCGACAGCGCGGCTCATTCGCATCGAAGGGTCGACCGGTGAGGTGCTGCGGCGGCGATTGATGCGGCACCGGCTTTACACCCAGATCATCGGCATGGTCTCGATCTTCGTGACCGCGCTTTGGGGAATGTATCAAAATCTAAGCATCGGCCCGCTGGCGGGTTGACAGCCCCCCTCCGAGGGCCAATTGAGACCCGATGAACGATCCGCGCAATATCACCCTCTCCGGCGTTCCCGAAGGCTATGATGCCCGCGCCATCCTCGATGAAATCGCCAAGGGCGGCCAGCCGGTGGTCCATGTGGCGCGCGATGACAAACGCATGGCGGCGATGCAGGCTGCCTTACGCTTCTACGCCCCCGACATGCCGGTCGTCACCTTCCCGGGGTGGGATTGTCTGCCCTATGACCGGGTGTCGCCCAACGCCGATATTTCGGCCCGGCGGATGGCGACGCTGGCGGCGCTAGTGCATGGGATGCCCGATCAGTTCGTCCTGCTGACGACCTTGAACGCGGCCAGCCAACGCATCCCCGCCCGCGACACCCTGCGGGACGCGGCCTTTGCCGCCCGCGTGGGCAGCCGGATCGACGAAAAGGCGCTGCGCGCGTTTCTGGTGCGCATGGGCTTTGTGCAAAGCCCCACGGTGATGGAGCCGGGCGATTACGCGGTGCGCGGCGGGATCATCGACATTTACCCGCCCGGCGATCTTGGCCCGGTGCGGCTTGATCTCTTCGGCGACGTGCTGGATGGCGCGCGACGGTTTGATCCGGCGACGCAGCGGACCACAGAAAAACTCGATCTGGTCGAGCTTGCCCCGGTGAGCGAGGTCATCCTCGACGAGGCAGCGATCACCCGGTTCCGGCAGAACTACCGCATCGAATTCGGCGCCGCGGGCACCGATGATCCGCTTTACGAGGCGATCAGCGCGGGCCGCAAACATCAGGGCGCGGAACATTGGCTGGCGTTCTTTCACGACGCTCTGGAAACGCTTTTTGATTATCTGCCCAAGGCGACGGTCACTCTGGACGATCAACTGACCCCGATGCGGATTGCGCGGTGGGAAACCATCGAAGACCAGTATGAGACCCGCAAATTGGCGATGAAGACGCGCTCGAAGATGGACAGCGTGTACAAACCGGCCCCACCTGAGGGGCTGTACCTGACCGATGAGGCCTGGACCCAAGCGCTGCTGGATCATCAGGTGATCCAGTTCAATCCGCTGCCGCAGCCCACGGGGCCGGGGGTGCTGGATGCAGGCGCGCGGCTCGGGCGCAATTTCGCCCCTGAGCGTCAGCAGGAATCCGTAAGTCTTTTCGGTGCTTTGGCCGCGCATATTAAAGCAAAGCTTGAAGTTGGGCCGGTGCTAATCGCCAGCTATTCCGAAGGCGCGCGGGAGCGCCTGACCGGGCTGATCGAAGACGAAGGTCTGGCCGAGGCGATCCCGGTGATGGATGCCACCCGCATCGGCAAGCGCGGGCTGCATCTGGCGGTTTGGGCGCTGGAGCATGGGTTCGAAGCGCCGGGGATGACGGTGATCTCAGAACAGGACGTGCTGGGCGACCGTCTGATCCGTGCGCCAAAACGCAAGCGCCGGGCCGAGAACTTCCTGACCGAGGCGCAAAGCCTCAGCCCCGGCGATCTGGTGGTTCATGTCGACCACGGCATCGGCCGCTACCACGGGCTGGAAGTGGTCACCGCCGCGGGGGCTGCCCATGAATGTCTCGTGCTGGAATATGCCGAACAGTCAAAGCTTTACCTGCCGGTGGAGAACATTGAACTGCTGTCGCGCTATGGCCACGAGGAAGGGCTGCTCGACAAGCTCGGCGGCGGGGCCTGGCAGAGCAAGAAGGCCAAGCTCAAGGAACGCATCCGCGAAATGGCCGACAAGCTCATCCGCATTGCGGCGGAGCGCGCGCTGCGCCGCGCCCCCGTGCTCGACCCGCCGCCGGGCATGTGGGACGCCTTCTCGGCCCGGTTCCCCTATACCGAGACCGACGACCAGTTGCGCGCCATCGGCGATGTGATCGACGATCTGACCTCCGGCAACCCGATGGACCGTCTGGTCTGCGGGGACGTGGGCTTTGGGAAGACCGAGGTGGCGATGCGCGCGGCCTTCGTCGCGGCCATGTCGGGCGTGCAGGTCGCGGTGATCGCGCCGACGACCCTGCTCGCGCGGCAGCACTACAAGAGCTTCGCGGAACGCTTCCGCGGCTTCCCGATCAACGTGCGGCAACTCAGCCGTTTCGTCTCGGCCAAAGAGGCGGCGGCGACGCGTGAGGGGATGGCCAAGGGCACGGTCGATATCGTGATCGGCACCCATGCGCTGCTGGCAAAGGGGATTCGTTTCAACGACCTCGGCCTTTTGATTATTGATGAAGAACAACACTTTGGCGTCACCCATAAGGAGCGGTTGAAGGCGCTGCGCACGGACATCCATGTGCTGACCCTCACCGCCACGCCGATCCCGCGCACCCTGCAACTGTCGCTGACGGGCGTGCGCGATCTGTCGATCATCGGCACGCCACCCGTGGACCGTCTGTCGATCCGCACCTATGTCAGCGAGTTCGACGCGGTAACCATCCGCGAGGCGCTCCTGCGCGAGCATTACCGCGGCGGGCAGAGCTTCTATGTCGTGCCGCGTGTCAGCGACCTGCGCGAGATCGAGGAGTTTTTGAAGGCGCAGCTGCCCGAGCTTTCTTACGTCGTCGCCCACGGCCAGATGGCGCCGGGAGAGCTCGACGACCGGATGAACTCTTTCTACGACGGCAAGTTCGACATTCTGTTGGCCACGACCATCGTGGAATCCGGCCTCGACATTCCCACCGCCAACACGATGATCGTGCACCGCGCGGATATGTTCGGGCTGGCGCAGCTTTATCAGATCCGGGGCCGGGTGGGGCGCTCAAAAACGCGCGCCTATGCCTATCTCACGACCAAGCCACGCGCGAAGCTGACCGACACGGCCCAGAAACGCCTGCGGGTGCTGGGCAGCCTCGACACGCTTGGCGCGGGCTTCACGCTGGCCTCCCAAGACCTCGACATTCGCGGCGCGGGCAACCTGCTGGGCGAAGAACAGTCCGGCCAGATGCGCGACGTGGGTTTCGAGCTTTATCAGTCCATGCTGGAAGAGGCGATTGCCAAGATCAAGGCGGGCGAACTTGAGGGGCTGTCGGAGGCCGACGAGCAATGGGCGCCGCAGATCAACCTTGGCGTGCCGGTGCTGATTCCCGAGGACTATGTGCCCGATCTCGACGTGCGGCTTGGCCTCTATCGCCGCCTGAGCGAGCTATCGACCAAGGTAGAGCTGGAAGGCTTCGCCGCCGAGTTGATCGACCGTTTCGGCAAGCTGCCGAAAGAGGTCAACACCCTGATGCTGGTGGTGCGGATCAAGGCGATGTGCAAGCGCGCCGGGATCGCCAAGCTTGATGGCGGGCCGAAGGGGGCGACGATCCAGTTCCACAACGACAAGTTCGCCTCGCCCGAGGGGTTGGTGAAGTTCATTCAGGATCAGCGCGGTCTGGCCAAAGTGAAGGACAACAAGATCGTCGTGCGCCGGGATTGGAAGACGGATGCCGATAAGATCAAAGGCGCCTTTGCCATCGCACGCGATTTGGCCGAACATGTGATCGCCAAGGAAAAGACCGCGAAAAAGGCCAAGGCGAAGGGCTAAGCCCTTCGAAAGGCAGCGGTTATTCCGCCGCCGCCGGCTGCCGGTTTTCCACCCGCCCCATGTAGAGCATCAGCGCATAGGCCGCGATTGCCATCAGCAGCATGGCCAGCGCCAGCGGCTTGGTCGTGCCGTCGAACATCAACCCCACCGGGGAGGCGATCAGCGCCGCCAGCACGGTGGAAATTGCCCCCACGACCGAAGCCGCCATGCCTGCGATATGGCCCATCGGCTCCATCGCGATGGCGTTGAGGTTGCCCAATGTCAGCCCCGCTTGGAAGAACAGGCAGGTCTGGAAGAACACGAATGCGGCAAAGCCATAAGGGTCGGGCAGGGCGCCGAGGTTTAGGAAATACATGGCTCCCGACAGCAGGATTTGCACGCCCAAGGCGATGGTCACCAGCCGCCGCATGCCGTAGCGCACGACCAGCAGCGCGTTGATCAGGCTGGCGCTGGCCGCCACCACGGCGATGCCGCCGAACCACAGTGGGAAGCTTTCGGCCCGGCCATAGACGGTGTCATAGATCGGCTGGACCAGCATCAGCATCGAGAAGAGCATAGCCATGGCAAGCGACTGCACGAGGATCGACAGGCGCACCGTGGGGTGACTCACCAACTCGCGCACCGCGCCAATGATCAGCCGTGCCCGCAACGGGCGGCGGTCTTCGGGGGCGAGGGTTTCGGGCAGACGCAGGGCCATCCAGATGACCGAGATGAGCGAGAAGGCCATGAAGGCGATGAAGATCGCGCGCCAGCCCGCCGTGAGGATGATCCCCGCGCCCAGCATCGGGGCCAAGGCGGGCACCAGCGCGAAGACCATCATCACCACCGACATGATCCGCGCCATCTCGCGCCCCGCATAGAGGTCACGAATGATCGCCACGGCGACCACACGCGGGCCAGAAGCGCCAAGCCCTTGGAAGATGCGTGCCACGAGCATGACTTCGAGTGAGTTGCTCATCCAAGCGACAAAGGCCGAAAGACAATAGAGCGCCGCCCCGCCGAAGACCACGTTGCGGCGGCCGAATGCATCCGACAGCGCGCCGCTAAAGAATGTGCCCAGCCCCATGCCGAGCACGAAGGCTGTCAGGATCAACGGGGCGCGGTGGGCGATCTCGGGTGAGAGTTCCGCCGCGATCTCGGGCAGGGCGGGCAGCATCGCGTCGATGGAAAAGGCGATGGTGGCGATCATCATCGCGATAAGGCCGACGAATTCGATCCGCCCCATGGAGAATTTTGGATTTTCGGTGGTCACGAAGGCGCACTCCGGCGATTGTCCCGAACGGCGGATCCGCTTGGGCAGGCTTCAGGGAATAACTTGTGGTTGCGGTCTCGATAGTCGAGAACGCTTAACTTGGCAATGATTGCCGCCCTGTTCAGCTCTGTTGATTGGTCAGATCGGCAATGACCTGCGCCCATAGCTCGGGCGGCTGCGCGCCGGGGACGGCATGGGTGTTGGCAACGATGAAGGTCGGCACCGAGTTCACGCCCATCTTGCGGCTATGGGCATCACGGTCGCGGATGTCCTGCGCGTCGACATCGGATTTCAGCAGCCGGGTGACCACGGCGGCGTCCATCTCGATACTATCGGCGATGTCGGCCAGCACTTCGTGGTTACCAATGTCGCGGGCATCGACGAAATAGGCTTTGAAAAGGGCAGAGACGGCTGCGGTCTGGCGCCCTTCGATCCCGGCCCAGTGGATCAGACGGTGCGCATCCAGCGTGTTGGGCGTGCGCTGCATGGCCTCGAAGTTGATCTTCAACCCGGCCTTCTCGGCATGTTCAACCACAGGCGCATAGGCGCGCACGGCGCCTTCCTTGCCGCCGAACTTGCGTTCAAGATAGCTGCGGCGGTCCATGCCCTCGCGCGGCATGTCGGGGTTGAGCTGGAACGGGTGCCATTCGATGGCAAAGGGGTGGTCGGGGTGGTCTTGCAAAGCGCGGTCCAGATGCGCCTTGCCGATATAGCACCACGGGCAGATCGGGTCTGACATGATATCGAGTTTGATCGCTTCGGCCATGATGCGCCCCATCTATTGCTGCGCAATGGGCATAGCGGGCCGGGGCCGGTATCGCAAGCGGGCAGCGTTGCAAGCGCCCCGAGGCACGGCTATAGCAGGTCCATGACAGATACGCCGCCCCGTTCCCTGATCCAGATCGCCCGCGAAAGCGGCGCGAGCGAGACCGCCCCGCCGGTCGACCTTGGCGCAAGGGTGCGCGAGCTGCGCAAGGCGCGCAATTGGACGCTGGAACAGGCCGCGCGGCAGGCGGGGCTGGCGCGCTCTACGCTGAGCAAGATCGAAAACGGGCTGATGTCGCCCACCTATGACGCGCTGAAAAAGCTTGCCGTGGGGTTGGAGATCACCGTGCCGCAGCTTTTCACCCCGCCTGCGGGGGAGAAGATCACCGGCCGCATGGCCGTGACCCGCGCCGAGGAAGGTGCGCCCAAGGCCACCGGCACCTATGAGCACGTGCTGCTGGCCGACGCGTTGCGCAAGAAGCAGATGCTGCCCTACCGCGCCCGCATTCGCGCCCGCCGGATGGAGGAGTTCGACGGCTGGGTGCGCCATGACGGGGAGGAGTTCCTCTATGTGCTGACCGGCATGGTGCGGCTTTTCACCGAGTTTTACGAACCCGTCGACATGCGCCGCGGCGATAGCGCCTATTACGACGCCACCATGGGACATAACGTTGTCTCGCTCAGCGATGAGGATGCGACGATCCTCTGGGTGACCTCACTGGTCTGACCCCTCCGCCGGTTGCCACCACCAAACCTCGGGCATGAAGTTCGGCCCGTCGCCGTAGAGCGGGATCGTCTCGGGGTAGGCCATGCGCGCGTCATGGGCGATCAGCCCTTCGTCGAACTGCCAGAAGGGGATGACATAGCGCCCCGCCGTCAGGATGCGGTCAAGCGCGCGGGTCGCGGCAACGAAATCAGCCGTTTCGCGGGCCTGCAACATCCTGTCGATCATCGCATCCACCGCCGGAGAGCGCACGCCCATGAGGTTGCGTGTGCCGGGCAGATCGGCGGCCTCCGACCCCCAGTAGAAACGCTGCTCCGTACCGGGGCTGAGCGACAGGGCGCGGCGGAAGGTCGTCATGTCGAAATCATAGCTGTTCTGCCGTGCAACGAATTGCGCATCATCTACGGTTTCGATCTCGGCGTTGATGCCAAGGCGCTTGAGGGCCTGCGTGTAAAGCTCTGCAATCGCTAGGTTTTCACGGCTCCCCTTGGACAGAAGGATGGTAAAGGTCAGCGGTGTGCCGTCGCCCCGGCGCATGACGCCACCTTCGGCCTCATAGCCTGCGGCATTCAACTGCTGCATCGCGGCGCGGATGCCCGCACGGTTGCGGGCAGAGCCATCGGCCACCGGCAGCCGATAGCCATCCACCGTGCCGGGCGGCAGTGTGTCGGCGTAATCGGCCAGCAGATCGAAAACCCGCCCCGACGCCGGACCGTCGCGCATGGCAAGGTCGGAGTTCGAGAAATAAGAGGTGATCCGGGGCAGGGTGCCGCCGGTAAGCGTCTCGTTGATATACTCGAAATTGAAGGCCGAGATCAGCGCGTCGCGCACCCGCCAATCGTCGAAAGGCGCGCGGCGGGCGTTCATGACAAAACCGGTCATGCCCGAAGGTTTGCTATGCGGAAAGCTCGATTTCACCACGTCGCCGCGGGTGATCGCGGGGAAGTCGTATTGCGTGGCCCAAGTCTCGGCGTTGAATTCGCGCACGGCTGAGATTTGACCGGCCTTGAAGGCTTCGAAGAGCACATTGGCATCGCCGTAAAAGTCGATCTTTACCTCATCGTAGTTATGCGTGCCTTGGCGAAAGGGCACCTTTGCGCCCCAGTAATCTGGGTTGCGAGTCAGCGTGACATGGCGGCCCGCTTGATAGTCGGTGATGGTATAGGGGCCGCTGCCCAAAGGGATTTCGGACAGGGGGGCATTGGCAAAGTCCTGCCCCTCCCATTGCGCCTTGCTCAGGATGGGGCGCATCCCGGCGAGCAGGGCAAGCTCGCGGTTGTCGCTGTTAAAAGTCATGCGCAGGCTGCGCGGGCCGGTCTGTTCGATGCTGTCGATCTGCTGGCGTAGCCCGTGGTAGCGGGGATGGCCTTCGGTGCCGAGCAAATCGAAGGAAAAGATCACATCCTCGACGGTGACGGGCGTGCCATCGGAAAACCGCGCCTCCTCGCGCAGGGTGAATTCCACCCAAGAGCGGTCCTCGGGCACCTCGATCGTCTCGGCCAGCAGGCCGTAAAGCGCGAAGGGTTCATCCCAGGACCGCCCCATCAAGGTCTCATGGGTGAAATGCGGCAACTGCCAAGGCGCGGTGCCCTTGCGAACGAAGGGGTTGAGGCTGTCGAATCCCCCGGTATTGCCCAGAACGATCTCACCCCCCTTGGGGGCTTCGGGGTTCACGTAAGGGAGGGCGTCAAAATCGGCCGGTAGAGCAGGGTCGCCATACATGGCGATTCCATGTTGCGGGGCAGCCCATGCCGCCCCCGAGAGCAGAATCAGTGAAGAAAGGGCCGCAACGCCCCGTGCTTTCGAGAAAAAATCCCGGCTCATTTTTGAAACAATCACGTTCTGCCCTTATTTTGCTGGAGTTATTCCATACCCGCGGATTCTCGCCTTATCAAACTTTTAGCTTGGATTGTGAGCGTGAAAGGCGTATACAGAGGTCACTGCTCGATAGGTTTCTTGCCTGTATGAAACCTGCCTCAATAACTTACGCCCGCCTCGCGCGGGCGTTTTTTTTGGCCAATTTTCACCGACCCTTAAGCTCCGTCGCGCAAACCCTTTCCCTTTGGCGCGCGCGCAGTACATGATGCAGGCGCAGCATGAACAAGGAGACGCGCCATGGCTTTCACCATCGACCTGTCCGGCAAGACAGCCGTCATCACGGGATCGAACTCTGGAATCGGACTGGGCATCGCCTGGGAGTTGGCGCGGGCCGGGGCCGATATCGTGTTGAACTCTTTTACCGATGACGAGGCGGATCATGCGCTGGCGCAGGAGATTGCGCAGACATGCAACGTAACGGCCCGCTACATCAAGGCCGACATGTCCAAGGGGGCGGAGTGTCGGCGTTTGATTGCTGAAGCCGGGGTCTGTGACATTCTGGTGAACAACGCTGGCATCCAGCATGTCGCGCCAATCCCTGAGTTTCCGGCCGAGAAATGGGACGCGATCATCGCGATCAACCTGTCGTCGGCCTTTCACACCACCGCCGAGGCTTTGCCGATGATGCGCAAGGCGGGGTGGGGTCGGGTGATCAACATCGCCTCGGCCCATGGTCTGACGGCATCGCCCTATAAATCCGCCTATATCGCCGCGAAACATGGGATCGTCGGCCTCAGCAAGACCACCGCGCTTGAGACGGCGAAAGACCCGATCACCTGCAACGCGATTTGCCCCGGCTATGTGCTGACCCCGATCGTTGAGAAACAGATCCCCGACACCATGAAGGAATACGACATGAGCCGCGAAGAGGTGATCGAACAGGTCATGCTCACGCGGCAGCCGTCGCGCGAATTCGCCACTGTTGAGCAGATGGGCGGCACTGCGACCTTCCTGTGCTCGGATGCAGCCGCCCAGATCACCGGCACGACGATCAGCGTCGATGGCGGCTGGACGGCGTTGTAAGCGCCGTGGCGGTCAAGAAACGCATTAACCTTGCCCTCCAAGGGGGCGGCGCCCATGGCGCTTTCACTTGGGGGGTGCTCGACCGGCTGTTGCAGCAGGACAACCTGGACATCTGCGGGATCTCGGGCACCTCGGCGGGGGCGCTGAACGGCGCGGCCTTGAAATCGGGGGTGATCTCGGGCGGTCGCGAGGGCGCGCGGGAGAATCTCGATTGGCTTTGGTCGCAGGTCTCTGGCATTTCGGACCTGCGGCTGTCGCATTGGCTGGCGCCTTTCGGTTTGGACAAGCTCAGTCAGGCGATGGAATATTCGCTGCCCATGGCGATCTCGGATTCGCTCACGCGGGTCGTGTCGCCCTATGCTTACGGCCCGTTCTATCGCAATCCGCTCGAAGATGTCGTGGCGCGGTTCGACTATGGCAAAGTGGGCGCGCATAAGCCGCCGTTCTTTTTCGTCTGCGCCACACGGGTCCGCAACGGCAAGATCCGGGTGTTTGAGGGGGATGAGATCGGGCCTGATGCTTTGCTCGCCTCGGCCTGTCTGCCGACGATCTTTAAGGCGGTTGAGATTGACGATGCCCAGACCGGCCAGCGCGAGGCGTTTTGGGACGGGGGCTATACCGGCAACCCGGCGCTGTTTCCGCTGTTCCGAGACGATCTGCCCGAAGATATCGTAGTGGTGAACATCAACCCACTTGATCGCGAAGATCTGCCGGTCACGCCGCAGCAAATCCAGAACCGGATTAATGAGATCAGCTTTAATTCCAGCCTCTTGCGCGAGATGCGGGCGATTGAATTCGTCCAGCGCCTGATCGCGGATGGCACCTTGCCAGTGGGGCGGATGAAGCGGGTGCACATGCATATGATCGCCGACGACGCGCTGATGGCGCAGCTATCAGTGGCGACAAAGCTGATGCCCAACCCGGCGGTGATACGGGCGCTGCATGAGGCCGGTTTCGCGGCGGCGGATCGGTTTCTAGAGGAGCACTTTGACGATCTGAACCAGCGCAGCAGCGTCGATCTACCCGCGATGTTCGGCTGAGTTTTCAGGGTCCGACAGCGCCAGCGCCTCGGGTAGATCGGCACCGGGGCGCGGCGGATAGACCAGCCCGGCAGAGATCACCAGTTTCGCCGCGTCTTCGACGCTCATGTCGAGTTCGATCACATCCTCGCGCGGCAGGAACAGCAAGAAGCCCGAAGTGGGGTTCGGCGTGGTCGGCAGGAAGACCGAGAGCATCTCGCCCCCCGCATTGGTGCGGGCCAAGACCTCTCCCTTCGCCTCGGTCGAGATAAACCCAAGCGCCCAGATGCCGCGCCGGGGGTATTCGATCAGGCAGGCGGTCTCAAAGCTCCGCTCGGACTGGGCGAAGATCGTCTCGGAAATCTGTTTGATGCCGGAATAGATCGTCCGCACGACGGGGGTGCGTTCCACCAGACTTTCGGCGAAGCGGATCATCGAACGGCCGATCAGCCCTTTCGCGGCCCAGCCTACCATGACGGTGAAGATCAGAAAGATCACCACCCCAAGTCCGCGCACGTTGAACTGCATCGACGGGTCGAGCCCCAAGAAATCTTGGAGCAGCCGGTCGGGATGGTAGGCTTTAGGCACCAGCGGCAGCACGAAACCGTCGATCCAGCCGACCACGCTCCAGATCAGCCAGATGGTCAGCCCGACAGGCGCAATCACGACCAGACCGGTCAGGAAAGACGCGCGCAGCCTTGCGACAAGGCTGCGCCGAACCTGCGTTGGGTCGGGATCAAAAGGTGTGTTCATCTGCGCCGTTTTCCGAAGAGTTAATCGCAACATAGCTAAGGCGTATGCCCCGGCCCGGCAATGGCTCCTCGGTGTTTTTCGCCTTTAACGCGGCAGGTTGACGAGGTTTGCGGCAATCTTGGCCCCGAGCCGGGCATTGTTGCGCACCAGTGCGATATTGGCGGTGAGCGAACGGCCCTCGGTCAGCTCAAAGATGCGTTGCAGCAAGAAGGGGGTCACGCCCTTGCCGTGGACGCCTTGGGCATCGGCCTCGGACTGGGCCTGCGCGATGATCGGGGCGAGTTCGGCGGCGGGGATTTCCTCTGCCGCGGGGATCGGGTTGGCCACCAACTGGCCACCGGGCAGGCCCATGGCGGCGCGGGTGCGGTGGGCTTTGGCAAGGGCAGCGGCATCATCAAGGCGCAGCGGAGATTGCAGATCCGAGCCCGCGCTCCAGAAGGCGGGGAAGCTGTCTTGGCCCACGGTGATGACCGGCACGCCTTGGGTTTCCAGCACTTCCAGCGTCTTCGGCACGTCGAGGATCGCCTTGGCGCCCGCCGCGATGACGGTGACGGGGGTTTGGGCCAGTTCCATGAGATCGGCGGAGATGTCAAAGCTCTCTTCCGCGCCCTTATGCACGCCACCGATGCCGCCGGTGGCGAAGACTTCGATGCCCGCAAGATTTGCGGCGATCATGGTGGCGGCGACGGTGGTGGCACCTGTCCCGCCGGAGGCGATGCAGACGGCCATATCGGCGCGCGACAGTTTGGCCACGTCCTTGGCCTGGGCCAGATCGCTCAACTGGTCATCGTCCAGACCGATATGCAGCGCGCCGCGGATCACGGCGATGGTGGCAGGCACGGCGCCAGCGTCGCGAATGTCCTGTTCGACCTGCCGCGCCACTTCGAGGTTTTGCGGATAGGGCATGCCATGGGTGATGATGGTGCTTTCCAAGGCCACGATCGGCGCGGCGTTCTCGCGGGCCTTGGCCACCTCGGCGCTGAAGGTCAGGGGCAGGGCGGATGTGGCGGTGGTCATATCTTGGTCTCTCCGGAAACGTAAAGGGCGGCGGCATCGAGTGCTGCCTTGAGGGCGGATTGCGCAACGGCACCGCCAAGTTCAGCGGCCACATGGGCCGCCATGAATGTATCGCCTGCACCCGTGACCCGGGCGACATGCACCTGCGGCGGGGTGAGGGTGATGATCTCGTCGCCTTGGCCCACGGTGGCGGGGTTGCCGCCGTCGGTCACCACGGCACGGCGTGCGCCACGGGCCAGCAGGGCGCGGGCGGCGGTGGGGGAATCGTCAAAACTCGACTGGCAGAGCAGTCCGGCCTCTTCAAGGTTCACATAAAGCGTACCGCGCCCGGCCTTGAGGAAAGGTGTGAGCCGCAGCGCCTTGCCGGGAGAGGCGGGCGCGACGCGCAGGTCGGCTTTTGCCAACAGCGGGCTTTGCGCCATGCGGGCCAGCAGTTCGACGGTCAGGTTGCCGTCCAGCGCCACGGCCCCTTCGTAGGGGCTGGGCAGGCTGCCATCCTCCAGCGGGCGCAGGATCTTGTCGCCTGCAGCCTCCAGCGAATGGGCATCGGCAATCGCGGCGATCAACCCGTTGGACCCTTCGACGGCCATGTAACGGTCGGTCGGCAGATCGTCCGAGCGGTAGACGTGATCGGTGATCAGCCCGCGCAGGGCGCAGGCGGCGATCAACTCATCCCCTTCGGCATCGCGCCCCACGGCGGAAAGCAACGCAGGCGTCAGCCCAAAGCGCGCCAGCGCCATGCCGATGTTCAGGGCCACGCCGCCGGGCAGGCGGGTGATCCGCCCCGGCATGTCAGAGCCTTGGCGCATGGCGTTTTCAGAGCGGCCGATCACGTCCCAAAGGACGGAGCCGATGCAAAGGATGTCAGCTGTCTTGGTCATGCGGCGCTTCTAGCCGCCAAATCTCCCCACGCGCAAGCGGCGTTATTGTGGCACCGCGAATGTCAGCGCCGCCCAGAGCGTTTCCCAGACCGGTTGATCGGGGTCGTAGCCCGCGTTCGCCTGAGCCTCTGCCGCCGGGCGCAGCACCACCGCATCAAAGAGGTATTCATGGCCCGCCGTGACCGGAATCAGTGCTTCGCCCGCCGCATCGGTGCGGTGGAGGGAGATGGCGACGCTGTCATCCGGCGCACGGTCGAACACTTCGATCTGCGCGTTGGCGCGAGGGGTGCCTTGATAGAGGAGTGCCACCTTCATCTCACCCGCGAAATCTGCGTCATAGGGATTCGTCAGCGCC
Organism: Sulfitobacter sp. 1A13368; assembly: GCF_043557275.1. NCBI lineage: Bacteria > Pseudomonadati > Pseudomonadota > Alphaproteobacteria > Rhodobacterales > Roseobacteraceae > Sulfitobacter > Sulfitobacter sp. 1A13368. Next base: position 63,258 of record NZ_JBIFFR010000007.1, on the reverse strand, counting down.
ACGAACTCCGTCGCCATGCCGGTGGGCGCATCGTGCCCCGTGCCCGCGCCGAGGGCGATCAGGGTTTTGACGTGGCGGGTGTAGCTCTCGACGACCTTCTCGGTCGACCATCCGTTCGCGCGGTGATCGCTCTCAGCCTTAGGGAAGTCCTTATGCGCGGCGAACCGGAGGAACTTGTCGAAGTCCTCATAGGTGACTTTGGAGGGCGTCGTTTCGGCCACCGCCGCGACCAGCGCGTCACCCTCGGGCGCGGGGAGGCTCAGGGCAGGGCTGTCGCCCGCGCGCGGCGATAGCGGGACCTCTTTCCCGCCGATTTTGACCTCGAAACGCGTGAGCCGGTTGGGCAGATAGGGAAAGGCCGCGCCGGTAAATTCCTCACCATTGCGAAAATGCGCCGCGATCTTTTCACCGCTTTCCACTTGATAGTTCACCGGCGACAGCCAGTATTCATGTGCAAAGGCAGGCGCTGCCGATAAAATACTGAAAATAATAGCGGACAACTGGGACAGTTTCATGAAGCGAACTTTCATTTTGTTAAGATCCAAGCTGGCGTTGCTGTGGCTGTTGTCAAGCGCGGTGCTGCTTTCGGCGGGCGCGGGCGCACAGGCGCATGAGGTCAAACCCACGATCGCGGATCTGACCGTGGCCGACGGACGGGCGGTGCTGGCGCTGGAGGTCAACATTGAAGCGCTCTTGGCGGGAATCGACCTCGATACCGTCGAAGACACCGACAATGCCGAGAATGCGGGCGATTACGATGCGCTGCGCAGCCTGCCCGCCGCGCGCATCGCCGACCGCACGCCTGAGCTTTTGCCGAAGTGGAACAGCCTGCCGCTGCTCAGCGTCGATGGCGCCGCCGTACCGTTGGAGAGTGTGACACTCGAGGTGCCCGAAGGGATCGACGCCGAACTGCCGCGCGACAGCCAGTGGCGGTTGGAGGGCGCAGTGCCGGCAGGCGCCGAAGAGGTACAGGTGACCTGGCCGGATGGGGCGGGCGCACTGGTGCTGCGCCAGCAAGGGGTGGAGGCACCCTATACCGGCTATCTGTCGGGCGGTGAGACCAGCCCCGAAATCGCCCTTGGGGGCGGTGATGCTGAAAGCGGCTGGCAGGCTTTCGTCAGCTACATCCCGGTTGGGTTCGACCACATCCTGCCCAAAGGGTTGGATCACATTCTATTCGTCTTGGGCCTGTTCTTTCTGTCGACCCGTCTGCGGCCTTTGATCTGGCAGGTCACCGCCTTCACGCTGGCCCATACGGTCACGCTGGCGCTTGGCGCTTTGGGCTGGGTTAACGTGCCGGGGGCCATCGTCGAGCCGCTGATCGCCGCTTCGATCACCTATGTCGCGGTCGAGAATATCTTTCACTCCGCCCTGAACCGCTGGCGGCCTTTGGTGATCTTTGGCTTTGGGCTGTTGCACGGACTTGGCTTCGCCTCGGTGCTGGGGGATTTCGGGATACCTGCGGGGCAATTCGTGCCTGCGCTCATCGGCTTCAACATCGGGGTGGAACTGGGACAGCTTGCCGTGATCGCTATTGCCTTCGTGCTGGTCGGCTGGGCGATGAACCGCGACTGGTACCGCCGCGCCATCGCGGTTCCCGCCTCCTGCGTCATCGCGGCGATCGGGGCCTATTGGTTCATCGAACGGGTGTTTCTGTAAGCGAACGGGCAGCCCTTGACCGGGCTGCCCTAGGGGCCGCTTAGCCCTGCATGGCGGCGATCAGGGTGGCGAGTTCGGCCACCGGATCGTCCTTGTCCCAAATCTCGGTGCCGATGCCGAAAAAGTCAGTCCGGGGGGCGAGATCGCGGATCATGTTGATGTCGAGCGCGCCTTCGGCGACGACGGGCACTTCGATCACTTCGGACCACCACTGAAACAGATCGGCCTCGGCAAAGCTTCCATCGCCAAGCGCGCTGGCTTGGGTCGGGCCAAAGCTGATGTAGTCTGCCCCGGCTTCGCCTGCCGCCATCCCCTCATGCCGCGATGTGCCGCAGAAGGCGCCGACGATGGCATCTTCGCCCAATTCTTTGCGGGCATGGCGCACGGTGCGGGCGGCATCGCTAAGGTGCACCCCGTCAAGGCCGAGCTTTTCGACCAGCAGCAGATGATCCGAGATCACCAAGGCCACGTCGCGCGCATGGGTTACCTCGCGCAGCGCATCACCGGCGCGGGCAAGGCGGTCTTCATCCCGGGTCGAAAGCGCCATGCGCACACAGGCCACCGGATGGGCGTCGAGCACGGCGGCGAGTTGCGCGGGGAATTGGCTCAGCTCAACCTCGGGCGGGGTGATAAGGTAAATCTGCGGCTGTTCTGGCGCGTCCATGGTCACTGTCCTTAATCGGGTCTGGGGCCTTAATCGGGTCTGGGAGCCTGACTAGCGCAGGGCGTTGCAAAAGAAAACGGATATGCGTGCGTCGCGCGGGCTTTCTTGCGGTGCGCAGGCGCAGGGGCTAAGAGGCGCGCATGACAGAGACATCCTCCTCCCCCGTTCAGCCCGCGCCGATCCCGGCCATCGTGCTTGTCCGCCCCCAGATGGGCGAGAACATCGGCGCTGCGGCGCGCGCAATGTGGAACTTCGGCCTCGATCACATGCGGGTCGTGGCCCCGCGCGACGGCTGGCCGAGCCAATCCGCCGTGGCCATGGCCTCGGGGGCGGGGCGGCTGTTGGACGAGGCACAGCATTGCGCCGATCTGCCCGAAGCGCTTGGCGATTGCGATTTCACCTTCGCCACCACGGCGCGCAGTCGCGATTTGACGAAACCGGTCTACAGCCCCGAAGCCGCGATGCGGCTGGCGGCGGAAAAAATTTTGGCGGGCCAACGGGTTGCGGTGCTGTTCGGACCCGAGCGGGCAGGGCTTGAGAATGATGATATCGCGCAGGCCAATGCCATCGTCTCGGTCCCGGTGAACCCAAAGTTCGCCTCTCTCAACCTCGCGCAATGCGTGCTGTTGATGTCTTACGAATGGATGCGGGCGCAGGGCGAGGTGACCCATGAGGTCGTCGAGATGGCGGGCACCGATTGGGCCAAGGGCGCCGAGGTTGACCATCTGGCGCGGCATTATGAGGAGCAGTTGACCGAGGCCGGGTTCTTCTTCCCCGAGCATAAGGTCGCCTCGATGAAGCTCAACCTTCGCAACATGTGGTCGCGGATGCCGCTGACGCGGGCGGATGTGCAGATGTTGCACGGCATCCTGCGGCAAATGGTCCGCTGGAAGGAGAAGGGCTGAGGGCCATCGGCTGCCCGTGGGGTGGCGATCCTGAAGTTTTTTCTGCCACTTTATGGTGCAGCATCAGTGCTTTGCCGCAGTGTCGCGCCTGTCCTTGCCAAATCGCCTCCCCGTGGGGCGGGCAGGCGATGGCCCGGCGCCTTCGGCTTGATTCCGGGCCGGGGCTGGCGGCGCATGCGGCAACATAACCCACCCCGCTAGACCTTTCTCTGCCCATGTCATACCACTCTATCCAAACGGAAAAAGAGGCGCGCCATGGCGGAGAAACGCAAACTGTTCGAAGAGGTCGGGTCCGACCAACCCAGCCGTGCACCGGTGCAAACCGGCACGATCGACAAGGGCCGTGGCGGCGCGCGCGGGCCGATCCGGGTCTGGCTGATGATCCTCTTTGCGCTGGTCTTTGTCATGATCGCCGTGGGCGGGCTGACGCGGCTCACTGACTCCGGCCTCAGCATCACGGAATGGCGCCCGGTGACCGGTGCCTTGCCGCCGATGAACGAGGCCGACTGGCAGTCTGAATTTGAGAAATACAAGCAGATCGATGAGTTTCAGGTTCAGAACTCTTGGATGGAACTCTCTGATTTCAAAAGCATCTACTGGTGGGAATGGGGGCATCGGCAGCTTGGCCGGGTGATCGGCCTCGTCTGGGTCTTGGGCTTTCTCTACTTCCTCCTGCGCCGGCAAATCCCTGTCGGCTGGACCAAACGGCTGCTCTTTATCGGCGCTTTGGGCGGCGCGCAGGGGGCGATCGGCTGGTGGATGGTCGCTTCGGGCGTGACCAGTGGGCAGGGGGTGACGGATGTGGCCTCCTACCGTTTGGCGACACATCTGGGGCTGGCCTTTGTCATCCTCGGTTTTATCACATGGTATGTCCTGTTGCTGGGCCGCAGTGAGCGCGACCTGATTCAGGCCCGCCGCGCCAAGGAGGCCAAGCAATTCGGCATGGCAACGGGTCTGTTGCATTTCGCCGCGTTGCAGATCCTGCTGGGCGCCTTGGTCGCAGGGATTGACGCGGGGCGCTACTTCGTCGACTGGCCGCTGATGCAGGGGCAGTTCTTCCCGCCCGAGGCATTCGACATCACGCCGACATGGCGGAATTTCTTTGAGAACCCGGGGTTGGTGCAGTTCATGCACCGGATGGCGGGCTATCTGCTTTTCGCTTTCGGGGTGGTCGTCTGGCTGCGCGGTCGCCGCTCGGCCCATGCCCGCACGCGTTTTGCTTTCAACGCCGTGATGGCGGCGCTGTCTTTGCAAGTGGTTCTGGGCATCACCACCGTGCTCTATGCCGCGCCCGTGCATCTGGCGCTCGCGCATCAGGCGCTGGCGGTGCTGCTTTGGGTGCTGATCCTGCGCGCGCGTTTCCTTGCGGCCTATCCCGTCGCCACATCGCTGAGAGGCTGAGACATGACTGCATATGATGATTTGATGGCTTTCCAGCGCGACACCGAGGCGCTGGCACAGGTCGCGGGCCGTTTGGGCTGGGATCAGGAAACGGTCATGCCCCGGGGTGCGGCCCCGCAGCGGGCCGAGGAGATGGCGGCGATGGAAAGCGTTCTGCACGCCCGCCGCATCGACCCGCGCATCGCAGATTGGCTTGCCCAGATCGAGCCCACGGCGTTGGACGCGGTCGGGCAGGCGAACCTGCGCCACATCAAGCGCGACTTTGACCGTGCCACCCGCGTGCCCGCCGATCTGGCGGCGCGTATCGCCCGCGTCACCTCCGCCGCCCAAGGCACTTGGGCCGAGGCCCGCGCCGCCGATGACTTCGCGGCCTTCGCTCCTACTTTGAAAGAAGTGATCGCGCTCAAACGCGAAGAGGGGGCCGCACTGGCCGAAGGGCGCGAGATCGAGATTTATGACGCTATGCTGGAGGATTACGAGCCCGGCACCACGGCGGCGGATCTCGAAGCCATGTTCGGCGCGCTGCGGCCAAAACTCTCCGAACTGCGCGCCGCCGTCCGCGAGGCCGAAGCGCCCCCGGTGTTGGAAGGTGTCTTTGATGAAGCGGCGCAGATGACCCTCACCGCCAAACTGGCGCGGCGCTTTGGCTATGATCTGGCCACCGGACGCATCGACAAGGCGGTGCATCCCTTCTCCTCCGGGTCGGGGCTGGACGTGCGGATCACCACGCGAACCAATGCTCTCGATCCGTTCAATTGCTTTTACTCCACCGTGCATGAGGTCGGCCATGCGGCCTATGAGCAGGGGATCGACAGCGCCTATCTGCTGACCCCCTTGGGCCGGGGCGTGTCGATGGGGGTGCATGAAAGCCAAAGCCGCATCTACGAAAACCAGATCGGCCGCAGCCGCGCCTTCACCGGGTGGCTCTATGGCGAGATGACGGCGGTCTACGGTGATTTCGGCGTGCCGGATGCCGAAACCTTCTACCGGATCGTTAACCGCGTGTCCGATGGTTTCATTCGAACCGAGGCGGATGAGCTTCAGTACAATCTCCATGTTCTGCTGCGTTTCGATCTTGAACGGGCGCTGATGTCGGGCGACCTGCAGGTCGACGGCTTGGAAGCGGCGTGGAACGATCGCTTCGAGGCTGATTTCGGCTATCCGGTCGACCGCCCGTCAAACGGCGTCCTGCAGGACGTGCATTGGTCCGTCGGGCTTCTGGGCTATTTCCCGACCTATAGCCTCGGCAATGTCTATGCCGGATGCCTTCACGAGGCTTTGCGGGAGGCCGTACCCGATCTCGACGAAGCCTTGGCAAGGGGGGATACAAGCACAGCCACCGGTTGGCTACGTGAGAACGTGCAAAAGCATGGGGGCCTCTACGAGCCGCGTGAGGTAATCACCCGCGCTTGCGGGAAGCCGCCGACCGAGGCACCGTTGCTGACCTACCTAGAAAACAAGTTCACGGAACTGTATGGAATTTAGGCATCCGAGATGGGGAACAATTCGCCATTTTGGATGTTGCTTAAACAACGGGCATCGCTATAATTCATAACTATAGCTTAACATTTCGCCTTTGCGCTGGCTAAGATTATATGCGATGGTGCGGTGAGTTTAATTTTTGACGAGATACAGGAGTACCTAGATATGAAAATTCTTGCAACCGTGGCGGCGACAATCGCTCTTTCGGGTGCTGCTTTCGCTCAGACAACTTCTCAAGCGGCTGTTCTTGGGGCGTCTGACGATGCGGTCTATTCGCTTCAGGTTCAAGGTGCCAATGGTGTGGTCTATAACTGTAAGCCTGATCCGGTCACCGTAGACGGCAACACTGCGCGCGTTTGCGTGCCTGCCGCTGCAGCTGGTGCAGGGCTCTTTGCTGCTGGTGCCGGTCTAGGTGGCGGCGCGGCGGCAGCTGGTGCTGCTCTGGTTCTGGTTGCAGTCGCGGCATCCGGTTCCTCTTCTTCGACCACGACTACCAACTAATTTCCTAACGGAAGTTTAAGATTAGAAAATCCCCCGCGCTGATGGCGCGGGGGATTTTTTGTTGTTCGATGCTGTTTTGGTAAAAAGCCCCCGCCCCAAAGTATATGCATGGGGCAGGGGGCCGCCGATCACTCGGCGGCGCTGTCACCCTCGACTTCATCCTCTTCGTTGCCCTGATCGGCGATCCAAGCCACGCTGACAACTTCCTCGTTCTTGCCGGTGCTGAACACTTTCACACCACCTGCGCTGCGCGAGCGGAAGGAGATGCCTTCGACCGGCACGCGGATCGATTGACCCTTGGAGGTCGCCAGCATCACCTGATCGGACATTTCCACCGGGAAGCAGGCGACGATGGGGCCGTGGGCCATGGCCTTGGTCCAAGCCGTCACGCCCATGCCGCCGCGGCCCCGTACAGGGTAGTCATGGGCCGAGGAAACCTTGCCCGCGCCCTTGGCGGTGATCGTCAGGATCAGATCTTCGGCGGCGGACATTTCGGCATAGCGTTCGGTGCTGAGCTGGCCAGCTTGAACCTGCTCTTCCTCGTCATCGCTGCTGTCGTCGTCCGTCAGCCCCGCCATCAGACGGCGCTGTTTGAGATAGGCGACACGCTCTTCCGAACTCGCTTCGAAATGCCGGATCACGGACATGGAGACGAGGTTGTCTCCCTCGCCCAGACGGATGCCGCGCACGCCAACGGAGTTGCGCGAGTTGAACACCCGCACATCGGTCGCCGGGAAGCGGATCGCGCGGCCCGCGTCGGTGACCAGCATCACGTCATCGTCGTTCGAGGCGATGCGCGCGTTGATCAGCGTGGTGCCCTCATGCTCGCCTTCGAACTTCATGGCGATCTTGCCGTTGGCCTTCACATTGGTGAAATCCGACAGCTTATTGCGCCGAACGGTCCCGGCAGAGGTGGCAAAGATCACCTGCAGGTCGTCCCATTCCTTCTCATCCCGGTCCACCGGCATGATCGCCGCGATGGAGACACCGGTGGGGATGGGCAGGATATTCACGATGGCCTTGCCTTTGGCGGTGCGCGCGCCCTGCGGCAGGCGCCATGTCTTTAGCTTGTAGACCATCCCGTCGGTGGTGAAGAACAAAAGCTGCGTATGGGTGTTGGCGACGAAGAGGTTGGTGACGACATCCTCTTCCTTGGTCTGCATGCCCGAGACACCCTTGCCGCCGCGGCGCTGCGCGCGGAAGTCGGCCAGGGGCGTGCGCTTGATGTAGCCGCCGGAGGTCACGGTCACGACCATTTCCTCGCGGGCGATCAGGTCTTCGTCGTCCATGTCGCCCGACCAGTCGACGATCTCGGTCCGGCGCGGCACGGCGAATTGCTCGCGCACCTCGCGCAACTCGTCGGAAATAATGCCGAGGATACGCTCGCGGCTGCCCAGAATCTCAAGGTATTCTTTGATCTTACCCGCCAGCTCTTCCAGCTCGTCGGTCACTTCCTTGACGCCGATCTGCGTCAGACGCTGCAGGCGCAGTTCCAGAATGGCGCGGGCCTGCGCTTCGGAGAGGTTGTAGGTGCCGTCGTCGTTCGCCGTATGGGTCGGGTCGTCGATGAGCGCGATATAGGGCAGGATGTCCTCGGCGGGCCAGCGGCGGGTCATCAGCTTCTCGCGCGCCTCGGCGGCGTCGGCGGAGGAGCGGATGGTGGCGACGACTTCGTCGATATTGGTGACCGCGACCGCGAGACCACAAAGGATGTGGCTGCGCTCGCGCGCCTTGCGCAGCAAGTAGGCCGTGCGGCGCGCCACGACATCTTCGCGGAAGTCGATGAAGTAGCTGAGGAATTTGCGCAAAGTGAGCTGCTCAGGCCGGCCGCCGTTCAGCGCCAGCATGTTGCAGCCGAAGTATGTCTGCATCGGGGTGAAGCGGTAAAGCTGGTTCATTACCACTTCGGCGGTGGCGTCGCGTTTGAGTTCGATCACCACGCGCACGCCGTTGCGGTCGCTCTCATCCTGAACGTGGGCGATGCCCTCGATCTTCTTTTCGCGGACCTGTTCGGCGATCTTTTCGATCATCGTAGCTTTGTTGACCTGATAGGGGATCTCGTCGATCACGATGGCCCAGCGGTCCTTGCGGACCTCCTCGACCCGGGTCTTGGCGCGGATCACGACACTGCCGCGGCCCTCAAGATAGGCTTTGCGCGCGCCGGAGCGGCCCAGCATGATGCCGCCCGTGGGAAAGTCGGGGCCGGGGACGTATTCGATGAGCTGTTCCGAGGTCAGGTCCGGATCGTCGATCAGCGCGAGGCAGGCATCCACCACCTCGCCAAGGTTATGCGGCGGGATGTTTGTCGCCATGCCGACGGCAATGCCGCCCGCGCCGTTGACCAGCATGTTCGGAAAGCGTGCGGGCAGGACGGTCGGTTCCTGTTGCTTGCCGTCGTAGTTGTCCTGAAAATCGACGGTTTCCTTGTCGATATCCGCCAGCAGGTAGGCGGCGGGCTTGTCCATGCGCACTTCGGTATAGCGCATGGCCGCCGGGTTATCGCCGTCCATCGAGCCGAAGTTGCCCTGACCGTCCAAAAGCGGCAGCGACATAGAGAAATCCTGCGCCATCCGCACCAGCGCGTCGTAGATCGCGCTATCGCCATGGGGGTGGTACTGGCCCATCACGTCGCCCACGGGACGGGCGGATTTGCGGTAGGGTTTGTCATGGGTGTTGCCGGTCTCATGCATGGCGTAGAGGATGCGGCGGTGCACCGGTTTCAGACCGTCGCGCAGATCGGGAATCGCGCGGCTGACGATCACGCTCATCGCGTAGTCCAGATAGGACGTGCGCATCTCGTGTTCGATGGTCACCGACGGCCCGTGAAAGATGGGCTTTTCGTCTGCGTTTTCAGGGGTATCCGGCGTATCGGTCACGTATCTTGCCCACCATTTTTATGGTTCTATATCTTGGGGTTTTCTATAGCAGACGGGGCATATCAGGTGCAATGGCTGTGGCCGAAACGCACTGGCAGCACTTGGGTCGAAGTGCCAACACACTGTTTTCATTGAAAAGTAATTCTGACCGCGCAAACTTGTTCTACAGAGGCAGCAAGGGAGGCGCAACATGCCCCGCAGTGAAACCGAATTGATGCTGAAAGGTTACGGGCTGACCACGGCAGAGTTCTTTTACCACATGCCCGATTATAGCCATGTGCTGAACAGTTATATCTGGCAGGATTACGACATCGCACCGGACCATCCGCGCCTGTTCGAATTCGTCGAATTCTGGCGCGCGGAGTTGGACGGTCCGCTGCATTCGGTCCGGTTCACCCACCGCAAGCTGATCGGCCCCGGCGAATGGCAAAACCAAGTGGGTGAGTTCACGCTACATTGAGCCGGTAAGCCCGAGGGCAGGGGCGTCAGGCCGAACAGCTCGCCCCGCCCAACACGCAGAACTTTGCGCAATGCGGGTGGTTCAGCGCCACGTCGCGCTCCGCCTCGGCCAATGTGGTGCCGAGTTCGAACTCAGGGTCGTAGGGCAAGAGCGTACAGGCCAGCACGGCGGGTTTCTCGGCCCCCTTGCGTTTGACCACCATACGGGAGGAGGCGCACATCAACGCGTCAGGGGACTTGTCCAAGATGCCCCAGCAGGCAGTGGTGATTTCGGGCACTTCGACGGCCTCGTCCATCTCGGGGAAGAGGACGGTCATGGCGGGGTCTTGCGCGTCGATGTCAAACCCGTGTTCGGCGTAGAAGGCGGCATAGCCCGCGCGGCTGTCGGCATCGCTGTCGGCAAAGATCGACCGCCCCGCCACGGCCATGCGAAAGCCGTTATCGCGGAGCCATTCCATGCCGGTCAGGGTCTTGTCGAAAGCGCCTTCGCCGCGTTCCGCGTCGTGCAGATCGCGGCGATAATGGTCGACGGAGATGCGGAAGGTCATCTTGCCGGGATAGGCATCGCGCAGCCGTAAAAGCCCCTTTTGCACCGATTTGCGCATCATCGGACGCATGGCGTTGGTCAGGATCAACACCTCGTATCCGCGCTCTAGCGAGGCTTCGGTGATCTCGATCATCTGAGGGTTCATGAAGGGCTCACCGCCGGTGAAGGCGATCTCGCGCACCGGCCAGCTACGCTCCTCGATCTGGTCGAGATAGTCGCGCACCTCATCCGCGGTGATATAGACCAGCGCGTCGTTCTTGGGGCTGGAGGCGATGTAGCAGTTCACGCATTCGATGTTGCACAGGGTGCCTGTGTTGAACCAAAGCGTTTCCGCCCCGCGCAGGGCCACGGTGGCGCGGGGTTCCCCCTTGGCGGTGACCGCCGGGTTCTGGAACTTGCCCTCGTTTGCTTGCGCAATATCTTTCATGATTGTTCCTTGCGTGATCCCGTGTGTTCCTGTTGTGGTAAGCTATTGCGGCGCACCCTAAAAGTCCAAGCACCGGGGCGCACAGTCTTGTGATGTAGGGAAAAATAAGTATGTTTGCGCTAACTCTGCCACTCTGCCCGGACAAGGATTAGTCAATGGTTTCGCGTGTTATCCCTGTCGACCCCTTCGATCTTGTCATCTTTGGCGGCACCGGCGATCTGGCCCGGCGCAAGATTTTGCCGGGTCTTTACCGGCGATATTGTGCGGGCCAAATGCCCGAAGAGGCGCGGATCATCGGCGCTGCGCGCACCGAGATGGACGCCGCAGGCTACCGCGAGATGGTGGCCGAAGCGATTGAAGAGTTCGGCGGGAAAGACGCCTGTGACAACCTCGATGCCTTTCTGGCCAAGCTTGACTATGTCGCCATCGACGCACGCGGAGAGACCGGCTGGGCCGAACTGCAGGGGCTGATGTCCGGCAAGGACCGGATCGAGGTCTATTATTTCTCTGTCGCGCCGGGGCTTTTCGGCGATCTGGCCGAACGGTTGCAGCAATGGGGCATGGCGGGCGAAGAATGTCGCATTGTCGTGGAAAAACCCTTTGGCCGCGATCTGGAGAGTGCGCGCGCTCTCAACGCGACGCTGGCCACCTATTTCAAAGAACAGCAGATCTACCGGATCGATCACTACCTCGGCAAAGAGACGGTGCAGAACCTCATGGCGGTGCGCTTTGGCAATATGCTGTTCGAGCCATTGTGGAACCGCCAATACGTCGATCACATCCAGATCACCGTGGCCGAGACGGTGGGCGTCGGCGGGCGTGGGGAGTATTACGACAAATCCGGCGCGATGCGGGACATGGTGCAGAACCACTTGATGCAACTCTTGTGCCTGATCGCGATGGAGCCGCCCGCGCGTTTTGATCCCGATGCGGTGCGCGACGAAAAGCTGAAAGTGATCCGCGCGATTGATCCGGTGCTGCCGCATCATCTGGTGCGTGGGCAGTATGAGGCCGAAGAAGGCAATGAGGAAGATGCCCCCAGCTACCGCGATGCCGTCGGCAACCCACGGTCGCGGACCGAGAGTTTCGTGGCGTTGAAGGCCCATATCAGCAACTGGCGCTGGCATGGCACGCCGTTTTATCTGCGCACCGGCAAGCGCATGGTGGCGCGGTCGAGCGAGATCACGGTGGTTTTCAAAGATACGCCGCATTCCATCTTTGCCGAAGACGCTGGCCGTCATCGCAACGTGCTGTCGATCCGCTTGCAGCCGAACGAGGGCATCACCCTTGGCGTGACGATCAAGGAACCGGGGCCGGGGGGCATGCGTCTGGTCGATGTGCCGCTCGACATGACCTTTGCCGAGGCGCTTGGCCCCGATGGGGGCGATCAGGTCGATGCCTATGAGCGGCTTATCATGGACGTGATCCGGGGCAACCAGACATTGTTCATGCGCGACGACGAGGTCGAGGCCGCCTGGGCCTGGACCGATCCGATCATCCAAGGCTGGGAGGCGCGTCACGACGTGCCCAAACCCTATGACAGCGGCTCCGCGGGGCCCACGGATGCGACAGAAATGATGCGGCGCGATGGCCGTGAATGGCGAAAGGTATCCCCATGAACATCATCGAATATGCGGACCGCGAAATGCTGGTGATGAATGTCGCCAACAAACTGGCGGGCAAGTTAAAATCGGCGCTTTCGGGCAATGACCGCGTGTCTTTCGCGGTGCCGGGCGGCTCTACCCCCGGGCCGATCTTTGAGATGCTCAGCGCGACCGATCTGGATTGGAGCCGGGTGGATGTGATGCTGACCGATGAGCGTTGGGTGGATGTGGATGACCCGCTGTCGAACGCGCGTCTGGTGCGCGAGCATCTGTTGAACGACCGCGCTTCGGCGGCGCAGTTCATCCCCTTTTTCCGCCCCGGGCTTTCTCCGGGCGAGGGGGCAGAGGTGTTGGCCCCCAGTCTGACGGATCATGTGCCGATCTCTGTCCTGCTGCTTGGCATGGGCGACGACATGCACACCGCTTCGCTTTTCCCCGGCGACCCGAGCCTGCCTGACGCTTTGGCCGCCGATGCGCCGCTGCTGTGCCCGGTCTATCCCGAGGGCCAGCCGACCGCGCGGGTGACGCTGCCGGCGCATGTGCTCGACGGGGCGTTGAACAAACATCTCGTGATTTTCGGGGAAGAGAAACGCGCCGCCCTTGAGCGTGCGCAGGGGCTTTCCCCCGAAGAAGCGCCGATCGCAGCGGTGCTGGATGAAACCGAAGTTTACTGGGCGGCATGATGAACATTTGGCAAGACCTTCAAGAGCGGCAAAGCGCCGTGGCAGACCGCAAGATTACGGCACTGTTCGATGATCCCAATCGGGCCGAGGACTTCTCGCTGCGCACGCAGCATATGCTGTTCGACTACGCCAAGACGAATATCGACGCCGAGACCCGCGCGGCGCTGCTGCAACTGGTCGACAACGCCAACGTTACGGAGCGGCGCGATGCGATGTTCGCGGGCGCGCCGATCAATGAGACCGAGGGCCGCGCGGTGTTGCACACCGCATTGCGCAATCTCGATGGCGGGCCGGTAGAAGTCGCGGGCGAGGATGTGATGCCGCAGGTGCGAGACACGCTGGCGCGGATGCGCAGCTTTGCCGATCAGGTGCGCAGCGGCGACATTACGGATGTGGTCAACATCGGCATCGGCGGCTCCGACCTTGGCCCCGCCATGGCGACCCGCGCGCTGACGCCCTATCACGATGGACCGCGCTGCCACTTCGTCTCAAACGTCGATGGGGCGCATATCGCGGATACGCTGCGTGGGCTGGATGCCAAGAAAACGCTGGTGATCGTTGCCTCCAAGACTTTCACCACCATCGAGACCATGACCAACGCGCGCACGGCGCGGGCGTGGATGCAGGAGCACGGCGGCGATCCGGCGACGCAATTCGCCGCGCTCAGCACCGCGGATAACAAGACCGCCGAGTTTGGGATCGACCCGGCTCGCGTCTTCGGGTTCGAGGATTGGGTCGGCGGGCGCTATTCCGTCTGGGGGCCGATTGGTCTTTCGCTGATGATCGCCATCGGACCCAAGGCCTTTGACAGTTTCTTGCGTGGCGCGCAGGAGATGGACCGCCACTTCTGCGCCGCTGATCCGGCGGAGAACATGCCGATCCTTCTGGCGCTCTCGGGCATTTGGCACAATCAAATCTGCGGCCATGCCACCCGCGCGGTGCTGCCTTATGACCAGCGGCTCGAAATGCTGCCGGACTACCTGCAACAGCTTGAGATGGAATCGAACGGCAAAGGCGTGCAGATGGACGGCACCGACAGCCCGCGCCACACCGGCCCGGTGGTCTGGGGCGCGGCGGGCACCAATGGGCAGCACGCTTTCTATCAGTTGATCCACCAAGGCACCCGGGTGATCCCTTGCGAGTTTCTGGTGGCGGCGAAGGGGCATGAGCCGGAATTGCAGCACCACCACGATCTGCTGATCGCCAATTGCCTCGCCCAATCCGAAGCGCTGATGCGCGGGCGGTCTTTGGACGAAGCGCGCGCCATCATGCGCAACGCGGGGCTTTCGGGCGACGCGCTTGAGCGCCAAGCGCGCCACCGTGTCTTCCCCGGCAACCGGCCCTCGACCACGCTGGCCTATGAAACGCTTGATCCCTTCACGCTGGGCCAGATCATCGCGCTCTATGAGCATCGCGTTTTCGTCGAAGGGGTGATCCTCGGCATCAATTCTTTCGATCAATGGGGCGTGGAACTGGGCAAGGAACTGGCTAAATCGCTCCAACCGCTGGTCGAAGGGGAGGTCTCTACCGAGGGAAAAGACGGCTCTACCGCCGGGCTGATCGGTTATATCCACCAGCAACGCGGCTAGGGGCTGCCCTTAGAGCGGAACGAGGCACCGCGCGGGCGATAGTCGCCTGCGCGGCGCCACTGTCCTGTCCGTCAGCGCTATTCCGACTTGCCGGAGGGGAAGGCTTGCAACTGCCCTGACCTTTGGACAGTCTCAAAGCAAATGATTGGAGGACCCCCTATGCTTGGCCAGATGATGACGCAGCCGCTGCTGATCTCAAGCCTGATTTCCCATGCCGAACGCTATCACCCCGAGGGCGAGATCATCTCGGTCTCGACCACCGGCGGGGTTGAGGAGACGAACTGGGGGCAGGTGGCCGAGAACGCGCGGCGTTTGGGCGCGGCCTTGACCGATCTGGGGCTGTCGCCGCAGGCGCGTTGCGGGACCATCGCATGGAACAATCGGCGGCATCTGGAAATCTACTTCGGCACCTCCGGCGCGGGCTTTGTCTGCCATACGATCAACCCGCGGCTCTTTGCCGATCAACTTGTCTATATCCTCAACCATGCCGCGGATGAGGTGCTCTTCATCGACAAGACCTTCGTCCCCCTCGTCGCCGCGATCCGCGACAAGCTGGAGCATCTCAAGCACCTCGTCCTGTTGTCCGGCCCCGATGCCGAGGCTGCTGAGGCGCTGCCGGGGTTGATTTTCTACGACGAATTGGTGGCTTCGGGCGATGCCGGGTTCGACTGGCCCGATCTGGATGAGAACACTGCGTCGAGCCTTTGCTACACCTCTGGCACCACGGGCAATCCCAAGGGTGTGCTCTATTCTCACCGCTCAACCGTGCTGCATTCCTTTGGCATCAACATGGCCGACAGCATCGCGATCTCCGCGCGGGACATCGTGATGGCCGTGGTGCCGATGTTCCATGTCAACGCTTGGGGCTGCCCCTATGCCAGCGCCATGACCGGCGCGCGGATGGTGTTGCCGGGGCCGAACCTCGATGGGGCATCGCTCGTGGGGCTGATCGAGACCTACCGCGTCTCCTTGGCGCTTGGCGTGCCGACGATCTGGCAGGGGCTCTTGGCGGCGGCAAAGAAATCCGGCAGCGAACTGCCCAGCCTAGAGCGTACCGTGGTCGGCGGTTCGGCCTGTCCGCCGTCGATGATCAAGACCTTCCGCGAAGACTATGGGGTGGAGACCATCCACGCTTGGGGCATGACCGAGATGTCGCCGGTGGGCAGCGTCAACAAGCCCTTGGCGAAACACGGTGAATTGCCCGAAGACGCCCAGCACAAGCTGCGCGAGAACCAAGGCCGCCCGGTCTTTGGTGTTGAGCTTGAGATCTGGGACGACGCAGGCAAGCCGCTGCCCCATGACGGCGAGACCCAAGGCGCGCTGGTCACCCGCGGGCATTGGATTTTGGATGCCTACTATCAATCCGACCGCGACAGCACCCTGCGCGATGGCTGGTTCGACACCGGCGATATCGCGACGATGGACGCCGACGGCTATATCACCATCCGTGACCGCGCTAAGGATATCATCAAGTCGGGCGGCGAATGGATCAGTTCGGTTGAGTTAGAGAATATCGCCATTGCCCATCCCGATCTGGCCGACGCCGCCGTCATCGGGGCCACCCATCCCAAATGGGATGAGCGCCCGGTTCTGGTCGCGGTGAAGGCCGAAGGGGCCGATCCGTCAGAGGCGGATATCCTCAAGGTTTTCGAGGATCAGATCGCCAAATGGCAGGTGCCCGACAGGGTGGTCTTCGCCGAGGCACTGCCGCGCAACGCGACGGGCAAAGTGCTGAAACGCGATCTGCGGGACCGCTTTGGCGATGTGCTGATGCAGGGCGAGAGCTGAGGCAATCGGCCCCGGTCCGCTTTGGGCCGGGGCGTTTTGCCATCAGGCCGAGCGGCGCATCTCGCTATCGGCCACGGGGCGGGGTAGGGTCAGCCGGAAGGTGCTGCCCACGTCGACTTTGCTTTCCAGCGACAGGCTGCCGCCATGCAGGCTGGCCAATTGCTCGGCAATCGCAAGGCCCAATCCCAAGCCGCCGTTCTCACGCGACATTGAGCCGTCAACCTGCTGAAAGCGCAGGAAAACCCGTTCGAGATTGTCCTCGGAAATACCGCAGCCCGTGTCGGAGACCGAGAAGGTGATCTCTTCGGCATCCTGCTGCATCTGCAGATGAATATTGCCGCTGCGGGTGAATTTGATCGCGTTTGAAATCAGGTTGTAAAGGATCTGCCTCAGGCGCACCGGATCGGCATTGGCGAGGGCCGTGCCATTGTCCTCATAGGTCAGCGTCAGCCCCTTGGCCTCGGCATCCGGGCGCAGGTCATCGGCGACGGAAAGGGCGATCTCGCTGGTCTCGATCTCTTGAAGATCAAGCTCCATCTTGCCGCGCGCGACCTTGGTCCAATCCAACAGGTCTTCGACAAGGCGCAGCATATGTTTGGACGACCCCGCGATGCCGCCCGCTTGGTCAGAGACGAAGTTTTGGAACTCATCGACGCTGTGTCGAATGTCGGGCGTGGCATTGGGGCTGTTGTTCAGCGCGGTCTGCAAACGCCGGGCTTGGGGCAGCTTCTCGGCATGTTGCAAGAAGGTCGCCCGGCCCGAGATCACGGTCAGCGGGGTGCGCAACTCATGGCTGACGTTGTTCAAGAACTCGGTCTTTTCGCGGTCCGCCGCCTTGGCCGCGTCGAGCGCGCGTTTCTCGGCCGTCACATCGGTCCAGATGCCCACAGTATAGCCATGCGGCGTGCGCGATTCCGTCACTTTGAGCCAGAAGTTATCCGAGACCTCAAGAATGAAGGCGCCGGTCGGGTTGCGGAACCGAGCGAGACGTTTGGCGATCCAAGCCTCCCGCTCTTCGACCTGCTCAGGGTGTTGATGGCGGGCGACCCAATGGCGCAACAGCTCTTCGATGGTTTTGCCGGGGATCAGAAGGTCAGCGATTTCAGGGTGATACTCCAGAAACTTGCTGTTGACGGTGACAAGGCGTTCTTTCTCGTCAAAGGCGATGAACCCCTCTTGGATCGATCCAATCCCCTCAGCCAAAAGCGCATGGGCTTCCTGCTTTTTCAGCGTGACCCGGCGGAAGGCCCAGAGGCCCGCCATCAGCGCGATGGTCGCGATCAAGGCGAAGGCTACGAGGTAGGGGCTTTGCGGGGCATAGGGGGGCAGACCGTTGGCGGGGCTGGCCGTCGCCTCCCATGTCTTGCCCAAAAGCTCGAACCGGGTGCGCACGGGGGCTGTGGGGTCGACCCCCGCAGGCTCAATCTCAGGCGGCATGACGCCCGTGGGAAAGGCGCGGAGGCTATAGATGTAGTCGGCGGCCTGATGCGGGTTTTGATGCGGCTCGAACAGCCGGTCGGGCTGGAAGACGATGGACATCACCCCCCAAAAACGCGGCGCACCAAGGCCGATGGGGCGCTCGAACACCGGGTAGTGCATGATATAGCCCTTGCCGCCTTGAACAAGGTTCAGCGGCCCTTCGATGGTCGGGCTTTGGCGGCGGTAGGCATTGGCGACGCCGGAAAGCTGCGTCGGGATGTTCTTGTATTCAAGGCCAATCGTCCCGCCATTCTGGGTCTTGGGATAGCTATGCGTGATCTTGAGGTCGGGGGCGAGGGCGAAGGCCTGAATGCCGGGGTTCCGGTCGCGTAACTCCTTGACCAGCAGTTCGATCTTCTTGTCTCTGAACGCCTCACCGGACAGCAGGATATTCTCGATGTTCTTGGTGACCAGAATGGTTTCCTGGAACTGGTGCTGCACCTGATTGCTGACTTCATGCAGCGTTTGCCGGGCATCCTGACGGATGCTAGCGATATGCTGCTCGTAATCCAGTTTGACGATCGAATAGCTGATGCCGGCGACACAGCACAGTACGATGAAATTGACGATGATATACGCCTTGGATGTCGCGTAGTCCCGAAACGCGTTTGCCACGCTTTTTTCCTTTGCCTGCGGGCGCATCTGACCTCGTTGGGCCATCCGCGCGTAAGTTATTCCCCTGCTGATTGCTACTTTTATAGGCAATCATGGCGAAATTCGGACCAGATTAGGCTTTTCGTAGGGGTGACCTTGGGGAACGTCGCGCGCTTTGTGCTGCGGCATCCGGCGGCGGTCAGAAAGGCGATTGATTGAGCGTGGAGCGGGTAACGAGAATCGAACTCGTAACTAAAGCTTGGGAAGCTGCCGTGATACCTTTTCACCATACCCGCGCGCTGAGGGTGAGATAATCGGCGCGCGGGGGAAGGTCAAGTCAGGGTTTCGTCGCGGTGACGAAATTGATCTCGGCAGGCAGGCGCAGGGGGCCGTCTTCCGCATAGGGGCGCAGGGCGTCGGCGATGGTCTGCCGAAGTTCCGCGACCTGTGCCGGGCCCGCCTCGAAATGATTGATCGCGCCGCTGGCCGGGCCGATGTCGCACATCTGCTGGGCAAGGTCATCGACCGAGCCCGCGGGGGTGAGGTCAAGCCGTGTCACCTTGCAGGCGATATCGACAAATCCCGCCTCGGCGAGGATCGATACCACGCGTTCGGGGTCGCGAAAGGCGAAAGGGCCGGGGCCGTCGGGATCGCTTTTCGGCATGGCGCCAATGGTGGCCCGGGCCGCGCGGGCGGGCAGGGTAAAGAAAGGGTTCTCGGGGATTTGGCCCCAAGCGGCAAAGCTGAGCTTCGCGCCGGGGCTGAGTTGCGCGGCCATGCGCGTGAAGCTGAGCACCGGATCGGCAAAGAACATCACGCCAAAGCGCGAGATCAGCCGGTCATAGGGAGGGGAAAGCGCTAGCGTCGTTGCATCACCGTGGTGAAAGGCGACATGGGGCAGGGCGGCGGCCCGTTGCCGCGCGAGGTCGAGCAGCGGGGCAGAGACATCGACGCCCAGCACCGTGCCCGCATTACCCACCGCTTGGGCGGCGGCGAGACAGCCCGCCCCCGCGCCGCAGCCGATGTCGAGCACCCGCAGCCCCGGCGCCAGTTCGGCGCGCGCCAGCACGCCGTCCAGCACCGGCTGCATCAGAGTGTCCAACTCAGCCTGCCGCGCTGCCCATCTCTGGCCCGCCGAGGCGCTCCAGAATTCGACCTGATCGCTGTTGTCCGAGGCAGTCATCACGTCGCCTTTCTTCTGCGCCGACGGCCGCCGCGTTCGCTTTCGCCGCTGCCGCCGGTGTTGAAGGTCACCTCCGGCAGGGCGACGAGGCTGTTGAGGATGGGGAAAGGCTCTACCGCGTTGGGGATGGCAGAAGCATTGACGAAATGCTCTTGAAAGCGCGGTTCGACGGCGGTTTCGATTTTGTGGATTGCGCCCACGGTCGCCTCGATCTCGGCCCGGGCCTCGGTATTGAGCAGGGCGATCCGGGCGCCGGTGCCTGCGGCATTGCCCGCGCTGGTGACTTTGTCGAGCGGCGCGTCGGGGATCATGCCCAGCACCATCGCGTGTTTGGGGCTGATATGCGCGCCAAAGGCCCCCGCCAGCACCACCCGGTCGACCTTGTCGACGCCGAATTTGTCCATCAGCAGCCGCGCGCCGGAATAGAGCGCGGCCTTGGCCATCTGGATTTCGCGGATGTCGCGGTTGGTCACCGTGATCTTGGGCCCGCCCTTTTCGGTGCCGTCATAGACAAGATAGCTGTTGGTGCGCCCATCGGCAAAGACCGAGGCGGAGCCTGTCTGCGCAGCGCTGCCAATCAGCCCCGGCGCGTCGACGATGCCGTGAATGCGCATCTCGGCGACCATTTCGATAATGCCGGAGCCGCAGATGCCCGTGACGCCCGTGCTCGCCACCGCCTCTTCAAAGCCGTCCTCATCGGACCAGAGATCACAGCCGATCACCTTGAACCGGGCCACCTTGGTCTCCGGGTCAATCTCGACCCGTTCGATCGCCCCCGGTGCCGCC
The DNA here is from genome assembly GCF_043557275.1 of Sulfitobacter sp. 1A13368. Classification (NCBI taxonomy): domain Bacteria; kingdom Pseudomonadati; phylum Pseudomonadota; class Alphaproteobacteria; order Rhodobacterales; family Roseobacteraceae; genus Sulfitobacter; species Sulfitobacter sp. 1A13368. Next base: position 42,631 of record NZ_JBIFFR010000007.1, on the reverse strand, counting down.
CGTTGGCCCGAGCTGATCTGCGCCCCCTCAAACGCGGGTCCGGTGGGAGAGGAACAGGCCAGCACCTTTTCCTTGTTGCCCAACAGGATCTCCGCATTGGTGCCCACATCGACCACCAGCATCAACTCGTCGGACTTCTCCGGTGCCTCCGACAGGGCGACGGCGGCGGCATCCGCGCCGACATGGCCCGCGATGCAAGGCAGCAGGTAGACGCGGGCGGAGGGGTGGATGTTCAGGTCCAAATCCTCGGCCCGCAGACGCAGCGCGCCGGAGGTTGCAAGCGCGAAGGGCGCTTGGCCGAGCTCGAAGGGGTCGATGCCCAACAGCAGGTGGTGCATCACCGGGTTGCAGACAAAGACCGCATCGACGATCAGATCGGGCGCGACATTCCCCTCTGCGGCGATCTGGGTGAAAAGCGCAGCCATTCCCTCGCGCACCGCGCGGGTCATCTCCTGCGCGCCGTCGGGGTTCATCATGGAATAGCTGACGCGGCTCATCAGGTCTTCGCCGAAACGGATCTGCGGGTTCATCACACCGGAAGAGGCCATGACCTCACCGGTTTGCAGATCACACAGGTGCGCCGCGATGGTGGTGGAGCCGAGATCGACCGCCAGACCATAGACAGTGCCCTCGTAATACCCCGGCCAGATGTTCATGATCCGCGCGGCGTTTTCCTGATCGCCGAGATGCACAGCGACGGTGACTTTCCAATCGCTCTTGCGCAGGACCGGCTGCATCATTTGCAGTATGTGCAGATCGGCGGTGACTTTCTCCAACTCCCACTGCTCGGCCAGCGCGGCCCTGAGACGTTCCAGATCGCCCGAGGGTTCGTGCATGTCGGGCTCCGTCACCTCGACGTAAAAGAGTTTGACCGACGGGTTCAGCACAATCTCCCGCGCCTCGGCGCGTTTGCGCACGACCTGTTTGTGCACTTGGCTCTCTGGCGGCACGTCGATCACCACATCGCCCTGTACCGTGGCCTGACAGCCCAGACGGCGGCCCTCTTTCAGGCCGCGCTTCTCGTCATAGCGTTCTTCCACCGCGTTCCATGGGCTCAGCGCGTCAGGTGCGACGGTCACCCCATGTTTTGAGAACTGCCCATAGCCCGGCGAGACCTGACATTTCGAACAGATGCCGCGCCCGCCGCAGACCGAGTCGAGATCGACACCCAACTGCCGCGCGGCGGTCAGCACCGGGGTACCTTTGGGAAAGCGCCCTCTCTTGCCGGAGGGCGTGAAAATCACGAGGGGGTCACTGCTCATCGGGGCCGTCCTTTGTTTCTTTGCGACAGCATAGCGTGCCGCGCGGCGGGGGAAAGATGCGGGGCGGCAATTCGTACCGCGCCCGCGTCATTCCCCGTCTGTGGCTTACGCGGGGGAATAGGTCTTTCCAATCCCGGCCATCCGTGAAATAGGAAACCGCCAAATGAACCCATCCAGACCCGAGGTGTTAAATGGAGATTCGTGAGGCCCTGACCTTTGATGACGTCCTGCTGGTTCCCGCAGCGTCTTCTGTGTTGCCGTCCACCGCAGATACGCGAACCCGCGTCACGCAGAGCATCGCGCTCAATATCCCGCTGCTCAGCTCGGCCATGGATACGGTGACCGAAAGCCGCATGGCCATCGCATTGGCGCAGGCCGGGGGCATGGGGGTGGTGCACCGCAACCTCACGATCGAAGAACAGGCCCGCGAAGTGCGTCGGGTAAAACGCTTTGAATCCGGAATCGTTTACAACCCGATCACCCTGCGCCCCGACCAGACGCTGGCGGATGCCAAGGACCTGCAAGAACGCTACCGCGTGACCGGCTTCCCGGTTGTAGACGAAAATGGCCGCGTGCTGGGCATTGTGACGAACCGCGACATGCGTTTCGCCTCTGACGACCGCACACCGGTCTCGGTCATGATGACCTCTGAACGGCTGGCGATCCTGCAAGAGCCTGCGGACCGGGACGAGGCGATTAGCCTGATGAAATCGCGCCGGATCGAGAAACTGTTGGTCACGGATGCCAGCGGCAAGCTCACCGGGCTGCTGACCCTGCGTGACACCGAACAGGCCGTGCTGAACCCCACCGCCTGCAAAGACGATCTAGGCCGCCTGCGTGTCGCTGCGGCGACGACAGTGGGCGACGCGGGCTTCGAGCGCTCCGAGGCGCTTGTCGATGCGGGCGTCGATATGATCGTGATCGACACCGCCCATGGCCATTCCGAAGGCGTGGCCCATGCGGTGACCCGTGCCAAGAAACAGTTCGGCGATGTGCAGGTCGTCGCGGGCAATGTGGCCACCGGCGATGCCACCCGCGCGCTGATCGACGCGGGCGCCGATGCGGTCAAGGTCGGCATCGGCCCGGGCTCCATCTGCACCACGCGGATGGTGGCGGGCGTGGGCGTGCCGCAACTGACCGCAATTATGGACTGCGTGGCCGCTGCAGGAGACGTGCCGATCATCGCCGATGGCGGGATCAAGTTCTCCGGCGATTTCGCCAAGGCGATTGCCGCAGGTGCCTCCTGCGCCATGGTCGGCAGCATGATCGCCGGGACGGACGAAAGCCCCGGCGAAGTCGTTCTTTATCAAGGCCGTAGCTTCAAAAGCTACCGCGGCATGGGCAGCATGGGCGCCATGGCGCGCGGCTCGGCGGATCGGTATTTCCAGAAAGACGCCGCCTCTGACAAACTGGTGCCCGAGGGGATCGAAGGTCAGGTGCCTTACAAGGGCAGCGCGGGCAATGTGTTGCACCAATTGGTCGGCGGTCTACGCGCGGCCATGGGCTATACCGGTTGCGCCACGGTCGATGAGATGCGCCGCAACTGTAACTTCGTGAAGATCACCGGCGCGGGGCTGAAAGAAAGCCATGTGCATGACGTGCAGATCACGCGGGAGTCTCCTAATTATCGAATAGGGTAAGTGCAATATACCATTAAGTTTTAGTGGGATTTGATGTGTTAATTTGCGTTGAGAACCATGCGTGAACAGGACCGAACATACCCAGAACTGGACAATGCATCAGTGAATAAACTGATGCAAGTTAAGATAGGGTTAGGCGATAGCTGATGCATGGTTGTCGGATCGGGAGAGCACTAAGTGGAGGTGGCGGCATCATCGATCCTGCCACCAACAATGAGTTTGAGTAGATAAATCTTCTTGGCACGATTGAGACGGAGAGCCCAACCGATAAGCTGCTACCTGAAATTGACAGCACGGTTAGTGCCGCCCGGCTAAAGATGGATCAGGCGACCATCTCTCAACGAGATCTGTGTCGGCTGGGTCGGAAATCCCAATTTGCGTCGTGCATCCCTATCGCTCTCAACAGCCGTCCCGCGATCCACCGCGCGCCCCGTCACATTGCCGCTTACGCCGTGGTGTTTTGTGTAACCTGATTTCGAATGCGGCCAAGTTTACCTCTGAAGGTGATGTGGTTGAAATGAGCGTGAGACGGATAGATCAGAAAGTTCGGATCGAAGTCGCAGACCACGGGATAGGCACCGCAGCTGACGAACAAAAAGACGATCACCTTTTCCTTAGGAAAGCGGACACTCAGATGGTTGTTTCTGGTCTGACCCGACTGTTCAATTCGAAGAGCCTTTCCGAACAACGCTCGGGGAAACTACGCCTCTGTTTTTCAGTCATAAACCGTCTTGGAATGGATCTGGATAAGTTCTGTTGTTTAGTTCTTCGTCCGACGCCAACTCAACGCGCAGCTCAAGTCTTTCGAGGGTTTCGTGCTCCCCTGCCGGCTGGAGATAAGGTGTGATGTTTGCAAAACTCCTGTGCACTTCACGTCTGGACCATCTTACAGATGACATAAGTGTCCCAAATGCTGCCATCTCCGCGCTTGAGAAGCCACGCCTGACACACCGATTGGCAAGCCCCAATGCAGTAGTTGGACTAATCTGTTCATCAGCGTGCACATTAAGATGACCCTGCAAGATATGAAGAGGGGCTCCCATCAGATGTGCAAGATCCGGAACAAGCCGGATCACGAATTTTCGCGCACTTGTGCTGCGCTTCCGGTCACGAGTTTTGTCAGATAAGGCTTTTTGGATGGCCCTAAGTGGCTCACCGTTCATCCACAGGCTCAATGCTTCCCGCAGCTTTGGGAGGGCGTGGGACGCACGAGCAGCGTCGCCCTTAAGCTTCTTGAAGTCTGTTCCAAATAGATACTCCAAGCTGTCTGGCTTGATTACACGGTCCAAATATTCAGGCTTGGCTGTCAGCCACTCGAACATCCAATTGCACAATGCTTCGACTGAATGAAAGCTGTGAAACCCCTCTTCGGCAAGGGCATTTGACAAGTCCTTCAGGACATCTTCGGGCAGCCCCAACATAGAGGCAGTATTGCGCAAAGACAGGGACTCAACGGGCAGGGCTTCGTCATCATCATTCAATAGCGAAAGGGCCGCTGCTGTCCTGCTTTCAATCCAGTCCTCTTCAGCATCCTGACGTTTGCGATAAGCTGCGAAGCTTCTCGATAGGCCAAGCCGCACATCGAGAACACCGTCTTCACTTTGATCGGTCTCCGCGAGCCGCGCGACAACATATCGTTCCAGATCTCCAATGTCTGAAGCTTTGTCATGAATGCGATCCATCAATGCCGTAAACGGATCGTCCAAAATAAGGCATTGATCGGACTGACCAAATATCGCCCGGAGGCGTGTCCATCTTCCACCAATCTTGTTCTCGGTATCATCCAACGGAACAACTTGCCCTGGGACAACCAAGACAATGCCTGTCGCGCTCTCACCAGCTCGACCCGCGCGACCAGCGGCATTGAGAAGATCTTCAGCTTCCAAAAGGTCTTTGCGTCCCGATGCAGCATCGTATTGGCTATCTTCTGCGATGATGACTAAATCTGCTGGCAGGTTCATACCTTGGCCAAGTGTTGGAGTTGCAGCGAGGACAGATAGAGCACCATCGCGCTTATACAGTGCTTCTGCGAGCTGCCGCTCCTCTGGAAGCAACTGGCCGTGATGCGTGGCCGCCTGCGACACAAGCTTTCCGTTCTCGAGCGTCAAATAGAGTTGGTCAGCGCCACCCATTTCATCGGCAGAAACTTCATAGAACCGCTGCTCATTCTCGGTCAGTTCGACAGCACAATCGTCAAGTGCCATGCGTGCTTTCTCTGAGATCGAAAACGCGTTTGGAATAGATTGCGAGAAGACAAGAGTTCTCAAGCCAGCCCGCGCAGCAGCGACAGCTATGGACGACGCGACAATCCCGGAATTAGGTGTAAGCTTCCAAAACTTGTTGGTTGAGAACTCAAGCGCGGTATCAAGGAGCGGGACCAGCGTGTAGTCACTGCGAATTTGAGACGCCCAAGTCTGCTTAACACTAAAGAAACCTCTTGGGGTAGCCGTGAGCTTGCGCTTGACCGCGACCGGCACTCCCCCTGTTGGCTTTTTGCGACGTTCCGCTTTCAGAAAGTTTTGAAGATTTGCGTATCTGTTGGCGTCATAGACAACACAGCCCCTGAGTTGGCGAGTTGGTTTCCATGCATTGTCGAGAGGCAATGATTTTCTACCCGTAAGTTCTTCAAGCCAGCCGCTGAGCTCATCCGTGTTTTTCATCATTGCTGACAAGAGAACGATATCAGCATCAGGTGCGACGCGGGTGAAGCCCAAGATGCAGAGCATGGCATCAATGGCCCGACGATCCCCATCTGTGCTGGGATGCATAAGATGGCATTCGTCGAAAATCAGCAAGCCGACATCGTCAAATCGCTCTGGCTCCATGTGGCTTGAAAGCAGACAGGCTTCCGGCGTCATGACCATGACGTCGGGTAGGTCTTCTCCCTGGCTCGAAAACCCAAACTCGTCCGTGCGTTCGCCGCGGACAGTTGCCCGAGGGAAGGCATCGCGTAGGTCTCGCGTTGTTTGATCCACGAGTGCATGAGTAGGGGCAAGGAACACCGCTTTGCGACCGGACAATAGCGTTGCATGGATCTTTAGTTGGGCTGTGGTTGACTTACCCGCCCCGGTTGGGAACCCTATCGCTGAGGACGTTCCTATTTCCAGATAACCTTGCTCGACGGCATCTCTGTGATTGCGCCAAAGATACGGACGCGTCTCAGAAACCGTTTTCATCGCCTTAGCCCATCGGTCCCCATCCACCCCCTCGGGAGGCGGCAATTTAACAACAGCGCCGCCAAGAAGTGCTGAACCCGCTGCAATCAGAAGACTTGCCAAGTGAAATGGCCCTGGGAATACAGCGACCACGCCATCAGGATATTCATCGGCGAATTCTTCTGCACCAGGTGCTGCCAAATCCTTGACTTCAGTGAAAACTTCAATTGGATCCACCAGCCCCCTCATGCGTCGTCCCTGAAGCACGAACGCAAGCGCCCGAATACCGCGCAAAATCCGGTAATAGAGTGCGGCATTTGCGCGTTCGCCACCCGAACCAGTGACAAGGTCGTCCTGTGGAGGCCGTTTTCGGTTTCGAATTCGACCAACTTGACCCTTTGCCAGCATGATCAAATGAAGAATCAGTTCTGACTGAAGCCTGTTACCGCTTGGAACCCGCATGGCTGCTGCGACCTCTGCAGCATCGGCTGATGCTTCAGCAACCAGAAAGAGCAGCATCGCTGAAATCTCAGGGCTAATACCGTCAGGTGTGATGAACGATGCGGGCGGCTCCGGTTCTTTCAGCGCCTGTGCCTGATACAGCAACTGGTAAGCGCTCGCGGCAACAAAGCCTGCAGCAGCCCGGTTCTCCCGATCAGGATTGATTGCGACCAATGCTTCATTTGTTTGCGCCAGCCGGCGCGCGAAGCTGGTGGTTTCACTGAGCGAGGCGAGATCCTCGTCGCCCTCACGCAGCATCACCCGCGCCGATACAATTTCTGCGAAAGCGCGTGCGAGCTGATCGGGCAATGCCTCAGTATCCAGATCATCAAGTTCTGGTGTGGATCGAATAAGCGCTGCTGTCGTGGGATCATACAAGGCTGTCGGCCTCCGCGTCCTCAATTGCGGCAAGCGCCATCTCAGCTATTTTGTCCAGCCATTCACGCACATCTTCTAAGACCAAGGTTTCCGCACGGCGCCGCTCAACGTCGCCCAACACCCTTTTTTCGTATCCTGCAAATAGGCGTTTGCGCCCTTTTTCTGATGCATGCTTATCACCAACTGTCACGGCCACACGATAGGCACGTTTTTCGTTCCACAGGATATCGGCAACGGTTCGGTCCGGATCTGCATCGTCCGATTTCTCCAACAAAGACGTGACGGACGCAACAAGCTCATTGTCGCGAGCACCCGTCTCGAACTGTTCAAACTCTGGCCAGACCTGAGATTTGATCTTCTGTCTCGGATGTTCGGTCGCTTTCTCTTCACAGATGACAACCTGTGCAATGCCGTTGTCATCGAACTCGATCATGAGCCCGTCCAAGCCTTTGTCAGCTTTAATCATTTGAGGTGACCGGATAAGGGCGTCTTCATCGAAACGATGGGCGGCGATCCAAGCGATGACCTGAAATACCCAACCATCTCGGTGATATGTTTTATCTCCGTTTCCAACAGTCAGTAGCGTCCTGGCGCCTTGAAAGCCGCCCTTTGGATATCCTGCTGGCAAATCACCAGTGGCTTTTAGAATGCGTTCCACAGTTCTGGACTGCCCAATGGCAACACGTGCAATCAATTCCGCAAGTTCACCCTCGTGGTCGATCGTCCAAGTGGACCCGGACCAACAACCCTTCTCTGCGACTGGTGTGATTGCAATCGGCATGACCTACCTATTACGCTTTACAACCCATAAACGAAAACCCTTTCCAATACATCCGTCCACCTTTTGCTAAACTGACCCGCAGCCAAGATCCATAATTCGTGGACAATCGGCAGCGTCCGGTTTTGGGAATTGCTTTGCCGCATGGCTCGGGCCGTCGTTACCTGTTATTTGGCACTAACGGTTTGACCAGGAACTTTTTTAATCCTCATAAAAGCACTCCAAATCACGCCGCCCTTTCAATTGAACCGGCCGATAAGGTTTGACATCCCCGCACTGGGCTACGGTCTTTGCTCGCATGCGCGCTTCGACTGAGGGATGGATAGGAAAATCGTCACCAATTGCGCGAATTCCCTTCTTCCAGAGGATGCGAAAAGGTCCAAATGCCACGATAGCGTCTTCGCGGTGCTGCAAACCCAGAGGATCAGGTGCGCGATTCAGGACATTTTCGTTGATCTGAATCGAAGGCACACATTCGTTCAACTCTTCGACCATCCAATCCAGGGCGATATCACTCAGGCGCGACTCGGCCTCGGGATAGCTTCCGCCAATGTCGCTGTGACACCCCGGAAACCAGACCTGCTTGAGCCACTTCGGCTCTCGATCTTTGGTTTCGATGGCAGCTGCCCTGGAAGCCCATCCAACCCTTGGAAAATCGGCACGATCTTCGTCGATCGCCATAGCGTGGCGGGCGTGTTGAACGTCTGGATCCAGCCACTTGTCGTAGTTGCGCTTGTTCCAAGCCGCGAAATGCCCCGTCTTGAGAATTTGCGGCCAATCCATTGGGCGCCAGAGCTTCAGTTTGCGATCGTGATCGTCCGAGAAATATTTAAAGTTATCGAGCAGCAGTGAGCTAAGCTGCCAAAGAAGCGCACTGAATAAAACGCCGACAGGGATGAGCAGAAGCAAGGACCACTCCAATGCAATGCCAGCAACTAAAGTAACCCCGGCCGCAAAGGTGACGCCCCAGACCAGTGTGCGAACGACTGCGGTTCGGAGTGATGCAACCGTGTCGAAGACCCCGATGAAAGTAGGCTGAACGTTGCCTTGATTGTCTTTGCCTTCGAGAGGAAAGCTTGAATATTTCGTGCGAAACCGTCTGCCGAGCTCTTCACGGTTCTGGAAGTAAGGGTCTTTTCCGCGGGGTTTTCCCGCGCCGTGGTTATACACGAATTTCACAGCATCCTTGGCGATCTTGCGCAGACCGGGGCCGTGGCGCGGAACCGGCGAACCATCGGGCATCTGCGTTGGGACACCGCAGAGGTTCATAACGTTTGCCACCGCTCTGACCGTGTAGGCTCCCCTTGAGAACCCAATAAGAAGGATACGGTCGCCTGGTTCGTAGTGTGCGATTATCTGCTCGTAGCAATCGACAATGTTGTGATCTAAGCCAGTTCCGACCGCGCTTTCCAGGATCGGCTTGATACGAATGAAGATCCCGCCGCTTTCTCCTGTTCCTAAGCCTGGATCATAGAAAGCTACTTGATCTTTAGGGCTAATGGGTGAATCCGGGCCCGGGCGCATTGCGCGATACATCTTGTAGACATTTGAGAGCCGCTGGTCTGGCCTGGCACCACCCATCTGGCCAGTTCCATCCGAAAAGATGCAGATATTCTTACCCATGTGTCAACCTATAGATGAATTCCAATTGAAAGCTGTGATCTCTAAAAAAATGTCGATGGAGGTGAGTGCCCCTGCTGAGTTTCACCTTAACCGAGAAAAAAGTAGAACATAGTAGAAACACATATGTCCACCTTGAATTGGGTAAACGAGTGAGGTGCGCTCAATATGTTCAATTCTGATCAGAAAATGGACACGCTCCCGACGGTAGCTAATCTCAATCGCATTGATCCGTCCGCCGACATACGGCGCCTCTATCAAGTTGTGGCTTTGTAGGAACTCGGACAGTCGGAAATTGGCGCCGGGTTTCGAATGGCAGGTCTGGTGAATACGGCATTGCAGCGTGACGTCCCTCTTGAACGGCAGGAATGGGCCCGTGAACTCCCCCTGCAGAGAGGGCGGATTGCGGATGTTCGCTGCGCTTTGCGCCAAGGTCTGCTGTGCGGATCTTCCTACCGTTCGCTGCGGGCGCTCGGTTTTCGCTGCGCTTGCGAAGACCTTTGGGATGAAGGGCGGAGAGCTGATGGGGTGGATGGCTCCTGCTTCAACCGGCGTCGCAATGCGCCATAGTGCAGGTGTCAAAATCTGCTTATGAGAGGAGCCACCCCATGCAAGCTACCACAATCGGCGTTGATCTGGCCAAGAACGTTTTCCAAGTCCATGGGATCACCGCGAGCGAAGAAGTCGTGTTCAACAAGCCGCTGCGACGAGCGCAATGTCTGCCGTTCTTTGCAAAACTGGATCCGTGCCTGATTGGCATGGAGTCGTGCAGCAGTGCGCATCATTGGGCCCGTGAACTGACAGCTCTTGGTCACGAGGTTCGACTGATTCCGCCGATGTATGTGAAGCCATATGTCAAACGCGGTAAGTCTGATGCCATTGACGCCGAAGCAATTTGCGAGGCAGTGACCCGACCCACCATGCGGTTTGTTGCGACCAAAACAGTCGAGCAGCAATCCCTGTTGTCGCTACATCGGGCGCGTGACCTTTTGGTGCGCCAAAGAACGCAACTCATCAACAATCTGCGTGGTCTGGTCGCGGAGTTCGGCATATTCATTCCTAAAGGGCTGGCCCGTGTGATTGGATTTGCTGAGGACATCACTCTTGGTGAAGTGCTCGACTTGCCAGACATCGCCAACGAGGTGATCCGCAACCTTTCAGAACAGCTCATGGCTCTGCATAAGCGGGTCCGATGGTATGAAGAGCGCCTCAAGCAAGTGGCCAAAGAAGATGCGCGTGTCCGTTTGCTGCGCACTATACCCGGCGTCGGCGCGGTAACGGCTTCTGCGATCATCGCCAGCATTGGAGATGGTCACCAATTCAAAAACGGCCGGGAGTTCGCAGCATGGCTGGGTTTAACGCCTGCCAACAAATCCAGCGGCGGTAAAGAGAAGTTGGGGAGGATCACCAAGATGGGTGACCAGTATCTGCGATCATTGCTTGTCGTTGGTATGACATCACTCGTTCGACAAACACGATCCCATCCCGAGCGAGCCAGCAAATGGCTTACATCCTTGCTTGAACGCAAACCTGCGCGTGTCGCAACCGTCGCCATGGCCAACAAGACCGCCCGGATCGTCTGGGCAGTGCTTACCCGCAACGAACCCTACAGCCTACGCACCGTAGCCTGAGACGAAAGGAACAACGAGTTAGCAAGACCCGCGAGATGATGGTGCATAAGTCTGCCGCCAAAGCCAAGACACTCCGCCGAATGGCGCGGGCATAATAGCCCGCAAAGCTGATAGGAACTTGGCTTGCGGAACCCATCAGGGCCAGCGGTCAAAACCGCGCAAACAGGCCTGACACATGACTGCTTCTGACAAATGCACAAATCAGATCAAAAATGTCTTGCTATGTAGGAGCCATCCACACATGCCGTTCGCCCCGCAATGCTCGAACGGCAGCAGTGGCTCCGCGCGCGTCTTTGGCCTCAATAGCTGCCTATTAGGCTGCTGATTGTTCGGGACTGTAGGGCGTGGGGCGTCTGCTGACGATGGCCGATGTTCGCGCCATGCCATAGCAAGCCCGTATCCTCGGTCTTTCGTTTCCAGATCCGACTTCGGAACCTCGACCGCCGATGTGCTTCCAGTTACCTGCCCCGTTTCTGGACACCGTTATTCGGTGCCCCGCACGCACTCCTTTCTCGGCTACGCCGGCATATGAGGATCATGGGCGTCGCGCGTCACAGGCGCTGCACGAGGCGCTTGCATTGTAGAGCTATGAGCTCTCGATTGAGCAACCTGTGCCCCTGTCAACTGAGGCTCGAGGTTGGCAGCCGCCAACAGACTTCCTGGATCGATGCAAGCTCGAACAGAAGAAACTTTACACATTACCTTGTGATCTCCGCCCCCCATACCCACATCGTGTGGTATTGTAGGATAAATTTCACGAGGTCCATATGAGCGCGGCGATCACTTTCTTCCCTCTCGGCAACGCCGATTCGACCCGACTGAATTTGGCTGACGGTCAGCGCATCCTTTTCGACTTCGCTGACATGGGAAAATCTGAGAAGTCGGAGGTCACGATCGACCTTGCCGACGAGATCCGACGCGACCTTCGGCAGGGTGGGAAGAACGAGCTTTCGGTCCTGTGCTTCACCCACCTTGACAAGGACCACTGCTTCGGAGCGGACGAGGCCTTCTGGCTCTCTCACCATTCAAGCTATCAGTCGAAGGACCGGATCAAGTTCGACGAGCTCTGGGTGCCCGCGGCGGCCGTCCTCGAACCGAACCTGGAGGAACCGGCGGCGATTGCGTTGCAGAAGGAGGCGAAGCACCGGCTCAAGGAGGGGGAGGGCATTAAGATATTCTCCACCCCTAAGGCGCTTGAGGGCTGGTTGCGAAAGAACGGGATCTCCTTGGTCGAACGCTCTCACTGCATCGTCAACGCCGGAGAGAGTGTGCCGGGCTTCGAGCTGACCGGAAGCGCCCAGGCCGATTTCTTCGTCCACTGTCCTCTCAGCTGGGTTCAGGACGAGAATGGAGAGGTGATTCGCAACGAGGATTCGATCGTGCTCCAAGCGATCCTCCGCGAGGGCGGCCGCGACACGCGCATGCTCCTCGGCTCCGACATCAACTCGGACACTTTGAGCCGGATCGTTCAGAGCACACAGCGGCACAAGAACGACGAGCGCCTCGAATGGGACGTCCTCAAGCTCTTCCACCACTGCTCTTACAAAGCCCTTAATTGCAACGATCGCGGGACCGACAAGACCATGCCTGTCGAGAAGGTCGCCTGGTTATTGGAAGAGCAAGGTCAGGAACGTTCCTTCATAGTTTCGCCGAGCGCCCCGATCCCCACGAAGGGGTCGGCGAAGGACAATGACCAGCCGCCGCACCGTCAGGCTGCGGCCTACTACAAGCCCCTCCAGAACAGCCGGAAGGGACAGTTCGAAGTGACGATGGACGATCCGAAGAAGCCCCTTACGATCAACATCACCGCAACCGGCGCGGCGCTTGGTCTCTCGAGTCCCGCGTCCGCCGGTTCGAGCTCCACTTCAAAACCCATGCGTGCAGGGTGAGACATGGACGGCGCGGTTCCCCCAGAATACGCTGACGGCCAAGCCCTGGGCGGAGAGGCGGTCGACCCTAAGACGCTCCATCATCGGCTTGCCCAGTCTCTCGTGCGCTTTGTCGCGAAGCTTGGTGGGCGGGAAGTTCGCATCGATGAAACGCGTCGGCTGGAAAGCGGGATGGAAGTCGTCAGTCTGGCCGTCAAGACCGGCTCCCCTCAAGAGCCCGCCTTCGAGGTCCTTCCTTCCGAGCAGCTGGTGGTTCTGTTTCAAGATGACACCTCCCCCCTCGTCGTTCCCCTCCGAGCAGATTTCCCGGCCACGCCTCACACATTCGGCCTTCCCGTAGAGGCGCCGACCTCCGGCAGCATCGCGCTTTGCATAGATGACCGACCGTGGGCTGATGCCTGCGCCGACTACAACGGTGCCGAAATCGTCCGGCGCATCTATTCATGGTTCCGGCGCGCGGGAACGGGGCAGATGGACGACGAAATGCAGTTCCGCGACCCCGCGTTTCTGCCCCCGGCTGATACGGTCTTCATGTCCTCGCATCTCGTGCAAGAGATGGATGCCGTAGATGGGCCTCCGCTGTTCCTCGCTCTCACCGAAACCGAAGATGATGCCAGAGTCTGGGCAGCTCGAGAATACGATAGGGCGAAGCCGCCGCCTGGCGAAGGCCGGGCCTGGAGACCCTTCCTCGGGCTGACGCTGGGCATCCGGGTCGAGAACCTCGGGGCAATGTGGCATCCGCCACGGCATCTCGGGCATCTGAACCTGGCGTTCTCAAACGTGGAGTTTGACCTCCTCGAGCATCTAAAGGGTCACGTCCGTCGGCTTCTGACCGACGCAAACTCGGAGCGAATTCACCAGTCCCACCTCCTGATCCGCGTTCTCGCTCACAACGTCATCACCGACCGCATTGAGAGCTTCTGCCTGCTGGCACATCAATCGATCGGCGAAATCGGTGAAGCTCTGGGCTTGCTCTGGCCTCCGATGGATGCCGCCGGCGGCGGCTACACACTTCGAATTCCGGAGGGAGAGGCAAGGCCGGACCAACTTGAGGCGGTGTCCCTCACGCCAGCGAACCTGTCCCTGTCTTTCGATCGAGCCACAGCCCAAACCTGGGCCGGGCGCGAAGCAGTTGGCGGTCGGGTGATTGCGTTCGGCGCCGGAGCGATCGGCTGCCAGGTTCTCGACAGCCTCGTTCGAGAGGGTGCCTTCTCCGAACTCGTTATTGCCGATGACGACCGCCTGCGGCCCCACAACCTCGCCAGGCACATCCTTCGCGAAGACCAAGTCGGAGCCCTGAAGGCGAAGGTGCTCGCCTCTGAGCTTCATCATATTCGCCCAGACATCCACCCTGCCTACTACGCCGAGCAGCTTAGCGAGGGCGGCATGAGCGAGGATCTTGTCGGTGCCATCACGACCTCGGACCTCGCACTCGATCTGACCGCATCAGTGGGCGCGAGCCGTATCCTGTCAGATACTGAGGAACGCGGTCGCGGGATCAGTGCCTTCTACAATCCGAGTGGCGACGCCGTCGTGGTAATGGTCGAGGATCAGAAGCGGCATGAGGATCTCGCCGCGCTGGAGGTCAGATACTACAGAGAGGTCATCCTCAACCCCGCGCTGAGGCATCATCTCAGGGCTCCGAGCGAGGCTGTAGTCTCAAGCGGGCAGTGCAGATCGGTGACGAGTCGGATCTCCTCCTCCGACGCCGCGCTGCTGTCTGCCGCGGCGGCCGGCGCAATAGGCCGCGCACTTCGCGTTCCGGCATCCCATCTGATGATCGGTTCGCTCCACCCCGACGGTTCCTTGAGCATCGTAACAGCGTCCGTGAATCCCGGCATGCATGAGGTCGCCCATCAAGGATGGCGCATCCGCTGTTCGGGGGCGGTCCATCAACAGCTCAGAGAGCTCCGTGCAACAGCACTTCCGAACGAGACAGGCGGAGTCCTTCTCGGGGTGGTCGACCATCGTCGGAAGCGGATCGAGGTCTCTCTCGGCCTTCCAGCGCCTGACGACAGCTACGGGACGCCGCGGGCCTTCGAGCGAGGAGTTCGCGGCCTCTCCGAAGCCGTAGATGAAGCAAGGGGAAAAGTCATGCATCAGATCACCTACCTCGGCGAATGGCACACCCATCCGGATGGAGCTGCGGCCGACCCCAGCCCGGTAGATCGCAAGCAGATGGACGCCTTGGCATCTGACCTCGCCACGGAAGAACGACCGGCCGTGATGATCATCGTCGGCGCTGACGAACTCCGGGTTTCTGCTCGGGAGGCTGTCCGATGAGCTTCGACGCCTACGAGTTCGTCGCTGTCATCATCCCGGGTGCCCTCCCCACTCTGGCAGCGTCTCTCCTCGTCCCGGAGCTGGCTGCGGTGCTCAGCACAGAAGGAGTAGAGCTCGGCGAGTTCGGCATTTTCCTGATCGTCTCCTTCGTGGTGGGGCATGTCGTCCATATGTTCGGGAACGGCATCGAGGCACTGGAAGACCGCCTTGGGGTGGGGCGGAGCTCCCTGCTCTTCAGTCCGACCCGAAGGCCGGTTAGCCCGGATCAGTGGGCTCGCTTCGAACAAGTTCTCCGAGCCAGGACGAATGCATCCGGCGCTGACCTCAGCCATGATACCTGGTTTTCAACAGCACGAGAGATCTACTCGCAATTGAACGCGGAGGGCCGAACCCGGAGGCTGGACGCCTTTACACGCACCTATGGCCTCTGTCGCGGCATGGTCGCAGGATCACTGCTGACCTCTCTCTTGATCCTTCTACTCGGCGGATTGATGAAATGGCATCTGGCGCTACTGGTGTTTGGTCTTGTTGCCGTTCCACTCTATATCCGCATGCGCCGCTTCAGCGCGCTCTACGCAGGCGAATTGATATCGCAGTTTCTGTCTCTCAAGCAGTAGCCCGTGGACCTCGACCAATCACGCTGGTTTTTCGCGGAGACCGCGGCACATGATCACCCTGTAACGCAACTGGTCGCGCAGGCAATGGAGGCCGGCACACTGCGCAAAAGCGACCCGGTCCTCGTGTCCAGTCAGCTGCTCGCCCTGGTGAAGAACTTCTACTTCTGGCCAAAGTTCTTCCTCGATAAGCAGACCGAGGCGCCTGGTCTGATGGAAGGCTGCGTGGCCATGTTCATGGCCCATTACAGGTCCGATAAATGAGCGCCGAAGCGGGAAAGCTGGGCACACCCGGAGCGATATCGGTCCGCGAGCCCCACCCATTGTATGCCGACGCTCATAGCGCACTGCTGACCTTGGCTGCTACTGCTACGAAGTTCCGGAAAGGGCCGTTCGCAACAACGTTTCGGCCCAATCCGAGTGCTAACTTGACGTTTGCCTGTAGATAACGCTTATGACCTTTGTGAGATCAACCAATTTCGCAATGCGCAGTTAGGAAAGGCTGGACTGGATTGCGGCCAGCCGCCCTCCACACCAATTGACGGAAGTGAACAGAGAGGTTCGGCTCGCCGGAAGTGTAGGTTACCCGCTGCAGGCCGGACTCTCGTATTGCGTCGTCCACTTCGCCCTTGCCGCGACATCCACCAGTTGGCGCTGCCGATTGTCGATGCGGCGCCAGGCCGAACGGAAGTCACGATGGGACATTGGCAGAAGGTCATCACGCCCGAAGGCAAGCGCGATCGTAATTGCCTCGCTCGTCGACATTCCCCGCATTACTTCCTGCGCTTCCTGTTTGCCGAGTAGAACTTGACGGCAGGCTTCGGCATCCCTGTAGTTGGAGTTCAGCGCCGCGGATGCTTTCGGGTCGCCAACAATCCTCTTAAGTTCCGTGGGTTCGATGCATTCAAGTTCGATGTAAGTGGTCATGGTTTCGTTCCTTTTGTGGCTTGCCCGTTTGGGTAGACGGGAAATTGGAACTTTTTGGGAAACGCGAAACGGTTTTTTCGGGGTGCCTCTTGCCAAGCGCTGGAAAAGACGAGCGCCCATACCCTCGGGCTGATAGTTGGCAGTCCGAACTCTTGTTGAGGTCAGAGCGAGCCGTGTTCAGGATGCTGTGGAAATTTCGGCGAGGGCGGGAAAATGTTGAAAACGCCCAGCGTCCATCCCGTGCGGATGATGGTTGGGCGTTTTCAACACCCTTCGGAAATAAGGGAATTTCCGGCGAAAGACAGCGGTATGTGCCATCGCTGTCGCCTTGTCGTCACAGATCAAGCTCGACTTCAAAGCTACGTTGTCGCTCGATCATGTCAACGAATTCCTGAGCGGACGCCAGCCCTGTGGAGTGATCGTAGTGCCGCTGGGCCGTTTGCTCGTCGCGTTGGCCGAGCAAGGCCGTGGCGGCACGCCCGCCTGATGCGAGGTGCTCGCTGGCTTCAGTGGCGACATTGTCACGGAGCCGATGGACTGAGACACGCACACCGAAAGCGCGCTCTGTCAAATCGCCTGTAAGCCGACCGATCTGAGCCTCGCTGATTGCTGCGCCACGCGCGTGCATGGACGGAAATAGAGAGGCTCCATCGTCAAACAGTGGGCGATAGGAATGCCTGTATTCCTCCAGTGCAGACGCGAGCTTTTGACTGGATAGGGTTCGATCAAACGGGGCTCCCGCTTTCTGACCCTCAGGCAACTTCAGCATGCGGGCCGGGAGGTGAATGTGCACCATTCCCTCACATGGAATATCGATGGTCCGGTCGAACGCAAGCGCGGACAGTGCCCGGGCACGTTGTGGCAATGCAACCGCGACACTCAGAAGGATGCCGTTCCGAAAATCCTTCGCGGCATGCAGGCCGCGAAGATGACGGGACCGGGCTTGCTGCATAAGGTCGAAGCCAAGATCATAGATCCGCGAAGCACCAACGAGTTGGGCGCCTGTTTTCGTCGTGGAGCCGGCTTCTGCCGCGCGTTCACGCCAATCGCAGGCCACAAACTCGCAGGCTTGCGAGGAGAATTCCGGCATGACGAGCTTGATCCCTGTAAGTATGCGGCTGATGTAATCTGACGCCGTTCTTACCGAAGCCTTTTGAGTCACTACCCTTGCGTAGCCCTCGAGCGTTCCACCGGTTGGCGACATCGGAAGATCCTGCGCTCTGCAATACGTAACCCATCCGCTCAACGCGCGGATGACGTTCTGTGTATGCGCGGCACTCCAGAGAACCTGTCCCTTCTTGCGGACGCCAGCTTCTGAAGTCTCGATACGTTCAGCGAGGGTTGGTTGCCATTGATCGGGAAGGTCGGAAAGGCGCATTCTTGCCGTTTGCCATGAGGTCCGACGAGGCGACTTTGGGGTCACCCGCGCTTCGCGCAGAACATTGGCAAAATGGGCGCAGCGTTCAGCGCCCCAGGCCTCAGCCGCCACCTTTTGGACGTAAGCAAACTCCATCAATGCAGGCGCTCCGATCTGTTGCAGCCTGCCGCTGAGATGGCGCTTGAGGTCGTCCTGCCCCGGGGGGGAGGAACCGGGGCCGGCGCAGCGAATACGGGCCAATAGAGCGAGGTGTTCATTCATGTCTTGAAGCTTTCCTTTGGTTGCCTCGCGCCCTCAGGCGGCGGGGCGTCTGTCCAGTCGCGCGAGCCATTCGTCAAAAACGAGGCTCTCGTCGAGCTCGGCATAGTGATTGATTGTCGTCTGCAATTTCTTATGCCCAAGCAGGCGTTGCACCTTGGGCAAGTTATCGAGGCTGTCTTTCAGCCAGATCCAGCCGATCAGGTGGCGATAGAGATGCGGATTGATGCGAACGCCGACTTTTTGGTGCAACCTCTTTGTCACCCGATGCAGAAGGCCTGAGTAGTAGCCGTCAGCGTTCGTCTTTCCCTGTCCGGGAAAGAGATATGGGTTTTTCTTCTGGAATGGTGCCAGCATCGTTGGGCGCACGATCTCTAAATACGTTTTCAGGAGCCTGCTCGCCGTCGTGCCCAGCTGAACTGCCAAATCAGCATCACCTGCACTCCGCATCTTCACTTCCGAAGCGGGCACTACGATACGAGCGCGGCCATCAGACCACGCGATCCAATCGAGACGCGCACGCAGAACATTGGCACTGCGAGGGGCTCTTGCCAGCAAGATATCGTGGGCCAAGGTGGCCATGATATCTCGACCGAGGTCAGGGTCGAGCACCTCGGCAGGCGGTGGGAGCACTCCGTTCTTTTTCTGGCAGGCTTTACGCTTCGCCTTGATCGATGCGTCTATGTCCGCAAGCAGCATCGCACTCAGGTCGATGGTCTGCTGAATGCGGGTTTCGTTAAACAGCCTGAGCTTGGACATGTTCCGCGGTGCGATGCCCTGATAGTTCACCTTATGCAGCGCGATCGTATCATCGATTTCACTTAGGTCCTCCGGCGGCCGGTTCAGATAGTCCCGGGCGATCTTGCGCGCCGTCTTGAGAACGCTTGTGACGTAAGCACTCGGAAAATCGGCTTGGTTGACTTCGCTCAGGGTCTCCGCCGCGACGTCGAGGAATTCCGGATCGGTGAGCTCTTCGATGGTCTCGGGCACGACGTCAGCCGACGAAGCAACAGCTTTAGCCAGCGACTTAATGTATCCGCGCCGTGTCTTTAAGGTTTCGGCTTTCCAAGTGTGTTTGCCGACCAGGAAACCCGCTTGGCGCAACAACTCCGACCGGCTTGGGGCGTCCTGTTTAGTGGACTGACCGGGCCTTCCGGCTTTCTCCTGCCGTTTGGTGCGCAACTTGGCCTTCTTGTCGCTGATTTCGCCGGTAGCCTCTTGTTGATCCATTCGCGCAATGAACTCGGCCCGGGACAGTCCATCGCGAGAGGCCTTCCCCTGTGCCCAGGGAGCCACTCTGGTGTCGAATTCTTCCATTAGTGGCGCAAGTATCGCGTCATCGACACCAAATTTGTCCCGTGCGTCGTCAAAGGGGTGGCAAGCGGTCGCAAATTCGAGGTGCGCCAACTTTGGTTCAGACGCGAGGTGGCTCAGCAGTGTTGAAATCTCGCGAACCTGCTTTTCGCACCGTGCAGCGCTCTTTGAGGATGTCTCGACGCGGTAGTTGTAAAAAGCCGCGAGGGTCGCGGTGGTGATCTCGTCCGGGGCAATTCCTCCGTCGTGGAGAAAGACGAAAAACGGGCCGCAGGCGTATTTTGCCGAGCATGGGAGGTCACTATCTTGAATGGCTTTATAAGCTCTCTGATAGTGCCCGGCTATATCATTGATAGAGCGCTTGCGCTCCCGCGGCTGGTCGCGCCCAGCGGCGTTTACCAGTGCCGAGCGGTAGGTTGCATAGCTTCCTTTGCTCAGGTTGAACCGTGCAGGCTCATTACTGTCGAAAAAGTCAATTACATCCTGCTTGCACACTTGTTTCAGTTCGGGGGCCCACCCAGCATGTCGACACAACCAACGTAGTTTTGAAACCAAACTATTTTTTCCTTGGCGTCGGGCTTTTTCGATCAGGTCGGCATAGGTCACACAGGAAATCGCTTGCGCTCCAAACAGATCCATCCCGGTAGCTGCAGATAGCGCCGAAAGTGTCGAGTGGCGCGGCCGAAGACCGGGAATGTTCAGGATGTCGCTGACGGCTTTCGGGCTCAGCCCTGCGCGGAGAGAAAGCGCGCGCATGCTTTCACCGCTGGTTTCGAGGTAATCGCGCAGTATTTGATCGAGTGTCATGGAGTTTCCCTTTCAGGTCCGCGGGGGATTTCGAGTTCGAGGTTCGGCCTCACAGGGTCAGGCCGGACTCGAAGCTCGAAGATCGCCAGCCACTCGTCCTTGATCGTCCACGATTTGCCGAGCTTCGCGGCTTGAAGCCTCACAAGACCTTCCGGTGTCGGGCAGCCGTGATTGATCCAATCTCTGATGGTATGCGGGTCCCGATTGAAGATCTCGGCGACTTCGTTGGCGGTGTAATAGACAGGCTTTTTCATGATGTTCCTCCATTGGGTCATGGAGGAATTAGGTTCCGCACGGCTTTCTCGGAAATTTCCGAAGCAAAAAAGAGCTATGCGGTCCCGGAGGAACGGCATCCGAAGTCAATGAGGTTTGCGAAGGAAAAGTGTCACTCCGTTAAGAGGTATTTACTACCGGGATGACACCTTCTTTCCGAAACCAACCAATTTCTTCTCGATCTTCCGAACCGGTCTCACCTCCCTCCTGAACCAACAGGATGAGAGTGATGACTTTGACAAATCGAAACCTGCCGGCCCGTGATAGCTCAGGTCGGTTCTGCAATTCTGGTGCCTATCGCGTGGCTCACGCATGTCGCCCGACGACTTTCACCCCGGCATCTGAGGCGCGCCCAATGTTGAGGTCGGCGTTGACACTGGCCAACCGAACCTTGCGCGAGGCATCCGAAGGCGAAGGTGTGCCCAGTGTCATCGTCCGGGCCAGCCCCGGGGCCGGAAAAAGCACACTTGAGCGAGAGCTTATGGCCGAACGTGCATCTGAGGGGCAACTTGGGAACGTGGCCTTCCATGTGCCGACGCTTGCCTTGGCTGCGGAGGCGACACGCGAAGCGGAGTGCCTTGGCCTTTCTGCCCAAACCATTCGCGGCAGGTCTGCACCGAGACCTGACGGAAATGGTCCGATGTGCGCCAAGGCTGAGCTGGTCGAGCAAGCAAATCGAATTGGGCTCTCTGCAAAGGAGCATTTTTGCGAAAGGAAGTTGGAGGATGGCACAGTTGCACGATGCCCCCACTTCGAAGAATGCGCCTATCTTGGCCAATTCAGAGTGGATGCGGCCTGCCACTTCCTTGCGACCGCATACTTCGCCCTGCCGAAGCAACCAGGTGTAGATCCGACACTTAGGGTCTTGGACGAGACCTTCTGGAAGAGCTTCCTTTGGATCCGAGACATCGATCCCATCGCCTTCAAGGCCCCCCGGACATTTCTTCCGACGTCAGGCGCCGCAGATCATGCGGATCTACTAAAAGCGGCAGCGCAAGTCGTCGGGAAGCTTTGTGCTGGGGAGAGCCCGTTGGCATTGCCTTATTCTGCAGGCGATTTCACTGCTTTTGCTGAGCTTGAGCACAAGGGCCAGGCACCCGCTTCTGACATTCGCCCCGACCAGGACCCCCTGACCCAGAAAAGAATACTGGAGAAGGCCGCTCAGGCGCATCGGAAGGTTTCACGCTTCGCAGCGGTCTGGAAAGTTTTGGCCGAGGCAAAGCGTTTGGGCCTGACCGAGTGCGAGCGGCTTCGCCTATTTACAGATGGTGAAAAAGAGGTGCTGCGCGTGATGCGTAAGCAGCCGCTGCGGCACAAGGAACCTATGCTGGTTCTCGATGCCGATGCAGACACCGAGATCTTGGCCGCTCTCGGCTGTGATACTCGAGCAGAGCATGAACTGACCCTGCGGCCTCGAGCCCATGTCGTGCAGGTCCACGATCACCAGATGTCCATCTCGGCACTGCTGAACAGCGAAAGCCACCGCGAGGGGGGCAGAAGGGTAATCGCGAGAGAAGTGCTGCGTGATCGCCTCGCGAAGAACACAGGCGTGCTTGTAGGTGCAACCAGAACGGTTGTGCAGAAATTCTTCGAGGACGCAGGCCATGATTTCAGTTCGAAAAGTGAGACCGAGATCAACCAGATCATGCTTGGCACCAAGCTACATGGGGCACGATGGCTCTGGCTCGGAGGGAGGTCGTTGGGATCGAACCGCTACAAGGACTACTCCGCAGTGATCGTTCTTGGTCGTCAAGAGTTGCCTGTCTCGACGCTGGAGGATCAGGGACGCGCACTGTGGGGAGATACACATGGGGAACCGCTGAACTTCGTGCCGATGGATATGAAGGGAGGGCAGCGGCTGCCCTTGGTTGAACTGCCCTACGAAATGGCAGACGGTAGCGGCATGGCGGTGAAAGTGCCCTGCCATCCAGACCACAGAATCCGCCGGGTGCAATTACAGTCACGCGAACTCGCCACGCGCCAATTGGTCGAGCGTCTTCGACTGGCCCATGCTCCCTACCGTAAGCGTGTCATTCTGGTCTCCAATATTCCGATCCCTGGTCTTCCTGTGGACGAGTTGATCTCGTGGAATGAGCTGAAAGGGGACCGGATAGACGCCGCAATTTCTATCTCTCTGGTCGAGAACGGATTTGCTCGGTTCAAACAGGGAGAGATCGTCGAAAACGCTCCCGGAGTGTTCGACACGATCGATGCGCTCAAGGGAGAACTTGGAGAAAAGAAGTCATCGGCGCACTTGATCCGACGTTTCAAACAGTTTGCCAAGCCTTTGGGCGGGAAGCTTCGTCTGAGAGACTGTAGGCGGCCTCCGCTTGATGCGGCAACCAATTGGTCGGTCGAACTGCTGCTGCCTGAGAATGCGGCTCCCGGGCCGCGCGGGTAACATCTGCGCTGGCAAGCTACCGGGCAATCAAACAAATGATTTTTCGAAACCCACTTCGACCCAATGTTCTGGCTACAAGAAAGGAAACTGCTATGACTAACGAGAATTATTCGCCACAGAAAGATATCGAGGTAGATTTGATTGCAAGGGGAGGGGGAGCGCCCTCAGTCGCTTGACGTCTGGCATCTGAATGATGAGCAGCTCGAGACTATTAGGGATGCTTCAATCATTGAGCACGCAGCTGCATTTCTGGCGAACGCGATGAGTTGCCTCACTGATGAAGACGGTTTGGTGCAGATTGCTACTCACGAGCAACGAAGCTTACACGCCCCGCACGGCATGAGAGGAAAAGGAACAATGAATTAGCGAGACCCGCGAGGTGATGGTGCATAAGTCTGCCGCCAAAATCGGGGAAGAAGGCGAAATCACCGCCGGTTTCGCAGGTCAGCACGGCTGGTTCTGGCGCAACCGTGACAAGACCGAGGTGACGGTGACCGTTCAGGTGCTTGGCGAATACGACGAATTCAAAGACGCCAGCTAAACCTTATGGCTGCCGGTCCTTTCAGAAGGGTCGGCAGCCTATCCGGCGCGGGGCGCGAGAATAATCACCGTTGCGCCAAGAATACAGAGGCCCGCCCCGGCAGCATCCCAAAGATCAGGCCGCTGCCCTTCTACAGCCCACATCCACACCAGCGAAGCCGCGATATAGATACCGCCATAGGCCGCAAAAGCGCGCCCGGCGAACCCAGCTTCTACCAAGGCCAACAGCCCCGCAAACAGCGCCAAGCTCAGCAGCCCCGGCACCAGCCAAAGCGGCGATGCGCCGCGCCACCACGCCCAGACCGCGAAACACCCGACGATCTCAGCCAATGCCGCAAGCGGATAGAGCAGGGCAGCGGGCATCAGGCGGTGGCCCCGTGGTCGGCGAGACATTCCTCATGGTCGCGCAGCACCTCAAGGATGCGACAATCGGCCACCCGATCCGCATTGCACGCCCCGATCATGCGCTGCAATTCGACGCGGAGGGCTTCGAGCCGCACAAGTCGTGCCTCGACCTCACGAAGTTGCCTTTGGGCAATGGCATCCACATCAGCGCAGGACCGGTCGGGCGTGTCAGAGAGGTCCAGCAACTCTCGGATCGCCTCCAGCGAAAAGCCCAACTGGCGGGAATGACGGATGAAGGAGAGACGGTCCAACTCGGCATCGCCATAGCGCCGCTGTCCGCCTTCGGTTCGGCCGGGTTTAGGCATAAGGCCGATCTGCTCGTAATACCGGATCGTCTGCACTTTGGTGCCAGTGCGCTTTGCGAGTGTGCCGATGGCAAGCATGTCTGAGCCTCCTATAACCTATAGTCTCTGTAGGTTGCTCGGTAGTTTGGCGCAAGTGGACGGGGCACAATCCTTCCCATAGGCTTGGCCGACTGGCCCGGCGGACTACGTCGTCCACGGCTGCACATAGCAAATGTTGAGGAAGGATTCCCCTTGGAGACGATGTCACCTCTGATGCTTGGATTTCTCGGCAGTCTGGCTGCGGGGGCTATGACCGCAGTGGGGGCCGTGCCGGTGCTCTTTGGGCGCACCCCGTCGCGGGCAACGCGCGACCTGTCGTTGGGTTTTGCCGCAGGGGTGATGCTGGCGGCGTCTTTCTTTTCGCTCATCATCCCGGCACTGGATGCAGCAGGTCTGCGGTTTGACAGCGAGGCCGCGCCTGCCGCGATCGTCTGTGTGGCGATCTTGCTTGGCATGGGGGCTGTGGCACTCATGAACGAGCTTCTGCCGCATGAACACTTCAGGACGGGCCGAGAGGGGCCAGCGGCGGCATCGCTTCGACGGGTGTGGCTTTTCATCATTGCGATCACGATCCACAATTTCCCCGAAGGTCTGGCCGTTGGTGTGGGCTTCGGCGCGGATGGGCTGTCGGGCGGCATGCCACTGGCGCTTGGTATTGGGTTGCAAAATGCACCCGAAGGGCTCGCAGTGGCGGTGGCGCTCTTAGGCGAAGGTTACTCCAAAGGCCGCGCATGGGGCATTGCGGCCCTCACCGGGATGGTTGAACCAATCGGCGGTCTGCTCGGCGCCGGGATCATCGCACTGTCTGAGCCGTTGTTGCCTTGGGGGCTGGCCTTTGCCGCTGGGGCGATGCTTTACGTTATCAGCCATGAGATCATTCCCGAAACCCATCGCAGCGGGCATCAGAACAAGGCGACGCTCGGTTTGGCGATTGGGCTGGTGCTTATGCTGTTTCTTGACGTTTGGCTGGGCTAAAAAAAATTTTCAAAAAGCGCTTGAAGCTACAGTTGCTGTAGGTCGTATCTCTGCTCCTGACTGTGAATCGGATTGGAAACAGAGATGGCGGACGGAAACACCGCACAACGGGAATGGCGCGTCACGGGGATGGACTGCGGCGCCTGCGCGGCCAAGGTGCGCGGCGCGGTGGAGCGCTTGCCGGGGGTCGCGGATGTAGATGTCGCGCTGATGTCCGAACGGCTGCGCCTAACGCTGGATGAGGGTGAGACTTCGCCCGAGCGTATCGAGAAAGCCGTGCGCGGCATTGGTTTTGGCATCTCACCGAAGGGGACAAAGGCAGAGAGGCCCAAGGGCGGTTTCATCCTGCCGGACGATGCGGTGATCGGTGGGGCAGGGGCCGTGCCTCAGGACACTGCGCCCGAAGAGACAGCAGATCCCGCTTGGTATCAAACCATGAAAGGCCGCTTGGTCCTCGGCAGCGGCGCGTTGCTCGCAGCGGCATGGGCATCGCGGCTTGTCCTGCCGGCTGAGGTTTCGCATTGGGCCTTTGTCATCGCCACGCTGATCGGGCTTATCCCCGTCGCCCGCCGGGCTTTTGCAATGGCGCGGGTGGGCATGCCCTTTACCATCGAAATGCTGATGACCATCGCCGCCAGTGGCGCGCTCGTGATCGGAGAGCCGGAAGAGGCCGCGCTGGTGGTCTTTCTCTTTGCCGTGGGCGAATTGCTGGAGGGTGTCTCTGCCGGGAAGGCGCGTAACAGCATCCGTGCGCTGACCAAGCTGATGCCGAAAACGGCGCGGCTTGAGGTGGGCAACAAGACGCGGGAGGTGGCGGTAGAGGCGCTCAGCGTCGGCCAGATTGTGCAGGTGCGCCCCGGGGATCGGGTGCCCTGTGACGGCGAAGTGGTCAGCGGCACCTCGGGCGTGGACGAAAGCCCCGTAACCGGCGAGAGCGTGCCGCGCCTTAAGGAGCTGGGCGCGGATGTTTTTGCCGGATCGATCAACACAGAAGCGCTGCTCCGCGTCCGCGTTACCAAGGCTGCGGCGGACAACACCATCGCCCGCATTGTGCGGCTGGTGGAAGAGGCCGAAAGCGCCCGCGCACCGACCGAACGCTTCATTGATCGGTTCAGCCGCGTCTACATGCCCGCCGTGGTCGGCATGGCCGTTTTGGTGGCCGTGGTGCCGCCGCTCGCCTTCGGGGGAGCTTGGGGCGAATGGGTGTATCGAGCGTTGGCTTTGCTGCTGATCGGCTGCCCCTGCGCGCTGGTGATCTCGGTGCCTGCGTCGATCACCTCGGCTCTGTCCACCGGGGCGCGCAACGGGTTGCTGATGAAGGGCGGCGCAGTGATCGAAGCGGCGGCGCGGGTCACCCATGTGGCCTTTGACAAGACCGGAACGCTGACCCACGGCAAGCCGCGGGTGACCGATGTGCAGGTGCTGGTGGGGAATGAAGCTGACCTTCTGGCCCTTGCCGCAGGGGTTGAGAACGGCGCGAGCCACCCGCTCGGCCAAGCAATTTGCGGCGCGGCTGAAACACGCGGGATCGATCCTGCCCCCGCGACACAATCACGTGCCTTACCTGGAAAAGGGGCCGAGGCGGTGATCGCAGGGGCGACCATCTACGTTGGCTCCCCCCGTTTGGCGGCAGAACGCGGGGCGCTGTCAGAGACATTGCGCACCCAAGTCGAGACGCTCGAAGCGCAGGGCAAAACCGTGGTGATCGTGCTGCGCGGCGATGTGGCCCACGGTCTTATCGCCCTGCGCGATGAACCCCGCGCCGATGCGGCGGAGGCGGTGGCGCAATTGAATGCTTTGGGTATTTCCCCGGTGATGCTCACCGGGGACAACCGGCGCACGGCCTCGGCCATCGCAGTGGGGCTGGGCATCGAGCACCGCGCCGAGCTGATGCCCGAAGATAAGGTCGCGGCCATTCAAAACCTCACGGCTGAGGCGAAGGTCATGATGATCGGCGACGGCATCAATGACGCCCCCGCGCTCGCGGCGGCCCATGTGGGCGTCGCAATGGGCTCCGGCACCGATGTAGCGCTCGAGACCGCCGATGCGGCGATCCTGCGTGATCGGGTGACAGACGTGCCTGGCCAAATCCGTCTTGCCCGCGCAGCGATGGGCAATATCCGGCAGAACATCGCCATCGCGCTCGGGCTGAAAGCCGTGTTCCTTGTCACCACCGTGCTTGGCATCACTGGCCTCTGGATCGCGATCTTGGCGGATACCGGGGCAACTGTTCTGGTAACGCTTAACGCCCTCCGGCTGCTGTTTTTCCGGCCAACCACCGCTGAGCGGGTGGCCGAACCTGGCCGCCACCCTACAACACATACGACAAATGAAACGACAGTTTGAACCTTTGGAAGGACTTCACATGACCCTCACACGACGTAGTCTGCTGGCCTGTTCTGTAAGTTTTGCCGCCGCCGCACCATTTGCGGCATGGGCCGAAGTAAAGCCCGCCATCCACGTGATGAAAGACCCCAACTGCGGCTGCTGTTCGGCTTGGATCGAAATTCTGGAGAACGAGGGCTTTGCCGTAACGACCGAACGCAGCTTGGGAACGCTCTTGATCAAATACAAGCAAGACAACGGCATCCCGCAAAGTATGGCCTCCTGCCACACTGGAAAGATCGAGGGCTATATGATCGAAGGTCACGTCCCGCCCGCCGACATCCGTAAACTGCTGGCCGAGCGCCCAGATGCCATCGGTCTCGCCGTGCCGGGGATGCCCTATGGCTCGCCGGGGATGGGACCGGAGAACGAACGCGATGCATATGACGTCTATCTGATTGTCCGTGATGGCAGCAGCGAGGTGTTCACACACTACGAGGCTGCCTAAAACGCAGCGGTTCTGACCCTAAACCGGTAGGAAGCACACATGGCACATGATCACGCCCATATTGACCCCGAAAGCGGGGACCGCAGAGTATCACTGGCCATCTGGGCAAATGCCCTTCTGACGGTGGCGCAGATCGTAGGCGGTGTCTTTGCGGGGTCGCTCGCCCTTATCGCCGACGCGCTGCACAATTTTTCGGACATGGCCTCATTGGTCATTGCCTTTGTTGCCCGCAAGATCGCACGGCGTCCGGCAGATGCGCGGATGACCTTCGGCTATGGCCGGATCGAAATCATTGCGGCTCTGATTAACTACACCACGCTCATTCTTGTCGGGATATATCTGATCTACGAAGGCGGGATGCGCATGATCGATCCGCCTGCGGTGGCGGGTTGGACGGTGGTCATTCTGGGCGGGGTCGCGCTTGTCGTCGATACGTTGACGGCGCTTCTGACCTACTCGATGCAGAAGGGCAGCGTGAATATTAGGGCGTTGTTTTTGCACAACCTGTCCGATGCGCTGGCCTCGGTCGCGGTGATTATCGGCGGCACGCTCATCATCCTTTACGACCTTCGCTGGGTTGATCCGGCGATCACCATCGGTATCGCGGTCTATATCCTCTATCTGGCACTCACTGAAATCGGCGGCCCGATTCGTATGCTGATGTTGGGCAGCCCGCCTGACATGGATGCAGGGGCGGTTGTAAAGGCCATGACCAGCGTCGAGGGCGTCGGGGATGTGCATCACGTTCATCTCTGGCAGATGCAGGAGCATGAAGTGGCGCTTGATTGTCATGTGGTGTTGGTGAGCCGAGATTGGGCGGATCTTGAAACAGTAAAACGGGCGCTCAAGACAAAGCTCGAAGATGACTTCGGCATTACCCACTCGAGCCTTGAGTTTGAAACCTCAGATAATGCCCATGATGGTGCCGCGTTGTTTGGCCATAAAGACGGTGCAAAAAACGCCGGCGAAGAACCTGGCGCATAAGCATCTTAAGATGCCGAACAGCGCGGCCACACGTTTCACTGGACCATGTTCCGATCTTCAAAGCGTTACGGAAGATGCTACGGTTGGTGTCACTTTTCATAAAAGAGATGCGAGCGAGGTCCAGTTTGGTGTGCCGCAGTGCAGTATAGGGTCTGATTGGTGAAGGTCAGTTTAAGGCCGCCCGCTACAGGGGCGCCCAGACCGCGAGTGTGAAGCTACTCACGCACAAGACGGTCAGTCAGGCTCACAGCTGATATCGATTGCAGTGGCGTCCGAGGCGGCAACGAGGACATGTCTGAGCTTCTATCTAATGAAATTTGACTAACTGATAAGGTTATTGATGGATTGTTTCCAACGTGTCTCATTTTACGTCATCCAGCCGCCACAATGCCTTTTTGTTTCCTTGCGGCGCCTATTGAGTTGAAGGCCACTACCGCAAAAGGAACATGTAAAGTTCCTATTTCAAACCCCACTCGGCTCGAATGATCTTTGCGGCGCTCGAATGCCAGGAAGAGACTGGTCATTATTCAGTCTGAAATTTTCTTGCTTGGATTAGCTACCGAAAGCAGAAGATATCTCTGCAGTCACGATGACGTCCGAGGAGAGTTTAGTTGCAAGAAAGCCGATCATCTTTTCTGGCTATGTCTTTCACCGTCGAGGTTGTATGGCGCGTTCGCGATAAATCGACGCAAGCGCTCAGGATCGTGCGGACGATCTCGGCCGCTCACCCGAGCCAAGTAGGCCATATAGGCGATGGCCACGCCAGCCAGAACAACCGACGCGATCGACACGATGATGTCAAAAATAGCCATTGCCCCTCCTTTGAGCCGTCGCCCAGGTTCACACTGAACACTATAGAGCATAGCACAGTTCTGTCGCAGTTCATACCGAACCACGCGTTTTACAGGGGGTCCTTTTGCTTGTGACGAAGACCCGCTCCTACTTAGCGAGTGCCAACGGGAACGGGCAAAGCGTCTGAAAGTGCTCCGCGACCTGCCGCACCTTATCATGGGGCAGTCCCATCTCTGACACGAAGGAAAGCTGAAGATCCGGGGAGACTTCAGAGAAGAAGGAGAAGGCCGGCCCCATGAAGGACTGAGCGGCCTCAATGTCAGAGATTGCGGTGGCAAGCTGACAAGCGGATAGGTTCGCACCATATGGCGCGTTCACTGTTCCGAGAATCTTCGATGCGACGTGCACCATCCTTTATCTCCTTACCCAGATCGCATGGTCGGCGTTCTTTCGCGTTATGATCTTTTGGGTCCCGCGGCTCAGCCGCATCGAATGACACGTCAACATACCCTCTCCTGTGCATTACAGCTAATGTAGCACTCATGTCGCAGAAGGGGGGGGCGGCATCCGTTAATCTCGATTTTGCGAACCCTTGATCCACAATCAAGCGCTTTAACCAACTTAGCTAAGACGGCACTCGGGCGGATTTAGCGCCGGCCGGTTTTAGCGTCAATTTTGTGATAAACTCGGTTCAGCAGAGTAGGAGCACCGGGATGACAGACCCAATACCGGATGAATCAGACCCCGAGTGGGAGGAATGGTTTATAGAGAAGATGGGCCAGCCTGGGCCCGATGAGGAAGCGTTTTTCGAACGACTGCGGCGCCTTGGGCTTGGAGTTGGCCTCGATGAGGACGGGAACCTTGTCTATGATAAAGACCTTCCCGAAGCCAAGAACAGGCTTGGAGATTAGACCCTGCCCACGGCGCCGTAGTGTTATTGATCTCTGGAAAAACCCCCACCCGCAGTGGCGGTGCGGATGCCGACAGCGGCAAGAACTCGTCCATATCTGGCACCGATACGCCGCGCATCGGCCAGCTTTGACCTTGTTAGTTGAAGTTCACGGGTTAATAGGTCATATATGACCTTTAATCATCTTTTATAAGCCACATAAGACCAGTAATGTCGAATCTTCGTGCCCAGAGGGCTTTGGTAGACCTTGGCCGTAACATCAAGCAGGCGCGCCTCGCGCGTCGTCTTGCCATGCTCGATCTCGCCGAACGCGCAGGCGTGTCAGAAAAGACGATACAGCGTCTGGAGCGGGGCGATGCTGGCGTGGGCATCGGGAAACTGGCCGGGGTGCTTGCGGCGCTCGGCGAGCCCGATGCCCTCGCGGAGATCCTGCGAATAGAAGAGGATGCTGTGGGCCTGTCCCTCGCACTCGACGCAATTCCTAAGCGGGGGACATCCTATGTAAAGCGTGGCGGCGCACGAGCTCCGGATAGCCGCCATGAGGCCGACGTTGATGATGATGACGAAGGCGTAGGCTTCTGATGGCCCCGGGCACCCCGGAACAGAAGGTCACCCATGTCTGTCTTGGAAGCGCACTCTTGCCGGTCGGTAAGCTGCGGTTCACCCAAGGGTCGCGCCGCCATCATTCCGAGTTTCAATATTTCGAGAGATGGCTGAACGATGCGCGTGCCTTCGCGATCGCACCTCAGCTGCCGCTCGGATTAACGCCCTCCTATGTGTCTAAGGCATCCACAGGCGATCAGCGCGACAGCCTGCCTTCCGTCCTTCAAGATGCAACGCCTGATGCATGGGGGCGCCTCTTGATGGCGCGCGTTCACGGCGCGGACCTCAGTGAATTCGACATGCTTACCCTATTAGATGATACCACGCGTCAGGGTGCACTCCGCTTCACTGGAGAAGACGGCGGGATCATCAGTGGACATCGCGCACCGGTGCCGAACATCAACCAGCTTGACGCACTCCGGAACATTGCGGTCAGGGGCGAGCAGCGACGCGAGGTGTCGAGCGAGGATCTGCGCCTGATCGCAGGCGCTGGCGGCTCGATTGGCGGCGCCCGACCCAAGGTAAATGTGCAAGACCGCGACGCGCTCTGGATTGCTAAGTTCTCATCCTTGAGAGACCAGAGCCCTGTGGAGCGCATCGAGGTCGCGACCTTACAGTTGGCGCGGGAATGCGGCCTGCGCGCGCCAGACGCTCAGTTGATGTTGGAAAACTCGGACCATCCAGTGGCCCTGATCAGGCGCTTCGATCGGCGAGCGGGCGCGCGTGTCCCATATTTTTCAGCCCGCACAGCTCTTAATCGATCCGGAGCGAAGCCAGGCTCCTATACAGAGATTGCAGAGGCGATCCGGATGATCAGTAAGGCTGGGCGGGCAGATCTGCATGAACTTTGGGCACGAATGGCCTTCAACGTCCTTGTCACCAACACGGATGATCACCTGAAGAACCACGGCTTCATCTATGCCGACAACGGCCTTTGGCGGCTCTCTCCGCTCTTTGATGTGAACCCACAAGCGGGACGCCATCGCTATCTCGAGACGGCGATCATAGAAGGAGGGCCATTTAAGGCGTCACTCGATCTTGCGGTGGCCGCTGCGGAGTTCTTCGATCTATCGGAGCACGAGGCGCGCAAGCGGGTGCGTGCGATGGCCTCACTCATCGCCAACCGGTGGAGACCTCTCATGCGGCAATTCGGTGTTGGTGGAGAAGATCTGAAATCTCTCGCAGATGCCTTTGAACACAGCGAGGCAGAGAAGGCTCTTAGCCTCTGAACAACATCCGTCGATCTCTCGACGGCTACACCACGGCTGAGCGTTTCTGAGCCTCGAAGCGCTACGTCCGCTTTGAGCCCGTTGTGACCGTGCCGAGCTTGAAGCTATTCGCAGTCGCAGCATCGCATTCTTTGCAGAGGACGGCCCTTAGCGGTCGTTCGACAAGGTTTCAGCGAATGACCGAAGCGCTCTCTTTCGTCCGATGCCGAGGCTTAGACGAATGGTCGCATTTTCTGGTCGTTTAGGTGGCACATTTTAGCCCCTACTGCTTATCGGTGTCAGTTTGGGGGCCGAGCCCCAGCAAAGTTGCCGGCTCTCAATGGGGTCGATTTCGGCTGGCCTGAGCAGCCTTTGAGCGCGGTGGCCAGGTCGACCTGATATAAGCCAGTATGGTCCAAATATCTTCGTCTGAGATTACCTCACCGAAGGCGGGCATGCCGCTGTTGAAACCCTTCACGCCCCGGGACGCCAGCGCAACCTCGCCCCCGAGCTTGGTGTAGTCGAACAGCAGCGTATTATCATGGTGCCAAGTATGCCCCGTTGCATCATGCGGCGGCGCGGGCAGCACACCATCTTCGTCTGGCGTTCGCCAGTCGGGCTGTCCTTCGAGGTCTGCGCCATGGCAGGCGGCGCAGTTCTCGGCGTAGAGCGCGCGTCCCGCGACGAGATCGCGGCCGTCGAGTTCGTGATCGGCCTGCGCGGCAGATGCGACGGCACAGAAAATCAAAGCGATCCGTTTCATGCGACTTCTACCCATGTGCGCATTCCCCCGATGGCGTGGCTCAACATATGACAATGGATCAACCAGCGCCCCGGATTATCGAAGACGCAGAGAACATCGCGGCTTTCCCCGGCAGCGACCAAGGTTGTATCGCGCAGATCGCCGAGGCGGCCGTCAAGCGCCATCTCATAGAAGTGGTGCCCATGCAGATGAATGCCATGTGAAAAGGCGGTTTCATTAACCAAGGTGATCCGCACCGTTTCGCCGCGTTCGATGGCGGCAAAGGGGTCCTGTGGCAGGTCCGAGACATCGTTGAAGGACCAGATATTGGCCCCGCCGTGCCGACCGCCCATGGCACCGCCCATCATGGTCAGCGTCAGGTGCTGGGAGGGGGTGCCCGGTGCCGGGCGGTCCGGTGCCGCCAGTGTCGGCAGAGGGCCAGATTGCCGATCCGTATTCTCGCCGGAGATGGACAATTCGGCCAGACGGTAAGGCTCCTGCCGCGTGGGCATGTCAAAGCCGACCGGGCCGGTGACATCAACGATCAGATCGGCCCGCTGGGCCGGTGCCAGAACGAGGTCAGAGGCCGCGCGGGGTTGGCTCAGTGCCATGCCGTCCAAGGCGACAACCGAACCAGAGACGCCAGAGATGCTTAGGGGGAAAATACGGTTGGTCGCCGCATTGATCAGCCGCAGGCGGATGCGATCACCTTGCCGCACCTCGCTTAGCGATAGGAAGCCGCGGGCGAAATTGCCCATATAGCCCGCATGTGCGACGCTATGCATGTCGGTGAATTCATCAACAAGGCTGCCATCTTCGTCGATGATCCAATCGGACAGGATCACGGTGATGTCATGGTCCAGATCGAGGGGGGCGTCGTCTTCGACGATCAGCGGCCCCATCAGACCCCGCGCCACCTGCTCTTGCGAGATGTAGTGCGAATGATACCAGTAGGTCCCCGCGTCGGGCGGGACGAAGCTGTAGGTCTTGCTGTCACCGGGGTTAATCAGGTCTTGCGTCAGGACCGGAACGCCATCCATCCGGTTTTCCAACCGGATGCCGTGCCAATGCACGGCGGTGCCCTCTTCGAGCCCGTTCTTGACCTCGATTGAGACCCGCTCCCCGCGCTTCACCCTGAGTTCCGGCCCAGGCATCGACCCGTTGAACCCCAGCATCGCGGTGGCGCCTTCCCCTTCGGGAAGAATTTGACGCGTGACGGCCTCGGCCCTCAGCTTCAGGGGCGTTTGACCAGCGAGGCCCGGCAGTGGCAGGACCGTCGCGGCTGAGACGCTGGCAAGGAATTGTCTTCTGTTCATGTCATGCCTTATCGGGATAAATTGCGATTGATGCTGCCACGGGGGACAGGGCGCGCCGATGTCCGAGGCGTGTAGGTATGTCCTGCCGGGGCCGATCCCAACTGCCGATGACGGGTTGGAGGTGGGCCGCCTATGCGCTCTCTATCGGGAAAGAGAATGAGTCGAACCACTTGGGTCATCCCTTGTCCGACAGGGGGGCGCGTCCCCCCATGATCTGTAGCACGAAGCTTCCTGACGCCGTTATCATGAGAAAGCCGTGAAATGCTTCTATCCCGGTAAGGAAGCGCAGGTGCCCCACGGGGGTCAAGTCGCCCCGCCCTAAGGTGGTGAAGTTGACCAGCGAGAAATAGAAATAATCCATCATCGTGGTGGGCTTGCCCGCCGGGCCGGAGACGTTCAGCGCGCCGATTTGCAAACCCTGCACAGCCCAAAGGAAGAACAGCGTATAGATGAAAGCCTCGATGACATGCGCGATTGTGATTGCGCCGATGGCCAAGCCAAGGTTCTGGCCATGCGCAGCTCTTTTGCGCTGCGCGATGGTATCGGAAACCCATTTGAGCACGAAATAGTGGATCGCCGTGCAGATGCTGACGACCAGAACTGATAGAAGAATTGCTTGGATCATGAAGGGGCAACCTGCTTTGTTGGGGGCTTTTCCTCAGGCGATTAAGCGGGGGCGGCGTTTGTTCTGGTTGCAGCGCCTATAGTCGAACCCTTCACAGCCACAGTTTGCAGGGCCTCCGCGGGCATCAATGCGTCATCCATCAGATCTTCAATGAAGGTGCTGAGCAACTGTGTGCGCCCGGTGACGGCAGCCTTGCGATAAATCGCGTTTGTCTGCGCCTTGATTGTCCCTTCTGAGGTGCCGCGCAGTTCCGCAATGTCGCGGGTGCTTAGTCCTTTGACCAAAAAGACCGCGACGTCCCGCTCTGCGGGGGTCAGCCGCCAATCCGTGAAATGTTGCGTCATCACCATCGAGAACTCCGAGGTGCAGCGGCGCATCTTATCTTCGGCCAGCCGCGCACGTTGCAGACTGGTCCTGAGGGCGACCCAACCAAGCGCCACGCCGAGGTTCAGGCCGATGGCCAAGATCGTTTGTTGATACTCGTGGCTTTGCCAAATCAGAAAGTCAGGCTCCATTCCCATGGCGTCCAGCAGGAAGCAGACGGAAAAGAAGATTGCCACAATTGCCTGCAGTGCAGCGATGGCCCAAAGGGCGGTGGTTCCACGCGATCTCATTACTCGAACTGCCTTATTGTTTGGTGGAAAGAGCAGGGCCAGCCAGTTCACCGGCCCTGCTGTCGGCGCTTACTTCATCGCTGTGACGGTCAGCTTGCCTTTTACACGGTCGGCCACGAATTCGATGTTCTGGCCTTCCTTCATATTGGCGATCAGCGTCTCATCGGCTTTGAACACCATGGTCATCGACGGCATGTCGAGGTTTTCCAGCGGGCCGTGAATGATGGTCACTTTCTTGCCCTTGGCGTCGACTTTCTTGATCTTGCCGGTTGAGTAGACGGCGGGCGCCGCGGGGGCCTCATCAGACTGCTTCACGGTGATCGGGCCATGCATGCCGGATTCGTAATGGCCGGGGATCAGGCAGGCGAACTCGAAGGAACCTTCATTGGCGAAGGTCCAGATCACCTCGCCCTCCATGCCGGGATCAAGGCGAACGGAGTTCGGGTCGTCATGCTCCATGTCCATCTTGGCCATGGCGTCCTTGTGCTCGGCATTGCCTTCCATCGTGTCGATTACGAACTCATGCTCGATCTCGCCTTTGTTGGTGACGCCAAAGCGAATGGTCTCGCCTTTTTTGATGTCGAACTCGGCGGGTTCAAAGATCATCTCGCCGTCGTCGGTTTCGCGCATGGTCACCTCGATCGTGCGGTCAACCGCCTCGGCCTTGCCGGGCATGCCTGCGGCCATTTCCTTGTGCATGTCGCCATGGCCGTCATCGGCGTGACCGCCGCCATGGGTGCCTGCCGCATAGGCCGGAGCGGTGATGAGAAGGCTGAGGGCGGTTGAGAGAAGAAATTTGTTCATGGTGTTTCCTGTATGGTTTTAGAGGTGATTATAGTCCAAGAGCCGCTTAGCCCTTGGAGGTTGGTTTCGGCGTGATCTGGGTTTTCGGGCTGTGGTTCTGCGCGAAGTCCGGCAGTTCCCCGGTCCATTCATACGCCTCGGTGCCCGGAGGGTTTTCATACCAGCCGGGATCTTCGTAGTCGTCCGCGTCGATGCCTTCGCGCACCTTCACGACCGAAAACATGCCGCCCATTTCAAGGGGTCCATGCGGCCCCCAGCCGGCCATCATCGGCACGGTGTTGTCGGGCAGCGGCATCGACATTTCGCCCATATCCGCCATGCCCGCCGTGCCCATGGGCATGAACTCAGGCTGCACGCGGCGGACCTGACGTGTCATGTTGGAACTGTTGGTGCCGATCAGCGTGGGCACGTCGTGGCCCATAGCGTTCATCGTGTGGTGCGACTTGTGACAGTGGATCGCCCAGTCGCCCAGATGCTCGGCCACGAACTCATAGGCGCGCATGGCGCCGACGGGAATGTCGATGGAGACCTCGGGCCACTGCGCCGATTCCGGCACCCAGCCGCCATCCGTGCAGGTGACCTTGAAGTCATAGCCATGCATGTGGATCGGGTGGTTGGTCATCGTGAGATTGCCGACGCGCACGCGAACCTTGTCGCCATGGTTGACGACCAGGGGGTCAATGTCCGGGAAGATGCGGCTGTTCCATGTCCAGAGGTTAAAATCCGTCATCGTCATGATTTTCGGGATGTAGCTGCCCGGATCGATGTCGAAAGCGTTCAGCATAATCAGGAAATCCCGATCAACGCGCATGAAATCGGGGTCTTTGGGATGGACCACGAACATGCCCATCATGCCCATCGCCATCTGCACCATCTCATCCCCATGCGGGTGATACATGAAGGTGCCGGATTTGGTCAGGTCGAACTCGTAGATAAATGTCTTGCCCGGCGGGATGCCCGGATGGCTCAGCCCGCCGACACCGTCCATGCCCGAGGGCAGGATCAGCCCGTGCCAATGCACCGTCGTATGTTCCGGCAGGCGGTTGGTAACATAGATGCGCACCCGGTCGCCCTCGACGGCTTCGATGGTCGGACCGGTGGACTGACCGTTGTAGCCCCAGAGGCGCGCGACCATACCATCAGCAAGTTCACGCTCGACCGGCTCGGCAACGAGGTGAAATTCCTTCACGCCATTGTTCATCCGGTGCGGCAGGGTCCAGCCGTTGAGCGTGACCACGGGGTTATAGTCCGGCCCACTGGTGGGACGGGTCGGCGCTTGGGTGAGGGCCGAATCCATCTCGGCGGCCTCGGGCAGGCCCATATTCATGGTCTGGCCCCATGCTTTGGAGGACACGAGCGTTGCACCCGCAGCGCCGGCCCCCAGCAGTTGACGTCTGTTAATCATCTGGTTGCTTCCTTGTCTCAATGTCCTGCGCCGCCACTGGCGGCGATCTGTGTCTCTCCGCCGGCACCGCCGCCGCCGCTGCCACCGCCGTAGATCGCGGCGGTCAGACCGGCAGAGGCCAGCCAGAACTCACGCTTGGCATTGGCTGCCTCAAGCTGGCTTCCGATCTTTTCGCGGGCGTCGTTCAACAGATCGAAGGTGCTGGTGATCATGCCGTTGTTGCTGAGCAGAGCCTCTTCATCGATGGTGCGGCGCAAAGGCAGCACCACGTCTGAGTAGTGCCGTGCGATCTGGTGGCTTGAGCGGTAGGCCGTGGCCGCCGCCCGGGCTTCGGAGCGGACGTTCACCGCCCGTTCGGCCAGCACATTGGCGGCTTGAAGATAGCTAAGCTCGGCCTTGCGCATTCGCGCCTTGCCGCTGTCGAAAATTGGGATGACGAACTCGAACTCGACCTGAGGTGAGATACTGGTCTCGACTTCCCCGTCCTCTTCCTCACGCTCGACCTCGGCACCAGCGATGACTTCGAGGTCGGTCAGGGTGCGGGTGGCATCGGTCAGACCATAGGCCTTGGCCGTTGCTGCCAACCCCAGCCGGGCGACTTCCAAATCAACACGATTGGCGAGCGCCAGCCGTTCGATGCCCTTGTGGCTGCTGACCGTATTGGGCACGCGGGGCAGAGCATCGGGCACATAATAGGCCACGTCCTGCCCCCAGAGCCCCATGAGCCGGGTCAGCTGTTCCTTGGCCAATTGCGCATCCAGCCGCGCCTGCGCCAGCTGTCCGGCCATCTCGGCATTGAACGCCTGCTCGCGGGCCTGTGCGGCCTTGTTGAGCGCGCCGGTCTTGCCCAGCTGCTGCGCCAGTTCCGCCGCCGCATCGGTGGTGACGGCAGCACGTTTAAGGTAGCCCACCGCCTCAAAGGCGGCGACCGCGTTGATC
Source organism: Sulfitobacter sp. 1A13368 (assembly GCF_043557275.1). Lineage (NCBI taxonomy): Bacteria > Pseudomonadati > Pseudomonadota > Alphaproteobacteria > Rhodobacterales > Roseobacteraceae > Sulfitobacter > Sulfitobacter sp. 1A13368. The sequence goes on along the minus strand of NZ_JBIFFR010000007.1, from coordinate 3,483 downwards.
CATGCCTCGCGCGTTTCATTGGCCAGTGCCAGCGTGTCGCTCACCGCCTGCATCTGCGCGTGCTGGAATTCCGCCTCGGCAGCGGCGATGCGCTGTTTGCGGGTGCGAGCGTCCAGCAGGTTCACGGCGATCATGCTTTCCAAGGCACGGTAAAGCCCGACCTCGGGCGCGCCGATGCCCAGCAAGCCGATGGAGACGACGGGGTTTTCTGGCGTGGACTGCTGCCATGCTTCGGCCGCCGAGAGGCCGATCTGCGCATAGGACGCCTGAAGCCCCTTGTTGTTCAAAAGCGCGACCTGCACAGCGGTTTCGGCACTGATCGTTTTACCCTGCACCATGGCGCGGACCTGTTTGGAGGCCGCGACGGTCTCGGCCTGCGACTGCGCCCAGACGGTGCGCTTGCCGATGGCCTTGGAGGTGCGTGCCTCCACGGTGGCAAAGCCAGCATCACGGGCCGAGAAACTCACCGGCAGGTCCGTTGCCGTGCAGGCGCCCAAGATCAGTGGTGTAATGACGGCGGCGGTTTTCAATTTCCAACGCATCAGTGGTTCATCCCCTGCATATCCATCCCTTGCATAGGTGCCTGTTCAGCGTTCAACCGTCGCCAATCGAGCGGCTCCACCACGCCGCGACGCCGGTAGCCTGCAAAGGGTTGCTCTTCGGCGGTCGTGGCACTGCCGCGCGTGCTGTTGTCGGCGGCGGTCATCGCGGCGACTTCGGGCAGAGGCGTGGGCTGCTGCACATAGGCGGCAGTGACGTCTGGAAATGGGGGGAGCGTCGTGGCGCAAGCCCCAAGGGTCAGGGACATCGCCCCTGCAATCAGTGGTAATTTCATTGGTTTTTTGCCTGAGAATAAGGTGATCTTACCCGCAGCCAGACGCCGCGGATGCAAAGGCCGTTAGTCGGCCGGGATCAACTCAGGCTCGAGGCGGACGCAATTTACCAGCGGGTTGGCCAGAGGCGACAGAATGGGACACGCTGGTGTATTCAACGGATCGCACAGCCGTCATTTTGGCGTCCTGCGAGGAGGTCAGCGCTCCCGTCAGGCAAATTCCACCACAGCAAGGCTCGCCTTCGAAACTGTCAGATATTTCTGTTTGGTCGGGCGTGGCCGCTGCGTCCGGATGCAGTTCGGACTCTGTGGTCATCTGATGACCCGCGTGATGCGCCGCCTGCGCGCTGTCATGCATCCCGCTTTCGGCATGAACCGACGAGGGCGGCAGCAGCAACAGACCACAGGCCAAAACCACGCCGAGAAGGACGCGACAGAGGTTGGATATGTCTTCCAGAGCACGCATAGGTGTTAGCAGTGTCGTAAGTCGCAGAGCCTGTCAACGCGTCCAGCGCTGGAAGGATTGCGGTTTTCTGGCGGAAACCGGCCTAAAGTGCGGGGCGGCGGATTGGCGTTCCGACCCAGAGAAGAGGTCAGAGGCGCTGGCTACGGTGCCAGAGCGCGATGGGCATTCGGTCCGAAACGCCTACTTCGACGCCTTTTGCAAAAGACCAATCAACTCGTCAAACTTGGCGCGTTGTTCTTCCGGGTCGCCGCTGGCAATCGCAGCCTCGACGCAATGCTGAGCGTGGTTCTCCAGCACAAGCTTTTCGACCCCCAGAACGGCGGATCGGATTGCCGCAGTCTGTGCTAAGATGTCCATGCAGTAGCGGTCGGCCTCAACCATTTTCGCGATGCCGCGCACTTGTCCTTCGAGCCGCGCCAGGCGATCCAGCGTCTTTTCCTTGTTAGCCTTCATGAGGCGTCGCTCCATTCGGGATTTGTTGCCGATCGGATAATATACCCCATATGGGTATAAAACGATGGCACACATTGGCAATTTAGGAGGGCAATACAATGGATTCAAAGAATAAGCACGACGATAGCACAAGCAGCGGCTATGGCCGGTTCTTTGCGATGATCGGCACCTCGACGGTCGTGATGTATGGCCTGATGTATCTTAACACTTATGCCCTTGACCATGTCTTCTTCTCGCAGACGCGGATGTGGATGGCGCTCTATATGGGCGGGGTAATGGCAATTATCATGCTCGCCTTCATGCTCGGCATGTATTCCAATCGAAAGACGAATTTTGCGATCTTCACTGGGGCTGCCATCGCCTTTGCGGCCGGCGTCTACTTGGTCCGGTCGCAAGATACGGTAGGCGACACCGCTTGGATGAAAGCCATGATCCCGCACCATTCAATCGCGATCCTGACCAGCGAACGCGCAAACCTGTCCGATCCGCGCGTGCGCGAGTTGGCCGACGCGATCATCGAGGCACAGCGCAGCGAGATCGAAGAGATGAAGCTATATATCGAAGACATCGAAGCCAACGGGGATGCAGCGCCTGGCACGCCCCGCACCAAACCCTAAGATAAAGGAGCATATCATGCCATGTGACACCCGCGATGTCGCAGACGTAACAGCTGACCCAGCCGCATCCGCGACAGGGAAAACCGCCGTGCTCTACCGCATGGCCCTGCCAAACCACCTGTGCCCGTCAGGGCAGAAGGCGCGATGGCTTTTGGAGCGCAAGGGCTACGAGGTCGATGACCGCCTGTTCCGCGCGCGGTCCGAAGTCGACGCGTTCAAGGCGCAATACGATGTTCCCACGACCCCGCAAGTCTGGATCGAAGGGAAGCGCATTGGCGGCTATGACGCCCTGCGCCAAGAACTTACCGACTACGACCCTGCGTCGACCACCTACAATCCCGTGATCTATCTCTTTGCCGTGGCTGCGGCGACAGCGCTTGCTCTGTCCATCGGCTTTCTCGGCGCGATCACGTGGCAGACGCTCGGTTGGTTCATTTCAGTCTCGATGATCCTATTGGGAATGCAGAAGCTGCGTGATATTGAAAGCTTCACGACGATGTTCCTCAACTACGACCTGCTGGCACGCAAATGGGTGCCATATGCCTACGTTTATCCATGGGTTGAAACCGGGGCGGGCGTGCTGATGACCGGGATGTTGCTAACCTCAATTGCCGCCCCAGCCGCACTCTTCATAGCCACGGTTGGCGCAGTAAGCGTGTTCAAGGCCGTCTACATCGACAAGCGTGAGTTAAAATGCGCCTGCGTTGGCGGCAATTCGAACGTGCCTCTCGGATTTGTGAGCCTGTCCGAAAATCTGATGATGATGGGCATGGCCATAGTGATGTTGGCCAAGATGTTTACCTGAAGGTCGGGCGCAGCATCTTGCGCTTAGCAAGAGTTCGCAGGGCGGAAATGGTCAACTGAAGCAAAAATGCTTGTCTCAGCTTTGTCCGCAGAGCTGCCGTTCGCGCGTTTTGCGACGAACGGCGGCTCTCCGCCCATTATTAAAGTCCTCGCAGATGCGGCGGAGATCATGCAAGTGCAGCGAAGGTCCGGAAGGTCCCGCCAAGCCGACCTCCAGCCTTGGTTAGACATAGCTGTTGATTGTCACTGAGAACTGACCCGGTAGCCCCATAAATTGTCACTGAGAATTGACCCATGTGAACACACTTCCC